>FR895327.1:5531-50643 GCA_000434995.1 Firmicutes bacterium CAG:341 | reverse complement strand
ATTTTTGGCGCTTTTTGTCTTTTGTTCGGGGGCAGTACCATCGTACAGCTCCCGCTCACAAAATACAAAATTTAATCTCACTTTCTCGAAGTCTGTCAGGGTGTAGAAATTTATAATTTGATATTTTCTACATCCTAAACTCCGCTCTTTTGAACGGAGTTGTTTATTTTTACACATATTGGTAATAATAACTGTATGAACAGTTATAAATATTTGAATAAGTTTAAAAATACAATGTTAGTTGCGCTTGCGTTATCATCGGTAATAGCTTTGATTTCTCAAGGTTTAGTATACATTGGAGAAAAATTTAATAATGCTTCTTTTTTTGATAATATTTCAAATACTCTTATTAGCTTTATTCCGCTGTGCTTTTCATTTTTTATTACATTTTATTTAAGTGACGGCAGAAAAACTTATAAAGCTTTTTTTGTCCTTTTTTGCACATTTTTGTTTTATTCTGTTTTTACGCAGTCACAAAGTTTTGTTTTTTCATTGCTGATTTCACTTCTTGCATATTATTGCTTTAAAAATTTGAATTTAATAACAGGTTCTTTGTTGATTCTTTTATGTTCAGTCATATTTGCTGTGCTTTTTACTTACCTTTATGATTATTATAAAAATTTAATTATGGTAATTTCGACATTTGTATCAAATAAAGGTAATTTATCCTCGGCACTTTTCGGACTGATAAACACCGTTCTTTCGGCATTTGATGTATCAAGTTTTAGTGATATGTTTTATTACAAAAGCTTCGGTTCAAGCACGGTGATTGGGACTAATGTTATCAGCGGTGCGATAAATTTGTTTAAAAATGATGTTTCATCAAATAGTGTTAATATGTATTTATCAGGCCATTCTTATTTGATTTTTCTTTTGTTAGGTGCTTTTTCATTTTTAAATACCAAACTTAAAGGTTTTGAAAAGTTTGTTTTTATTATAGTGTTTGCTTCAATGTTTCTTTGCGGCAATGTAAATTATTTTCTTTTTTATGTATTTATTGAAAGCCCATATATGTTTTTTAGCATTTGCGTTATGGCGTCGCTTTGTTATTTTTCAGCGGCAATAATTCAAATATCTTCCGGGTTTATATACGGCGGCGGAATATTTGAGGTACTTTTAAACAGTGATAAATATGTTTATTTAATTACAGGTTCGATAGTTTTTGTTGCAATCGGTTATTTTGTTTCAAAGTATTTTTATGAAAAATACGGTGTAAGTTCGTGTTTTAATATTTATATTCCGAAAAGGCTTAGAAAAACGGTGTCTTCTCTCGGAGGTGTGCAAAATATTATCAGAATATCAAATGATTTGATTGAAGTAAGAAATCCTAAACTTATAAATGAAATTGATTTGAAATGTGAAGTTAAAGAAAATCAAATTAAAATTGATTTGAATAAAATTTCCGACTTGAAAGAATATTTGGGTTAAGTTATAATATTTTCGGTGATATTATGACTGTCAGAGAAATGCTGTTTGAAAATCAAGATGTTAAATACGGCGATTTTCATTCAAAACTTATTCCCGGTATTGATAGGGGCGAGATTATTGGTGTTAGGCTTCCTGTTATCAGGAAAATAGCTAAAAAAGCTGCACTTGATGATTTGGAAATAAATACTTTTTATTATGAAGAAAAAATGATAAATGGTATGGTTATTGAATATAATAAGAAGCTTTCACTTGATGAGCGATTTGCGCTTCTTGATGATTTTGTACCTTTAATTGATAATTGGGCAATATGTGATTGTTGCTGTGCAACTTATAAATTCACATTAAAAAATCTAAACGAAGTATTTAATTATATTTTGAAGTATAAAGACGGCAGCGAATACGAAGTTAGATTTATGTGTGTTATGATGCTTGATTATTTCCTGAAAAATGAATTTATCGCAGAGGTATTAAGTACTCTTTTATCACTTAATCGTGATGAATATTATATCAATATGGCAGTGGCTTGGGCGCTTGCTACCGCTTATGTAAATTTTAAAGATAAAGTTAATCCTGTTTTGGAAAATAAGGTGTTGCCTGCCTGGGTTCATAATAAAACAATTCAAAAAATATGTGAGTCATACAGAATATGCAATGATGATAAAAAATATTTAAAAACTCTTAAAATAAAATAGTGAAAAACGACGGTGTTTTTCACTATTTTATTTTATTTTATAAAGTATTGACATAATAATATTCTGTGACTATAATACAGTTGGTTTTGAAATATATTTGAAAGGCAAGCGATTTTTTTGCAAAAAAGTTTAGCGAAAAATAATAAAAATACTTTGTTGATGACGCAAGGCAATATTTGGAAGCTTCTTATTACTTTTTCAATTCCGCTTATTATCGGCAATTTGCTTCAGCAGATGTATAATACCGCCGATTCAATTATAGTAGGCAATTTTGTGGGAAGTAACGGGTTGGCTGCCGTCGGCTCCGGCACTGCGCTGATAAATTTAATTATTGCTTTTGCACAGGGTGCTTCCGTAGGCGCAGGCGTAGTTGTTTCGCAATACATAGGTGCTGATAAAAAAGATAAAATCAAAATTTCTGTTCATACTTCAATTTGTATTTCAATAATACTCGGATTGATTTTGTCTTTACTCGGAATTTTTGCTTCACCGTCTTTGCTTATTATGATGAAAACACCTAAAGTGGTATTAAAATCATCTATCCTTTATCTTCAAATTTACTGCGGTGGTTTAATATTCAATGTTATATATAATATGGCTACCGGAATATTAAACGCAGCCGGAAATTCAAAAAAACCGCTGGTTTATCTTGCAATAGCCTCATTTACAAATATTATACTTGATTTATTATTTATTAAAATATTTAAACTTGGTGTAATGGGTGCTGCAATAGCAACCGATATAAGCCAGGCAATTTCCTGTATATTGGCAATAGGCTATTTGCTGAAAGTAAAATCAGATTATAAACTTTACATAAAAGATTTAAAAATCAATAAAGAAACAGCTGTAAAAATTATAAAAATCGGATTGCCGACTGCTATTCAAAATATGGTTATTTCTTTTTCCAATGTGCTTGTACAATCAAGCGTTAACGCTTACGGTGCAACTGCAATGGCAGGGTATGCGGCTTATCTTAAAATTGACGGATTTAACATTCTGCCTGTTTTAAGTATCAGTATGGCTGTTACCACATTCACAGGGCAAAATGTTGGCGCAAACAGACTTGATAGGGTTAAAAAAGGTATGTATTCATCACTAATAATGGTACTTGTTTACACAATATTTATAGGTGCGGTTTTACTTATTTTTTCACATCAAGTTTTAGGCTTGTTTACTCACAGCGCTCAAGTTATTATGTATGGTCAATTAGCCATGAAATATTTTTGCCCGTATTATTTCCTTTTGGGTATACTTAATGTTCTTGCAGGAACCGTAAGGGGTGCAGGCAAGGGAATTCCACCGATGATTATTCTTCTTTTTTCAATGTGTATTTTCCGTATATTATGGATTAAAATTGCATTGCCGTTTTATTCATCAATTGACGGAGTATTTATTCTTTATCCTATTTCTTGGCTTGTTGGCGCAATTTTAATGATTTTGTATACAAAATTCGGCAAGTGGTTGCCTCATAAGCAGATGGAGAAAAAAGAAAATAGTTAATCCTATTGACTTTAATAATTGGTATGATATAATATCTTAACGAAAACAAGTGTGGATTTTTCCTGACTTATGTCATCTTTTCGCCATGCAGTCTTTTTTGACTGTGTGGCTTATTTTATGCCTAAATAAAGGAGGATTTATGAAAAAAGATACTTTTATGAAGGAAAAGCCTGTTTTTCCTCTTATTATATCTATGGCACTGCCTATGATAATTTCAATGTGTGTTAATTCGCTTTATAATATTGTAGACAGCTATTTTGTAGCGAAAATCAGTGAAGACGCAATGACTTCGCTTTCGCTTGTATTTCCTGTTCAAAATTTTATTAACGCTGTTGCTATCGGCTTCGGTGTAGGTATAAATGCTGTAATTGCTTTTTATCTTGGCGCAGGGGATAAAAATAAAGCTGATAGTGCAGCAACTCAAGGTTTTCTTCTTTCGATTATTCACGGTGTTGTATTAACTGCCACCTGCATTTTTGTTATGAAACCTTTTCTTTTAGCATTTACAAAAGACGAAAATGTTATTTCCCTTGGTGTTCAGTATTGTAATATTGTTTTTCTTTTTACAGTGATTAACAGCCTTAATCTCTTTTTTGAAAAGCTTTTTCAGGCAGAGGGAAATATGAAAATTACAATGATAGGGTTAATGGTAGGGTGCATCACAAATATTATCCTTGACCCGGTTATGATTTTTGGACTTGCATTTTTTCCGAAAATGGGAATTAGAGGTGCGGCTTTGGCAACTGCACTTGGACAATGTGTTACTTTTTTGATATATATAATTTACTATTTTGCTAAACCGGGCAGTGTAAGAGTGAATAAAAAATACTTTAAGTTAACATCATATATTGTTAAAAAGCTTTATTCTATCGGTATTCCTGCGATTTTAAATTTGGCACTTCCGTCAATACTTATTTCTTCGTTAAATGCCATATTGGCAACTTTTTCGCAGGTATATGTATTGGTACTCGGTGTATATTATAAACTTCAAACATTTCTTTATTTAACCGCCAACGGTATAATTCAGGGAATGAGGCCTATTATTGCTTATAATTACGGTGCAGGTGAATATAAAAGAGTACGCAAAATTTATAACTATGTACTTATTATGATTGCGATTATTATGGCAGTAGGTATGGTTATTTGCTTAACTGTTCCGTCAAATATAATTTCAATGTTCACATCTAACAGCGAAACTGTAAAGCTTGGTGCAACTGCTTTAAGAATTATAAGTGCAGGTTTTGTATTTTCTGCTGTGTCTGTAACCTCTTGCGGTGCTCTTGAAGGACTTAGTAAGGGCTTTCCGTCACTCGTGATTTCGCTTTGCAGATATATAGTTATAATTATTCCGTCAGCATTTGTTTTAAGCAAATTTTTCGGTGCAATCGGCGTTTGGCACGCATTTTGGGTTGCTGAATTATTAACTGCAATTATATCAATATTTGTTTATAAAAAGTCTGTTAAATTTAATAAGAATTAAAGAAAGCACCTAAAGGTTATAAATTTCCCTTAGGTGCTTTTTTTAAAATATTAAGTTTATAACAATGCATAAAATTGAGCCGGCCAAAAGCGGTGTGATTATTGAAAGTAGCGTGTATTTTATGCTTCTTGTTTCTTTGATTATGGTGAAAAGTGTTGTTGCACACGGAAAATGAAACATACTGAAAATGCAGGCACATATTGCTGTTTTCACAGTCCATCCGTTAGTAATCAATATTTCTTTTAAGCTTTCAATTGATGAATAGTCGCTTATTACCGATGTTGATAAATATGCCATCAATGCTATCGGCAGTACAATTTCATTTGCCGGAAGCCCGATTATAAATGCCATCAGCATTACACCGTCAAGACCGATTAAATTACCGATAGGTTCGAGCTTATTACTTATAATAATCAGCAGGGAAGAACTGTCAATTTGTATATTCGCAAGCGCCCATATCATTAAACCGGCGGGCAGTGCAACAACTACTGCTCTGAAAAGGACTAACAATATTTTTTCTCTTACAGTTGTTAAAATTACATTTTTAAAATCAGGCACCCGATATTTAGGCAGTTCAAAAACAAGCGAACTGCTTTTTCCTTTTAATACAGTCAGGCTGAGAATTTTAGAGCATATCATTGTGCCGAATACCGAAATCACAAGAAAGAGTAAAAGCACTAAACTTGCATAAAATGAATTTTTAGCAAGAAATATAGATATTATTGCTATTAAAAAAGGAAATCTGCCGTTGCAAGGGGTTAGGGAATTGGTAATGATTGCAATTGAACGCTCACGCGGTGAATCAATTATTCTTGCTCCGGTAACGCCGACTGCATTGCACCCAAGTCCCATACAGGTGGTTAAAGCCTGCTTGCCGCACGCATTGCATTTTTCAAAAGGTCTGTCAAGGTTAAATGCAAATCTCGGCAGTATTCCCCAATCTTCCAATATTGCAAACAGCGGAAAAAATATCGCCATAGGCGGAAGCATAACCGCCACAACCCATAATAATACTTTGAGCATTCCGTCAATAAGCAGGCTGATTATTATCGGTGAAATGCCGAACTCTCTCATTTTGTCTGACAAAAATTCTTCAAAGTTAAAAAATGCAGATGAAAGTATTTCACTCGGGTAATTTGAGCCTTTTATAGTTATCCATAATATTATGCCGAACATTATCAGCATTATAGGTATGGATGTATATTTTCCGAGTATTATTTTATCTATAAATTCATCTCGCTTTTCTTTTTTAGACGGAGCTTGCGTTACTGCTTTATTTGTTACAAATTCGGCTTTGTACGCAAGGTTTTCAATATCTATTTTGTTTAAATCATATTCTTTTTTTGAGTAGTAATCTTCGCTGTTGGTGGATATTAAATGTATTTGTTCCAGCAGTTCGTTTATACCTTTTCCGCTTCTTGCAGTTGCTTTAATTACAGGTACACCAAGCAAATTGCTTAAAATATTTTTATCTATTTCTATGTTTCTTTTTTTCGCTTCATCGCATAAATTGAGCATTACTACTACTTTGTTTGTTATTTCTAATATTTGATAAAACAGCATTAAGTTTCGTTGCAGTAATGTGGAGTCGATTACAATTACAACACAGTCGTACTTTTCTTTAAGCAGATATTCGCCTGCAACTCGTTCTTCTTCGCTCGACGGTATTAAGCTGTATGTACCCGGCAAATCTATTAACCTGTAATTGTTGTATTTATAATAGAAATTACCGTCTGCCGAGTCTACTGTTTTACCTGTCCAGTTACCTGTGTGCTGGTGCATTCCTGTTAATTCGTTAAATACTGTGCTTTTTCCTACATTGGGATTACCCATCAGCAATACTTTTTTCTCTTTCATATTTGTGCCACCTCAATTTTTTGGGCGTCTTTTTTTCTTATGGCAAGCTTGCTTGAACATATTTGGTATGCAATGGGGGAACGGCTTATTCCAATGTTTTTACATTCAATCTTTTGCCCTTTTGATATTCCGAGTTCGCTTAATCTGTGTTTTAATGAGCAGTTTTCACTTATAGTTACAATTTTGCATATTTCATTTTCTTTCATTTGCGATAGAAGCATATATTTTCACACCTTTCGTGTACTTTTTGCTATGATCATTCTATGCCCGGTGGCAGAATTTGTTAAATTGTCGATTTCTATTGAAATTATTATTTAAGCGTGATAAAATACTATGTGTAATTTATTTTAAATAAGGGGTATTTTTTTATGGGAAATCAATTTATTATGCCGGGCCGGGTGTTTTATGGCGAAAATGCACTTGCAAATGCAAGCGATGTAATTGCCTCTCTCGGTAAAAAAGCACTTGTTGTTACCGACCCTATGATGATGAAGCTCGGTACTGCTAAAATGGTTACCGATATACTTGATGAAAAAGGAATTCACTATGCAATTTATTCAAATATTACAGGTGAACCTACTGATAAAATGATTGAAGCCGGACTTGATGTTTATAATGACCAAGGCTGTGATTTTCTTATTGCGGTAGGCGGCGGTTCACCGATTGATTCAATGAAGGCTATTGCCGCTGTATCAACAAGCGGCGGTTCTATTGATGATTATCTTGGAAAAGTAATTACAGTTCCTACTCCGCCTATGGTTGCTATTCCTACTACATCAGGTACAGGTTCTGAAGCAACACAGTTTACAATAATTACTAACACTGAAAAGGATATTAAAATGCTTCTTAAAGGTGCAGTGCTTATGCCGGATATTGCTATTGATGACCCTGCATTTACGCTCACAGCACCTAAAAGTGTCACTGCTGCAACAGGGCTTGACGCACTTTGCCACGCAAGTGAAGCATATACCTCGCGCAAGTCACAGCCGCTTACTGATGAATTTGCAATTTCTGCAATAAAAAAGATATTCAAGTATCTCCCGATTTGCTATAATGACGGCAGTAATGTTGAAGCAAGGGCACAAATGTCACTTGCAGCATTTGAAGCAGGTGTAGCGTTTAATAATGCCTCTGTAACAGTTATTCACGGTATGAGTAGGCCTATCGGCGCACTTTTCCATGTACCGCACGGCATCAGCAATGCAATGCTTCTTTCAGCTTGCTTTAGCTATGTTTATGACGGTGCATATGGCAGATTTGCTGATATGGCACGCGAAATCGGCGTTGCAGATGAAAAAGACGATGATAAATCGGCAGCTGAGAAGTTTATTGCCGCTTGCAATGAACTTTGCAAGATTTGTGAAATTCCGAGCCTTGAAGAATATGGAATTAACAAGGATGATTTCTTCGCTAATATGGATAAAATGGCAGAGGACGCTATGGCTTCCGGCTCACCGTCAAACACTATTAAGGAACTTAATAAAGAAGATTTATTAAACATTTACAAAGAACTTTGGAAATAAAGGAGAGAATATGAAAAAGATTATAAAAATATTCAGCGCAATATTAGCTGTTATTATGGTACTTTCATCAACTTCAGTCGCGTTTGCTTATACGCAAACTTACAGCAAGTATGATGATAAAACATATACTCATAACACAAGATTTGATGCCTTGCCTAAAGTTATTGGCATTGATGTATCAGAGCATAATAAAACTATCGACTTTAATAAGGTTAAGGCTGACGGTATTGATTTTGTTTATGTAAGGGTAGGTTATACAGGATATACTAAATCAAAACTTTCACTCAATTTTGACCCTTATTATCAAACAAATATTGCAAATGCGCTCGCTGCCGGGCTTCAGGTTGGTGTTTATTGGTATTCGCAGGCAGTTAATGAATCAGAAGCTTCGCAGGAAGCAAATATGCTTCTTAACGCAATTGCAGGCTATAATGTTACATTGCCTGTTGTAGACGATTATGAATTTGCAGGTGTTGGCGACAATGGCAGGCTTGACAGTGCTAATCTTTCAAAAGACCAAATGACTGCTAATTCACTTGCATTTTTAAATACTGTTGCTCAAAGGGGATATGTACCTTGCCTTTATGCAAATAAGTCCTTCTTGGAAAACAGGGTAAATGCTTCGCAAATTGCACAAATTGCAAAGATATGGCTTGCTCATTACAATACAGTTACAGGCTATGCCGGTGATTATGAATATTGGCAGTTTACTTCAAGCGGTAAAGTTGACGGTATTTCAGGCAGAGTTGATATGAATGTTTGGTATCAAGGTGCTATGCCTAATATTTCAGCTCAGCCACCTGTGCCAAATGCTTCCCCTAAAAAAGTTACCGGTGTTAAGCTTAAGAAAAGAACAAATACTACTTTGACTTTCACTTGGAATAAGCAAGTTTCGGCAACATATTATAATATTTATAAGTATGACTTTAGTGCCGATAAATATGTTTATTTAGGTTCTACTCAAGGTAATGTAAATTCTTATTACATTTCAGGTATTCCTGAAGGCTCATATAACAAATTTAAAGTTTCAGCTGTTGTTCTTGGCATCGAAGGGGCAAAAAGTGCTGTATATAAAGAAGTAAACACACCTAAAAAGGTGAAAATAAAACTTGCCAAGAGTAAAAAGAAAAAGAAAATCACTTATAAGTGGAAGAAAGTAAAATGCACAGGTTATCAATATCAGTGGTCTACAAGCAAAAAATTTAAAAAGAATTATTTGACTAAAACAACTAAAAATACATCAGTTACTATTAAGACATCAAAAAGTAAAAAAACTTATTATGTTCGCGTAAGGGCATATGTTAAACATCCAAACGGTACTAAGTATTACGGTAAATGGTCAACTGTTAAAAAAGTAAAAGTTAAATAAATTGAAAAGGCACATCAAGATAAAATCTTAATGTGCCTTTTTTATTAAAGTTCTTTTAAAAATTTTATTTGCTCTTTTTCATTTTTGTAACCGAGTTTGCGATAGAATTCGTGTGCTTCTTTTCTTGAATATCCCGAGTTGACTCTGATTTTATTTATTCCGATTGATAATGCCCAATTTTCAACCGCTTTAATAAGTTTAGTGCCTATTTTATGCTTTCTGTATTCTTTTGATACAGCCAAGCCTAAAAAATTAACAAGTTCATCAAAATAGAGCGTTTTGTATACTTGAGCGTGCAAATAGCCGACTGCTTTTCCGTCATAATCCGCAACAAATACTCTCTCGTTTTTTAAATCAAGTTCTTCTAATCTTGTTTTTACTAATTCTTCATTGCAATTGTAACCTAAATCGTCACAAGATATTTTGCAAATATCCTTATAGTCATCAACTTTTGCAAGCCTAATAGTCAATTTACTGTCGTCATATATAACAGGTTCGCTTTCTGTTAGCGGTACATATATTTCATAATATCTTTCTTTTCTTCGTTTTGCACGGTCTGTTGCCAAATGTAATACTTCAATAATATATTCCTTTTTTATGCTGTATTTTGATTCTTTTAACCAAGAGTTAAATATTAAATCGTGCATCTTTTTTAATTCGTCACCGGCATAATTGCCCTTTTCCGATGTAAACACAGCATATTTACCGCAGGGAATTTTAATCATTTCAAGGTTTTCTTTTGTTATATCTTTCTTTTTTCTCGCGATTGAATATTTGCCATTATCAAAAATACCGTACCATAATCCGTCATATCCGTCACAAATTCTTTCAGGATAGTCTTCATAATCTTCAGACCAAATTTCTTTTTCCTGCTCAAATCTGTCGCAAGCTTGGCAACATAAATCTTTTGAAATTCCGTATACAGTAGTTTCATTCAAATCAATAATTTTGAATTTGATTTTTGTTGCACCTTTTACATTTATTTCAAATATTGCAGGCGGAAAAATATTTACTTCGCAATCTTTATTTCGCGCTTGCGTAGGTGTTACACCGTGTTGGTTATAAAAAGCTTTGCAAAAGGAATCATAGCTGTTAAAATTATATTTGAAAGCAATATCGGTTATTGTATCACTGCTGTTTTGTAAATCGTAAACAGCAAGCGATAATCTTCTTTTTCTGACATAATCTTTAATAGTTGTGCCAAGCATAGAAACAAAAAATCTATTGATTGAATCATTGCTTTGATTTGTTATTTTTGCAAGTTCATCAATTTCAATATCTTTGCAAATGTTGTTTTCAATATAATCGCAAGCCTCGTTAAGTTCATTTAAAATGTTCATATTTATCACCTCGTTTATCATTATATCAGGTTAATATTAAACCCGCACTGAATATTCGGTGCGGGTTTTTCAGTATCAAATTATTTATCTGAATATAACTTTTCGTGAAGTTTTTCTACTTCACCTTTAGTTAATTTGTAGCAAAATTTCATTAAAATGAACATTAGTATAAGCAAAACAGCCGGAATAATCGTAGCCGCGTCATAAAGTTTTGAAAGTACAGCTTCATCCTGAAAGGCCTGTGTGCCTTTATATCCTATTACACCTAAAATAGCCGATGCACCGGAGCCGGCTGCTGTTTGGCCGAGCTTTCTCACAAATGAGTATACACTGTATGCTGTGCCTTCTTCGCGCCTGCCTGAAAGAAGTTCCTGATAATCGGTTACATCCATTACAAGCGCCCATACTTCAAGTACAAGGAATGTTTGGCCGGCACCGGAAAAGAAAATTAAAATTAAGAAAATATACGGGTTTTCGCTGAGTGCTGAAAATCTTAATGTCACCATTAAAATATTAACAATTGCCGCAAAAAGCAAACCTGCCGCACAAATTTCTTTTTTACCGTATTTTCTGATAAGCTTATTCATAAACGGTAAAAATAAAGCCATCGGCAGATATGTGCATACCGTTACCAAGCTGTAAAGACCCGGCTTATCAAAGTATGTTTTGAAAAGATAGTTATAAATTGTTTGCGTATACATTTGGAAGCCTATAAGAAGCATTGAAATTAGGCAAAGTACAATAAAAGGTTTGTTTTTAAACATAATTTTTATTGTTTTAAATAAGCTGTAATCACTTGCTTTTTGTGTAGGCGGTAATTGAATTCTTTCCGTAGTTAATTTGTAGTGGGTGATTATAATTATTACCGAAAGTACGGCGAGTGCGCCGACTGCAATTGAAAGTTTTGTTCCGTTTAACACTTTTGCTGTGCTTCCGTCAGCTCCCATTACTGTGCTGTAAACTACAAGCGGTAAAAGTATTTGAGCAGGAAGTCCGCCGATACCTGCACCTACCGAGCGCCACATTGAAAGGGAAGATCGCTCAACTTCATCATCGGTAATTACAGATGCAAGCGAACCGTAAGGAATGTTAATTCCTGTATACATCATTCCGTAGAAAATATATGTAATGTAAGCGTAAATTAAATACTGATTATCAGACAGACCCGGTATTTTGTAAAACATTAAGAATGCTCCGATTGCTAACGGAAATGACGCCCAAAGTATGTAAGGCCTGAATCTACCGTATTTTGTAGGCTTTCTCGAATCAATAAATGCACCCCAAATCGGGTCGTTAATTGCATCCCATATCCTTGCAACAAACATTAAAACAGCAATTTTGCCGGCGGATATGCCCAATACATCTGTATAAAACATATTTAAAAATGATGATACCAAGCCGAATGTCATTATTCCGCCCATATCACCTAAAGCATAACCTAATTTATCTTTTACTTTTATACCGTGCGTTTCCATAATTTTCCCCTTAAAAATAAACAAAATATAATTATTCTATAATAATATTATTATACAAAACACACAAAAGTATGTCAATCGCCAATTTCCTGCATTTGTATTTTCTATAAATTGAATTTCTTTTTTATTATTTGTGCTGTTTCTTTTGCTGATAGATTTGTGTTATCTATTTTTATATAATTATCAAAAGGTATTTCACCTTCGTAGCTTACCATACGGTGCGTGTTGTCATCGTGAATAAGCAATTTGTCAGATAATTCAATATTTCTTTTTGATGGTTTATTATTCAACCTGTTTTCTGTCTTGTTTCTTTTAAGTCTAATATTTTGAGGTGCAACAAGTTCTACATAGTAAAAATCCGTGTCATACGGTTTAAATATATTTTTTATTTGTTCTGTATTTTCCCAATCTTCTTTGCAATCGAATGCCCACATAAAAGTAAAAATTAAGCCGTATTTGTTCGATTTTGCAAATTCTTTAAACACAGACTCACGAAATTCTCTTATAACTGTTTTGTTAAATTCCCCAAAAATTTCAAGTACCGGTTCAATACTCATGTGATTATGAAATAATTTTAAATCGGTAATTTTTGTGAGTTCTTGACCAACTGTCATTTTTCCTACTGCCGCATCCCCAAATAAAAATACCAATTTCATATTTTCCCCTCCTTAAATAAAAAATAACCCGTCGATGATATGCTCACCAACGGGTTTATTAGTTTTCTTATATACTAATTTACACCGAAAATGAACAAAACAAATTAAATCCATACGCGTTGCGCATAGATGTATACATTCTGTTGAGTTCTAAATTCTTTGTAAACATAGCTGTAATCCTTTCAGTAATTATGAATTTATCATAACATAATAATTTTTTTGTGTCAAATATTACTTTTAGTTTTAGCTTTTAGCTTTTTAAGTGTAGGCATTACCAAGAATATTGTGAGGATAAATGATAATATATCGGCAACAGGTTGTGCAACTGCTATACCTGTTTGTGCAAATAAGCGAGGAAGTATTATAATCGCCGGTATATAAAATATACCTTGCCTTGCAAGAGCTAATACAGTTGCTTTGCCTGATATTCGCAGGGATTGCATAAGCATATTTGATGCGGTGCAAAAGCCGGTAACCGCCATTGCAAAACTTTGATACCTGAGTGCTTGTGTGCCGACCTTTATAACATCAACATCTTTTCTGAATATTGCAATAAGCTGCGGGGCAAAAATATAACCTATAATTGATAAAACAATGATAATTACAGTTGTAATTTTTGCAAGGAATTTATATCCGTTATAAACTCTGTCATATTTTTTAGCGCCGAAGTTAAAACTGCAAACAGGTTGATAGCCTTGCCCGTAACCGATTACAACTGCCATGCCTATAAACATAACTCTGTTATAAACACTCATTCCTGCTATTACAGCGTCACCAAAAGGCGCACACGCAAAGTTCATAGCGATATTTGCAATTGTACTGATTCCTTGTCTTGACAGGGAAGGCATACCGTTTTTAAATATTGTAAAATATATATCTTTTTTAGGTTTAAATCTTTTTATTGATATTCTTATATTATCATTTTTGAAAGTTCCGAAATATAAAATGAAAAAGCTGATAGTTTGGCTTATTATTGTGGCAAGTGCCGCACCTGCAACCTCTAATTTGAATGTAAATATAAACAGCGGGTCAAGTGCTATATTTATAATACTGCCGGTAATTATGCCTATCATTGAATATAACGCACTGCCTTGATACCTTAAATGGTTATTCAGTACAAATGAGCCGAGAATAAACGGCGAGCCGATTAAAATATATCTTAAATATGTTGACGCATAAGCTTTTGTACTTTTTGTTGCACCGAGCATTAACGCAATCGGAGTTGAAAAGAATAAACCGATAATTGCAAGCAGTATACCTACTGCTATTGCTGTAAATAAAGCTACATTTGCATAAATTTGCGCTTCTTCTTTTTTCTTTTCACCAAGAAGTGTGCTTATCATTATCCCGCTTCCGTTTCCGAGAAAAAAGCCTATTGCCTGAAGCAAAGTCATAATCGAAAATACAATACCTATTGAAGCGACACTTTGCGTATTGATTTTGCCTACAAAAAAGCTGTCAGCCATATTGTAAAGTGCTGATACAAGCATTGACAGAATAGTAGGTATAGCAAGTGAAGATATTAACTGCTTAATCGGTGCATTAGCAAGCTTGTCATATTTATCTTTGTATTTCTTTTTAGCCATTTTTTCACTCTTTTATTCTTATATATACACTCATTTCATTTTCACCTCTGTTGCAGGATTTATAATAGGGGATAAAGGTGATGTTTTCTTTTTCATAAGTGCATTCTTTGTAATTAAAATATAATTTTTCGTCTTCTTTTTCTCTGTATCCGCTTGCCGTGATTGTTAAATCACTGTTTACTTTCATTTCACTGTTTTTGGAAATTGAAAGTAATTGCAGGTCTTTTCCGTTGTCTGCTTCTTCTGTGCAGTAAACTATCGCTCCGCGTGTCACAGCCGCTTTTCCAATGTTTTCCCTGACTGAATTTGAACATTTTATTATTTTTGGCTCAATATTAAATCTTATTGATACGCTTGTGCTTTCATTAACATCAATGTAGGCATAACCGTCAATAATATTATAATCCCTGTTCAGTTCAAAATTATCGCACCAATCGGGAATACGAAGTGCAAGTTTAAACGGTTTGCAAGCTTTAATATTGAAATCAATTTTACCGTTTTTAATATAATTTGAGTTTATTTTTATTTCGGCCTTGTCACTTTTCATTTCTCCGCCTATATACTGATGCACATATATGTTTTCATCATTTTCGCTGAAGCAATAATCGCCTAATGATGAAAGCAATCTTGCCAAATTTGGTGGGCAGCAAGCACAGCCGAACCATTTTTGCCTTGTTGGCTTTATATGATATTTTCTGCTGTCTTGGTGTGATGCTTTCGGCAATACTTCAAGTGCGTTAACATAAAAAAATGATTTTCCGTCTTCGCTCATTGAATGTAAAACAGTGTTATAAAGTGCACGCTCAATAACATTTGCATATTTTGAATTTGGTTTGATTTCAAGCATTCTCTTTGCAAAAAATATTAAGCCGATTGACGCACAAGTTTCGTTATATGCTAAATCATTAGGTAAGTCATATTCAAAGCTGAACGCTTCTCCGTCAACTGTTGAACCGATACCGCCGGTAATATACATTTTTCTTTCTTCAATGTCTTTCCAAATTCTTTCGCAGGCTGATAAAAGCTTATCATTTTCTGTTTCTTTTGCCACATCAGCCATACCTGAATATAAATATACACCCCTTACAGCGTGGCCGACTGCTTCGCTTTGCTCAATAGGCGGTATATGCGCTTGGTTATAAGTGTAATCAATACTGTCATTTTCACGCCTATATCCGCGTTCTTTATCAAAGTAATAAGGTTTTGTGCCTCGTTGTAATATAAAAAATTCGGCTGTATCTAAATACTTTTTATTATGTGTAAGTTTGTAAAGTTTAATCAGTGCAAGCTCTGCAATTTCGTGGCCGGGGTAACCTTTAAGACCGCTTTCATTAAATGTTTCGCATATCAAATCAGCGAATTTTATGGCACAGTTTAAAAGCTTGTTTTTGCCTGTGGAATTGTAATATGCTACACCTGCTTCACATAAATGACCAAAGCAGTACAGTTCGTGCCTGTCTTTCAAATTAGTAAATACCTTGCTTCTGTCATTTATAATATACAGTGTGTCAAGATAACCGTTTTCCATCTGTGCCAAGCTTATTAAATCAATTATTTCATCACATTCATTTTCAAGCTTGCTGTCTTTAGTATTTGATAGGGAATGGGCAACTGCTTCTATCCACTTATATACATCGGAATCTTGAAAGCACCAACCTAAAAATGAATTATTGTTGCACTCACTTTCTTTATATTCCCATTTATCAACAGGGTATACTTTAACATTTTCACCTTTGGTGATTTTCTGTATAACTTTGCCTGCTTTTTTAAAATTTTCAATGCAATGGCTTTTTGGTGCGTTTTCTATTTCATCGTTCAACGCTTTTAACTGATAAGGAATCATTTCTTGCCTTACAAGTTCAATATAATTATTCCAAAAATCATCATCAATATTATTTTTTATAAATTTATTAAATTTATTTTTATCCATAATTTACTCCAAAAAAAATGCACTTAAGCATAACACTTAAGTGCATTTTATCATAAATATATTATGTTTTTCAAGGATTATGCAACATATTCGGCGGTATTTGAATAGATTTTTGCCATATCTAATCCCTCATATTCTCTAAATGATTCTTCTACTCTTTGTAAGTGCCTTTTTTGAAATTCCATTTCTTTCTTTTTTCTTTTCGATTGCTTTTCATCAATGTAATAAAATACACCGCCTACAAATACTAAAATAATTACATCAATCGCAAGAAACAATTTCATTTCATTTGTTGTGAGCGTACCGAAAAGATTAAATGAAATTGATGTAATTCCAAATCCCGATAAGAGTGTTACAGTTGTAATTAAGATACTTTTAAATAATTTTTTTAATGTTTTTTTCATTGTGAAAAACCTCCTTGTTTTGATTACATCTTCATTTTACCATGAAAGATTTATTATTCAATAATCAAGGAAGTTATAGTACTTAATATAGGACTATTAAAACAAGCGTTCTAAAAAATATTGACTGTTATTCGATAGCGTTTTTTAATATTTCACCGGCGTTTTCAAGCTTGCTTGTAGGTATACCCGATGGTGATAAAACTATTGTAATATACCCGTTTTCGTATTTTTCGATAAAAAGTGAAATATTGTTTTTCTCAAAAATTTCTATGTCGTTATTAAATTTTACCGTCATTATAATTTGTAAAGTGTTTTCACTGATTTTTATATCAGCTTTGGGAAATTTGTTTTTTAAAATTGAATAAAAATCTTTTGTTTTGCTTGAATATAAGCGCCTTATTTTTCTTGTTTGCGAATTTATGTGGCCGTCACGAATGTATTGGCAAAGGGCTATTTGTTCTGTTTTACTTGCAGTCTGAGCGAATTTGAATTTGTTTTGATTATAAATTTCCGTAAGTTCGTCATTCAATATCATAAAACTGATTCGTATTCCCGGTAAAAGCAAAGCTGAAAACGAACCTATGTAAACTACATTTCCGTGGCCTAGTGTAAAAAGGGCGGGGGTAGGCTTTACATTGTACATAAAGTCATTTTCATAATCATCCTCAATTACTACTGATTTATGCTCAAATGAGTATTCTACAAGCTCCAAGCGCCTTTTCGTTTTCATTACATCGCCCCAGCGAGTCATATGTGATGGGGATACATAAATTATATCGGCATTCTTATCCCTTGTATGCACATTAAAACCACTGCTTTCAAAAATTCCTATTCCCTGAATAAAGCTTTTATCAGGAAAAGATACTGTTTTATCATTATCAAACAAGAATGCAAGAATATTGAGTAAAACACCGACGCCTGCACCAATAACAATTCTGTCCGGTGATGCAATTACATTTCTTTTTTCCCTGATGTATTTTGATATTGCACATCTTAAATCATATTCACCTTGTGTTTGGCTGTAAGTGAGCAGTCGCTCCTTTTGTCTGAGTGCATTTTTTATATATTTCTGCCAAAGCGATACATCAAAGCATTCCGGGTCAGCGCATTCACCGTCAAAATTATATTCAATATTTGTTTCATTTTCTGTTTCATTTTTGATTTTGTTTTGGCTTTTAATATATGACACAAAATAACCGCTTTTTTCTTTAGATACAATGTATCCGTCTGCACAAAGCTCAAAATATGCATTTTGCACCGTTGTGGTTGATACCGAGTAAATTAAAGCTGCTTTTCTTACTGACGGTATTTTATCACCGTGCGCAAGCTGGCCTGTTATGATTTGTTCTTTTAAATCGTTATATAATCTGCTGTATTTCTTCATTTAACTGTACCTTATAATCGTGGCAAAAGTGTGTATTTATTTAATTACAGTTGTATTGTATAATAAATATAAGAATATTGCAAGAAATTAGGTGGTTTTTTGAAAAAATGTGCTATTATAAATGATTTATCGGGTTTTGGCAAATGTTCATTAACCGCATCAATTCCTATAATGTCAGCTATGGGAGTTGAAGTACATCCGCTTTTAACTGCTGTATTATCTAATCAAACTGCTTATGACAGTTTTAAATCCGTATCTTTAACACACACAATGCGCCCTTTTATTGATGAATGGAAAAAGCTTGGTGCAAAATTTGACGGTATATTAACCGGCTTCGTAACGGACAAGGAGCAGCTTAATATTATATCTGAATTTATTGATGATTTTAAAACAAATGATGCACTTGTAGTCGTTGACCCTGTTATGGCTGATAACGGTGCACTTTATGACGGATACGATATTCAAATGTGTGATGTAATAAGGGATTTTTGCTTTAGGGCAGATGTTATTACACCTAATACTACCGAACTTGCCATATTAGCCGATAAGAAGTGTGAAAATGTATTTAATGAAGCTTGGGTTAATGACTATCAAAATATTGAAATAAGCCTTAATACACTTTATAAGCAGGGGATTAAAAGGATAGTTGTTACCGGTTTCAAGGAAGATGATTTGATTTCCAATATAGTATTTGATAACGGTATTATTTCCAAAGTATCAAGCCAAAAAGTCGGCGGCTATTTCAGCGGAACAGGTGATGTTTTTGCTTCTGTTTTAACTGGTTCATTATTAAACGGAAATTCGCTTGTGGATTCTTGCAAAAAAGCGGGCGATTTTATATCAAATACAATTAAAGTTACCAATGTTACCGACGGTAACGACGGTATATCATTTGAAAAAACGTTAAAGGAGTTAATTAGTTATGAAAAATAAAAAAGTTTTAAATATGGTATACGCGGCAGTATTTGCCGCAATGATTTTTGCACTTACAAGATTTGTTCAAATTCCGGTTCCGGGCGGTGCAGGCTACCTTCATTTTGGTGACGCTATGATTTACATAGTTGCTTCAACATTAGGCGGCCCGTGGGCGCTTCTTGCTTCTGCCGTAGGTGCGGCGCTTGCAGATTTATCATCACCATATGCTATTTACGCACCAGTAAGTATAATAGTTAAAGTTCTGATTGCGTTACCTTTTGTACTTGTAAATAAAAAGAGCGAAAAGATATTGACACCACTTACAATTTGCCTTACAATACCAAGTGGTATAATTACAGTCGGCGGATATTTTGTAGGTGATTTGATTATCAATAAAGCTTACGCTGTGGCTGATATACCTATGAATATTGTGCAGGCAGTAGGCAGTGCAATTATTTTTGCAATCATTGCAGTTGCGTTTGATACTGCAAAGCTTAAAAAGAAATTGTTTAGAAATTAAAGAGAGTGATTATATGGCTGATATAGTTTACACATTAGATGGTGATGTTTATCTCAATATTACCAATAAATGCCCGTGCAATTGTGCATTTTGCATTCGTACAAAATGTGATGCGTATGGGGACTCTGAGGAGCTTTGGTTTGATACAGAGCCGACTTTTGAAGAAATAAAAAATGCAATTGACACTTATGATTTTCATAATGTAAATAAGGCTGTATTTTGCGGCTATGGCGAACCTACCAATGCTTATGATAACTTAATTAAATCGGCTAAATATTTGAAAGAAATTAACCCTAATATAAACTTAAGGCTTAACACTAACGGGCTTTCAGATTTAATTAACGGCAAACCGACTGCAAAAGAACTTTCAAGTGTATTTGATTATATTTCAGTATCACTTAACGAGCCTGACAGTGAAAAATATGATAAAATTACACGAAATTGCTTTAAGGGCAAAGCATTTGATGCAATGCTCAAATTTACTAAAGAATGTGTTACATACTGTCCTAAAGTAAGAATGACTGTTGTTGATGTTATTTCAAAAGAAGATATTGAAAAATCACGAAAGATTTGTGAATCAACAGGCGCTGAATTTAAGGTTCGCTCTTTTGCAAAGGGCAGATAGAAGTTTAAATTGTAAATTTTGTCGAATTATGTTATGTTAACAAATTGTTCATATTGGGTTGATTAACTGTTAAAAATATTATTGTATTATCTCATTTGATAAGTTAATAAGTAATAGTGGAAAGCAGCTTTTGGGGTCAGAGTTTCTCCTCATTCAATTCATAAAATACTTTTTTCATTTCTCTGTCTGCTTTTAAAAATACTCCATCCACAATTATGGCAAGGCAATGTCCCCACAGCATTGCCTTGTTTTTTTATATGATTTCATAGAAAAAGAGCAAGTGATTTTCACTTGCTCTTTTTTGATTATTTAGTTTTTACAGATTTACTCTTTGACCAGCTTGAATAAACCTTTACTGTTTTTCCGTTAAACTTAACATTTTTGTAAGTTCTGATTCTTACATAATATGTCTTTTTAGCTTTAAGGTTTTTAATGGCTGTTGAAGTCTTTTTCTGCTTTGATACAAGCACTTTTTTAGAAGTTTTTTTAGTGAATTTCTTTGATGTGCTGTATTCAATTTGATAGCCTTTAATCGATTTTACTTTCTTCCATTTAACAGTAATTGATTTTTTACCCTTTTTAAGAGAACTTATATTAGCTTTTTTGTATTTTTTGTTTACATAGTCACCGCTGACTTTGGTTGCGCCTGATGGAGCAGATGATTTTTTGTTAATGGTAAAATTAACTGTAAGTTTGCCGGTGTAATTTCCTTTACCTGTAATTGTTATAGTTGCAATACCAGGCAAGGTGTTATTTGCATAGGCAAGTGTGTAATCGGAGTTTGCAACCAAATCTTTTCCGAGACTTACTCTGAAAGAAGGGAAGTTAGCTACAGTGATTGCTTTTCCTGTTTGTGTAATCGGACTTAATCCTGTTACTGTAGCTTTTGAAATGTCACCTACAATTTTGAATGTTAATTCTTTGCTTCCTTTGAAATTGCCAATACCTGTTATTGTTGCTTTTCCGGTTCCCGGGAAGTTGTTATTACTGTATGTTACTGTAAAGTCAACGCCATTAGTAAGTTGCCTGTTTGCATAAGTAATTGTAGGTATAGGAGTTACGCTGGCACCTACATAGCTTTGGTTAGGTATTGCGTTTATTTTTGCTTTTGTTATATCAAGCGTACTTATTGTGAAAGATTGCATCGCGGTTCCTGTATAGTTATTTATACCGGTTACAATTACACTTGCCGTACCTGCATTTACATTGTTTTGATAAGTAACTGTGTAATCCTTATTCTTTGCAAGATTTACATTTCTGTCTTTATCTTTTACAGTTACATTCGGTTTTTGCTCATTTGCATTATATGTTACATTTGCAACTGTTATGCCTGCATTTTCAATGTTTTTAGGTAGGATGTTAAAATAAACTGTTTTAGTACCTTGATAATAGTTGTTTTTACCTGTAATTGTTACAGTAGCTTTGCCTACATTAGTATTATTAGTATATTTTACTGAATAGTCATCTTTCCTAAGTTCAATATCATCAAAGTATACGCTTATCGTAGGCGCTTGCGCTTTGCCATTATATACAACATCTTTAACTTGAACATTTGCGTTTTCAATATTGTTTGTTACAGTTAAATTGATTGTTTTCGTTTTAACTGCTGTGGAAATGTCATTCTTAACAGCAAGAGCGTAAATATTGATTGAAGCAACACCGTTACTGATTGTGTTGACTGTAAATGATGCATTTCTGTTGTCCGCACCAGGTACAAACGATACAGTGGCAACATTTTTGTTGGTTGATTCAATGTAAATATGGTCATTATTAGTAGATACATAAGGCTCTAATTGAATTGTATCGCTGAATGAAGTGCCGCAAGGCTGTAATTTACTTGTTCCGGTAGTGGTTTTAATATTAGTCGTCTTTGTATTATTGTTAATTACAATACTGCTTTTAACAACATCTGCATCGTCAATTGACATGCCTGCCATAAGAGCATAAGCTGTAAATTTTAAAATATCATTGTTTTTTGAATTGGTTTGAACTGTTAGGATGTTGTTATCAAATTTTGATGTGCTTGTAATATATCCTGCTTTCTTTGCTTCTTCAATTGTCATAAGGGAAGAGTTGTTTGCAACAATTCGCCATTCAATGACATCGTTTGCTTTTTCGCCACTTATACTTAATGCGGTATATTCAATATTGATTGTTTCACCGGAATAAATCGAATAAGTATTTTCCTGTGTTTCACTCTTTAATAAAGTTGTATTTCCAACCGCAGTTGGCTCTATTGTTAATTCAGATGTCCTAATAGCCGGAACAATTTTTACCGGAATTGTCATTTCTTTAGCTGTAACTGATGAAACAGCTTTGATATATACATTGTCAGAGCAATCTTTAATCGCTTCAATTATTCCGTTTTCAATTTTTAAATAATCGGTATCATTTGTGTAAATTTTAATATCTTCTTCGGCATTAGAAGGATTTTTGGTTGCAGATATTTTGAATTTGTGGCCAACAGTAAGGGTAGGAGTAATTTTACTGTCAAAACCATCAATATTGATACTAATTGATTTAACAGCCTGTTTAACTGTTACATTGCAAGAAGCAGTTTTGTCAACAGTATTTCCTCTTGAAGCGTGGGCTGTGATTGTAACAGTACCTGCGTTTTTAGCCGTTACCGTGCCTTTATCCTTGTCGACAACAGCAATAGAGGTGTCTGAAGATTCATAATATACATTATCCGTATAGTTTTGAGCCGGATTTGTTTCAAGCTCGCCTGAAAGCTCAATTTGATTATTTTTTTCGGTATAAATTGTGTAATCAGATTGCTTAAAGTTGATAGATGTGATAGGATTGGCCTGCTGAACAGGAATTTTTACGACATGGCTTACCGTTCTCGGAATACCGCTGTTTTCCATTGAAACAGCCTCGGCTAATAAATATTTTGTGCTTGAATCATTGCCTTTTGGAATAATTGTGCAACCTAATTTATTATCGTCAAGAATAATTGTTGAAAGTGTGTCAACTTCTGTCAGCGATGAATCATTATATAAAGTGTATTTGATTTCATCATTTGAATTGGTTGGCTTTATTGTTGAACCGATTTTAATTATGTCTCCTTCAACAACTGACGGAATAGATTGATTATCGGAATATGCCTTGTTGTCATAAATAACATTGAAACTATCAAGAGGTATACATTTCTTAAGTGTTATATTTTTTACTGTACCGACAGCACTTGTTCCGCTGAATGTTATGCTCGATATTAAGTCGGCTCTTTTTGAAACGGTGAAAGTATAAGTTCCATCGCTGTCATTTGATGTATAAGAAACATGTTTTGTCAAATTTTTGTCTGCCGGGTCACTGACTGCAACATCAATTGAATCATCATTGTCATTCGGTTTAACAGTAGGCTTAAGAGTAGCTGATTCTTCTTGGTCAATATATAATGTTGATGAATTACTATCATACGACGAATTATTTGTGCCGCTTGCATCTTCAACAAATTCAACATCAATTTTTGAATATGGAATTTTAACCGTAAAACTTTGCGCACAGGTATAACTTGAGTCTTTAGTTGTGGCTGTAACTGCAATAACCGGGCGTGTCGAATTATCAACAGACGGTAATGATACTGTTGCATTTTGCGAAAGGGTATAAGTACCGTCGCTTTCTTCATTTAACTTTACTGCCGGAGTGGCTGCAACTTTAACAGTATAATTTGTAACATTTGTGCAAGTTGCTTTCCAATCGAAACCTCCGCTTGACTTAATTTCGTTAGCTGTATTTTTATCTAAACCTTTGATTTGAGCGGTCGCTGTTTTTTGTGTGCCTGCATAAATTTGACCGCCGATTGTGAGCTTGCAATTATTATTATCTGCAAATGCAGAAACTAATCCTGTTGAAAGCATCAGTAAAGATAATAATATCGCAATTGATTTTTTTAATATTTTTTTCATATCCTAATTCCTCCGATATTTTGTGCTACAAAAAACACAAATATATTTTAATTATATACCTTGCTAATAATATGTTCAATAATAATTATTAACGAAAAATCAGCCCTTGTTTTGTTCAATATTTACAACTATTATTTCAGGATGATTAAATAATCTGAGCGGAAATTCCGAATTGCCTAATCCTCTGCTTACTATAAGTTTAGGCCTTTCACCAAAAGTTCCGCGTGCATATTTGGGCAAAACACCTTGCCCCGGCGAAAATAACGGCCCAATAAAAGGCATTATCCATTGTCCGCCGTGTGCGTGTCCTGATAATTGCAAGTCAAAATCGTATTGAGAATAGTTTAATTCTTTAATTCCTTCAAAATTTTCCGGGAAATGACTTAAAACTAATTTGAATTTATCACTTTTTTCAAGTTCTTCAAAATATCTGCTCATATCTTTATATATAAATGTACCGTTTTTTCTTGCCTTGTAATCGCTGAAATCGGCTTGGTTTTCATCAAGTCCCAATATTGTGCAGTAATCGCTTTCAATACATTCATTTAACAGCACATTAAAACCGGCAGCTTGAAGTTCTTTCATCAATTCGTTAAAATTATCAAGTCGCCTTTCGTGATTTCCCGTTATATAATAAACCGGTGCAATTTTTATTAACTGCCTTGCATATTCCAGCATTTTGTCCTTGTTTTTGTAATGGTCATTAACATAATCACCGGTAATGCATATTATTTGCGGCTTTTCTTTTTGAGTTCTTTCCAAAACTTTTTTAAAAGGTTTGGAATGGAAATCAGATAAATGCACTATTTTAAAATTTTTTGTTGCATCTTTACTTTTAATGTTGTAATATGAAACATCTATTTTGTTGTTTTCATAATAGCAAAATCCAAAAAAGAGAGCAAAAAGTATTAAAATTGCTAAAAATATCATAAAAATCACCAAATATATAATATAATTTATTTTCTTTTAAGTCAATGTTTAAAATTTGTTATCAAATTAAAAGGAATTTTAAGTTATAATGCGTATATAATATTGAAAGGGTGAGAATTTTGGATGCTTCTATTCGTATTTTAGCACAGGAAAATGAAAAGAAGATTTTGTGTGACAGGGCTTGCCTGTCTGTAAATTCACGGGGCAGGGCTGTGCCTGAAGATGAATGTAATGTGAGGACATGCTTTCAGCGTGACAGGGATAGAATTATTCATTGCCAAGCTTTTCGTCGCCTTAAGCATAAAACCCAGGTCTTTTTAGCACCGAGCGGTGACCATTACAGAACAAGACTTACCCATACGCTTGAAGTGGCACAGATTGCACGCACCATTGCAAGAGCATTAAGCCTTAATGAAGATTTAACCGAAGCTGTTGCTCTCGGCCATGATTTAGGGCATACACCTTTCGGCCATGCAGGCGAGCGCGCACTTAATCAGCTTTGCGAAAATGGTTTTCGCCACTACGAACAGAGTGTTCGTGTAGTTGAAAGAATAGAAAAAAACGGTAAAGGTTTAAATCTTACTGATGAAGTTAAAAACGGAATTCTGTGCCATACTAAAGGTGAAGAAGCGTATACGCTTGAAGGGCAAATAATTAAAATTGCCGATAAAATTGCATATATTAACCATGATATTGATGATGCAGAAAGAGCAGGTGTACTTGCCGAGGAGGATATTCCCCTCAGCTTAAGAATGCAGCTTGGTATGACTAAATCAGAGCGTATTAACAACATGGTTATTGATGTAATTAACAATAGTAAAGATAAAATAAGAATGAGTGAAAGCTGCTATACTTCATTTATGGATTTGCACAATTTTATGTTTACCGCTGTTTATACAAATCCTGTTTGCAAGGGCGAAGAAAAGAAAGCAGTAAATATGCTTATTAACATTTATAATTATTATATTGGGCATATTGATGAAATGCCGGAAGAATACATAAATATTGCTCAATCTGACGGTGAGGAGCGTGCTGTGTGCGACTATATAGCCGGGATGAGCGATACATACGCATTAAAAATATTTAATAAGCTTTTTGTACCAATGTTTTGGTATGACTGATGATGAAACGAAAGGAGTTGAAATAATATGCCGCTTAATGAAAATTTTTTGCAGGAATTAAAATATAAAACGGATATTGAAGATATTATTTCAACTTATGTTACGCTTAGAAAAAGAGGTAATACATCAGTAGGCTTATGCCCATTTCATAATGAAAAGACACCGTCATTTACTGTATATAACGATACGCAATCATTTTATTGCTTTGGTTGCGGTGCCGGCGGTGATGCAATCGGATTTATAAAAAAAATTGAAAATCTTGATTATATTGACGCTGTCAAAATGCTTGCCGAAAGGGCAGGTATGCAAATGCCGCAAGACGGGTTCGATGACAGTTTATCAAAAAAGCGAAGGCGAATTTTGGAGATAAACAGAGAAACTGCAAAATTTTATCATTCATATATGATGTCACCCGAAGGAAAAGTAGGTTATGATTACTTCATTAACCGTGGATTATCGCCTAAAACCATTACTAAATTCGGACTTGGGTATGCACCGGATAATTGGGATTCACTTTTGAAGCATTTAAGGTCACTTGGATTCAGCTATGGTGAAATGCTTGATGCCGGTGTTATCAAAGAATCTAAAAACAACAGATTTTTTGATTTCTTCAGAAACAGGGTGATTACACCTGTTATAAATGTCAGGGGAAATGTAATTGCTTTCGGCGGCAGGGTTCTTGATGACAGCAAACCAAAATACCTTAATTCATCCGATACCCTTGTTTATAAAAAAACAAATGAACTTTTTGCATTAAATCTTGCGAAAGACAGCGGAAACGACACACTTATTTTGTGTGAGGGCTATATGGATGTAATATCTATGCACCAAGCAGGCTTCACCAATGCGGTTGCAGGCTGCGGAACGGCGCTTACTAATGAGCAGGTTCGTTTGATAAGCAGGTATGCAAACCAGGTTATTTTGGGATATGATGCTGATGAGGCAGGCCAAAAAGCAGTACATAAAGCGGTTACTTTGTTTAAAAATACCGATGTTAAAATTAAAATTCCGCGTTTTACGGGCGGCAAAGACCCTGACGAAATAATAAAGAAAATGGGAAGAGATAAGTTTAAAGGTATGCTTGAGGGGGCATCTAACGATACTGAATTTGCTTTACTTGAAATAAAAGAAAGATATGACCTTGAAACAACACAGGGCAAAATTGATTTTGTTGGAGACGCTTTAAAAGTTATTGCGACGCTTCAACCTATTGAGCAGGATTTATATCTAACAAGAATTTCAACCGAATTAGGCATTGAAAAATCAAGTTTGAAAATTCAGCTTCAAGGCATAGTTAAGCGAAAAGCAACCAGAGATAAGAAAAATCATTTTAAAACAATTGTTAATGATTATACAAGAAATGTTACAAGGCAGACTTATGACACGGGTATTTCAATCAAACAATCAAAAGCGGAAAACAGACTTTTGAGTTTGCTTATGGTATATCCCGATTGTGTAAAATTGCTTAACGATTTTGATTCATCCCGCCTTTCAAGCGGATTTGTAAAAAAAGCATTTGATGTTATTCTTGAAAAAATACGCGACGGTTCTGATTTGGATTTAATGACTTTCGGTGATGTATTTACTGAAGATGAATATTCCAAGCTTTCGCGAATTATAAATGATGATACAGAAAGCAATGATTCCAAAAAGGAATTTTCGGATTGTATCAAAATCATAAATCAGGAATACGAAAATAAAAATTCCTCGTCACCGTCAGATATGAGTGATGACGAGTTTAGAAATTTGTTTAGTAAAATAGGCAAATGATATAATAATTAGGAATACATAAAGCGGAGGATATTTATTTATGAAGGAAATCAATCTTACACCGGCTCAACCATCGAGCGAGGAAAAGAAAAATATTGCATTTAAAAAGCTTATTGATAAAGGTAAGCAATCAGGTCATCTTTCAACTCAGGATATTGATACAATTATTGTTGAACTTGACCTTGATGTTGATGAACTTGAAAAACTCAATGAACTTATTGATTCAGCAAATATCAGCATTATTGATGACTTTTCGGCAGAAGCTCTTGACGGAATCAGCCTTGAAGTTGATTTGCCAAAAGAAACCGATGCGGCTGAAACCGTTGCGGTTAATGATAATGCGGCAATGGATGACCCTGTAAAAGTATATCTTAAAGAAATCGGACGAGTTCCTCTTCTTACTCCGGAAGAAGAAATTGAACTTGCTATCAGAATTTCAGAAGATGACCAGGAAGCTAAAAAGCGCCTTGCCGAAGCTAATCTTCGTCTTGTAGTAAGTATTGCAAAAAGATATGTTGGCAGAGGAATGCAGTTTCTTGACCTTATTCAAGAGGGTAATCTCGGCCTTATCAAAGCTGTTGATAAGTTTGATTATACAAAAGGCTTCAAATTTTCTACCTATGCTACTTGGTGGATTAGGCAAGCTATTACAAGGGCAATTGCTGACCAGGCAAGAACTATAAGAATTCCTGTTCATATGGTAGAAACAATCAATAAAGTTAAAAAGGCAAACAGCCAGCTTCTTCATCAAAACGGAAGAGAGGCGACACCTGATGAAATTGCAGAATATCTTGAAATGCCTGTTGATAAAGTCAGAGAAATCTTGAGAGTTGCACAAGAGCCTGTATCACTTGAAACTCCTATCGGTGAAGAGGAAGATTCACATCTCGGTGACTTTATTCCTGATGATGATGCACTTGCACCTGCAGATGCAGCGTCTATGAGCCTTCTTAAAGAGCAGCTTGCAGATGTACTCAAAACTCTTACTCCGAGGGAAGCAAAGGTTCTTTCACTTCGTTTCGGCCTTGATGACGGAAATCCGAAAACTCTTGAAGAAGTGGGCAAAGTATTTAATGTTACAAGAGAAAGAATCAGACAGATTGAAGCTAAAGCTCTCAGAAAGCTTCGTCACCCAAGCAGAAGTAAAAAATTAAAGGACTTTTTAGATTAGTTATGACAGAAGAAAAGATTGACAGAATAAATGCGCTTGCGCATAAACAGCAGGCTGTCGGCCTTACTGAAGAAGAAAAGGAAGAACAGGCAAAGCTTAGGCAGGAGTATATTGCTTCTGTCAGAGCAAGCCTTGTAGGCCAGCTTGAAAATACATATATTGTTGACGAAAAAGGAAACAAGAAAAAGGTTAAAAAGAAGTAATGGGCAAACTTATAATTATTGAGGGCCTTGACGGTTGCGGAAAATCAACCCAAACAGCCCTTCTTGAAAAATATTTTGAAGATAATTCTGTAAAATTCAAAAAAATTAAACTTCCGGATTATGACAGCAAGTCAAGCACACTTGTAAAAATGTATCTTGGCGGTGAATTCGGAAAAAATGCCGATGATGTTAATGCATATGCGGCAGGTGCTTTTTATGCTGTTGATAGATTTGCTTCATACAAGCTTGATTGGGGTAAGGATTATGAAAACGGTGCTTTAATTCTTGCGGACAGATATGCAACATCAAATTCCATATATCAAATGGAAAAAATTGACGAAGATAAATGGGACGAATACCTTGATTGGTCAGCCGATTTTGAATATAACAAAATCGGAATTCCGAAGCCTGATTTAGTCATTTTCCTTGATATGCCGGTTGATGTATCGCAAAAGCTGATGACTTCTCGTTATAACGGTGACGAGGGCAAAAAAGATGTACACGAAGCAAATGTCGATTTCCTTAATAATTGCAGAAAATCAGCTTTATATACAGCTAAAAAGCAGGGCTGGGCGGTTGTGCCTTGCTCTGACGGTATAAATCCTTTACCGATTAAGGAAATACACAATACCATTCTTGATTTTGTGAAAAAGGAATTAAAGGAAAAATAAAATGTTAGAGTTTAAAACACCTGAAATTGATGATAAAGCTTGGGTTGATGAATGTTTTAAATATTTAAAAACAATGAATTGCGATTATACATTCGGCAATATATTTGTTTGGAGTACCGAGTATTCAACTAAAATTTCCAGGTTTAAAGACTTTTTTATATGCAGTTGGGGAAGAGGAAAAGAAACCAATTTTGGTGTGCCGATCGGTACTGGCAATTTTAAAGAAGCGGTTGGCGCGGTTATTGAATATGCTAAAGCAAATGATATTGAACCTCGCTTTTACGGTGTAACTCAAGCCTATATTGATATGCTCAATGACGCGTTTCCAAACAGTTTTGATTTTATTTACGATGAGGGATACGGCGATTATATATACGAAGTTCCTAAAATGGCAGAACTTCACGGTAAAAAATATCACGGTAAGCGTAATCACATAACTAACTTTAAGAAAAACAACCCTAATTGGTCATTTGAAATCATAAATAATGATAATATAAATGATTGTATAAATCTTCACGCCAAGTGGATTGAAACCCATATTGATGACAGTGATATATCGTTTGAATTTGAAGCGGTATTAAAAGCATTTGAAAACTATGACAAATTAGGTTTTGTTGGCGGTATTATCAGAATAGATAATGAGGCTGTTGCCTATACTTTCGGTGAGCCGATAAGTGATGAAACCTTTGTAACACACTTTGAAAAAGCACCGCCTGAAATTCAGGGTGCATATCCTATAATAAATCAGGAATTTACTAAAAATTGCTTAATGAATTATAAGTATGTTAACAGGGAAGAAGATTTAGGCCTTGAAGGTTTAAGAAAAGCAAAGCAGTCATATTTTCCTGAAATATTTTTGAAAAAATGTATAGCGGTATACAAGGGCTGATTATATGATTAAATTTTTTGATGACAGCAATAAAATCATTCCGCTTTGGCAGGAAGCTTTTGGTGACAGTAAGGAAGACATACTATTCTTTTTGAAAAATTGCAAGAAAAAAACGGCTCTCGGATTTTTTGATGACGGTGAATTATGCTCAATGCTCTTTCTTGTCGATTGCAAGCTTTCAGGTGAAAAGTGCAAATATATTTATGCCGCTTGCACTTATAAAAATCAGCGCGGTAAAGGGTATATGTCAAACTTATTAGAATACTGCCAAGAAAATTATGATTTGCTTTCACTGATACCTGCCGATAATTCGCTAGTGAGATTTTATAATAAGTGCGCGTTTACTTATCGTGAAGATATTGTGAATATATATTTTGATGAAAGTGAAGATATTGAAGAATATCTTTTCGACGGTTGTAATCTTGTAAAACCTTTTTTATCGGTTTACAGAAAAACGGAGGAAGAGTAATGGTTTATTTATTTTTAGCAAACGGTTTTGAAACTATCGAAGCACTTGCTGTTGTGGATATGCTCAGGCGTGCTAAAATTGATGTTAAAACAGTCGGCGTAACAGGTAAAATTGTGACTTCTTCACATAATATTGATGTTACGGCTGATATTGAAATTGATGAATTTGATGTAAAAGATGCTGATGCGGTAGTTTTACCGGGCGGCATGCCGGGAACTCTCAACCTTGAAGCTGATAAAACAGTGCAAGGTGCTATTGACTACTGCGTTGAAAATAAAAAATATATTTGCGCAATCTGTGCGGCACCGTCAATTCTCGGCCATAAAGGTCTTTTAAAGGGGAAAGAAGCAATTTGTTTCCCGGGTTTTGAAAATGATTTGACAGGTGCAATTTTATCAGATAAATATGTTGTAACCGACGGTTTGATTATTACTGCAAGAGGTGCGGGCGTTGCAGTAGATTTCGGCCTTGAAATCGTAAAAGCTTTAAAAGGTGAGGAAACTGCCGAGAATGTAAGGAAAACAATTCAATGCAGATAAAAAACGAACTTAGAAAAAAATATAAAGAAATTCGTAAAAATGTTGAAAACAGGAATGAAAAAAACACATTGATTAACGATTTTCTTTGCAATTCAGATTGCTTTAAAAATTGTGATACCGTTCTTTTTTACGCCGCATTGAGCGATGAAGTTAATTTGGATTTTTCAATCAAGTATGCAATTGATAATAATAAAAAAGTTGCACTTCCTGTTTGTATTGACAATAATGGTAAAATGCAATATTATTACATAAACTCTTTAAATGATATTGAAATTGCTTCTTTCGGCGTCAGAGAGCCGGATGTGAATAAATGCAAAGAAGTTGATGATTTCAGCAAATCAATTTGTATTGTTCCTGCAATAGCGTATGATAAATTCGGTTACCGCTTGGGTTATGGCAAGGGATATTATGATCGATTTTTATCTGCTTATCACGGAATATGTATTGGTGTGCAATATGATGAACTTGTATGCGATAAATTATTTATTGATAAATACGATGTTCCCGTTGATTATATAATTACTCAAAATGGTGTCTTTTCTACCAAGTTAGGAGGAAAAAATGGATAATGATGAATTTAAGCTTAATGAAACAGGCATAAACCCTGTTGATACTGCAAGCGAAAATAACGATGTCTATTTTACCAATGTTAAAGCTGAAAAAAACAATGAGCAAAGCAAAATTCAGAAAACAGTAAAGGTAGGCAGTACAGTAAAAAAGCGTGTGCCTATAAAGAAAAGTCAAAGTCTTACTTCAACATATGTTTTCTTTATTGTAGTTATTGCTCTTTCAATGCTCATATCTATTTATGCGGTTTTTTGTATGAACGATGTTTTTGGCATTACTAAAACAACATCTACCGTAACCGTAAGCCTTGATAAATCGGTTGATAATATAGATGATGCTATTGATATTCTTGCAGATAATGGCTTAATTAAATGTAAGAATTTTTGCAAATTATTTGCTAAATACAGAGAAAAAAATGTAGGCCCAAATATTAAAAACGGATATTACAGCAAAGATTTTAAATATGACGCGGGTATTTACTACCTTAACGGTAAAATGGGCGTAGAGGGTATGCTTGTTGCTTTTCAAGGTAATAATGAAACTGCCGAAACGGTCAGCTTGATGTTCCCTGAAGGTACAACTGTTCCTGAAATAGTTCAAAAATTGGCTGATAACGAAGTGTGCGATAAATCTGCACTTCTTTCTGTAATTCAGTCTGCTGATTTTTCATATTCACTTGTAAACGGGCTTAAGTCAAGTGAAGAAGTACCGTACAGGCTTGAAGGTTATCTTTTTCCTGATACCTATGAGTTCTATATCGGCGAAACCGCTAATTCCGTTATTAAGAAATTCCTTGCAAACGGAGATACAAAAATAAAAGAAAAGTACAGAGATCGTGCTAAAGAACTTGGCTATTCAATGAATGATATTATGATAATTGCTTCAATTATTCAGTGTGAGGCAGGCAACACCGAGCAGATGAAAACTATTTCTGCTGTAATTCATAATCGTTTGAAAGACCAAGCTAATTTTCCGCTTTTGGGCGTTGATTCAACAAACGATTATATTACTAATAAAGTAGCTCCTGCGCTTACTTCAACTTCTGCTCACACAGCAGACTATTATAAATCATATTACAGTACCACCGGTTCATCAACTGTTGTAGGTCTTCCGCCAAGCCCTATTTGTAATCCGGGTATTGATGCTATTGAAGCGGCTTTGTATCCTGCCGATGTGAATTATTATTATTTCTTCCATGATACTAAAGGAAATATGTATACAGCAAAAACTTATTCTGAATTTAAACAAAAGGCAGCAACTTACGCTCCTTATCTTAATGTGAACTAATGAGAAATATTGAATTACTTTCACCTTGCGGTGATTTTGAAAGATTAAAACTTGCACTTAAATTCGGTGCAGACGCAGTATATCTTGCAGGCGAAATGTTTGGGATGAGAACCAATCCTTCAAATTTTAATGCCGATGAATTAAAAGAAGCTGTAACGCTTGCACATTCGCTTGGCAAAAAAGTGTATCTTACCTGCAATACTTTACCGCGCAATGAAGAAATTGAAAAGTTGCCTGATTTCCTTAAATATGCACAGCAAATCGGTATTGATGCATTTATTATTGCTGATATAGGTGTTATGGCAATGGCTAAAAAATACGCGCCCAGTGTTGATATTCATATGTCAACTCAAGTGGGTATTGTGAATTACCAAACTGCCAATACGCTTTACGAAATGGGTGCAAGCCGTATAGTTACCGCGCGTGAACTTTCACTTGATGAAATTAAAACAATCAGAGATAAAACGCCTGATGACCTTGAAATCGAAGTGTTTGTTCACGGTGCTATGTGTATGAGTTTTTCAGGCAGATGTATTTTATCCGATTATATGACTCACAGGGATGCCAACCGCGGTGATTGCGCACAGCCTTGCAGGTGGAAATATCACCTTGTAGAAGAAACAAGGCCGGGGCAATATTTCCCGATAAATGAGGAAAAGAACGGAACATATATATTTAATTCGCGTGACCTTTGTATGATTGAGCATATTCCCGAGCTTGTAAATGCCGGTGTTGATTCATTTAAAATTGAAGGACGCGCAAAGAGTGAGTATTATACTGCGATTGTAACTTATGCATACCGTAATGCAATTGACGAATATTTGAAGAACCCGAGCGACGATTTTAAGCCGTCAAAGTGGATACTTGATGAAATGGAAAAAATGAGCCACCGTGAATATACAACAGGCTTTAATTTCGGCCCGATTAAAAATGGGCAGGTTATAGATACCGGCGGCTATATTCGTAATTGGGATGTATGTGCATTGTTTAAAGATTATTCAAACGGCAGATTAACAGTCAGCCAGCGCAACAGATTTTTTGAAGGTGATATGCTTGAAGTTGTTGAACCTAATAAAAAGCCTTATATAATAACTGTTGAAGACCTGTATAATCTTGATGATGACGAAAAAGTTGATGTGGCTAATAAAGCTACTGATACATATTCGTTTAAATGCGATATTCCTGTTTCTCAAGACGCTATATTTAGAAGACAGAGAACTGAATAAAATTTGTACCCCTTGTGAAAACTACACAAGGGGTATTTTTTTATGAGTAAAAGGATAATATCATTAGGTGTTGCATTTGCAATTTTGCTTACATTTGCGCTTGGCAGGTGCGGATATATTAACTTCAGCAATTCATATAAAGTTGATAGCTCATATAACAGTATTACTGTTGATATTTCGACTCTATTTACTAATATTTATTCTCGAAACGGAGTCTTGCTTAATAATAATACCCATTCACTTTATGCGGTGATAAAACCGAGTGAAAAATCTATGGCGGAGCTAAAATATTTGTATTCAAATGATGATATTAAATATATAACTGACGAACTGAAAAAAGGTTATCCTGTTGTTATGCCTGTTAAAAAATATGCGTATACAAAATATATTCGCCTTGAAGAAATTGTAAATCAAAATAACGACGATATGCTTTGCAGGCATTTGATAGATAAAAATTTCTCGGGTTTAGAAAAATATGTTGATAAAAAAATAGGCTCATTATCAATAAATTACAGTGTTGATGCACTGGGCAGAGTGCTTGACGGCGATAACGGAACAATTATAAATAAAAATTATAATTCAATTGATGGTGTAAAAATATCAATTGATGAAAAGTTGCAAAAAATTGCAGAGGTCTCATCAAAAAAAATAAGTAAAGGTTCAGTAGTGATTTTAGATACAAATACATCGCAAATATTAGCGAGTGTAAGCCTCGGCGGCGATTATTTAAACCGTTCGCTCAGGCCGTATGCAATAGGTTCTATTTTTAAAATAGTTGTCGCTGCTGCTGCTCTTGAAAATAATATAAATCCACAATACGATTGTAAAAGCAAAATCAAAGTTGGCGATACAACTTTTCATTGCCAAAATAAGCATAAGCACGGAAAACAGCACATTAAAGAAGCTTTGGCAAATTCTTGTAATTGCTATTTTGTTAATCTTGCATTAAAGCTTGGTAAAGATAAGATTTTAAATACAGCAAAAGCAATCGGCTTTGGTGAAAGTTTCAATCTTTTCGATAATACTTTTCCCGTAACAGATTTATCATTTCCGAATGAAGAAGAACTTAATTCTAAAGGTCAGCTTGCGCTTTTAGGCTTCGGACAGGGTAAGCTGACGGATAATCCGCTTCATTTTGCAAGTGTTGTATCTGCTGTTGCAAACGGCGGATACTATAATTTTCCTACCTTGAATATAAATTCTAAAGATAACAAAAGAGCTTTTTCGGCTAAGACTGCTCAAACTCTCAAAGAATATATGAAATATGTTGTTGATAATGGTACAGGCTTTAATGCTCAATATAAATCAAATACCGCCGGTAAAACCGCAACTGCACAAACAGGCATTTATGAAGACGGAAAAGAGCAGCTGAATACTTGGTTTGTCGGCTTTTATCCGTATGATAAACCCGCATATTCTATTGCAATTATGTGTGAGGGCGGCAAAAGCGGAGCAGAGGATTGCTGTCCTGTTTTTAGGAGTATTGTTGAAAGTATAGATAAAATGTAGTATAATGTCATCATAAATGGGGGATTCTTATGCAAAATTCAAAGCTTAAAACTTTATTTATTTACAATTTTCTTGATAAGTTCAGTGATGATGAACACCCACTGTCTACTACCGATTTAATTTCAATGCTTGCGGATAAGGGAATTAAATGTGAGAGAAAATCAATTTATGCCGATATTGCAGCGCTAAATGAAATCGGATGTGATATTGTAACTGTAACAAGCCCAAAGCGCGGCTTTTTTATGGCTACTCGTACATTTGAAATACCTGAAGTAATGCTTTTAATTGATGCTGTTTCAAGCGCAGGCTTTATTACACCTAAAAAAACTGAATCGCTTATTGAAAAGCTTGAAACCCTTGTTTCTGTTGAACAGGCAAAAACTATGAAAAGTCAGGTATATGTAGATACCAATTGCGCAAAGTGTGACAATGAAGAAATTTATATTATTATAGACCGTTTGAACAGTGCAATAACCGAAAATAAAAAAGTTAAGTTCATTTATCGCAGAAGAAGTGTGGATGTTCAAAACAGAAAAAAACATACTGAAAAAACTTTTACTGTTTCTCCTTATGCTTTGATTTGGCGAGATGACCATTACTATCTTGTTTGCAACAATCAAAAATATGATAATTTAATGAATTTGCGAATTGACAGAATGAAAAAGCTTGAAATCCTTGATGAAAAATCCCGCCATTTCAGCGAAGTGAGCCATTATAAAGAAAAATTTGACGAGCAGGACTATGTTTCAAAAAGATTTAATATGTTTTCCGGTGATGAATGTAAAGTAACTCTTAAATGCAACATTCAGCTTCAAGAAGAAATGCTTGACAGATTCGGCAAAAATATTCCGCTTACTGCTGTTGACGGTTCACATTTCGAAACTACTGTTTCGGCTACTATGTCAGACGGTTTTGTTTCTTGGCTTATGCAGTATGGCGATGGGGTTGAAGTAACATCACCCAAAAACCTTGCAAAAATGGTGCGCGATAAGGCGAAAAGTATTTATAATATCTATAAAGGTAAACTTTAATATACATATACTAATAAAGCAGGAGCAAAGCTCCTGCTTTATTATATATTATTTAAAATAAACAAAAATTTATCTTTGTTTATTGAAATTTATGTATTATTATGTTAAAATTAAACTCAAGTAATATAAATTTGAGGGATTTATTATGATGAAGGGAAAATTTAAAGCCGGTGTTCATCCCTATGAGGGAAAAGAATATTCCGGTGATAAAGAAATTAAAAGGCTTAGCAGCGAAGAAATTATGGTGTTTCCTATGAGCCAACATATTGGTGCGCCTGCTACACCTTGCGTTAAAGTAGGTGACCGAGTACTAAAGGGTATGAAAATAGGTCAAGCAAGTTCATTTGTTTCAAGCCCTGTGTATTCATCTGTATCGGGCAAGGTTAAAGCTATTGAAGACAGATTGATGTTAAGCGGTAAAGTATCAAAATGTGTGATTGTTACCAATGATTTTGAAAATGAAAGTGTAGAGAATTTTGGAATAAATCGTGATGTCAACACGCTTTCAAATGAAGAAATTATCAAGATAATAGGTGACAGCGGCATAGTTGGTATGGGCGGTGCCGGCTTTCCGACAGGTGTTAAACTTTCACCAAAAAATCAAAATATTGATTACATAATAATTAACGGCTCTGAATGTGAACCGTATTTGACTTCTGATTACCGCTTAATGCTCGAAAGAAGCAGGGATATAATTGAGGGAATTGCAATAGTTCTTCGCTTATTTGAAAAAGCAAAAGCTATTATAGGTATTGAGGATAATAAGCCAAAAGCCATTGACGCACTTTCATTTGAATGTAACGGTAACAGCAGAATAAATGTAATGTCGCTTTCAACCCGCTATCCGCAGGGCGGCGAAAGGCGACTTATATCATCTGTTACAGGCAGGCAAATTAACTCACACATCTTACCTGCTGATGCCGGTGTTATAGTGCTTAATATTGCTACTGTTATCGCAATTTATGAAGCGGTAAAAATGAATATGCCACTTATTCACAGGGTTGTAACTTTAACGGGTGATGCAATGGCACAGCCTGCCAATGTTGATGTTTTGCTCGGCGTATCGCATAAATTTTTATGTGATGAATGCGGCGGACTTAAGGATAATGCAGTTAAAATTATTTCAGGCGGTCCAATGATGGGTATGGCAATGGACAGCCTTGATTATCCGGTTGTTAAAACATCATCTTCTATATTGGCAATATCGAAAGATGATGTTGAAAAAATGGAAACGACTTCGTGTATAAGGTGTGGAAGATGTGTAGGTGTATGCCCTGAAACACTTGTACCGCAGCTTATGGCACAGGCTGCTGTAAATAAAGATTATGAGCGGTTTGAAAAACTATATGGTATGGAATGTATTGAATGTGGCTGTTGCACATATGTATGCCCTGCCAAAAGACCGCTGACTCAAACATTTAAGCTTGCGAAAATTAAAGTTCGTGAAAGCAAAATTGCGAAGTAGGGGGGATAAGTATGTATAATGTTTCGGTTTCACCTCATATAAGAGATAAGAGTTCTACTCAAAAAATTATGATTGATGTTTGCATTGCACTTGTTCCTACTTTAGCTTTCGGCGTATGGCATTTTGGTGTAAATGCGTTACTTGTTATCATTTCATCCGTTGCAAGCTGTGTATTAAGCGAGCTTGTGTTTGAACTGATATATAAAAAACCTGTTACCGTATTTGATTTCAGTGCTGTGGTGACGGGGTTAATAATCGCACTTAATATGCCGCCGCAAGTTGCGTGGTGGGTTCCTGCCATAGGCGGTGTATTTGCAATTATTGTGGTTAAAATGCTTTTCGGCGGAATAGGTCAAAATATTATGAACCCTGCTTTAGCCGCAAGGTGCTTTTTGCTTATATCTTTTACATCAAGAATGACTGATTTTTCTACTGCCGACGGTGTATCATCTGCAACACCGCTTGCTCAAATAAAATCGGGTGAACTTATAAACCTTAAAGATGCATTTTTAGGGCTTCAAAGCGGATGTATTGGTGAAGTTTGCTGTGTGGCTATACTTATTGGTTTTGTATATCTTTTGGTGAAAAAAGTTATAACACCGCGTATTCCGGTTATTTATATGGCTTCCACAATCGTGTTTGTTCTTATTTTCGCTTTAATTAAAGGCAAACATATCGGCTTTGATTACAGCACTCTCAATTTCGCTTTAGGCAATTTATTAACGGGCGGACTTATGAGTGGTGCGGTATTTATGGCTACCGATTATACAACAAGCCCGATTACTAAAAAGGGTCAAATTATATATGCCGTTCTTATAGGCTTTTTAACAGCAGTTTTCAGAGTCTTAGGTTCAAGTGCAGAGGGCGTTTCATATGCAATAATTACCTCAAATCTTGTTGTACCTCTTATTGAAAAAATAACTGTTCCTAAAGCTTTCGGTATGCGCAAGAAAGAGGGGGTGTAAGGCGTGAAAAATAAATTTTTAAAAAACTGTCTTGCACTTTTTGTAATAACTCTTGTTGCAGGTGTATCACTTGCATTTGTAAACGAAGTTACAAAAGAGCCTATTGCAAAAGCTCAGGATAAAGCAAGGCTTGAAGCTTATGAAGTTGTATACCCTAATGCCGAATTTAAAGTTATGGATAATTCTGATGAAATTCTTAAGGCTTCTTCAAAATCATTAGAAAAAGAAAATCTTTCACAATGCAGTGTGGATGATGTTTTGGCAGCAACGGATAAAAACGGTAATTTAATAGGATATGTTTTTTCTGCCACATCACCGTCAGGCTATGGCGGGGATATAAAAGTGGCTATCGGTGTATCGAATAAAACAAATAAAATCACGGGATTTACTGTTTTATCACATAGTGAAACTGCCGGCCTTGGTGCTAAAGCAACTGAAGATGAATTTAAATCTCAATTTATCGGCAAATCGGCAAACGGTATAAATTATACTAAAAACGGTGCGTCAAATGATACCGAAATTGATGCACTCAGTGGCGCAACAATAACTTCAAATGCAGTTTGCGAAGCCGTAGACAGCGCACTTGCTGTATATAACCATCAGTTAAAGGAGGTTGATTAACTTGAAAACACCGATTGAACGCTTATATAACGGTATTGTTAAGGAAAATCCAACCTTCGTACTTATGCTTGGTATGTGCCCGACTCTTGCTGTTACAACTTCGGCAATAAACGGGCTTGGTATGGGGCTTGCAACCACCGTTGTTTTAGTAATGAGTAATATGCTTATTTCACTTTTAAGAAAAGTAATACCTGATGGTGTGCGTATGCCTGCTTATATTGTAATCGTAGCGTCATTTGTAACAATTGTTCAAATGGTACTTCAGGCTTATGTCACATCTCTTTATGACGCTTTAGGACTTTATATTCCGCTTATTGTTGTTAACTGCATAATTCTTGGCCGTGCCGAGAGTTATGCTTCAAAAAATAAAGTTATTCCTTCAATATTTGACGGACTTGGTATGGGTTTAGGTTTTACAATCGGCTTAACTTCAATAGGCATAGTTCGTGAACTTATCGGCACCGGAAAAATATTTAATCTTCAGTTATTACCGAAAAGTTATGAAGGCGTATCAATATTTATATTAGCACCGGGTGCATTTCTTGTGCTGGCATTTTTATGTGCATTGCAAAATAAATTTGGTGCAAAGGGTGCAAACAGGCACACAAATGATGAAAATGTATGCGGCGGGGACTGTGCACACTGCAATTCGCTGTGCAAAGAAACAGAAAATAAGGAGGTAAACAAATAATGTTAAAAACCTTATTTCTTGTGTTAATGACTACTGCACTTATAAATAATGTTGTATTAAGCCAGTTTTTAGGTATTTGCCCATTTCTCGGTGTATCTAAAAATGTTAAAACAGCGGCAGGTATGGGCGGTGCTGTTATATTTGTAATTACAATAGCAAGTGCAGTAACAAATCTTTTATATACTTTTGTTATAAATAAATTACATATTACTTATTTAAACACAATTATTTTCATTCTTGTAATTGCGGCTTTGGTTCAGCTTATTGAACTGTTTTTAAAGAAATATGTACCAAAGCTTTATCAGGCACTCGGTGTTTATCTTCCGCTTATTACAACTAACTGTGCAGTACTGGGTGTTGCCCTTACAAATGTTCAGGAAAATAATAATTTTATAACATCTGTAATTACAGGTTTCGGTACAGCAGTCGGTTTTGCTCTTGCAATTATAATTATGGCGGGAATTAGAGAAAGAATTGAAAACAACGATTTTCCAAAAGCTTTTAAGGGTACACCTGCTGTTCTTTTAACAGCCTGCCTAATGGCAATAGCCTTTTATGGCTTCGGCTCATTAAAGTAGGAGGGGAGCAATATGGAAATTAAAAATATTATTATTGCTTCAGCAGTTGTTGCAATTGTAGGTCTTATTATCGCAATACTTCTCAGTGTTGCAGAAAAGATATTTCATGTTGAAGTTGATGAAAAGGAAATAAAAATCAGGCAGGCACTTGCAGGTAATAATTGCGGTGCTTGCGGCTATGCAGGATGTGACGCGTTGGCAAAAGCAATTGCCAAAGGCGAAGCACCGGTTAATGCCTGCCCACCTGCAGGTAAGGCAGGTGCTGATAAAATTGCTGAAATTATGGGTACACAAGCTGGTGATTATGTAAGGCAAACTGCTTTTGTTAAATGCTCGGGTACTTGTGAAGTAAGGCATCAAAAATATAATTATTACGGAACTCGAACTTGCACTTCAGCTTCCGTTACGCCCGGCGGCGGTGAAAGAAGTTGCCAATACGGTTGTATGGGTTATGGCTCTTGTGCAGATGTTTGTGATAATCAGGCTATTAGAATTATTAACGGAAAAGCAGTTGTTGATCAAGAACTTTGCATTGCTTGCGGTAAATGCGTTAAAGCTTGCCCGTTAAAGCTTATTGAAATTGTACCATATGATTCAAAATATCGAGTTCAGTGTTCAAATAAACAGCGTGGTAAGGTAGTTAAAGATAATTGCCAAGCCGGTTGTATAGGTTGCGGTATGTGTGAAAGAAATTGCCCTAACGATGCTGTTAAAGTGATTGATAACATTGCTAAAATAGATTATAATAAATGCAACGAATGTGGGCTTTGCGCTCAAAAATGCCCAACTAAAGTTATTAAGAATTTTCTAAATTAAGAGAGGAGGGGACTTATGAAAAAAACAATCTCATTAGTCCTCTCCTTAGTTTTATTGCTTAGCTTATTTGGTTGCAGCAATAGTAAATATTCAAAATATTCAAAAAGCTTTTTAGATTTATTTGATACAGCTTCATCTGTAACCGCGTATGATATTTCACAAAGTGAGTTTGATAAAAAATATGAAAAATTATATGCTCAAATAAAAAAATATTCAATGCTTTTTGATATATATAACAGTTATGATAAACTAAAAAATTTAAAATATATCAACGAAAATGCCTATAAATCTCCGATTAAAGTTGACGCAGAAATAATTGAACTTCTGACTTTCGGTAAGGATGTTTTTGAGCGTACAAAAGGATTAGTTAATATAGCAATGGGCAGTGTTTTATCAATATGGCACTATTATAGAGAAGAGGGAAAATCATTACCTTCGCGTGATATACTTATTGATGCATCAAAGCATACCGATATTGATGACTTGATTATTGATACTGATAAATCAACTGTGTATTTTAAAGACAGCAAATTAAAACTTGATGTCGGCGCAATTGCCAAAGGGTTTGTTTGCAATAAAATTTATCAATTTATTACAGATAATGATTTGTGGCAGAGTGCCGTTATTTCACTTGGCGGAAATATAATTACAGTCGGCAATAAGCCGGATAATACAAATTTTATTATAGGAATTGAAAATCCGAATTCAAGCGAATATTTAGATAAAGTTATTGCTGATGATAAAACAAGCGTTGTTACAAGCGGTTCGTACCAAAGGTATTATACAGTCGGCGGTAAAAAGTATTGCCATATTATTGATAAAAATACGCTTTTTCCGGCTGATTATTTCACTTCGGTTACAGTTATTTGTAATAACAGTGCGCTTGCAGATGCTTATTCAACAGCATTATTTTGTATGAATTTATCTGACGGTTTACAATTTGCAAAGGATAATGATATAGAAGTCATTTGGATGGATAATAGCGGTAAGATTACTAAAACAAGCGGGGTAAACAGTGCAAAATAAAAAAAGAAAAAATGATTTAATTCTGATTTTATCAATTATTATTATAACGGCTTGCGTATTCTTGATTATGAATCTTTTTTCTAAAAGCGGTGATAGGGTATTGGTTGAGCAAAATTCAGTTCAAATAGCTGTTTTAGACTTAAATAAAGACTGCGTTTACAATGTATATAATGATAACGGTGATATTTGTAATACAGTACAAATAAAAAACGGAAAAGTTAAAATGATTTACGCTGATTGCAAGGATAAGATTTGTAAAAATCATAAAGAGATAAGTAAAAGCAATGAATCTATAATTTGTTTGCCAAATAAAGTTGAAATAACTGTAATCAGTGATAAAAGCGAAGATGTAGACGGGGTGGCAAAGTGAAAAAAATTGATGTAAAAAGACTTTGCACACTTGCGTTGATGATTTCTTTGGCATTTGCATTTTCATATTTGGAGTCGCTTGTACCTTTCAATTTTGGAATTCCGGGAATAAAGCTCGGCCTTGCAAATTTAGTTGTGATTGTTGCCATTTATACAATGAATATTAAGGATGCGTTTTTTATATCATTACTTCGCATAGTGCTTTCAGGTTTAATATTTAATGGCACATTTGCAATGATTTATAGTTTAGTCGGCGGTTTGCTTTCGTTTGCAGTAATGTGTACCTTTAAGAAGTTTGATAAATTTACACCAATCGGTGTATCTGCATTTGGAGGAACAATTCATAATCTCGGTCAAATCATTGTTGCCGGCATAGTTATGAATACATATAGGATAATTTATTATTTTCCGATTCTTATGCTTTCAGGCTTGATTACAGGTATAATAAACGGAATTATAGCAGATATAATTATCAAACGATGGAAAAAGCCGGCTTATTGAAGAAATACTAAAAAACGCAGCGTTATGGAGAAAAGCAAATTAAAAATGTGAGTTTAACATATAAAACAAATACAAAAAAACAGCCGAGAAATCGGCTGGTTTTTT
>FR895327.1:0-5504 GCA_000434995.1 Firmicutes bacterium CAG:341 | reverse complement strand
GAGAAATCGGCTGTTTTTTTGTATAATATAATATATAATTACAAAAATTTTACGCAATTGTTTTTGCAGGGTAAAACCATTGACATACCGTGCTTTTTTTGATATAATTGCACAAAATAAATACAGAACAGATGTTTTATGCAATTTGTTCTTGTTTATTTTGTGTGTTAATGATATAATATAAAAGTACACAGAGGGGGCAACCTCTGTGTACCATAGTACCGATTATTTATCGGTTATGTTGGCTATATCTTTGATGAGGTTTATAACTTCATCAAGGGTGTAGCCCTCTTTTTTTAGCCATTCTAAAAGCTCGTAGAACTCTTTAGATGTCACTTGTTCGTCAACTCCTTTCGTAGTGTTGCTATCATCAAAGGTGTTGAAGTTATTTCTATTGCTTCTAAGCACCTTGTCAGAGCCTTTAATATTTCTTTTTTCGTCATATTGACACATTGCTTTTTTAATATCCTTTCTTTTATTCATAATCTACCTCCTTTTAATATTGCTTCTGAAGTCTCTGTCTTTCGCCTTGTCTTTCGACACTTACTTAAAGAGCGGATGTTCTAAAAATTGTCAAAAAGCGCAAGCTAATAATTCAAATTATTTTGCACAGAGTTATGACCAAAAAAATTTTAATTATGGTTTTGACAATTTTTAGGTTATCTGCTAATCTCTCGTGGCGAATGATAAGGACGAAAGTCAGAAGCGTAAGAGAATATAAAGGAGTTTTGAATAAAGGATAGATTTAAAGAAGTGGTTAAAATGCTAAAAATAGAAATCGTGCGAAGCACCCTTATCCTTTTTAGCGTTTAACGCTATGGGTAGAATACTTAGAAAAGAATTATTGAGGGTTACAATTATACAAAAAGTAAATAAAAAGAAGAAAAAAGCACCCTGATTAAGCTTGCCGGTAAGCTTATCAAGGCGCTTTTTTGTATATTTCTATACTATTTGTTAAAAATCAATTTAAAATTATATTTAAGTCCATTAAAAGTTATTGCAAATAAAACGCAAATATAAAATAGTGCAATTTTTAATCCTGTAGGTAATTCGATAGATAAAGTGTTTTCAAAGGCCTTTGCAAATTGCTGTGATAATTCGGTCATTTTTTCATTCCTCACTTTTTTGGTAATGTACTTGGTAGGTTGGTAATATTAGCTATAAAATCAATTGTTACATTGTAGAACTTTGCTAATTTAATTACATTGTGAAATGGAATTTCATATTCTCCAGTTTCCCACCTACTATATTGCTTTTGTGTTGTATCTAATATTTTCGCTATATCTGTTTGTGACAAATCTTTATCTTCTCTTAAGTCTTTTAATCTCTGATAAGTATACATTACACCAACTCCTTAAAAATATTTTACCATAGTACGAAATTGGGGTATTGACATTAGTACAATAATGGGGTATTATGTTGTTAGTACATTGTTGTACTAGTTCTTTTTAGGTAGGTGATAAATATGACAGTAGATGAAGCATCAGTTGTACTTGATACAATGCAACCTTTATATATTTCTGTAGGTATTATTGTAGGTTTTATTTTGTCTGGTTTATTTTATATTCTTGTTGATATTGTTCTTGACGGTATTTTTAAATATCATAAAGACAAAAAATCAAAGTCAAAGGATGACGAAAAATGATAGAAAAAATGAAAGTTGCCCCCAACACTAATAGGGGGGCAGAAAATACATCAAAATATCCTTTAATCATAGACTGGTTAACGGTTTCGGGGCATTTTACAACATTTGAAGAAATGATAGAATTTCTTGGGTTAAAAAACAGCGGTCTTGAATTTAAAGAGTGTCCGCCACGGTGGTTTTATAAATATTCAGTAACATACGATAATCATATTACATTGATGTTATCGCAGAAAGAAGATTACACAGCCGGATGTATAAATCTTTCCGGTCAAGGTTGCCGCTTAATTGAGTCTTTCTCTTGTTATTCTCTCCTTGACTTGATTAAGCGTGTAGCCGAACTTGACGGATTTAATGTATCAAGAATAGATATAGCGCAAGATGTAATTGATGATAGCTTTAGTATTGATACACTTGTAAAAGCATATCGAAAAGGAAATTACACTTGCCGGTCAAAATTTTCTAATTTAATGCAATCACAAAATGACGGTATTAAAGGTACATCTTTGTATTTCGGCAAACAAAACAGTAATTGCTTTATAAATATTTATGATAAACGAGCTGAAAGAGGTTTTCAACCTGAAGATATGCCTAATTGGATGCGAATTGAAATAAGACTTCGTTCAGTCAATGCGCAAGGTTTCGCAAATAAACTTACAAGTGATGAAGATGTAGGTTTTTTTACACCGGAGTGCTTAATAACTATTTAAGGTTTGTAGTTAGTAGTAAGGATGATAATAAGTCAAGATTAGCTACTGCACCTTATTGGAAAAAGATATTAAGTCACTCCGAAAAAATAAGTGTTATTGATAGTGTAGGTGTTGAGTATAACTACTCAAAGTTTGAAAAGTATCTTTTTAATACTTGCGGCAGCAGTATTCTTACATATTTGCTTACTCATTCTGCTAAAGAGTTGGAAAATGAACTTTTTTCAAGAGGTATTAAACTTAATCAACATCAGCAAATGTTAGTTAATAATTATCTTGAAGATTGCGATTTTTACATAATTGAATAAGTCGAAAGACTATAAAAAGAAAGGGGATAAACAATGGAGTTTATCAAAAGTATTATTGACATTATGAAAGGTTGGGGTGCTACTGAGTGGTCTTTTGTAGCTACTATCCTAATCGAACTTGCTGTTATTCTTTTTTATAACAAGGGTACTATGATTGCACAATCAAAACTACAAAGTTATGAAAAAGAAATAAAAGAAAAAGATGATGTTATTCAGCATTATCAAGAATTATTTGATGAAAGGAGTGAAGCATAATGAAATTAACTACAACTGTTAAAGCACCGGTACTTGATATGTTTTCTCGTGATTGGGAATTTGAGGGTAAAAAGGGTACAGCACACTTTGTTGTAATTTATGATTATGACAATCATACAAGTGAAAGACTTGTAATTGACAGTGCTAATGATAAACTTTTTGATATTATATCAAGTATCAATTTACTTCAAGAATATAAGCTTACTGTTGTTCTTAATGAAGCTTATGGCAAGTTAAGAAAAGAACTTGTAGGAGTTGAAGAACTTGGAAAGTAACGAACTTTTGGAAAGCATATATACAATATGCGGTTCAATCCTTGTAGTTGAGTTAATCAAATTTTCGATAGATTATTTGATAAAACCACTCGTCAATTGGATTGGTTCACTCTTTCCTGAAGATTGGGGGTCTACAAAATAAAAGAACTAATATTACTATTTATTGCATTTGCAATCTTCCTTTATGGTTGTTTTGCTTTGCTTCGTGACTGCACAAAAAAGCTAATAGCTGTAAGGTTAGAAATAAAGAAAGAAAAAGAAAGGGGGAAAATAGATAATGCCTGTAATTCATGCAATTAACGCTGCTACTGTTCTTGACCAAACAATTACATCATCAATGGTAGGCGGTGTTCTTAATGAGGTAGTAGCAGTTATTCCTACTATTATTCCGGTTGCAATTTCGTTTATTGCTATTCGTAAGGGTATCAGCTTCGTACTTGGTATGCTTCGTAGTGCATAATTTTTTGTATATTTCTATATTATTTGTTTTTTCTCGAGCGAGGGGAGAGGGGAAGCCCTTTCCCCTTAATTTTTTAGAAAGGAGTTTTTAAATGAAAAAAATATCTTGTGTTATATTTTCTGTTATGCTTGTTGTGTTCTCACTTATGCCTGTAACAGCGTTTGCAAAGACCGGTATAAATTCGGTTAATTATCGTCAAATAGCTAAAGATAACGGAATTGAGATTAGCGAGGATTATACTAACTATTTTGTGTATTCAAAAGATGTCAGCGAGCCTGATTTCTGCTATTGTGTTTTTTCGCAATATCCTGTAACTGTTACAACTGATAATTTGCTGTTTAGTGATAAAGAGCAGAATAATATTATTATTGTTAAATATGGTTTGGATAATGTTTATTCTAATGTATCATTAGGTGTTAAAGGTACTTTAAATAAATTGGTAAATAACCCTACTACTCAAGAAGGTGGTAATATGAATCCGTATGATTTTACACAATATTGTTATAGTAAAAATCATAAGGCTAATGTAAATAATTTTGGTATTAAAGGCTATTACAGTAATTATAAAGTAATGAAAGACGGTGAAGTTTTTTTTACACCAACGAGTACGACTCCAACACCGGGGGGAGCGACACAGCAGGAGGTTCTTCTTGGAGCTACTCTGAAAAAAACAACATTATCGGAAGTCTTGAGCGAATTAGTGGCTCTCTTACCGATATTATTACCCGTCTTGATAACCTTTATAGCAATCAGAAAGGGTATCAAGTTTATCTTAAGTCAATTGAGAGCGGCATAACTAAATTAAAGTCAGGTCTTGATGATATATCTAATCGTATATCTAATATGGCAGTTGAATTAACTTTATTTCGTTCAAATTTTAATGCTTATCGTAGTGATGTTGCCGAATATGTTAATAATATTATTAGCAGTATTGATAGAATTAGTGAGTATCTTGTTGATATAATATTTCAAAATAATAACTTTCATCAGGCAATGGGGGAATACTTTGGCTTTGATATAATATTTAACCCTGATGGTGATGATGTTGAGAATTGGTTTACACATTCAATAAAATCTACATTCAAAGAAGTGTTATTAGATGTTTATCATACTATTGATAACTATACTAATCCACAAAGTGAAGATAATAAAGTTGCATTTGAATCGGCTATAACTAATGTTAAGGATAATACTTTTATCGGCTCTGCTTATGAAGTTGTTGATACAGTGCCTAATGATATTAAGAATTCTTTAATAACTGATAGTTCGCCTGTTCTAACATTTACTTCCGCAGGTGTTAAAGGGAAGTATTATAGCTTGCCTGCTAAATCATATAGTATTGATTTTAGTTGGTATGCTCCTTTTAAAAGTGTGGGTGATACAGTTGTTAGCTGTTTTATGTACCTTGGCTTTTTGGTCGCTCTTTGGAAGCGACTTCCTGAAATTATACACGGCTCTGGTGTTACTTTCGTTGGCGGTGTTGAATTCCACGAAAATCAATTAAATGATATGATTAACGATTCTATGGCTAATGATTATTACGAGCATTTGAAAGCTAATGGCGGATATGATGATATTGATGATTTTTAGTGAGGTGATAATTTGATTGTAATTACTTTTCTTAATTGGGTAGCTAATTTGTTGCACGGTACTCAATTTGATATTTCATCTATAACAACTTCATTTGACATTTTAACTGAAGCTATCGGTTTTATAGGTTACTTCATTCCTATGGGTCCTGTTATTGTTATTCTTGGCTTTTTAATCGCTACTTATGTATATAGATTGATTGTATCTGTTTTAAAGCTTTTATGGTCGATTATACCATTACTATAAAATAATTAAGCTTGCTGTTTG
>FR895326.1:73462-77737 GCA_000434995.1 Firmicutes bacterium CAG:341 | reverse complement strand
GCGTGTTGCTCTATTTGAAAAGGAAAACGGAAAAATAGAAATAGAAAATCAATAAACAAAGCCACGAATTTTGCTTCACAAGTAAAATTCGTGGCTTTTATCATTAGCAAAAGTATAATAATTACTTTTTCATTTCTGCTCTTGCTTCTTTAATTCTTTCAACAAAGAGCTTACCGGTTTCGGTAATTAAATCATAATCGCCTGTTTTTGCACCCTTGATAAGTGAAGAACCTGCGCCTACTGCAACTGCACCGGCTTTAATCCAATCCTTAACATTATCAACATCAACACCGCCTGACGGCATCATAACAGCATTAGGAATAGGGCCGTGAATATCTTTAATGAAAGAAGGTGTTGCAATATCACCAGGGAATACTTTAAGCACATCTGCACCACATTCCATAGCGTGAACAGCTTCGGTAGGGGTGTAAATACCCGGCATTGACGCAACACCGTAACGGTTACAGGTTTTTACTGTTTCAGGGTCAAAATAAGGTGAAACAATATATTCTGCACCGGCTAAAATAGCGATACGGGCAGTAGCGGCATCCATAACTGTGCCTGCGCCGATAATGATTTCTCCGCTTGAATATTTGGCTCTCATAGCTTCAATAAGCTTGTCTGCGTGAGGAACGGTAAATGTAAGCTCGATAGCAGCAACACCGCCTGCGATACAAGCGTCTGTAATTTTTTCAGCCTGCTCGATTGAAGTAGCACGAACTACTGCAACAATGCCGACTTTTTGAATTTTTGCAAGTGTTTCAATTTTATTAGACATAATTTATATCTCCTGTTAATTTAATAAGTCACACCGTAATGTTATCTCTGAACTCTGGCTGAACCGCCGTTTACCTTTGCTTCAACTTCCTTAAGAGAAGCCATTGAAGTATCACCGGGGGTAGTCATAGCAAGTGCACCGTGAACAACACCGTAGTTAACTGCTTTTTGTGGGTCTTCATAAGTCATAAGACCGTAAATAAGACCTGATGCGAAAGAGTCGCCGCCGCCGACACGGTCCATAATTTCAAGTTCAGGATACTGAATTGAATTATAAATCTTTCCGTCAGCCCAGCAAATAGCTTTCCATTCATTAACGGTAGCGGTTTTAACTGTACGAAGAGTTGTAGCAATTACCTTAAAGTTAGGATAAGCCTTTGTTACAGTATCAATCATCTTGTAATAGCCGTCCATATTAAGCTCTTTAAGTTCAGCGTCATTACCCTCAACTTCAAATCCGAGTGAAGCTGTAAAGTCCTCTTCATTACCAATCATAACATCAACATACTTGGCAATTTCCTTATTAACTTCCTGCGCTTTTGCCTGACCGCCGATACCTTTCCAAAGTGATGGGCGGTAGTTAAGGTCATAAGATACGATTGTGCCATACTGTTTAGCTTTTTTAACTGCTTCGATTACAGTATTTGCACTGTCTTCTGAAAGAGCGGCATAAATACCGCCTGTATGAAGCCAGCGAACACCGAGTGTGCCGAAAATATAATCCCAATCAATATCACCCGGTTTAATTTGAGAAGCGGCAGTATTGCCCCTGTCAGAAGCACCGACAGCACCGCGAATACCGAAGCCACGCTCTGTAAAGTTGATACCGTTTCTTACATTTCTGCCGATTCCGTCATACGGTACCCATTTAATAAGGGAAGTATCAACACCGCCCTGAAGAATAAGATCTTCCATAAGGTAGCCGATTTCGTTTTCAGCAAAAGAAGTAACAACAGATGTTTTTAAACCAAAGCAACGGCGAAGTCCCCTTGCTACATTGTATTCACCGCCGCCTTCCCAAGCACGAAAAGAACGGGCAGTTTTAATTCTGCCTTCGCCTGGGTCAAGACGAAGCATAATTTCACCAAGTGAAATTTCATCAAAAGTACATTTTTCTTTAGGTCTTAAATTAAGATTCATAATAAGTCCTCCATATATGATATTATTCAAAATCAAAATAATTTATTGCGTTGTTATATGAGATACCCTCAACAATTTCTTTTAGTATATCCTCATCATAAGCATACATACCGTTTTCAACCCAAGAGCCGATAAGGTTGCACATAATTCTTCTGAAATATTCGTGCCTGCCATATGATGTGAATGAGCGGCTGTCAGTTTCCATACCCACAAATTTGCCGAGTACGCCGAGATTTGCAAGTGATTTCATCTGTGCAGTCATTCCGTCCATAGTATCTAAAAACCACCAAGCAGGGCCGAACTGAACTTTTGACTGTGCGTCACTTGATTGGAAGTTACCGAGCATTGTAGCAAGAACGGTATTATCCTTATCATTAAGATTAAACAAAATTGTTTTCGGCAATTTATCATTAACATTAAGTGAATCAAGAAGCCTTGAAAGAGGCTTTGCGATATTATCATCCCCTACCGAATCAAAGCCTGTATCTGCACCGAGCTTGTTAAACATAAGTGTGTTATTATTACGCATAGCACCGATATGAACTTCCATAGTCCAGCCAAGCTCGTGATACTTTTCGCCGAGTGCGATTACAACAGGTGTTTTATATACATCACATTCATAATCTGTAAGCTTTTCACCATTCATAGCTTTGTTAAACACAGCGTTTACTTCATCCTTATCAGCCACTGCGTATGGTGGGCAGCCAAAAGCTTGGTCAGAAACACGGCAGCCTGCCGAATGAAAATATTCAACTCTGTTTAAAAGAGCGGTGATTACATCATCAACATTTTTAACATCAACACCCGCAACCTCGCCGAGTGATTTAATATAATCTGCAAAACCGTCAAGGTTAATATTAAGTGCTTTATCCGGGCGGAAAGTAGGCAATACCTTACAGTCAAAACCGTCAACCTCTTTTAAAAGCTTGTGATATTTTAAATCATCAATCGGGTCATCGGTTGTGCAAACAACTTTTACATTACTTTTCATAATAAGGCTCTGCGGTGCAAAATCACCCTCGCTGATAGCTTTATTTGCACGCTCGTAAATATCATCCGCTGTTTTGGCATTAAGCGGAGTATCAATTCCGAAATACCTTTGAAGTTCAATATGCGCCCAGTGGTAAAGCGGATTGCCGATACAATACTGCAAGGTATAAGCAAATTTTTCAAACTTTTCTTTAGGAGTTGCGTCACCGGTGCAATATTTTTCATCAACACCGCAGGAACGCATAGCTCTCCATTTATAATGGTCACCCGAAAGCCATAAATCCGAAATATTTTCAGGCTGTTTATTTTCATAAATTTCCTGCGGACTTAAATGGCAGTGGTAATCGCAAATAGGCATTTTTTCTGCCCAATCGTGAAAAAGCTTTTTTGCTGTTTCACTTTCAAGTAAAAAATCTTTATCTAAAAAATTTTTCATAATTTTCTCCAACTAAATAAATTATGTATTTATAAATCAATGTAATTATATACCTATATTTTATTAAGTGCAATATGCAATTTTAATAAATATTATATAAACATATTGAATAAATAGTATATATATGATATTATATTCTTGAAAATCTATATGCATTTTCACCCATTCGGGTTAGTGAATATTTTACAAAAAATTTAAGGAGAATATGCTATGCAATATGAAATTAAAGGCGCACCGTTTCCGGCACTTATTTGCCATTTGGATGACGGCGAGCAAATGATTACCGAGGGCGGCGGTATGAGCTGGATGACACCTAATATGGTTATGGAAACCACGACAAACGGCGGCCTCGGCAAAGCAATCGGCAGATTACTTGCGAAAGACAAAATGTTTCAAAACAGATACACCTGTCGCGGCGGAAAAGGTATGATTTCTTTTACAAGCTGCCGCCCGGGTAACATTCGTGCGATTGAAATTCATCCGGGTGAGCAAATAATTTGCCAAAAGAGTGCATTTTTAGCATCGACACCGGGTGTTAATATGTCAGTCTATTTCAAAAAGAGCCTTGGCACAGGTTTATTTGGCGGCGAAGGCTTTATTATGCAGAAATTTGACGGTGAGGGCATTGTGTTTGTTGAACTTGACGGTTCAACAATTGAATATAACCTTCAGGCAGGCGAACAGCTTGTGCTTGATACCGGCCACCTTGCAATTATGGACGGTACTTGCAGTATGGATATTCAAACGGTTAAGGGAGCTAAAAATATTTTCTTCGGCGGTGAAGGGCTTTTCAACACAGTTGTAACCGGACCTGGCAAAATTGTTGTGCAAACTCTTCCTGTTAACAAGCTTGCACTTGAACTTTACCAATATATGCCGCACCCATCAAGCAACTGATAATAAAAATACATAATATACAGCAAAAGACCTGT
>FR895326.1:32040-73419 GCA_000434995.1 Firmicutes bacterium CAG:341 | reverse complement strand
GTTTAAGCCAAGCTTAAACAGGTCTTTTGTAATTTAATATACTTCTATTTCTTTATATACTGCACCGTTTTATATGGCTTATAAAACCATAAAAAGTGTTCCCGCCGTGATGAGAATTGAACCGATAAGCGACTTAACATTAAATTCTTCGTGCAGGAATATAAAAGCAAGCATGAGTGTAAATAAAACACTCAGCTTATCAATAGGCACAACTTTTGAAACATCGCCCATTTGAATGGCTTTATAATAGCAAAGCCACGACGCACCTGTTGCAAGGCCGGAAAGAATTAAAAATATCCAGCTTTTTTTACTGATGCTTGAAATACCCGATTGAGTATTAGTAATAAACACCATAAGCCAAGACATTCCGACGACAGCCACCGTTCTTATAGCAGTAGCCAAAGTTGAATCAACATCTTCAATACCCACTTTTGCAAGAATTGATGTAAGTGCTGCAAATACTGCAGAAAGCAAAGCAAAAATCCACCACATATATATCACCAAAAAAAATTATAACACACTTCAACAAAATTTGCACTTAATTTAATTATACATTTTCGCCTTTTAGTAAAAGAATAACCACCTACACAAACAGGTGGTTATCATATAGACCTTATTCCTCTATAATTGCTTCCGTAACACGCTGTGCCGCCTTACCGTCATCAAGGTAATTAAACTTTGCGTTGAACGCTTTATATTTTTCATCAAAGCTTCTGTCACTTTCGGCATTTTTAATTGCTTTTATCAGTTCATCTTCTGTTTTTACAATCGGGCCGGGAAGTTCATCAAGGTCAATATAAAAGCCACGAATTTCAGAACCGTATGCATCAAGGTCATACATATAAAAAATCTCCGGCCTTTTGAGATTGCCGTAATCAAAAAATACTGATGAATAATCGGTCACGAGCAAATCGGAAATAACATAAAGGTGGTTAATATCATTAACTTTTGATACATTATATACAAAGCCTTTATATTTATCAAAATCAAAGGAATTTGCAACAAGGTAATGCGCCCTGAAAAGAATGATATATTCATCCCCGAGTGCCTGCCTTAATTTATCAAAATCAACTTCCGTTTTATAGGTATAGCCGATACCTGCTTGGTGCTGATTATCCCTCCAGGTAGGAGCATAAAGAATATACTTTTTGTCGCGGGGAAGATTAAGATTTTCAATTATTTCTTCTACATCGCTTTTGGTGTAATTAGCCAAAAAATCGTTTCGCGGATAGCCGAGTTCCAAAACCGTATCCGTTTTTCCGATTGCTTCCAAATTCCAAGCGGAAATAAACTTTTCACCTGCAAAATGCGACGGGGCAAGAATATATTTAAACTTGCTTGCGTCCACCTTATATTTTTCACGGATTTCACTTTTTGAATTCATCGCATTGTCTGAAATGTTAATATCATATCCGAGTCGCTTAAGCGGAGTGCCGTGCCAAAGCTGAATATATACTTGGTCAGGCTTTGGATAAATGTGGTCACTCATCCTGTAATTATAAATCCAATATTTTGCAGTTGCAGTTGCAATTTCATAATCCTTTGTATTAACGGTAACGATATAAGTGTTAGGGTTATCCAAAACAAAAGTAAATTGCTTAGGATTGCGAAACGCCCACACAAAAGTATAATCATCAAACTTTTCGTTTGAAAGCATATATTCATAAATCGCTTTCGGGCTGTCACCGTAACTGCGCCCGTCAAATGTGGAAAACAAAATTACCTTTGGGTCTGTTTTAATTCTGTCTTTTATTTCATCGTATGATTTTTTCCTGCTTTCAAGGAGGATTTTACGCGACTCTTTACGAAAACCGGAACGCTTTTTGGCAATATTTATTGCACATTTTTTTACAGCTTCAAAAAGTTCTTTTTTATAATCTCGCTTTTCAGGTGCATAAATTGTTTCAATATTATTTTTATCAAGCCACATATACGTCCCTCCTTTTAACATCTTATATCTAATTTAAAAATTATTATATAATATAAAGCCGAAATCGTCAACAATCTTTCGACTTTTTTACTTTGTTTTAACTATTATGTTACAAATTATGCAAGAAAAAATCAATAAGTTTTTATTATTTCAAAATCTTGACTTTTCAGTACATTCAGCAAATCGGAATTTGACTTGATAGGCACTTTGGTAATAATACCGCCGCGTGCAGTATGCGCCTTTGTATGAAAGTCTGAACCTGAACACACAAGCTTGCCGCTTCGCTTTGCCCACGCTTCAGCTTTTTCGTTAAGTGCTTTTTGGGTTTTTCCGTTATATATTTCAATTCCGTCAATATATCTTTCATCGCACCGCCTTATTCCCGCTCTGAAAGGATGTGCCTGAAAAACAAGAAAACCGTTTTTGTGGCACATATCATATACTTTTTTCTCCCAAGGCTTCATCAAATTTCCTGCTGCATAAATAAAATCTTCGTTTACACCGTAAATCAAATAATCATTCGCAGTACCGTAATGGCGCAGTTCCATACCAAGCAAAACGGTAAAATCGGGATTTAACTTTTCAGCTGCCCTTTTCATTCTCCTGTACCCCGAAAGGTAAAAATCTACCTGCTTTTGAGGCCGCCAATTAGGTGTAAAAGTCATTGGGCTGTAATGGTCGGTAACAACTATTCCGTCATACCCGTTTTCAATATAAAGTTTTACAATTTCTTCAGGCTCCACTCTGCCGCAGCGTGAAACACAGCCCGTATGGCAGTGAAGCTCATATTTATATAATTTATTTTCCATATCTTTTAGAATAGCACAATGCCCCCCTTGCGTGCAAGAAATTTTGATTTTAATTAAAACAATCATATAAAAAAGTATAATTTTCATATAATTATTGACAATAGGTTTGCCGGATTATAATATAAAGGCATAAATACATTTGGAGGGCAGCAAAAATGTCACATCAGACTTTGGCTAAAACTGCGCCTATGGGCTGGAACAGCTGGGACTGCTTCGGTGCGGCGGTTAACGAAAAAGAATTAAGAGAAAATGCTGATTATATGGCAAAAAACCTTAAAGATTACGGTTGGGAATATGTTGTTTGCGATATTCAGTGGTATGAACCTAAAGCAAAGGACAACGATTATAATAATTTCACCGAACTTGATATGGATGAATACGGCAGGCTTATCCCGGCCGAAAACAGATTTCCGAGTTCAAAAGGCGGAAAAGGCTTTAAAGAAATTGCCGACTATATTCACTCCCTCGGCTTAAAATTCGGAATACATATTATGCGCGGAATTCCGCGCCAAGCCGTGCATGAAAACACACCTGTTAAAAACAGCAAATTTACTGCGCGAGATATTGCCCACCATTTTAGTGTTTGCTCTTGGAACACAGATATGTATGGGCTGAAAAACTGCGAAGGTGCGCAAGATTATTATAACAGTATTTTTGAACTTTACGCATCTTGGGGTGTAGATTTTATTAAATGCGATGATATTGCGGTAACGGAATTCAGGCAGTGGGACACACCGTACAGTGCTTACTATGAAATTGAAATGATTAGAAAAGCGATTGATAATTGCGGCAGGGATATGGTACTGTCACTTTCACCGGGGCCTGCAAAAATCGAAAACGCAAAGCACCTTGCAAAAAATGCAAATATGTGGCGAATGACAGGCGATTTTTGGGATATGTGGGACAAGCTCCACGATATGTTTGATAAATGCTATACCTGGCAAAACGAAGTTAAACCGGGCAACTACCCTGATTGCGATATGCTGCCGCTCGGCAGACTTTGCAAGCATTCATCATACCACGGGCCGAATAACAGATACACGCAGTTTACAAAGCCTGAGCAAATCACTATGATGAGCCTTTGGGGAATTTTTAAAAGTCCTCTTTTCTTCGGCGGTAACATGCCGGAAAATGACGAATGGACTTTATCCCTTTTAACCAACAGGGAATATTTAAAAATGCACCGTGAGGCAACAAAAGCGCACCAGCATTACAGAAGTGAGAAAAACGGCAAAGGCACGGTAATATGGGTTGCAAACGGTAAGAAATGCAAATATGCCGCCCTGTTTAATACAAAAGATGCAAAATCTAAAATCAAATTTAATTTGAGCGAGATTTTAATGCCTGACGAAAAATATAAAATATATGATATTTGGGCAGGCAAAGAGCTTGGCGAATATAAGAACACATTTACCGCCGAAGTTGAGGCACACGGTGCTGTTTTGATTAAAATATATTAAAGAGCAAAGCATCCTTTTTATACAGTTGTGTAAAAAGGGTGTTTTTATCTTTTTATATGATTGAAAATGCGACTGTTTTCTATTATAATAAAATCATCAGGGGTGAAAAATATGAAAACAATTGAAATTGATACAAAATGCGGAAGAATAAAAGGCATTGAAAAGGAAAACACAACCGAATGGCTCGGAATAAAATATGCTACTGCGAAAAGATGGGAATATCCCCAAACCGTAAAAAAATGGGACGGTGTTTTTGACGCAACATATTTTAAAGAATGTGCGATTCAGCACCGTGCATTTCTTGACGATGCAAAGGTAAATGCATTTTACCACAATGAATTCAGAAAAGGCCTTGAATTTACATACAGTGAAGACTGTCTGTTTTTAAATATTTATGCCCCGAAAAATGCAAAGGACTGCCCTGTTTTTATATACATTCACGGCGGCAGCTTTACGGGCGGCAGCTCAAACGAAGCGCATATTAACGGTACAAATTTTGCAAAAAACGGAGTAATATTCGTTTCACTTAATTACAGGCTTAATGCTTTTGGCTTTTGCTCACATCCGGACATTACAAATGATGAAGGAGTATGCGGCAACTTCGGCTTATACGACCAGGTATCTGCAATTGAATGGATAAGGGATAATATTGCCTCTTTCGGCGGGGATAAAAACAAAATTACTGTTGCAGGGCAGAGTGCCGGTGCAATGAGTGTAGATATTTTGATTTCAAGTCCGCTTTGCAAAAATTGGTTTCAAGGCGCAATAATGATGAGCGGCGGCGGAATACAACGAGATGTGGCAAAGCCGCTTGATAAAGAAAAAACACGGGCATTTTGGGATGAAATAATCAAATATGCCGACTGCAAAAATATCGAGCAATTAAAAGAAGTTGACAAAGAAGTATTATGGCGTGCGTGGGACAGAGCGTGCAAGGAAAATAATCCGAAGACTATGCTTTACACAATGCCGATTTATGACGGAAAGCTTCTTACAAAAGATACATTTAAAATGAATAACATTCCGTCACTTCCTAAAATTATAGGAATTACACAAAATGATATGTTTCCTATAATATTAAAGCAGATTTGTAAAAAATGGGTTAAGTGTGATAAAAACAGTAGATGCTTTTTATACTGCTTTGCAAGGGACTTACCAGGAGATAAAAACGGCTCTTGGCATTCAAGTGATTTATTATATGCATTTTCAACACTTGATAAAAATTGGAGGCCGTTTGAAGATATTGATTACACAATATCAAACCAAATTGCAAAATCCTTTATTGCATTTGCAAAAACGGGAAATCCAAATTGCAACGCTATACCGAAATGGGAAAGCGGCAGCAAAAAAATAATGACATTTTGCGAAGATACCAAGTCAAAAGCTTGGATGACAAAAAAGCTTATTAAAAACACAATTCACGGAGGATTTGAGGTTTAATGAAATTTGACCACAGTTTCAAACTTTACGAAAAATCAAAAACCGGCAGAACATACATTTGCGACAACACTGTTGCAAAACTTGATTTTATAAGCCCTGCTGCAATAAGAGTTGCAATATACAAAAAAGGGGCATATATGCTGCCGACTTTTACAATAAATCCAAATAATGATTTAAGTCAAAGCGGCAGGGATAAGCTTGCAACAGACGCCTTTGAAATGTTTGAACCTGTTGCAAAGAAAACTGATAACGGCGAAAAATTTATTTTGAAAAACGGAATTGAAGTAAATCTTGATTTGCACAATTTCCTTTTAAGTTATGAAAAAAACGGAAAAAGAATTTTTGCCGACAGAGCACCGCTCGCTTACAACATTGACGGTGAATTCGGCACGGGTGCTTACCATTACATTTCAAGGGAAGATGATGAAAAGATTTTCGGCTTGGGTGACAAGGCAGGCAAAACCGACAAACGCGGCAAAACATACAGAATAGAAACAGCCGACAGTATGGGATTTGACGCCGAATATACCGACCCTTTATACAAGCATATTCCTTTTTACATTTGCCAAAACAGTGTTATGAGCTATGGTATTTACTATGATACATCAAACACATCGTTTATTGATTTAGGCAGAGAAATAAATAATTACTATGAGCATTTCAAGTTTTTCAAAACAGATGATGATTACTTGGTTTATTATGTATTCTTCGGCAGTACACTTTCCGTTTTACAGCAATATAACAGGCTGTGCGGAAAGCAGGCATTTCCGCCGAAATGGAGTTTTGATTACTGTGCAAGCACAATGGCATATACCGACGCAGAAAACGCCGAAGAAGAAATGTATAAATTTTTAGATAAAATCAATGACCTTGATATTAGTTGCCAAGGCTTTTATCTTTCATCAGGGTATACGCAAATAGGCAATTTGCGCTGTGTATTTCACTGGAACAAAGAAAAATTCCCAAAACCTGAAAAATTCATTTCCGATTTTAAAGAAAAAGGTATCCACCTTATTCCAAATATAAAGCCTGCGTTTTTAACATCGCACCCGATGTATGACGAAATAAAAAATCAGGGACTTTTTGTTAAAAATACCGACGGTACACCGTATGTAACTCAATTTTGGGACGGATTGGGAAGTTATATTGACTTCACAAACCCAAAAGGATTTGAATTTTGGAACAGGCAGGTTAAAGAAAAGCTGCTTGATTTAGGAATTGACGCCACTTGGAATGATAACAATGAATTTGACATAAAGGCTTGCGATTCGGTTGCAAGCGGATTTGGAAAAGAAGTCAGAGCAAGTGAAATAAGGCCGATTTTAACTTATTTAATGGTGCTTTCATCATACAAAGCACAAGTGGATAAATATCCTAACACCCGCCCGTTTTTATCAAGCCGAAGCGGAAGCAGTGCGATAAGGAGGCTTGCACAAACCTGGTCGGGCGATAATTTCACATCTTTTCACGATTTGCGCTTTTGCCACTATATAGGAATGACTTTATCGCTTTCGGGTTTATATTTTTACGGTCACGATTTGGGCGGATTTTCAGGTGATATGCCAAGCAAGGAACTTTTGCTTCGCTGGATGCAACACGGTGTATTTGAACCGCGCTTTACAATCCACTCTTGGAACAAAGATAACAGTGCCACTATGCCTTGGAGTTATGAAGATAAAATTGATGCCGCAAAAGAAATTTTAGCCGAAAGAAAAAGGCTTATTCCTTATCTTTACAATTGCGCATATGAAGCAGTGGAAAACGAGCTTCCTATTCAGGCGCCGCCGTTTATTTATTTTGATGACAAAAATATAGATGTTAACACCACATCATTTATGCTCGGCAGAAAAATACTTGCAAAATGCGTACTTGACGAGGGCAAAGACAGCGTTAACATTTACCTGCCGAAAGGTGAAATATGGTATTTAAACGGCAAAAAATTCACCGGCGGGCAAAATGTTGAATTAAAAATACCTGCCGATAAAGAAGTACCGTATTTTGTAAAAGGCGGATGTGTATTGCCGAGTGATGAGGGCGAATACGGATTTAAAAAAAGTGAAAAGCTTGTGTTTACGGTATATCCTAACGAAAGCGGAGAATTTAAAGATACATTTTTTACGGATGACGGTATAAGCTATGAATATCAAAAAGGAAATTGTGCAAAGCTTGAATTTAATGTGAAGGCAAACGAAAGTGAAATTGAGCTTGAAGTTAATAACAGCGGTAATATGAATATTGATTATGAAATCCGCCTTGTTGAAACAGATAAAAGAAAATTAGTTATCAAATAGCAAATAATACTATATATTGTATATAAATTTATATAGGTAACTATTTTTCAAATTTGCTTTACAAGTAAGTTATTATGTGTTATAATCTTTTCGCTGTAAACGAATTACACGGTTTCGGGGTTTGACTGCCGAGCAGTATTCACCTGCCCGTTACTGAGTTTTGCGCAGTGCAGTAAAATATTAAAATGAGGTGAAAATTATGACACAGGCTGAAAAGCAAGCAATTATCAAAGAGTATGCTACACACGAGGGTGACACAGGTTCACCGGAAGTTCAGGTTGCAGTTCTTACTACAAGAATCAACGAGCTTACAGAGCATCTTAAGGTACACAAGAAAGACCATCATTCAAGAAGAGGTCTTTTAAAGATGGTAGGTCACAGAAGAAACCTTCTCGTATACCTTTACAATAAGGATATTGAAAGATACCGTGCTCTTATCAAAAAGCTTGGCATCCGTGATACACTCGACAGATAATTTGTCACTTAGGCAAGCAATGGCTACGGTCACTGCTTGCCTTGTTTACTTTTTTGTAATCTAAGGAGGGAGCATACAATAGTAGTAAACCGAGTATGTAAATATAGCTTTTATATATTGGGTTTATTACTATTGCACCTCCTTGATTAAATAATTATTATTTAAAGAAATGAGGTATTAACTAAAATGTTTTTCAAGAATTTTAAAGTTTGGGAAACTGAACTTGCAGGCAGAAAGCTTACACTTGAAACCGGCAAAATGGCAGGCCTTGCAAATGCCGCTATTATGGCTCGTTACGGTGAAACAGAAGTTCTTTGCACAGTAACTGCTTCTGCAAAGCCACGCGAGGGCGTTGATTTCTTCCCACTTTCAGTTGATTATGAAGAAAAGATGTATGCAGTAGGTAAGATTCCGGGTTCATTCCTTCGCAGAGAGGGCAGAGCCGGTGAAAAAGCTATTCTTACTTCCCGTTGCATTGACCGCCCAATCCGTCCGCTTTTCCCAAAAGATTTAAGAAATGACTGCTCAGTTGTAGCAACAGTAATGTCTGTTGACCCTGACTGCTCACCTGAAATCACAGCAGCAATCGGTGTATCTGCCGCAATTGCTATTTCAGATATTCCTTGGGACGGCCCTATTTCATCTGTAAATGTAGGCATTGTTGACGGTGAAATCGTTATTAACCCAACACTTGAGCAAAGAGCAAAGACTGACCTTACACTTACCGTTGCATCAACTGCTGACCTTGTAGCTATGATTGAAGCAGGCGGTAACGAAATTGATGATGACACTATGTTCAATGCAATCATGGCAGGTCATGAAGAAAATAAGAAGATTGTTAAATTCATTCAAGGTATTGTAGATGAAGTAGGCAAGCCTAAATTTGCTTATGAATCATCTGACCCGGACCCTGAAATTATGAAAGAAATCGAAGATTTCTGCATTGAAGATGTTAAGAAAGCACTTGACACTGATGATAAGCTTGTTCGTGATGAAGCTCTTCTTCCTATTTATAACGCTGTTCACGAAAAGTTTGACGAAAGATTTGAGGGTAACGAGGGCAAGATTGAAGAAATTATGTACCTTGTTCAAAAGCATGTTGTTCGTGCTTGGCTTAAAGATGAGCATAAGAGAGTTGACGGCAGAGGAATTGATGAAATTCGTCCGCTTAATGCCGAAATTGACCTTCTTGCAAGAGCTCACGGTTCAGGCCTTTTCACAAGAGGACAAACTCAGGTTCTTTCTGTTACAACACTCGGCCCAATGTCAGACGCACAGCTTCTTGACGGACTTGACGAGCAAACAGAAAAGAGATATATCCACCATTACAACTTCCCATCATATTCAGTAGGTGAAACAAAGCCTTCAAGAGGCCCTGGCAGAAGAGAAATCGGCCACGGTGCACTTGCAGAAAAAGCACTTGTTCCTGTTCTTCCGTCTGTTGATGAATTCCCATATGCAATCAGAGTTGTATCTGAAGTTCTTTCATCAAACGGTTCAACCTCACAGGGTTCAATCTGCGGCTCAACACTTTCACTTATGGCTGCCGGTGTGCCTATTAAAGCACCTGTTGCAGGTATCAGCTGCGGTCTTATCACAGGTGATGAGGGTGTATACGGTGACTTTATGACTATGGTTGATATTCAGGGACTTGAAGATTTCTATGGCGATATGGACTTCAAGGTTGCAGGTACTAAAAAGGGTATCACAGCAATTCAAATGGACCTTAAAGTACACGGTCTTACACCTGAAATCATTAAAGAAGCTTTTGCTAAAACACACAAAGCAAGAAATTACATTCTTGATGAAATTATGCTTCCTTGCATCAGCGAACCGAGAAAAGAACTTTCAAAGTACGCTCCTAAAATGTACACTCTTTCTATCAATCCTGATAAGATTGGTGATGTTATCGGTAAGGGCGGCAAGGTAATTCAGGAAATCCAAGCTGACTACGATGTTAAAATCAACATTGAAGAAGACGGAAGAGTATTCATCAGCGGTGTTGACGCTGAAAAGTGCCAGGGTGCTGTTGAAATCGTTAAGCTTATTGCTACCGATCCTGAAGTCGGCTCATTCTACAACGGTGTTGTAACAAGAATTATGAACTTCGGCGCATTTGTTGAAATCGCACCGGGTAAGGAAGGCCTTGTTCACATTTCACGCCTTGATGTTAAGAGAACAGAAAAGGTTGAAGATGTAGTAAATGTAGGCGATTCAGTAATCGTTAAATGCATTGAAATTGACGATCAGGGCAGAATCAATCTTTCAAGAAGAGATGCTTTAATTGAACTTGAGGGAATGACACCTGAAAACGAAATTGACGAAACACCAAGAAAGCCGCGCAGAGATAATCACAGACGCGACAATAACAGAAAGTAATTAAGCTTTTATAAAAATCAAACACTATATAAAAACCCTCTTGATGCAGAAAATACATCAAGAGGGTTTTTTTCATTGTTTCTTTATGCAATTTATCCATTATATATGGTCTTTATATTTTCGGCGGTGATTATTCCGTCATTTACATTGAGCTTGCAAATTCTTGCGTTTCGCCTGTCGCCTGCAAGTCCGTCATCTTCAATATCCCTTGCGTGATATATTGCATACCACTGGCCTTTATATTTAATCATTGAATGGTGGCCCGTGCCTTCTTCAAATTCATTTGCTTTCATAACCGGGTGATATGTGTTTTCATCAGGATATTTTTCAAATTTGATTTTTGTAAGGTCGGTTTCATCAGTCTTTGCTCGTGCATAGCCGATATAATAAGTAGGCTGCAAATAGCAGTTGCCCGAATACATAAGGTATTGCCAATCGCCCTCTTTAAAATAGAATGCGCCTTCAATGGTGTGCCAATTTTCGCCTTTTTTATATCTGTCACGCATATAAATATCTTCATCAAGTGTAGGTGTCAGCATTGTAACAGGCTTGCCCTCTGCCTTTTCAGGTGTTAAAAGGCGGTCACAAACGATGTATGTACCCGGCCTTTCCCCTTCAAAAGTATTTGTGGAATAAAAAATAAACAAGCCGCTTTCATTTTTAACTACATGAGAATCAATTGAAAACGGGTGCAAAAGCTGCTTTGCGTTTTCAAAAGGGCCGAGCGGATTTTTTGAACTTGAAACGAACATTGCCTGATGATGTCCGCCTTTATCAGGCTCATCATCAAAATATTCAAATGAGCAGTACATATAATATGTACCGTCAAGTTCAATTACACTAGGCGCCCAGAAATCATGAACATTGTTTCCGTCATATGTGAAAACTCTGCCGTAAAAGTTCCATTTGCCGAAAAGGTCATCAGCCTCATAAGCGTAAATTCCGTCATCACCCGTGGTGTAGATATAAAATTTACCGTTTGATTCAAAAATAAACGGGTCAGCCTGACCTATATAATTTTCTTTGTCTATTTCAAGTAAATGCATAGCAAATCTCCTATAAATTTAATGGTTTAATTCTACTATATAGCTATGCGTTTTTCAATAGTTATTCAATATTTTTACAGATATAATACCATTTGCAGTCACTGCAAACTTCTTTAGGTGTTGGCTTTTTGCCAAGGGATATTAGCTCTTTAACCTTTTTGTCGTAACTTTTTACTTTTTCTTCTTCCTCGCACTTGCCCATTTTGTTATTTGGGCAGTGGGCGCAAACTTCATCGCACCGTTCAACAAAAGATATTTTTTCATTATTATATCTCTTTTTAACATTTGCCATATTTTTGCAAAAGTCTGCGCTGTATCCTTTTCCCTGAAATCGCGGCAGGCATAAAATATGGTGGTATCTTATTTCCATACTTATTTTATAAATTTCTTAAGCCTGTTGGTAAGTATTGCAGCAATAACGATTTTAACAGCGTCAGGAATTAAAAACGGAGTTACGCACCAGCCAAGAATGGTAGCAAGTGAAGCAGGCTCGTTTGCTCTGTTATATACCACAGCAAACCAAGCTGTACCGAAAGCATAGCAAACAAGAATTCCTATTACCATTGATATAATAAGAGGAATAAGCTTGCCCTTGAATTTATCAGATACAAAGCCTACAATCAACGCTGTGAATATGAAACCGATGATGTATCCGCCGGTTGAACCGAGGATTACTGCAAGTCCGCCCGAAAAGCCTGCAAATACAGGAACACCGATTGCACCTAAAAGAATGTAAACAAGTGTAGCAAGTGTACCGCGCTTAAAACCTAAAAGGCCTGAAATAAGGCATACGCCCATAGTTTGCAATGTGATAGGAACTGTAAGCGGAATTTGAATCCAGGAGCAGACTGCAATCAGTGCCGCTGATATGCCAATATATACAATGCTTAAAATTTTGTTTCTGTTTTTTGTGTTTGAATTTTGATTAGTTGTTTCGCTCATAATTTTGCCTTTCAATAATAAATTTTCTTAATGATTATGCCACCAAAGAACTTTATTGTCAACTAAAATATTGCAATAGGTTTACAATAGATTTGTACCTATCTTTTTTGCTGTAAAAAATTAGAACAAAAGCTATTGATTAGTTTTAAAAACTATTGTATAATAATTAAGTATTTTGAAATAGGAGGACAACTATTTATGAGTGATTATACTAAAGCTCTTTGCGGTGACTGGCTCAACGGTAAAACTGTAATTGTTACAGGTGCTTCCGGCGGTATGGGCGCAGGCATTGCAGCTACACTTATTAAAAAGCATAACTGCCGTGTTGTAGGTGTTGCACGAAATGAAGCAAAAATGCTTAAATTTATTGAAGAACTCGGTCCTATGTATAAAGACCAATTTTCTTACAAGCTTTTTGATGTATCATCAAGAGAAGCTTGGGAAAGTTTTGCAAGTGAGCTTGAAGAAGAGGGCATTGTTCCTTCAGTTCTTGTTAACAACGCAGGTATTCTTCCTAAATTTAAGAGATTTGACAGATATTCATATGAAGAAATTGAAAAAGCAATGAACATCAATTTCTATTCTTGTGTTTACGGTGTTAAAACATTTTTACCTGTTCTTTTAACTCAGGATGATCCAGGTATCATCAATGTTGATTCATCTGCCGCTCTTATGACTTTGGCAGGTACATCAATGTACAGTTCATCAAAGGCAGCACTCAAGGGCTTCACTGAAGCACTTAGGGTTGAATTCAAGGGTAAGTGCTATGTTGGCCTTGTATGCCCTGGCTTTACTAAAACAGATATTTTCCGTGACCAGTCTAATGCAGGCGGTAAGGGCCAAAAGGTTATGGATATGATTTCAACTGATTGTGACCTTATGGTTAAAATGATTATGTTCGGTATTGAGCATAAAAGGCCAATGATGGTTCACGGTTTAGATGCACACGCAATGTCAATATTTAACAGGCTTCTTCCTGTTGCAGGTTCAGAGCTTTTCTCTGCAATTATGAAGATGGCTGATATTGACCTTTTCAGCGAAGTATTCGATGATTGATTAGATTGTTTAAAAAGGGTAGAAGTATCAATGGTGATGCTTCCGCCCTTTTATGCTTTAAATATCTTTTTTGGAGGTAATTATGGAAGATATTACAAAAACAAAACATATGTCGTTTAAAGAAGTAGCGGCATATTCGCTCGGCCTTTTCGGCTTTCAGGCAATAGTTGGGCTTCTTAATTCATATCAGGCAGAATTTGACGGTTCGATACTCGGGGCAAATGTAAGCTTGGTTGCAATTCTTATTTTAGTTGCAAAAATCGTATCGGCAGTTGCCGACCCGGTTGTAGGTAACCTTGTTGACCGCTCACACAGCAAGCTTGGCAAATTCAAATCAATGATTTTATATTCAATTGCACCGCTTCTTATTTTTACCGCAATTGTTTTTGTTAAAGTTCCTTTTAAGGGCGTCGGCCTTTATGTTTGGATATTCCTTACATATCTTGTTTGGAGTATTGCGATGACTATGGGTGATGTTCCGTCACAGGGTATTGCTTCGGTTTTAACACCTAACCCAACTGAAAGAACAAATGTTGTTTCAATTTCAAATACTTTTAAACAGGTAGGTTTTTCAGCTTGCGTTGTAATCGTTCCTATCGTATGCCTTATTATTCCGGGCGGTTCAAAGGTATTTGTTAAAAGCGGAGAAACCGACACTCCTATGATTAGCACAGAGTATTTTTTCACAGCCCTTTTAACCGCAATTTTGGGCTGCGTTTTATTCGCTCTTATCCCTATTATAAATAAAGAGAGAGTAACAAACACAGCACAGGAAAAAACAACTTTTAAAGATATGGTTGCCGCACTTAAGAATAATAAACCTTTTATGCTTGTTATTATTTCTTATTTCCTCGGCTTCGGCAGGCAGATGGCAATGGGTATTCAGGTTCAGGCAGCAACAGTTATATTAGGCAGCCAAAACCTTGTGGCTGTTTTGGGTATTGTTACAGCAGTCGGCTCAATGATAAGTATGGCTCTTTGCCCGCTTCTTATTAAAAAGCTTAATGAAAGAAATGCGTATATTCTTCTTTCGGTTTATGGCTTTGCCGCTTCTGTTTTCTCATTTGTAATCGGCCACTTCTGGTTCCAATCACCTAAAAATATGGTGCTTACCGTTCTTTTCTATGCGTCACTTTTCCTTATCGGTTTGCAGTTTGGTGCAGTCACTCTTATGCCGATGATTATGACAGCAGACACAGTTGATTATTACGAGCATGAAACAGGTAAGCGTATGGAGGGTGCTTGCTACTCAATCCTTACTCTTACTATTAAGGTTTGCCTTGCACTCGGCACAGCAGTAGGCCTTATCTTTGTTCAAAAATCAGGCTATTATGAATCTCTTTCGGCAGGTACATTTACAACCAAGACTAAAGATATTATCTTCTTTGCTTATACTGCACTTCCGGGTATACTTGCTCTTCTTTCAATCGTTCCTATGTTTAAGTATGATATAGTAGGCGAAAAGAAAGCAAAGATTTCATCTGATCTTGCATCACGCAGAAAGTAAAATATGATATAACAAAAGCCGATATTCCGCTTTGGGAATATCGGCTTAATTTTTTTAATTACTCTTTAATATCGTTTAATTGTTTCCAGTGGATTTTGCAATAATTTTTTCCGTCAATTGCAGGGTAATCTTTATCATCAACCCTTGCTTCGTTATAGCAATCGTATTCTTCATTATATGCGCATCTTACAGCTTTGTCGCCGCCTTCAGTAAGGCTTGGAATGAAAGCATAAAGGAAAATGCAGACAACTGCAAGAATTATTGCCACAGGTGCAAGCTTACCGTTGGTTTTTTCAGTTAATTTTTTGAAAAGCTTTGCGGCGTCGATATTATCAAGCTTGGTTTTTTCAAATATAAACTTAACAATGAATTTTGCAATAAGGTAACCGAGTATTCCGGCAACGATACCTACTACAAGGCCTGCAAGTACATCTGATGCATAGTGTACCATAAGATATACTCTGCTTCCCATTGTGCAAATTGCTATTGCAGGGAAAATATAAGCGATTTTCTTTTTCTCACTTTTAAAGCAAAGGAATAAAGCGGTAGCAACTTCAAAAGCACCTGTTGTGTGGCCCGACGGGAATGAATAGTCGCTTTCGCTGAGTGCGCCTGCGCCGATATACCAATTCCAATAATCAGAGTTGCCCTGAAGCGTGTTATATGGCCTTATACGAAGTGCCATAGGCTTAATTACAATATTGGTAACAAGTGTGCCGATTACAACAGCGATGATAAGTGAAAAACCAAACTTCCTTGTTCTTTTGAAAAAGCAAAGAACTATTCCCAAAACTACGAGCGGAATAATGAAACCCTCATCACCAAAGGTTGTGAAAAATTTTGCAACATATGTAAGAAAAGTACATTGCATTGAGCCGAAAAAGTGGAACACCCACAAATCAAAGGATGAAAAGACTTTATCAATATTTTCACCCAGAGTAAGCAAAATAGGATACATAATGCTTAAAACCTCCAAATATTATTTATACTATATTATACTACCAAATTCATCTATAAATTTCAATATAAATGTTTATTCCTTGTACCGAGTTTGTTAATAAAGGCGTAAAAATTCTATGGTAAGATTCTATAAAATCAATTATTGAGGAACTAATATGATAACTAATCCATACAAGGTGCTGGGTGTGCCTGACGGTGCAAGCCTTGATGAATGTACAAAAGCATACAAAAAGCTTGCTAAAAAGTATCATCCCGACCTTAATCCTAACGATAAAAACGCCGAGGAAAAAATGTCGCAAATAAATTCGGCATATGACCAAATTAAAAACGGCTCGGCAAATCAAAGTGAATATTATTCCCCGTTTGGCTCAAAAGCCGATAAAAGCGCAAACTCTGCGCCGGATTATCTAAATTCCGTAACGCAGTTTATTAACACCGGGCAGTATGCACAGGCAATCAATTTGCTCAACAGTATTGAGGACAGAAATGCACGCTGGTACTATCTTTCTGCGCTTGCCAATGCTTCAATAGGGCAGTGGAATATTGCGCAAGACCATATTCGCTCGGCTTATGCAAAAGAGCCGGATAATATGACTTATCACCAAGCGTATACCGATATTACAAACGGTATCAACCCACTCAAAAAAGACCCGTTTTCAAGCTTTTTTGATTTTGGTGATACAGCAGGTTCGCAAACATATACTTATAATTACAACCCTTCCCAAAGGCAAAGCCGTGGCAGAGCGTATAAAGTAAGGCGCGGCGGTTGCCTTGGCAGAATATTGAGAATAATTTTTATTATTTTTATTATCAGGCTTATAATATCGCTTGTGAGCGGCTTGTTTTATTCATCAAGAACATATTATTACACACCGCATTACAGGCAGTCATATTCTCAGTCGCAGGAGTTCGGTAATAATTCCGAAAGCAGTTCAGATTCAAATGATGCTTCAAACTATTTCGGCTCACAAAACGGTGAAGCGCATAATCAGTAGAGGTAAAAGATATGAAAGAATTTTTTAGGAAACAGGGATATAAATTTCAGCAGTTTATGGTTGGCAGATATGGCGTAGATAAACTTTACAGAGCACTTTTGATTTTCTTCTTTGTATTTACTATTTTAGCAAATTTATTTTATAGGGTATCAAAAATAACCTATTATGCTTTTGAAGTAATGGGATTTGTTTTGCTCGTTTATGCTTTTTTCAGAGTGTTTTCAAAAAACATTGAAGCAAGAAGGCAGGAAAATGCAAGCTGGCTTCAATTTTGGGGCAAAATTAAAGGCTTTTTCAAATTTCAAAACGATAAATTTAAGCAGCGCAAAACCCATAAATTCGTGAAATGCAAGAATTGCAAAAAAACGCTTCGCCTCCCTCGCCATAAGGGCAAAATAAATGTAACCTGCCCACACTGCCATACTCAATTTGTGGTCAATACGGGTAAGAAAGCAACGAATAATCAATAAAATATGTAGCGGCAAACATTGTTTTCCATAATAAAAAACCAAGGATATAAATCCTTGGTTTTTTGTTATGTAATGTATTATTCGCCCTTCATTTCAAGAAGCTTAACCTTACCGTCGTATGATGCCTGAGATACACGGATTGAATCAGTAATTGCTGCTTCAATATCATCTTCCTGAACACCGAGTTCTTTAGTATATTGATTGTTAATAAAGAGGTCGAGGTTCATAATATCAGGAAGGTTGAATGGGTCCATACCTGAATCAATGCCTCTCTTTTTATAATCCTTGGCAATACCAATCATACCCATTTTCATCATCCAAGGCTGAACGCCGACAATCTTTCTGTTAGGGCCCATTCCTCTTGCTTCGTAAACGATTTTAAGGAACTTATCCCATTTCATATTATACATAGCAACAGGGATTGCTTCAAATCCTGCCTTTTCTCTTACAGCTGCACCTGCGATAGCCTGACCTACCTGGCGGCAAGTAAGCATTGCAGTACCTCCCTTTGGATAAAGTGTGAACGGAAGCTTGTCCATCATCTTAAGCTGCTCAATGAGAATAGTCCATACAGGCTTTCTGCCAGGCTGAGTACCGAAGATGTAAGGAAGTTCAAGTACGCAAGTTGAGAAGTTATCATCAACAGCATTTTTACAAATGTCTTCCTGAATCATTCTTGCCTTGAAGTAAGGGTTTCTCTGCTGAAGTCTCATATCAGGTCTGCTCTTTGTAAGATAAGCAAAGTATGAACCGAGAACTACCGCTCTCTTAACACCTGCTTTTTTGCAAAGAGGGAAAATTCTTCTAAGCGGAGCATTGTTGAATTTATCATAATAATCCATAACAGGAGCAGGGAATTCAACTCTTTCATCTACACCGGCAGCATAGATGAATACATCATTACCGTTGAGAAGCTCCATAATTTCTTCATCGCTCTTTTTGTTAATATCGCCAAAAACAATTTCCATTTCTTCAGGAATTGGAGCGCCCTGAGGAAGTGGAGGCAAAGCAACGCTTGTTACTTTGTGACCCATTTTGATAAGCTGGGTTGCGGCTTCACAGCCAAGAAGGCCTGTACCGCCAATCATAAAGATGTTCATAATATTTCCTCCATTACACTTAGCGTAATTCTTTGGCTTGATTTCTATCAAACCATACAAGCTTAATTATACCACTATTACAAATTTTGTCAACAAAATAAGAAAATCTGCACTGAAAATAAAAGAAAAATCTGCCGAGTATGCCCGAATTAAGATTGCCCACAGATTAAGCAGATAGAAAAAAGCACCCTGCTGATGCACAATTCACACCAAGAGAGCGCTTTTTTATTTACTTCTTTACTGAGTGTTAGATTTATCTTTATTCCTTTTAGCAAAGATGATAAACTTGCTAAAAAAATAATTCAGTATAACAACAATTACAGCAAGCAGTACTTTTGCAATAAGCTTACCTGTAACTTTAAATTCAAATAACAAAAATGAAAACTTATCAAACCCAAGTTTATCAACCAACAACCACAAGCCGCATTCTTCAACGCATAAGCTGAAAACTCTTGCAGCAAAAAATTCAGGAACTTCTTTGAGTAAAACTCTAAACTTCCAGCTCTTTGATTCAAAAACCCAAAGTTTGTTTGTAACATATGCAAAAACCACAGAGATAACCCAAGCAATTACATTGCTGATTAAATACAGGCTCTCACCTAAAATTTTGTTAAATGCCCAAAACGAAACAAAGTTAACAAGGGTTGTCAGCACGCCGAAAAACAAATAGCTTATGACTTCTTTATATTTGTTAAATAAATTTTTTATCATCTTTAACAAAACCTTTTAACTGCTTATTCTTCCGGCTCGCCCGGGAGTTGATCAACACCGACAATAGCTTCTTGAAGCCCAAGGTCTTTCTTGATTTGAGTTGTTGATACACCAGGTGTTCTGTCAAGAAATACAAGTTCGCAATAATCTTTTAAATAATCAAACTTGTCACTTCCTGCCCAATCGCCGCCCATAACAACGGTATCAACATGGTACTCTTTTACATCATTGATTTTTTGCTCCCAGCTTTCTTCCGGAATTACAAGGTCAACATATCTGATTGCTTCAAGCATTTTCTTTCTTGTTTCATATGTGTGATACGCTTTTTTGCCCTTGCCGGCATTAAATTCATCAGTTGAAAGTGCAACAATGAGATAATCCCCCATTGCTTTTGCCCTTTTTAAAAGACGAATATGACCGTAGTGAAGCAAATCAAAAGTACCGTATGTCAAAATTCTTTTCATAATTTTTATCCTCCGAGCCATTAAAAAGCTGATTATTTATGCGTTATTGAAATTTCATTTCCGGACAAGGTCCATTCACATAATTCCAAAGGTCGCTGCGCAGATTTTAAATCTTTCGGTTTTTTATTTCCGTTATAGCAGAGCCTATGGACAATAGCTTTATATTCCATTTCAATTTTTTTATTATATGTGGTTGAATTATTATTTAAATTGTTTATCATTTCATCAGTGTAAATAATATTATTAGGTAAATAGAATTTATTATTTTCTGCATAAAATGTATTGGTATATGATGCGGCCATTATAGGTGATGTGTATCTATATCCTACAATATTTGAATTTTCTTTGCCTTTGGTATTGTTATTTAGTGCAATGCAACTTTCAATTTTTCCGGCAAAGTCATCAATCAATTCACCGCATCTATATCCGGTGATTTTATTGTTTCGTGATAAGCAATTGATAATCAATTGTTTATCGTTAACAGATGAACGCGCGAAAACAGCTGTGCAGTATCCGTCGAACACAGAATCTTCAACTATCAAATTTTCAACTTTGCCGCCTAATTTTCCAAACAACGCTATGTCATACTTTAAATAATTTTCATCAAACAAAGAGTAGTCATTGCGCCTAATCTCCAAATTCTTTATTGCATAACCGTTTCCGTTGAATATGCCCTTGAATTGAAATGGATTTACTTCAAATCCAATCGGTTTAAAATTCTTTATAGATGACATATCAATATCATTAGTCAGCTCAACATATTTATTTTTAAGCGAGTTTCCTGAATTTACAAATTCAGAAAAATTGTATAACTGCTCGGCTGTTGAAATTTCAAACGGACTTTCTTGGGTACCGTTACCTCCGTTTTTCCAAGAAGTATTTTTCTTATTTTCACTTTTTTCCCAAACAGCCAACTCTATTGAGTCGTTAATATAATAACTTTTAACCTTTTCGTATCCTTTGCTCCAACAGCTCTTTGAAATTTCTTTATACATATTCATATATGTTTTTAATTCTGAATATGAAATCTGCATTTCGCTGTCTTTAATCTCGCTTTGTGATACATTATAAATAATGATATATTCAGGTGAATACTTTGTCAATGATTTAATTGTTTTAAGCGATTTTGAATCATATGATATATCAAAATATCTAATATTCTTATTGTTGATTTTTGACGATAAGAAGTCAACCCTCGGAAAAGCGACTGTCTTGGCACTGCCTATTTCATCATCTACATATGAATAAAACGACTCCAAGGTTTTATCGTCATCATCATACGGAGTAAAACTTTCAACAGAAGTTACCGAGAAGCCTGATTTAGACGGGGTATAATACACAGAAAATACACCTGATACGGCAATTGCACAAACAACTGCAATACAAACAATCAAATTTACAGGAATTTTCAAAATCTTTGTGTGCCTTGATAATCTAAAGAATGTTATAATTCCGTCAAGATATAACAGCACAAGCATAGCCAAAAGTGCAATACTTTCAACAACTGTTGCTATATTGCAATTTAGTTCTGCACTGTTAAAGCTCGGAAACAGCTCGTCGGTTTTTGCAACCAAGAAAATAAACTGAGCAATAAAAAGCAAAGAATATATATAGTCAATCCACTTTATTTCTTTTTTATTAAGGAAGAATAAAAGCGGAATAATCATATATGCCACTGAATAAATGTAACTAAATCCGGGAACTAATATTATAATCAGCGAAATAACCGCATATATTTTCCAATCTTCATTCCACTTATTAAATAATATTAAAAACAAGCCTGCAAGCACTGTGATTATTAAAAACATAGTGCCGGCGGTTTCAAATAATCTTACATGATTAAATACATGACCGAACAAGCTGAAGGTATTGGAAATGCTGACTTTGAAGCCAAATCCCTTACTTCCAAACATTGATGAGGTATAAAGAATATTATGAATCAATACGCCTAATTGTGAAAATCCGCCAACAAATATAAACGGAACAAAGAAAAAGACAGCACCATAAAAAATACATAATAATATATTTTTAAAATTCTTTTTTTTCTTTAATAACAGCAAACCAAAAAACACCGGATAAATTTTTATAGCCACACTGATTGCCAAGCAAATATATGCCAAATGCCTTTTATATTTCACATCGCTGTCATACTCATTCACAAAATAAAGCAAAAGCGGAAGAACAAGAACTATAATATTTCCTCTTTCAATCAAATATATCATTGGAAAAGAAAATAATGTAAAAAATGCAAACAAAGATTTATTTGCAAAACTGCCATTCTTATACTTGTAAATAAGTTTGGCAAATAAAATGTAACTCACAATGGTGAAACATACAAATATTATCATTCCAAGTGATGTTTCTCTGACTTCTGATGCTTTCATTGAGTCTATGTTGAAAAACATAGAGCAAAACTTATAAAACAGCACAACCAAAGGCGGATAAATTACACCTGATTCACCATAAGCATCACCACTGCAATCAACAACGCTGTTGAAAAAGTCCATAAAGACATCGTCTTTATTAAAAAGAAGATTTGAAACAGTTACACCATTTGACAAAACTCCCATAATTATACAAACAACGAGACTTGCAAATGAAATAATATAAAAAAGTTTACTTGTATTGTTTACATCCTTTAACTTGTTTTTCTTAAAATTCACTCTGTCTTCTCCTTGTTTTCATCATCAAAATTTATTCGTTCTTCTTCAACTACAAGAGGTCGATTCATAATTCTTGCATTCATACTCATAATGTATTCGCCCAAAAAGCCGAGGAAGAAAAGCTGAATTCCGCCGAGGAACATTGAGCAAATAATCGCCGGTGCAGTACCGCCCGGGAATCTATTCCACCAAATAAGTTTCATAATAAGGTAAATAATACCAATTAAAAAGCTTAAAATACCGATTCCGAAACCTGCAAAGGTTGCAATTCTTAATCCCATTTTTGTATAAGAAGTAAACGAAAGCATTGCCGCATCATAAAGAGAATAGAAATTATTATGAGTTTTGCCGGCTTTACGCTTCGGTTGCTCAAATTCAATATCTTTTCTCTTAAATCCAAGCTCGGCAACAATACCGCGAATAAAAGGTGTTGGGTCATTAAGATTTTTAAGTACATCAATAAACGCCTTATCATAAAGAGCAAAACCTGTAAAATGCTCAATCTGCTCAACTGATGACATTTTTTTAATCATCTTATAATAGCAGCTTCTTGCCCAATACATAAGTTTATTTTCTTTACTTGATGATTTAATTGCGCAAACAATTTTATATCCGTTTTCCCATTCGTGAATGAATTTCGGTATCATCTCAACAGGGTCTTGGAAATCGGCGCAAATAGGAATTACGCAGTCCCCGTCTACATGAAGCATTCCATAATAAGGTGAGTTAAACTGCCCAAAATTTTTAGCATTTAAAATAGCTTTAATTTTCGGATTTTTCTTGCAAATTTCCCTGATGAGAGGGCGCGTATTATCCGTAGAACAGTTATCCATAATAAGAATTTCATAATCATATTGCGGAAGTTCTTCAGTTATTTCTTTTACAACGGCATTACAAATTTGAACAATATTTTCCTGCTCATTGTAGCAAGGAATCATAATACCTATTTTTTTCATATTTTTCCCTCATTTCACCTGTGATTTATACCATTCAACAGTATTTTTAATACCTGTTTCAAAATCGATTTTAGGCTCAAAACCGGTATCTCTTTTTAAATCTTCAATATCTGCGCAAAGATACATTACTTGATTCGGAAAATAATCAACTGCACCGAAATTACATTTTGCACTCGGGCAGGCAATATCACGAATAGTTGTTATATAATCCTTAAGGCTCTTTGTTTTGCCTGAACCCAGGGTATAAATCGCACCGTTTTTGCCCTTTTCGGCTGCAAGATAAAATGCATTTGCAATATCCCCATTATAGAGGAAATCCCATTTCTGCTCACCGGGGGTAAAATCACAATCTTCCCCGTTTAAGAATTTTATAATCGTACTCATAACCATAGTATGCGCACCGTCACCCGGACCGTAAGCCGATAAAATTCTGCACCAAATATGCTTCATTCCAAGCTGAGAACATAAAATTCTGCTCATTTTACCTGCCGCAAGCTTTGCAATTCCATAGCCGTTATCCGGATTTGTGGGTGAAGTTGGTGAAACTTTTTCACCGTCTTTGAGCCTGCCGTTTTCAGCCTGACTTCCTGCACCTACAAATGTTTCACAGCCAAACCTTTTTGCAAGCTTAACTGCTTCAAGCTCATTTTTAATATTATCGGTTTGCAGAAACATATCGTTTCTGTCTTTACCGTAAGGGCCTGCCCATGCAAGATGAAACATTACATCATACTTTTCATTATCTGTATTTTGATAATCCGCCATTTCATCAAGCGAGCAATATGCAATTTTAACAAGCGGGTTTTGGGGAATTTTATTTACCCTGCCACCCTTGCGAACTAAAACAAGTGTTTCAACATTTTCGCTTATGAGTTTATTTACAAGTGCTGTACCGACTGCACCGGTAGCACCTGTAACTATCGCTTTTTTCATAAATCAATTATCTTTCGTTATACATTTTTTCATAGTATTGCTGATAATCACCGGAAATAATATTTTCCCACCATTCTTTATTATTAAGATACCAGTCAATAGTTTTTTTAATTCCGTCATCAAACTTGGTGGCAGGAAGCCAACCGAGTTCATTATGAATTTTGGTAGGGTCAATAGCATATCTCATATCATGGCCGGGTCTGTCTGTAACATAAGTAATTAAAGATTCCGGCTTGCCAAGCTGTTTTAAAATAGTTTTAACTACTTCAAGATTTGTTCTTTCGTTATGACCGCCTATATTATAAACTTCGCCCTCTCTGCCCTTGCGAATAACAAGGTCAATAGCAGCACAATGGTCCTCAACATAAAGCCAGTCACGCACATTCTCACCTGTGCCGTAAACAGGTAAACTCTCATCTGCAAGCGCACGGCTGATAATAAGCGGAATGAGCTTTTCAGGGAAGTGATACGGTCCATAGTTATTTGAACATCTGGTAATAGTTACCGGTAAACCGAATGTTCTGTGATATGCAAGAACAAGCAAATCTGCACCGGCTTTTGAAGAACTATAAGGTGAAGAAGTATGAATAGGTGTATCTTCAGTAAAGAATAAATCAGGCCTGTCAAGAGGCAAATCGCCATAAACTTCATCAGTTGAAACCTGATGATAGCGTTTAATTCCATACTTTCTGCAAGCATCCATAAGTACCTGTGTACCAAGAATATTAGTTTTAAGGAAGATGCCCGGGTCTTCAATTGAACGGTCAACATGTGACTCCGCAGCAAAGTTAACCACAATGTCAGGGTGTTCCTCTTCAAAAAGTTTTTCTACATCTGCTCTGTCGGCAATATCACCCTTAACAAATCTAAAATTAGGGTTATCCATAACAGGTGCGAGCGTTGCAAGATTACCTGCATAGGTAAGCTTATCAAAACAAACTATTCTATCCTCTGGATGATTTTTGAGTTGATAAAATACAAAATTTGAACCGATAAATCCGGCGCCGCCGGTAACGATAATAGTCATAACTTTCTCCTATATTTCTCCGCAAGCAACTTGTTTTAAATACTTGCCATAATCTGATTTGCCATACTTTTCAGCAGATTGCATAAGTTTGTCCCTATCAATCATACCTGTTCTAAACGCAATTTCTTCAGGTGCGGAAATTCTTATTCCCTGTTGTGACTGAATTGTTTTAACAAAATCAGCCGCATCAATAAGACTCTCCATTGTTCCTGTGTCAAGCCAAGCAAAGCCCCTGCCCAAAAGCTTAACATCAAGTTCTTCATTTTCAAGATAAACTCTGTTTAAGTCTGTTATTTCAAGCTCTCCGCGTGCAGAAGGCTTTTGCTCTTTTGCATATTCTACACAGCGGTTATCATAAAAGTATAAACCTGTAATAGCATAGTGTGACTTCGGCTTTTCAGGTTTTTCTTCAACAGAAAGAACCTTGCCTTGCTTGTCAAATTCAACAATACCGAATCTTTCAGGGTCATCAACACGGTAACCAAATACTGTTGCTCTGTGATTTTCCTCCGCATTTTTCTTTGCTGCCTGAAGGATAGAAGCAAAACCTGCACCATAAAAAATATTATCGCCTAACACCATAGCACAACAATCGTCACCTATAAAATCTTCACCAAGAATAAAAGCCTGAGCAAGTCCGTCAGGTGACGGCTGTACCTTGTATGAAAGCTTAATTCCGTATTGACTGCCATCGCCCAAAAGTCTTTGGAAATTAGGCAAATCAGTTGGTGTTGAAATGATAAGTATATCATCTATTCCCGCAAGCATAAGCGTGCTCAACGGATAATAAATCATTGGCTTATCATAAATCGGCAAAAGCTGTTTTGATGTAACCATTGTAAGCGGATAAAGTCTTGTTCCGCTGCCGCCTGCTAAAATAATACCTTTCATTTTTGTTTCTCCCCTATTATAATTTATTAAATGTATAAAGAATTACATTACCATATTGATTTGAAGCAACATAAGTATCAACAAGCTCATAGCCTATGGATGAATATGTCTTTAATGCCTCTGTTGCATCTCTTCTTGCAGGAACTACAAGATACACTTTCTTAGGTGTTGAATCAACACCTGCTTGTAAATCAACAGAATATGCCGAAACATTGATTGTGTTTTCGTTTTCGGCATAAGTTTGCCTTTTGTGCTTTACATCCCAATTGATAGGATACTGAACACCGGCAATATGCATTTCATAATAATACAAATCGAAAACAGATATTTTAATATTCTTCTTAGGATTTATATGTTTTAATACTTTTCGCATTAAATCCGAATAAAGCGAATATTCGTTATTATAAACATAGTAATCGCCCAACAAATCATAGGAGAACTTCTCCACATTTCCGTTAAGGTTGCCGATATTAAATACCTTGTGACAACCTGTATTTATATATGTGCAATTCTTACGAATAGCCGGGTCGATTGTGTAATAAACTTGACCCAACATTATAATTGACATAAACAGTGCCACAATATTCTTCAACACATCTAAATTATAGAATATTACGGACAATGATACACCCAAAATCATTGCGTAAGCAACATTGAGCGGATTGGTATATCTTGGGCAATGGCTCAAAGTAAATACACTGAGCATCAATGTAAGCAAGAGCGAAGTTGCAATGTTTGAATATAGTAAAGGTGCATATTCGATATTTGTAACTCTCTCGTACTTTTTCGTACTCTTTTTGATTATATATACTATAAGAGCAACAACGGCAATTGCAATAATAAGCCACCTAAAGCCAAACACAAAGCTTTGCATAACTTGAAGCTTTATATCATAAGGATTGATTCCGAATGTTAACATTCCGCCACCGCTGAATACCTGAAGCTGGTACTTCGGCTTTTCAAAAAAGCAAATACCATACAAACCGGCAGGAATTAACCAAAGAGCGAATTTACCAAATGGCATATTTTTAAATTTCCACCATTTGAAGCCCGTGTGCTTATGACGGCTAAAGCATTCAAACGCATATGTTGAAAGCATAAAGAAGCCATAAACAAATGCACCTGTATCTTTTGTAAAACAAAGCAAAAAGCCTATAAATGATACCATAAGCTGATTGTCCTTTTTGTAAGCATACATAAGCCAAACAAGATAAAGCTCTAAATAAAAGTCAGGGCTAAAGTATGTTACAAGGTTAAATGAATAAGGCATAAATGCAAATGCCCCAGCAATAAATGCAATAAAAAATTTATTAGGCTTTGCAAAATATTCCTCTAATAACTTATAAAGAATCACCAATGTGACGCAGAACAAAATTGTGTTGCCAATATAAACACCGTACATTTCGCCCATCATTAAGGTTTCAATCGGGGCTAAAAACAAAGCTGTGCCAACAAAAACATGACCCCAAAGTATAAATGAGCCAATCGCTGTTCTTATGTTCTGCTCAAATAATTCAAATGCTTTAACATAAGCACCGTAATACAAATGAGCGTCATAAACAGCTACATTACGATAATTTATACCTGCCAAAACAATTATAATCCCAAGCAAAACAATTAAAGGATAATATCTATTAAATATGTTTTTAATACTTAAGGATTTTTTAGTTTTATTTGTTGCTTTTGATTTTTTTATTGTTGCGATTAAAAATGCAACAAAACTCACATTAGTAACAATAAGATAAACGATTGTTTCCGGATGAGTGATTTTAAAATTCTTGTAAGCAAATATAGAATCAACAAAAATTGCAAACCAAAAGTTAATAAATGTAAGCGTTGCACAATTTCTATAATCAAACAAACTGTTGATTTTATTTTTCATAAAAACTAATTACTCCTTGAATTACTGTTTGGATGTCATCATCTGTCATATTAAAGTGAAGCGGTAATCTAAGTAATCTTTCGCTGTCTTTAGTTGTATACTCGTCTTTACCGCTAAACACGCCGTACTTTTCACCTGCCGGAGAAGAGTGAAGCGGAATATAGTGGAAAACAGAAGCAATGCCATTTTCTTTAAGATGCTTCATCATCTTGCTTCTTTGCTCATAATCATCAAGCTTAATATAATACATATGAGCATTATGAACACATTCTTTAGGAATTCGGGCAAGTTCAAGCTTTCCTGCTTCTTCAAGAGGCTTGAATGCTTCATTGTATGTATTCCAAATGTGCATACGCTTATCATAAATTGTTTTATAATCCTCAAGCTGAGCATAAAGGTAAGCGGCATTCATATCACTCGGAAGGAAAGAAGATCCAATATCAACCCAAGTATATTTATCAACATTACCTAAAATAAATTGTGAACGGTTTGTTCCCTTATCTCTGATTATATCAGCTCTGTCAATAAATTTAGGATTGTTAACGAGAACTGCGCCGCCCTCGCCCATACTGTAATTCTTTGTTTCGTGGAAAGAGTAGCAGCCAATATCACCGATTGAGCCGAGCTGTCTGCCCTTATATGTTGAAGTAACACCTTGAGCGGCATCCTCAACAACAAGCAAATTGTGCTTTCTTGCAATTTCCATAATAGTATCCATTTCACAAGCTACGCCGGCATAGTGAACAGGAACAATTACCTTTGTTTTATCCGTAATTGCAGCTTCGATTTTTGTTTCATCAATATTCATTGTATCCGGTCTTACATCGACAAATACAATCTTTGCACCGCGCATAACAAACGCCATAGCAGATGAAACGAAGGTATAAGAAGGAACGATTACTTCATCCCCCTCTTTAATGTCGCAAAGAATTGCAGCCATTTCAAGTGCGTCGGTTCCCGAAGTTGTAAGAAGAACTTTAGGACTTCCCGTAAGATTTTGCAAAAATTCGTGGCAAAGCTTAGAATATTTGCCGCTGCCGCTGATGTGTTTTTCGTTCTTAATCGCATCAACAATATAACTGTCTTCCTTGCCTAAATACGGCGGCTCATTAAATAAAATCATTTTTCAAACCTCTCAATCATTGTGATTTGGCATTCATTGTCTCAAAATTATTCGGTAATAATCTTAAACCAATTCGGCATATCAGCCAAAAGTTTATTGAGCGTCTGCCTGTCATCACATCTTACAAACATATTGCCAAAAGATAAACCTGCACCTGAAAACGGTTCGATTTTATCACCCGGCTTTTTTTGAAAATCAATCATTTTAACATATTTGTTTTTGATTTTTTCATCAATTTCATATCTCACGAAAGTTCCGTATTGGCCTTCGTTTGCGTGAAGAACAATCTCACACCAAACACCGTCACACTCAACCTTATCAATCTGGTTAATCGGCATATCAACAGCCTGTCGAATTTCATTTTCAATCAAATCAATTCCATATGCCATCTTTTGAATTTGAGCTATTCTGCAACCGCCACCGCGAGGAGAAACCTCCATTATATAAGGTTTTCCGTTTGATCCTACACAAGTTTCGATATTATAAATACCGTGCTTCATATGAAGAAGAGTCATCAATCTTTGAAGTTCACTTGTCAATTCGTCTTGATATTTCTTTTCCATTGTAGACGGCCAAATAATCTGTGTCGGTGCATATGGATTTTCAGAATTAACATCAAACAATTGGTCTGAATAAACATTAAACACCAGCTTACCGTCGATTGTAAACGAATCCGCACTCGAATGGCAACCTTTAAACGAAATGAAATCTTCGATAATAAAAGCTCCGTTTCTGCAATTGTCAACTGCTTCTTTAATGGCACTCGGCAAATCCTCGGGCTTTTCAACCTTTGTTACTCCGCGACTGCCGCAGGAATCGGTAGGCTTAACAATTACAGGCCAATCAAAGTAATCAATGTCATTCATCGGTGCATTAACATCGTCATATCTTTTTGAATGAGGAGAATTGAACCCATTATCGGAAAGAAATTTTCTGAATTTGCCCTTATCCTGCAAAATAACTGCCGATTCATACGGGCATTGGAAATTCAAGCCGAGCTTTTCTGCCACATAAGCCGCCGTTGTAGCTGCAATATCATTTACAAAAGCAGTAACGCCGTCAATTTTTAATTCCTTTGCAAGATTTAAAACAGCCTCTTTGTCAATAACGCTGACATTGTGATATTCATCGGCATATTTATGAGCTGCATTGTCAGGAAGATAATCGGCAGTAATAACATAAACGCCAAGTTCGTGCGCTTTTTCAATCAAAGGAAGTAAATAAAAGCTTCCCCCTAATATCAATAACTTTTTTCTTTCCATATCTTTCTCCTTATTTATATGTTAATCAAAACATCATTAAATAATTTTGCACATTATATGCGTGTCTTCGTCACCCATTATTTTGCTTTCGCCGGTATATTCAAAACCGCAACCTTCATAAAGCTTAATTGCAGGAACATTATCCTTGGCAACATTGAGCATAACCTTTTTAAATCCCTTTTCCTTTGCAAAATCAAAAGAATAGTAAACAAGCTTTTTAGCCAAGCCCTGTTTTCTGTACTCTTTTAAAACATAAAGATTGCCGAAATAAGCTTCAAGCGTTTCATAATTGTTGCAGTAAAGATTAAAATAAGCAATCAATTTTCCTTCTTGAACAATGCCGATAGGATTGCCAAGCTTCAAAAATTTTTCACTCGTTTGCTTCATTTCTTCTTCGGTTTTATAAATCTTGATTTCACGATTAAAGTCCATAAGTAAATCAAGTGCATTATCAAGCTCTTTTAATTCAATAATCTTAATTTCTTCGCTCATAATTTTCTCCCAATATTAAGATGATTATTTTTCAACTTCATCAGGTTTTCTTCCGTTCTTACAAGATACCTGCCTTACAACAAACTGCGGTGTCTTATTGATACACAAATAAATTCTTCCGACATATTCGCCTATCATTCCGAGTATTACAAAAGCAATGCCAAACATAAACATTATAACTGCAATAGTTGAACTCCAACCAACCAAAACTTCCGGATGAACAAGCTTATGAATTACAACATAAATACCGACAACCACGCCGATAAATGCAGCAATCAAACCGAATACAATTGAAACTCTGAGTGGCTTGATTGAAAAGGAAGTAAAACCGTTTAACCAAAGGTTCAACATTTTTTTGAATGTATAGCCGCTCTTACCCTCAAGCCTTTCATTTTGCTTGGAATCAATCAACGCAATATTGAATGTGCTTCTTAACACAAGACCTTCAATATACGGATACGGCTGATTATACTTTATAATTTCTTTTACAACAAACTTCTTTGCTGCGAAAAAAATAGGTACAAGCACTCCCTTAGGGCGCGGAATCATCCAATTAGCCATAGCGGTTGCACACTTTGTGCCGAATTCACGATACAAAGAACGCTTGCCACGGTCAACATAGCGAGGAGCTGCTACATCGTAGCCCTCATTAAGCTTTTCTATAAGCTGCGGAATTATGCTCACTTCTGTTTGACCGTCATCCTCACAGGTTGCAATCACTTCGCCCTTGGCATAATTAAAGCCCGCCATTATAGCCGCATGCTGTCCGCTGTTTCTTGCAAGGTCAACAGCGTATGTGTTTTCTCTTTTCTTTGCAATCTCTTCGATTATTTCAAATGTATTGTCCGGCGATCCGTCATTGACCATAATAATTTCATAGGTCATATCCGTTTTTTCCATTGTTGCATCAATATCGTTTACTACTTTTTTTATGTTATCGCCTGAACAATAGCAAGGAATAATTATTGATAAATCCATTTTTTAGCTCCTTAGTTAAACTGTAATATAGTATCCTAATCTTGTGCCGCTGTCTTTAACATTGCCGATATTTTCATATTCTATATCGCTCACACGATACAAACATTCAGGATTATTCTTTTTAATCTCTTCAAGCTTGTCCAAATCCTCTTGAGTAAACATAAAGTGAATTTGAACTTCCTTATGAGTCGGATTTTCAGCAAATTCCAATTCGTTTGCACACGCAACATCAATAACCATTTTTATAAAATCATTACCTGTTGAAAGATAGACCAAATCAGAACCTATACAGTCTCCGCCCATTCTTGCGCCGATTTCAATTATATGGATATTTCCGTTTGAATCGACCTTAAATTCACTGTGACCTGCGCTGTTTTCAATATGAAGAGCATCAAGTGCTTTCATAATAACATCAATAGCCTTTTTTTCAATCTCAGGCGAAAGGTCGCTCGGTTGCTTATGAGCCGTTTCAATAAAATGAGGAGCACCGGTTGTATATTTTTTTGTTGTTGCAAGGAAATGATGAACACCGTTTGATGAAATAGTTTCCATACTGTATTCGTTTCCCTCAAGGTATTCTTCAACAATAGCCTTTTTTTCAAATGATGTCTCACAGGCCTCTTTTATTGCTTTAAGTAAACCGTCAGTACTCTCAAGCTTCATAATGTTTCTACTGCCCGACCTGTCAGTAGGTTTAACAATTATAGGAAATTTGAAATCTTTAACCTGCGATTCATCAAAGTTTTCATCTGCCAAAACAAATTTGGGGCAAGGCAGTCCTGCCGCCATAAATGCTTCACGCATTTTATATTTGTTTGTCTGAATAGCAGAATATTTCATCTTGTTGCACGGCAAGCCAAGATTTTCAGCAACATAGTTCACTGTGATTGAAGCTAAATCGGAAGCTATTGAGCAAACGCCGTCAGGTTTAATCTGCTTGCATTTATCCAATATTTCTTCTTTCTCCACAATACTGATAGGATAAAAGTAATCAGCTGTACTTTTTCCAACTGCTCCTTCTTCCCAAGCAAAAACATGGGTTTCATAACCTAAACTCTTTGCTTTTAGTATTAACTGATTTTGAAAATCATTTGCACCGATGATGACTAATTTTTTCATAATATTCCTCATTTTTAAAGATATATTTTAAATTACATAAAATGTTTTTGTTGTATTTAATATAACAAAATAAGAAAAGCCACTTACAACAGAAGCCGCGTAAGCTAAAATTCCTATCAAATAAACAAATCGTTCTTCGCTTTTGCTGCTTTTATAATTAGAAATCCACTGCGTTAAACAAACGATATTAAGCAAAAAGCTGAAGAAGTACATACCCCAAGCAAAATTTCCGTCGTTTTCGCGCATACCTGTTTCTTTAAGTACAAGAAAAGTGAAAAAGCTCAAAATATACATTAACCATACTTTTGTCAAAATGCTTTTTTCGGATTTGCTTCTGTCTTTAAACAACAGCAAAAATGTTGAAAACAACGGAAAAGCCAAATCGCAAAGCAATGCTAAAAGTGATGTTTTGAAAAACTGCCTTAATAAATCAAGGCTGAAAATTATTTGACTGTCATCATCTGCAGCATACAAAATTTTGTATTGATAAAATAAAACAGTAAGTGAAATCAAAACACATATGCCAAATGCAATCGAATTTTTCAAGCATTTACCCTTTTGCTTTATAAAGTCAATTATCATAAACAAAAGCATAATCGGCGCAAACGAAATAATAAAATTCGGCTTAACGCTGTTTGCAAATAAAAGTGAAACCGTAAAAACCACGGCATAACCAAAATTGATTTTTTTAAGATATGTTGATTCAATCAAAAAATACATTGCAACAGCAATTACGGCAAAAAGTCGCATTAAAATATATGTCGTATTGTGCCAAGGCTGTGTTGAAGTAACAAAATCACAGTAATAGTGTTCATAATACTTAACAACATAAATTGAACTGATAAACACAGTAGTTGCCGATATTGGCAAAAACCTCCAAAAAGAAAACCACTTTTCTTTGCCGTAAAGCTTAAACAACACATACATCAAATAGTTGACTGCAAAAACGGTGAGCACAACTGCTACTGCAAGCATAACAGCAATACTGTCTTTACTTTGTGTCAGTGAATAAAGCGATTTTATTAAAACGGTCATTAAGGAATAGCCTTTCATATTATAATCAATAACCGTTTTAACATGGATATAAATATCCGAATGGTTTTTAGTAAATATCAATTTGTGAAACAAGTGATATGATGTATAAAAAACACCACTGAGCATAACTGCGTTAAACACAGCAATAATCACTTTGTATAATAAAGTCAAAGGCTTACCGGTCTTAACTTTATTTATCATATTTGATTTTCCTCATTCTTTCTTTTAAATTTACGACATTTTCCGTCAGCAGAATTTAAAAATCGTCATAAAAACTCATTATTTTTTATTATATATAATATTATAATAATAGTCAAGGTTTAATACTTAATTTTAAAAGCATAAAAGTAAAAAAGAGGCACAAATTCAAAAATAAAAATGATATTGTAATTTTTGTGTAATTACTATATAATAGCGTTAACAATCTTTAACAGGTGGAAATTTTTATGGATTTTAAAAAGAAGTTTGCGGGCGATTTTTCGCTCACATTTTTGGGAGTGTTAATATACAACGGTGCGTTGCAATTTATCATTTACCCGATGCTCAGCAAAACATTAGGTAATGATGCATACGGAGAAATTCTTTACTATATCGGAATTTTTTCAATCACTTCTATTGCATTAGGTCTATCAACGGCTAACACAAGGCTCGTCCAAAGAAACAACTACGAAATATCAAACGGCGACTGTATGTCCTTTAATTTCATAATTCTTGCAATTATGAGTGTTGCCTGCGCCGTGTTGCTCTCGTTTCAAAAAATTTCAGCTCTCGATATTGTAATGGTAATTGTTGTACAAGCACTTATGGCGATTAGAACTTACAGCGAAGTAGTTTACAAAATAGCAATTGCTTTTAAAAGATATCTCTATTTTTATATTGTAGTAACCGTCGGATATATCCTCGGAATTGTTATATTTAAGTTTTGCAACTTCTGGTGGATTCCGTTCATTTGCGGCGAAGGTTTGGGCGTTTTATTCTCTTTCCTGTTTACAGATTTAAAAAACAAGCCATTTTTTCCTTTTGCTTCATTCAAAAAGTATTCGAAAAGTGCCACTCCGCTTTTAATTTCGTATTTTTTATACTATCTTGTTATGAATCTCGACAGAATCATTTTAAGAAACATCCTCGGCCCTGAAAGCGTAGGAAGCTATTACACAGCCACTCTGATAGGAAAAACGGCTGCAATGATTGTTGCTCCGCTCAGCGGTGTAATCATCGGATATTTAACCAATGACGATTCAAAAATGGATAAAAAGCAATTCACAAAATTTAACTTTATCGCTGTTATCGGCGGTTTATTGTTTTTTGGTTTAACACTTATAGGTACTCCGATTTTCACAAAAATCTTTTATCCGGATTATTACAAAGAGGTACTTCACATTATGTTTCTTGTAAACTTCGGTCAGGTTATGTGCTTCGTTTCAGAGCTTATACTCAATGTTGTTTTAACATTCAGGCATGAAAAATGGCAAATGGTTATTCAAATAATTTATGCAGCTATTTTCATCATTTTGGCAATAGTGTTTGTTAAGACAATCGGCGTTCTTGGTATGGCAATCGCCACGGCAGTGGCAAACGGACTCCGACTTTTGCTTGCAATAGTAATCGGCTACGCAGGAAAAGATGTTCAAAAACCAAAACAAATCAACGAATAAAAAAAACAGACCTCAACAAAAAGTTGAGGTCTGTTTTTTTATCTTTCATTAAAATTATAACAATTGTATTTATACCAAAACCGATTTTATTCGCCGTCAAGCGGTTTAATATAAAGGTTTTCTCTGAGTTCTTCCCTCGGTAAGAACGGGGCAAGGTCTTCAAGAGGCGGGCTGACGATTGTACCGTCTTCAAGTCTTCTTGCACTGCTTTTAGGTTCCCAAACCTGTGTTGTATCCGTAAATATTTCGCAAAATGCAAATCCCGGTTTTGCAAGCACTTCATCAACAACTTTTTTCATATCGTCATTATTATGTGCGCTGTAATACGGGAAGCCAAAAGCTTCTGCAATCTTTGAAAATTCAGGGAATGAAAGGTCGTGCGATTCAGGGCCGATACCAACCTTACTATGCTCGCTGAAAATATTATTTTGAGTAAGCCTGATTGAATGATAACCCTGATTATTTATAAGGAAAAGCTTAATAGGAAGATTATTTGTAACAATCGTTTGAAGTTCCTGAAGATTCATCATAATTGAACCGTCACCTTCAAGGCAAATTGTATCTTTTCTTCCGTCTGCAACACAAAGGCCGATAGCAGCCGGCAAGCCATATCCCATACTTGCAATAGCACTGTTTATAATAAACCTTGTGCCGCTTTTAATTGTATAATTTTGGTGGCCTACCACACAGCAAGCACCGTTTGATACTGCGGTATAGCTTTCTTCAGGAAGTCGGTCGCTCAAATATTTAATGAATGCAAACACATTTGCAAATTCGCCGCCGTTATTCCAATGCCTGTCAAGAGTTACAGGATATTTATGCTTCCAATTTTGGCAAATATCAAGCCATTTTTGATTATTAAATACTTTATCTTCGGCAATTTCATTAACTTTTTCAAGAAAATCTTTAGCGTCTGCCCAAACTGCTTTATCAACATGAAGGGTATGCTTCATCATTTCCGATTTATCAATATCAACCATAATAACCTTTGCTTCTCTTGCCCAGGTATCATAGCCATAACCTACTTGGCGAATTGAAATTCTTGTACCTATTGCAACAACCAAATCGGAATTCTGCACAGCAAAGTTGCCCGGGCGGTCACCCATATTACCGCCCCTGCCGACAAAAAGTTCATTATCATTTTCAATAAGGTCTACACTGTTCCAATATGTTACGATAGGAACATTCAGCTTTTTAATTGCTTTTCTGAATTCATCATATGCACCCGAAAGGCGAATACCGCCGCCGGCATAAATAACAGGCCTTTCGGCTTTTTTTATTTCATCCAAAACAAATTTGACTTCACTTTCTGCCACCGGAGGAGGAAGAAGTGCGTCATCATTTGCAGGGTCATAACCTTTAAGGTCATCTGTTTCAATTACAGTACCTTGAATATCAACAGGCACATCAATCCAAACAGGACCCGGCCTGCCTGTTGTTGCCAAATGCCAAGCTTTTTCGCAAGCATAACGAATATCCATAGGATTTTCAATCATAGTTGCATACTTGGTCATAGCTTCAACAGATTTAACTATATCATACTCCTGGTCACCGAGTGAACGCAGGTTAATTTCAGGATTAAGAGTTTTTGCATAGCGGGAAGTAGTTGTATATTTTACCTGACCTGAAACTATAAACATAGGAATAGAATCAAGCCAGCCGCCGCAAACACCGGTGAGCGCATTTATTCCGCCCGGGCCTGAAGTAACGCAAACAAGCGCAATTTTATTTTCAAGTCTTGCATACGCTTCAGCCGCAATAGCGCAAGCCTGCTCGTGATGATTATATGTTGTGTGTAAACCTTCCTGATGGCCGAAAGCGTCATTTAAGTGCATTGCACCGCCGCCGACAACCGAAAAAGCGTCGCTTACACCGTGGTCAACAAGAAACTGGGAAATATAATTCGCAACTTTAATTTTCATATTTTCTTAAATTCTCCATTCACAAAAGCAAGCCTTACCTTTAAAAATTTAATTTTTTAAAGGCAAAGCTCGTTAAATTTTATTAAAAATTAAAGATTTACAGCTTCAATAATTGTTTTAGCCATATAATCAATCATTTCGTCTGTCATTCCCGGATATACGCCGATCCAGAAAGTATTATTCATAATGCTGTCAGTTACAGAAAGGTCGCCTACAACTCTGTAACCTTTGCCTGATTTTCTCATTTCATCAAATACAGGTTGCTTTGTAATATTACCGGCGAAAAGCATTCTTGTTTGAACACCGTGGTCTTCACAATACTGAACTACTGTATTTTTAGATGTTCCTTCTTTACAAGTGATAAGAAAACCGAACCATGACGGTGTGCTGTTTTCGGCCGGAACAGGAAGAATAAGCTTATCAGATACTGCTTCAAGTGCTTTATGAAGTCTGTCAAAATTATGGCGTCTTCTTTCAACAAATGAAGGGAATTTTTCAAGCTGTGCGCAACCTACTGCTGCCTGCATTTCAGTAGCTTTAAGGTTAAAGCCAAAGTGTGAATATACATACTTATGGTCATAACCGAGCGGAAGTTCACCATACTGCTTATCAAAACGGTGACCGCAAAGGTTGTCCATACCTGACGGGCATACGCAATCACGGCCCCAGTCACGCATTGAACGGGCAATTTTATTAAGAAGAGGGTCGTTAGTATAAACTGCGCCGCCCTCACCCATAGTCATATGGTGCGGAGGATAGAAGCTTGAAGTACCGATGTCGCCGATTGTACCTGTAAACTTCTCTTCACCGTTAATAACATATTTACTGCCGAGTGCATCGCAGTTATCTTCAATAAGCCAAAGGTTATGTTTAGTGCAGAAATCCTTAACAGCCTGAAGGTCAAAAGGATTACCGAGTGTATGCGCAATCATAACTGCCTTTGTTTTATCACTGAGTGCTGCTTCAAGCTGTGAAGCATCAATATTGTACTGCGGAATTGTTAAATCAACAAATACAGGAACTGCACCGTATTGAATAATAGGAGATACAGTTGTAGGGAAACCTGCTGCTACCGTGATTACTTCATCACCCCTGTTTACTCTTCTGTCACCAAGGAGAGGTGAAGTGAGTGTAGCAAAAGCAAGAAGGTTTGCGGATGAACCTGAATTTACAAGTGAAACATACTTAACGCCGAGATATTTGCCGAATTCCTTTTCAAACTTATCGCAATATCTGCCTGCTGTAAGCCAAAATTCAAGTGCCGAGTCAACAAGATTTGTCATTTCTTTATTATCAAACACACGGCTTGCATAAGGAATTCTGTCACCCTCTTTATATTCAGGTTTAGCCTTAAATTTATCGCAATATTCTGCAACCATTGCAAGTATTTCTTCTTTTGCCTGTGCCTCTGTCTTATTTTCTAACATTCAGTCAGTCCTCCAATTCAAAAAATTCATCAATTTGTTTATCCATAACAGCAGAAATATCACCGCCGTCAAAATATACTTTAGTCCATTCAACTATTTTTTCAACTGCTTCTTCAACGCTCCAGCGCGGTTGCCAGCCGAAAACTTTTTTAACCTTAGTAGTATCAAGCCTTAAGAAATTAGCTTCGTGAGGTGCATTTGCCTCACTCACATCTTTCCACTTTGCACCGTCACCCCAAAGATTACAGAAAAGAGTAACAAGCTCGCCCGTAGTTCTGCAATCGGAATCATTAGGGCCTACATTATAATATCCTTCAAGCTCGTGGTTTTTATACTGTGCTTCAACTATCATAAGATAAATTTTAAGCGGTTCAAGAACATGCTGATAAGGTCTTGTTGAATTAGGATTACGAACTATAATGGTTTCGCCGTTTTCAACTGCCCTTACACAGTCAGGTATGATTCTGTCATTAGCAAAATCACCGCCACCGATAACATTACCCGCCCTTGATGTTGAAACAGCAACTCTTCCGTCAGTGAAAAATGACTTTTTGTAGCTGTGAGTTACAAGTTCAGAGCAAGATTTGCTGTTTGAATACGGGTCATAACCGTCAAGCGGCATATCTTCGGTAAATGCAACATTTGTTTCCTGATTTTCATATACCTTATCTGTTGTGATATTAAGAAAAGATTTTACACAATCAAAAAGCCTTACACATTCACAGATATTTACCGTACCCATTACATTGGTTTCATAAGTGTAAACCGGCATTTTATAGCTGTCACGCACAATCGGCTGTGCAGCAAGGTGAAATACAAGTTCAGGCTGTTCCTTTTCAAAAACTTCTTTGAGCTTATCAAGGTCGCGAATATCTGCGATATATGATGTAACTTGATTTTTAATACCCGAAAGTTCAAAAAGGCTTGGATTTGTAGGCGGGTCAATTGAATAGCCTACTACATTCGCACCGGCATTTACAAGAATTTTGCAAAGCCAAGAACCTTTAAACCCGGTATGGCCTGTTACGAGTACCTTTTTTCCTTTATAAAATGATAAATCCATATTTTTTACCAAACCTTCCAAGGAGCAGTTCCATTTGCCCACATTTCTTCAAGCTGCATTTTTTCTCTGAGTGTATCCATAGGCTTCCAGAAACCGTTATGAATGTATGCATCAAGCTCGCCCATTGAAGCTACTGTTTCAAGCGGTGCTTTTTCAAATACGGTTGAATCACCCTCGATATAATCAAAAATCTTCGGTTCAAGAACCATAAAGCCTGCGTTAATGCGGCTGCCGTCCATATCGCTCTTTTCTCTGAAAGAAGAAATTGTAAGGTCATCCTCAATTCCGAGGCAACCGAAACGCTGGCCTACCGATACTGCTGTCATTGTAGCAATGTGGCCATGTTCCTTATGGAATTTTACAAGTTCGTCAATATTTACATCGGCAACACCGTCACCGTATGTAAGCATAAACGGTTCATCACCGATATATTCCTGAATTCTCTTTACTCTGCCGCCTGTCATAGTATCAAGCCCTGTATCAACAACAGTAACTTTCCACGGCTCTGCATGTTCGCTGTGAACAGTCATTTTATTTGATGCAGTAAAGTCAAATGTAACATCTGAACAATGAAGAAAATAATTAGCAAAATATTCCTTAATTGCATATTGCTTATATCCTGCACAAATTATAAATTCGTTATATCCGTAATGTGAATAAGTTTTCATTATATGCCAAAGAATAGGATAACCGCCGAGTTCAATCATCGGCTTTGGCTTATTTTGACTTTCTTCGCTGATACGGGTTCCGTATCCGCCTGCAAGAATTACTACTTTCATTTTAAACCTCCGCGATCAAATTATAAATTTAGATAATCATTTAATTTATTAAATATGCATAACCATTTGTAGTTTATCACATTTTAATATTGTTCGCAACAATAAAATATAAAATATATTCTCTATTTCGCTCTTCC
>FR895326.1:25083-32010 GCA_000434995.1 Firmicutes bacterium CAG:341 | reverse complement strand
TCGCTCTTCCGACAAGTTGCATTATTGTTTGAACCTTTTTTTCTTTTTCACCGCCGTATTCACAATATGACGACGAATAATCTTTTTGACGGGTTCTGTAATATGTTGCCAAAGGAGTTGTATCTTCCTCCAAAGTGAAATAAACAGTATCGTTAGATTTAGTATAATACCTAAATTCATAAAGCACATTTTGTTTAGGTTTAAAGGCTTTGTTTAAAGATATTTTGGAAAATTTATGCGATTTATCCTTAATATCCTTTACATTCACACTGCACTGCGCTTCAATTTCGCCGGTGCGTGTATTTATAACATCAACATAAAGTTTCACTTTCTTATTTGTTTTTTCGCTCTCATTTTCATCTTTTAATGCCGAGTCACAAACAATGTAAACTTTATCAACCGTCATTTTTTCAAGCTTTGTAAATTGGCTTACGGTTTTATTCTCACAAACTTCAACTATTTGCTGATTTTCACCGCCTCTTAATTTCCAAAGCATATCAGGTCTGTCTGCAAAATTCTGCAAGCTTAAAAGCGAAGCACAGATAAATACCAACGAAAACGCTAAAAATCTGATGTTAATTACTGCTCTGCCTTTTTTTATTTGAGCATTAAGCTTTTCAAAATTAAACTTCGGATGTTTAAATATAAATCCTATAAGGAATATTGCAACAATTATGCTAAACATGGTATTTGCGTCTTTATATACAAAAATATCGCTCAAAGTCAAAGTAGGAGCCTGCTTGTATTTAAGCATATTCATAAGGATACCGTATCTCATAAAATTCTGCTCATTAACGGTAAATTCAAATTGATTTGCAATATAAACAATCATTGCCAAGCCTAAAAGCGCGTCTATCCACATAAATACATCATAGTGCTTGTTAATCACAATGCTAAGCACCCAAAACGGAACCATAAACATAAGCCACTGCGGATGCCAATACATTAAGCCAAACAGTACAAAGCAAACACCGCAAGAATAAAACATTGAATAACTTACAAGCATTTTGAAATCTTTAGCCTTTGTGAAATATGCAAATGCTATAATTGCAAGAAGACCGACATACAGCCCGTTTATTGACACTTCGCCGATTTTAATCATAAAGCCGGACGCATAATCAAGAGCAGTAAAGCCGAATACATTTTTCAAAAATGCTTTTCTGTCAAAAACAACATAAAATAATATTTCAAAAGCAGTCGGCAAAACGCTTGCTGCTATCGCAACAAGTGATTTTAATACATTTTTAAATCTGAGCAAAAGAAGAACAACAAATATAATTATCGCAAAATACTTAAATGTTACCGCAATGCCGAAATAAAGGGTAAACAAAAGCACATCTTTTTTAGACATAACTTTTTTGAAATAATGATTCATTGCGAGAAGCATAAACAAAACGGTAAATATATCGTATTGGCAAAAAAGGAATTGGCTGAAAAACGACATTGGTGTTGTATAAAACAAAAAGGCTGTAATAATGCCCTTTTTCTTATCAAAACCAAGCCTGCAAACAGTAATATGATACATTAAATATCCGCTTATAAAATAGCAAATTGTAGGCAGTAACTTATTCCAAAAAGCAAAAACAACCGACCAATCACCCATATACTGCGGCAAAAGGCCGAAAAGCTTCATAGGTATATTCCAAATTGCGAAAACTATAAATGTGGTAGGCAGATAATTTGCACCGTAAAGCCCGTCTGTATCCACACAGGCAGAATAAAAATCCGTAATATGCCCTTTCAAATATTCGCCGGCATGGCCTGCTGTTATCAGCACATCCTGATGGCAAAAAAACAAAAAGCAAAATGCCGCAACCACAGCAAACATAACCCATTGAAGCACAGATATACCGCGCGGACTTATTTCATCAATTTTCTTTAATCTTTTTTCAAGTTTTTCTATCATATTTCGCTCCGAATTTATATAGATATTTAAAATTTTACATACATTTACATTTTACAGTATAACATATTTTTTTGAAAAATCAATTATTATATCACTCGCGCCGCTTTGCCTATTTTGTAGTATTTTAAAAGCAAGGCACAAAACCTTGGATATACATAAAACAATATATAGTCAATTTTAAAAAATACTTTACTTTTAATAGCGATAATGATATAATTTACTAAAATACAAGTATAATGTATTATTTTAGATTGAGGTGTATTTGGATATGAAAAAAATCGTTTCAATAATCATTGCAACAATGATGGCTATATCAATGTTTGCCGTAAGTGTTCCTGCTATGGCTGAAAATGTAAGCAGTCCTGCTGCCGTAACAATTGCAGACGGCAAGGTTAAAACCACAGTAAACGGCGAGGAAAGACAGGGTGTCACTTACAAAATCAATGCAAGCAAGCCTAATGAAGTTACTTTTACTTATAACGGTAAGGGTACATTAAAAAGCTGGAGCGATAACCTTTCATCACTCGGTCTTGTTGAAGGAACTGATTACACAATAACCGTTAATAAAGACGGAAGTGAAACAATCAGCTTTATTTCACAGAAAGCTGTCACAGCTTGGAACAACGGTTCTGTTGTAGTAAACGCAATAGTTGACTTTGACGAAGCTACAACAAAAGCAAGTAAAGAAAGCAAAGAAAAGACAACCAAAGCAAAGAAAAATACTTCTTCAAAATCACCTGCAACAGGCGCATCAAGTGCAGTTTTGGCAGGCGGTGTAGCAGCAGCCGGTGCAGGCATTGCAGTTTTGGCAGCTATGAAGAAAAAGGAAAACGACTAATAAAACCGTGACTAAAACCTGTTTGCAAATGCAAACAGGTTTTGTTTTGTTGTTATAAAAACTTTGCTGTTTTTATAACATAAATTTACAATATTGCTATATTATTTTTAATAAAAATATGTTATACTATACTTTGTTTTAAACTACAATGCTTCGGTGATTATGATGAACGATAATAACAATATCGAAAATAATGATGTTAACGGCAATAAGAAAAAATCAATAAAGTTAATCGTGCTTTTTTTGATTATATTTGCTTTGCTGTTTGCAGGTGTGTATTTTGGAATGGCAATTTGGCAAAAAAATGCACAAACACCTGATGATTTAAGCAATGTAACCGTAACCCAAAGCGCTGAAAAAGCAGTTGAAAACCCTATTGATTTTGCAAAACTTCAAAAGCAAAATGACGAAATATACGCATACATCAAAATTGACGATACCAAAGTTGACTGCCCGATAGTTCAAAGCGGCAGTGATGACGCATTTTATTTAAGGCACAAGGCGGAAGATAAATCTTGGTCTGCAAGCGGTGCAATTTATACCGAAGTAGCAAACAGCAAGGATTTTGATGATTTTGTAACGGTGATTTACGGGCATAACGGCTATTCCGATACTTTTTTCACCACACTTCACTATTTTGAAAAAGAGGAATTTTTTAATTCGCACCCGTATTTTTACATTTACACCCCGAAAAGAAAGCTGACTTATCAAATTATTTCCGCTTTTAAATATGACAACCGCCATATACTTAACAGTTTTGATTTTAACAAGGAAGCATCAATTAAAGAATGGCAGGATACAATCACAAATCCAACATCAAGTTTAAAAAATGTGAGGAAAAATCTTGATGTACCGCTTAGTATTAACAGCAAAATCGTAGTTCTTTCAACCTGCATTACAAACCAGAGAAACAACAGATATTTAGTCTGCGGAGAATTAGTAAAAGATGAAAAAACCAATTGACCCGAATTTAGACAATATTATTGACGATATAATTTCACCTGATAATTATGAAAATGCGGATAATGCCGAACCGTCTTTAAACAAAGCCGATTTAAAAGACGATAATGAAATCAACTTTTCATTTACCGGCAGTGCGGATATTCCCGAAAAAAAAGATTTGAACCGCCAAAATTCGGGATTTGAAATTGAAGCAAAAAGCGGCGGAGAATATCATCATTCACACCATCATTCATCAGGTAAACACCGCCATTCTTCAAGTTCTCACCACTCCCACCACCATAAAAAGAAGAAAAAATTGAGCATTCCGGCAAAGATAGGAATTTCTGCTCTTTCAATAATATTAGCAGTAGTGATTGCATTTGCAGGCACTTTTGCCTACCTTGAAACAAGAGGTAAAAGCGAGCTTAAAAATACCGGCGGGCAAACAGAATATCAAGAAACAATTGAATATAAGGGTAACAAATATGTTTATAACAGTGATGTTGTGGCAATAGCGTTTTTGGGTGTTGATAAAAGAGATTTAGGCCTTGAAAACGGAGCAGTAGGCACCGGCGGCCAGGCTGACGCCGATATTTTGCTCACTGTTAACACAAAAACCGGCAAGGCGAAAGCTATCGCAATCCCGCGTGACACCATGGTTGATGTTGATTTATACAGTGAAAGCGGAATATTTTTAAGAAGTGAAAAAATGCAGCTTTGCCTCAGCTTCGCTTACGGTGACGGTAAAAACAAATCGGCACAAAATGTTACAACTTCAATAAGTCGTATACTTTACGATGTGCCTATCACAAAATATTTTGCGCTTGACCTTAACGGCATTGCCCCGATAAACGATTCAATCGGCGGAGTTACCGTTGACTCACTTTATGATTTTAAAGATTTGGGAATTAAGCAGGGCGATAAAATTAAACTTAAAGGCGATATGACCGAAAAGTATGTTAGGCAAAGGGATATGGACACAATAAATGCCTCACTTAACAGAACTGCAAGGCAGGTTCAGTACATCAAAGCTTTTGCTTCGCAGGTTATTCCGGCTGTAACGCAGGATTTCAGCGTGGTAAACAGACTTTATAACACAGCAAGCAAGTACAGCACTACAAATCTTTCACTTTCAAATGTAACATACCTTGCCTCACTTATGCTTTCAAAGGGCATTACAAATTTTGACACAACCACTATTGAAGGCACAATGAAAGAAAGCACCAAAAAAGACTATGCAGATTATGTTTATGCAGAGTTTTATCCTGATGAGGATAAGCTTATGGAATTAGTGCTTGATACATTTTATACAAAACAAAATTCTTAATACTATCAATCAAATTTTTATATAATCCCTCATTGTGAGGTTTATTATATATATTACTTAAAGCTTACATTGTAAGCGGAAAGGCTGTAAGTTATGAATAAAGAAACTAAAAAAATGCTTTCTTTAAATGCCACTAAAATCAGGATTGGCATTATTGAAGGCACTCATTCGGCAAAAGCAGGGCACCCGGGTGGAAGTCTTTCATCTGCTGACTTGTTTTCATATCTCTACTTTGCTGAAATGAAAAATCTTGACCCAAAAAATCCTAAGGCTGAAAACCGTGACAGATTTGTTCTTTCAAAAGGTCATTGCGCTCCGGGCCTTTACAGTGCGCTTGCACTTAAGGGATATTTTCCGTTTGAAGATTTAAAAACTCTTCGCCACATCGGTTCATACCTTCAAGGGCATCCTAATATGAATACCGTACCGGGTATTGATATGTCAACAGGTTCACTCGGCCAGGGTATCAGCGCCGCCGCAGGTATGGCAAAAGGTGCAAAATATTTGAATGAAGACATCAATGTTTACACCCTTTTAGGTGACGGTGAAATCGAAGAAGGTCAGGTTTGGGAAGCAATGATGTTTGCAAGCCAGTACAAGCTTGATAACCTTTGTGTTATAGTTGATGTTAACGGACTTCAAATTGACGGTAAATGCGAAGATGTAATGAACGCAGAACCTATTGATAAAAAAATGGAAGCTTTCGGCCTTAATGTAGTTAAAATTAACGGTAATGATTTTGACGAACTTGAAAAAGCATTTGATGAATTCCACAAAAATATGGGTTCGGGAAAGCCATTCGGTATTATTATGAAAACCGTTAAAGGCTTGGGTGTATCATATATGGAAAATCAAGTTGGTTGGCACGGTAAAGCTCCTAATGATGAAGAATATGAAATTGCAATGAATGAGCTTAATGCCAAGCTTGCAGAAATTGAGGAGGCGTAATTATGGCAGAAATCAAAAAAATAGCAACTCGTGAAAGCTATGGTAATGCACTCAAGGAATTAGCAGGCGAAGGTGCTGACAAACTTGTTGTATTAGATGCTGACCTTTCAGCAGCAACAAAAACAGGAATTTTCAAAAAAGCATATCCGAATCGCCACATTAACTGCGGCATTGCAGAAGCAAATATGATGTGTGTAGCTGCCGGATTAAGCACAATGGGGCTTGTTCCTTTTGCTTCAAGCTTTGCAATGTTTGCGGCCGGCAGGGCTTTTGAGCAGGTTAGAAACACAATCGGATATCCGCACCTTAATGTTAAAATAGGTGCAACACATGCGGGTATTTCAGTTGGTGAAGACGGTGCTTCACACCAATGTTGTGAAGATTTTGCACTTATGCGTTCAATTCCGGGAATGGTAGTTATCTGCCCGGCAGATGATATTGAAGCAAGGCAAGCAGTTAAAGCAGCCTACAAATATGAAGGCCCTGTTTACCTTCGATTCGGCAGACTTGCAGTGCCTGTATTTCACAATGATGATTATAAATTTGAAATCGGCAAAGGCGAAGTTATCAAAGAGGGCAGCGATGTATCTATCATCGCAAACGGACTTATGGTTAATGAAGCAATTGAAGCAGGCAAAGCTCTTGAAGCAAAGGGAATCAATGCTGAAATCATTAACGTTGCCACAATCAAGCCGCTTGATGAAGAACTTGTAATTGCATCTGCAAAAAAGACAGGTAAGGTTATCACCGTTGAAGAGCATAACATTATCGGCGGACTCGGCGAAGCAGTTTGCGCTTGCCTTAGCGAAAATTGCCCGACCCCTGTTAAGCGTATCGGTGTAAATGATGAATTCGGCCACAGCGGTCCTGCGCTTGACCTTCTTAAGCAATTCGGCCTTTCGGCAGAACATATTGCAGAAGTTGCAGAAGAATTTGTAAAATAATCAATTATTCATAAAAAAGCGA
>FR895326.1:2571-25030 GCA_000434995.1 Firmicutes bacterium CAG:341 | reverse complement strand
CTCGCTTTAGACTGAAACGACACCCCTTTTAGTTTATAAAAAGGGGTGTTGTTTATTTTACACTGAATTTTGAACCTTTGCTTTCTGCAATTAAAGAAATCCCCTGCAAAATCACAAGCACGAATGCAAAAATGCGCATTGCGGTGGCAATTATTTCAAGTATGCTTGAAATTTCACGAAAAGATGTAAGAAGCTTTAAATTATTAAAATGTTTCATATTTTCACCCCTCAAGCAAAACTGCGTGGGCAATACCGGGGATTGGGTTACCCTGCTTGCTTGATGTGGGTGACATCAGCGCGCCGGTAGCCACAAAAAGCACTTTTTTCAAAATTCCCTTATCAATTTGCTTCATAATATGTGAACATAAAACACTTGCCGAACATCCGCAACCGGAACCGCCGGAATTTACATCCTGCTTTTTTAAATCATAAATAAGCATACCGCAATCTTTATGAAAACCTTTAAGTTTAATATTATGGTCTTTTTCAAGAAGTTCATAAAGAAGCTGCGTACCCGTATAACCCAAATCACCCGTTAAGATTAAATCATAATCGCTCGGAGATGTTTTTGTATCTTTTAAAAAAGTACTGATAGTTCTTGACGCCGCCGGTGCCATTGCCGCACCCATATTATTAGCGTCGGTTATTCCGAGGTCTGTAATAGTACCGATTTGAACAGCTTTAATTTTAATACCTTTTCCCGAATTTGATACAACGCTGCTGCCCGCTCCCGTTACAGTCCACTGTGCAGTCGGCGGGCGCTGGCCACCGTATTCAAGCGGAAAGCGAAACTGCCTTTCACTTGAACAAAAATGGCTTGATGTTGCACAAACCACACAATTTATCCCACCGTCAACAAGCATTGCCCCGGCAGAAAGTGAAAGTGCCATAGTTGAGCAAGCGCCGAAAAGGCCGATTGATGCAATTTCCAAATCTTTAAGTGCAAAGGCAGAACCCATACATTGGTCAAGCAAATCACCGCTAAGCACAAAATCAACTGCACTCGGGCTTACATCGGCATTTGATAAGCTTCTGATTATTGCATCGTGAAGCATTGCCGATTCTGCAAGTTCATATGACTGCTGGCCCATAGTCGTATCTTCAAAAATCATATCAAAATCTTTTGCAAGCGGCCCTTCGCCCTCTTTTTTGCCGGCAACTCCGGCGTGGCCCACAATAATCGGCGGTTTATCAAAAACAACTGTTTTTCCGATTTTCTGCATAAAAAACACCTCGATTATATTTTAACCGAGATGTAAAAAAATATTATTGTTTAATTATTATAACCACTCTTTCATTACTTCAGGATTTTTGAAAATTTCGTTAAGCTTTGTGATAAACGGTTTAACATCACCCAAATCAAATGCACGATGGTCAAATGCAAGTGTAAGCGGCATTACATTGCCTGCAACCACATTTCCGTTTTCGTCACAAACAGGCTTTTTTTGAATTGAGCCGATTGCAATTGCGCAGGTTTGCGGCGGAATGATTTCAAGAAGTGTGCAAGCACCCTGCCAATCACGGCAGATTGAACCGAGGTTTGAAACAGTTATTGTTCCCTGCTCTATATCGTGCTTTGTGAGCCTGTCGCTTTCAGGGATTGAGTAATATTTTTTCTTTGCTTCGCCCTTTAAAGTTTTAACTTTGTGCTTACCTGTTTTTGAGCCTACAAGGCGGCAAATTGTTTGTGCAATTTTGCCCTGCTTAAGTCCTGTTAAAGTGTTATCAAGTGATACTTCAAACATAACTTCGTTTAAATCCGTATTGTTTGCACGGCGGATAGTTTCTTTAATTGTGTCACGCATTTGGGACATACTTTTTTTATCCATATCGTGAATATTCAAAGTCATCATTTCACCATTGTGAAGAACGGTAGGCATTGAAATATTGATTTCTTTAAAAGTTTTAACTTCGCCGCGCACAAGCTTGCGGTTAAAATAAATGTGTGAATTGACTTGCGGGCAGGCTTTAATTGCTTCTACAATTACACGCAACATAGCTGTGTTAACAGTGATTTTTTCTTCCTTTTCAATTGTAGAATTTATTTCTTTTAACACTCTCATAAATTCAGTTACTTCTGCATCATAAGTTGCACAGCAGTGCGGAATTGTTTCCCAGCTTTCAGCTGTCATATTTGATACAATTTTTCTTGCAATGCCAAAATGTTCATCCTTAATAGTTGTTAATGTTTGTTTAGCCATAATGTTTATTCTCCTTAATATGTAAATTTCGTTAATATCAATTTAATGTGCCGATTTCCTTTCGGCTACAATTGCATTTTAATCCAAAAGGGCGAAAAAATCTATATACCGCACTTTACATTTTGAATCGCAACCGGCGGTTGCATCCCTTTATTTAAGCCGCTTTCAGCCGTTTTGTTGAAATTTTGATATAAAAGATGTATAATTTGTTTATGAACAAAACCATATAAAAATGAAAGGTGATAAACATATGGAATGGGAATTCAACTTACCTGTAAAGCTTGTTTTCGGAAACGGAAAAAGGAAAGATATTGAAAAATATATCGATGAAATCGGTGGTAAAAACGGTGTGCTTGTTTGCGGAAAAAGCTTTGAAAAAAACGGTGTTGCAGATGAATTTGTAAAAATGAGCGGCGGTAAAATCAAGGCCGTTTTCAGCGATGTGCGCCCAAACCCTACTACCGATAATGTTGACGACTGTGTTAAAATTATGCGTGAAATTAAAGCTGATTTTGCAGTTGCTCTCGGCGGTGGCTCACCTATGGATTGCTGCAAAGCTGCAAGTGCCATTGCAAAAGGAAATGACAAAATCAGATCATACCACAGCGAAGGCAAAAAGATAAACAAAGATGAAGCAATACCGATGATTGCAGTTACCACAACTTCGGGTACTGCAAGTGAAGTTACCAATATTTCTGTTTTAACCGATGTTGAAAAAAATCTTAAAAACCCGATGAACGACCCTGCAATGTATCCGAAAATTGCAATTATTGACCCTCAGCTTACACTTACAGTTCCGCCGCAGGTTACTGCGTCAACCGGACTTGATGTTTTATCACACGCAATTGAAAGCTATTGGGCAACAATTCACCAGCCTGTTTGCTCCGCCTGTTCAATTTACAGCGCAAGGCTTGTTTTTGAATGGCTTGAAAAAGCATATCAAAACCCAAATGATTTAACGGCACGCGAAAAAATGGCAGAAGCGTCAATAGTTGCCGGCGTTGCTTTCAGCCATCCGCGAACCACCGGTTCGCACGCATGCTCGTTTCCGCTGACTAATATTTACGGCGTACCGCACGGCGAAGCGTGTGCATTTACGCTTGATTACTTTTTGAAATTCAATGCAGCGCACGCTGATGATGACGGAAGAATAACCGCCCTTGCAAAAGACTGCGGATTTGAAAATGCGTACGAAATGGCTGATGAAATAACAGCTATGAAGAAAAGAATGAAAATGAGATGCACATTAAGTGAAATCGGCTGTACCACGGACGAGCAGATTGATGAACTTGCGAAAAAAAGTATGTCAATGCTGATGACAAGAAACCCGATTACTTTAACCGAAAAAGACATCAAAGAAATGTATATAGCTTTGAAATAGCATTTATCCCTTTAGATTGAAATAAAATCTAAAGGGATTTTTTATAATTATTTAATTGACAAATAAAATTGATTGTGCTAATATGCGCTTAACAGGCGGTCATTCGTCTGTTTGTACCTTGAAAATTTAATATTTTAACATTATATGCGTTTTATGCAAAGCTTTTCTTTATAGCGCCATGTGCCTGATTAGTCAGGATAACGAGGATAAAGAGTTATCGAAAATTCGGCGGATGCTCTTTCGTGCCACCTTAGCGCGTAACAAAAGCACAAAAACAAATGGCAACATTTGAACAAAAGCTTACGATAAGGGAATAATAAAGAAAAAATATCATATTTAATAATATAGAATAAGAAGCTGTAATAAATATTATTTCAGCTTAGTAAATGGAGAAAAGCTATGTGTGGAATTATAGGTTGCGTCGGATACGATGATGCAAAAAATGTATTGATTAAAGGACTTAAAGCACTTGAATACAGAGGATATGACAGTGCCGGAATTGCAGTATTAAACAACAATAAATGCGAAGTAACAAAATGCAAGGGCAGAGTTAATGCACTTGAAGAAAAAGTTAAAAGCATTACAGGCTCGGTAGGAATCGGACATACACGCTGGGCAACCCACGGAAAAGTAAGTGACAGCAATTCACACCCTCACAAATACGGAAAAGTAACGCTTGTTCATAACGGAATTATTGAAAACTACGAAGCGTTGCGTGACAGCCTGGGAGTTGAAAACGAATTAAAAAGCGAAACCGACAGTGAAATAATAGCAGTTTTGATTGACAGGCAATATAAAAAATATAAAAACTGCGAAAAAGCAATAATTGAAAGTGTAAAAATGTTACAAGGCACTTTTGCGCTTGCAATTATTTTTGACGGTGAGGGCGATAAAATTTATGCAACACGAAATGTAAGCCCGATTGTTTGCTGCAAAAGTGAAAAAGGCTCACTTATCGCGTCGGACATTATTGCAATAGGGCAATACAGTAAAAATTACTTTGTACTGCCGGAAATGACAATAGCAAAAATCACGCGTGACGACATTGAAATAAAAGATTTTGCAGGCAACAGCGTTTGCCCTGAAATATTAAAACTTGATTGGGATATAAACGCCGGTACAAAGGGCGGCTTTCCGTTTTATATGGAAAAGGAAATATGCGAACAGCCTGATGTTTTGCGAAAAACAATTAACTCACGAATAAAAAATTCACTGCCTGATTTAAGCGGGGATAAAATCTGTGATGAGCTGTTTGAAAACTGCACCGATATTACAGTGATTGCCTGTGGCACAGCTATGCACGCAGGGTTAATAGGCAAGCATCTTATTGAAAACATTTGCGAAATACCAGTAAATGTTTATATGGCAAGTGAATTTATATATTCAAACCCTATTATTAACAAAAGCACTTTGGTTATTTGCGTTTCACAAAGCGGTGAAACAATTGATACGCTTGAAGCTTTAAAATATGCTCAAAAAAAGGGAGCAAAAAGCCTTGCAATAGTTAATGTAAAAGGCTCATCAATCGCAATGCAAAGCGATTATGTGATTTACACACAGGCAGGACCTGAAATTGCGGTTGCTTCAACAAAAGCGTACACTACCCAAGTTGCAATTTTTTATTTACTCACTGCAAGAATGGCTTATACTAAAAAGAAGCTGAATTATGAGGGTGTAACCAAATTTATTGATGAGCTTGCAAAACTGCCCGATGCAGTTGAAAACATAATTGCAAGAAAAGATGAAATTCACCTGCTTGCAAAAAAGCTGCTTGGAAGCGAGCATACTTTTATGATAGGACGAGGATTTGACTATCCTTCACTTCTTGAAGCTTCTTTAAAGCTAAAAGAAATATCATATATTCATTCGGAAGCATTTGCTTCAGGCGAGCTTAAGCACGGAACAATTGCGCTTATAAGCAAAGGTACGCCCGTAATTGCCTTAATGACTCAAAGATATTTGGCGGCAAAGCAAATTTCAAACATCAAGGAAGTAATGTCACGCAAGGCGGAGGTTATTACTTTCGCAAAAAAATCACTTGTTACAAAAGATATTAGCTGTGATTTTGTATTGCCGGAAATTGATGATGATTTTACCGCCGTGCCAAGTGTTGTTGCGCTTCAACTTCTTGCCTACTATGTTTCAAGCGATAAGGGGCTTGATGTTGATAAACCGCGAAACCTTGCAAAAGTTGTGACTGTTGAGTAAAATATAATCATAAAATCAAAAAGCTTTGCATACACGCATTGTTAAAAATCAAGGAGAATTTATGCCATATTTATTTGCACATTTTAGGGAAAAATTAACTGTTGACGGGGAGCAGGTGTATTTTGCAGTAAGCAAAAACGGATATGATTACACCGCCGTTAATTCAGGAAAACCCGTAATCACCTGTAACAAGGGCGAAAAAGGTTGCCGTGATATTGATATTATCAGATTAAAAGATAATTCATTTGTGATAATTGCCACCGACCTTTGCATAGTTAACAGAATGGATGAAAACCACAATGTTGATTGGGGCGACATATCGTCAAACGCAAGTAAATGCATATCCTTTTGGAAAAGTGATGATTTAATTCATTTTTCCCCGCAGGAGCTTAAATACTTCGGGCGTGACGATTTCGGATGCCTTTGGGCGCCTGAAATTTTTTATAACGAAGATGATGATGAATATATAATTCACTTCAGCGCCACGGTTAAAGCCGACGGTTATCAAAAAATGGCAATATATTACACCAAAACAAAAGATTTTGAAAATTTCACAATGCCAAAACTTTTCTTTGAAAAGGCATGTGGTGTGTTTGACTCGCATTTAGTTAAAATCGGCGATACATACCACCTGTTTTACAAAACTTCAGCCGAGCCTCTTATGAATATGCACGCCACATCAAATTCGCTTTTCGGAAAATGGCAACACGATTATGATTTTCAAAAATATATGCAAACCCTTTACCGCCCCGGCTCACACGAGGCAGCAACTACATATATCCTTCCCGACGGAAAATGGTGCTTAATGCTCGATTTCTTCGGCTGTGAGAAAGAAAAAATGGGATATGTTCCATTTATAAGCGAAAAAGCAGGCGATGCACATTTTCATCAAGTTAATCAACTTTTTTCTTTCCCTTACGGGTTCAAACACGGCGGCGTAATTGAAATCAGCGATGAAGAATATGAGAGATTGTCGGTTTCGGCTTTTTAACTAAAAGAGAGATACGAGTTTGCAAGCAGATTGAGGAATTAAAATGAAGTATAATCATAACAAAAAACTTGTTTCTAATGCAAAAGCCTTACGCAAAAATATGACTAAAGAAGAACGACACTTATGGTATGACTATTTGCAAAGCAAAGATGTTCGATTTATTCGTCAAAAAATAATCGGCAACTACATTGTTGATTTTTATTGTGCAAAAGCAAATTTGGTAGTTGAACTTGACGGTTCACAGCATTATGAAGATAAAGGTATTGACTATGATGCCGCAAGAACAGAGTATCTTGAACAATATGGGCTTACTGTAATCAGAATACCCAATAATGAAATAAACCACAACTTTGACGGTGTTTGTGAATACTTGGACAATTTAATAACAAAATCCCTCAGTCAGCTACGCTGACAGCTCCCTTTACAAGGGAGCCTATTTCGCCTCCCTTGTAAAGGGAGGGGGACCACGCTTGCGTGGTGGAGGGATTCAAAAAACAACAGCGTTGGATTTTTAATCCAACGCTGTTGTTTACTTTATTTCAACATTTCATTTATTATTGCCATCAATTCCCTTAAAAGAAAAGTAGGCAAAAGAATCGGCTGTGTTTTTGAACTTAATTGGTATGGGGTAAGCCCATACTTTTCGCAAATTTTGCGCGCTCTGAACTGATGATATTCGCTTGTAACGATTACAACATCACTGCAAAAACCGTTTTCATCAATAATTTGCTTTGAAAAGCGGATATTTTCATCAGTAGAGGTGGAAAGTTCTTCGCAATAAAGCCTTTTAGCTTCAATTCCCCTGTCACACAAAAGTTTTTTCAGGCACAAAGCTTCGCTTATATTTTCATCTTTCCCCTGCCCGCCGCTTAAAACAGCGATACTGTTTGGATTTTGCAGTAAATAAAAGTATGCTTCATCCGCCCTTTTTTGCAGTGCGACGCTTGGTACATCACCCTTTACCCTGCACCCAAGTACAACAACTGTTTTTTGGTGTGAAGTATTATTTTTGCCAAAGCTCATTACATAAGCGCAAGCCAAAACAAGTGCCAAGCTTATTGCAAAAAGCGCAAACACGGTATATTTTTTAGTTGTAAAATTCATTTTATCATAAAATATACCCTCTGCGCCAAAGCAAAGCCCTAATAATATACCGGCTGCCATACCGAGATTATGAACGCCTGAAAAAATCGGCGCAATAAACACAAAAAGCAATACTATTGCAATTGAAATTGATAAAATTTGCATTATTTCTTTGGAATTATTCTATCCTTGCCACCCATATACATACGAAGTGCTTCAGGAATAAGAACGCTTCCGTCTGCCTGAAGATTATTTTCAAGGAAAGCGATAAGCATTCTCGGCGGAGCAACTACTGTATTATTAAGTGTATGTGCAAGGTAGTTTCCGTTTTCACCCTTAATTCTGATTTTAAGTCTGCGTGCCTGTGCGTCAGTAAGATTTGAGCAAGAACCTACTTCAAAATACTTCTTCTGCCTTGGTGACCAAGCTTCAACATCAACACTCTTTACCTTAAGGTCTGCAAGGTCGCCCGAGCAACATTCAAGTGTACGAACAGGAATATCCAAGCTTCTGAAAAGGTCAACTGTATTTTGCCAAAGTTTATCAAACCACATTTTTGATTCATCAGGCTTGCAAACTACTACCATTTCCTGCTTTTCAAACTGATGAATTCTGTATACACCGCGTTCTTCTATTCCGTGCGCTCCCTTTTCTTTACGGAAGCAAGGTGAATAAGAAGTAAGTGTAAGAGGAAGCTTTTCTTCAGGTGTGATAGTATCAATAAATTTACCTATCATTGAATGTTCGCTTGTTCCGATAAGATAAAGGTCCTCACCTTCGATTTTATACATCATAGCGTCCATTTCTTCAAAACTCATAACACCTGTTACAACATTTGAGCGAATCATAAACGGAGGCACTACATATGTGAATCCCCTGTCAATCATAAAATCTCTTGCATAGCTGATTACTGCTGAATGAAGGCGGGCAATATCCCCCATAAGATAATAGAAACCGTTGCCTGCAACTCTGCCGGCAGCTTCAAGGTCTATTCCGTCAAAGCTTTCCATAATATCTGTATGATAAGGAATTTCATAATCAGGTACAACCGGCTCACCAAAGCGTTCAACTTCAACATTTTCGCTGTCATCTTTACCGATTGGTACGCTGTCTTCAATAATATTAGGAATTGACATCATAATAGATGTAACCTTTTCATTAAGTTCCTTTTCTTTTGCGCCGAGTTCTTCAAGTTCTTTAGCCTGGGCAGTAACTTTTTCACGGATAGCCATTGCTTCGTCTTTTTTGCCCTGTGCCATAAGTGCGCCGATTTCCTTTGAAAGCTTGTTTCTGTTAGCACGAAGTTCATCGGCCTTTGCCATTGATTCTCTGCGCTTTTCATCAAGTTCAATTACTTCATCAACAAGCGGTAATTTCTTATCCTGAAACTTCTTTTTAATATTTTCCTTTACTATGTCAGGATTTTCTCTTAAAAATTTAATGTCAATCATTTTTTTATTCTCCTAATTTATTTGCAATTTCTTTCAAATCATCGGCAGAGTAAAACTCTATTTCAAGCGTTCCCTTTCCCCTGCCGTTATATACCTTTACTTTTCTGCCAAGCACTTCTGTAAGTGTAAGCTCAACTTCATCATAAAAGCTGTCGCGCCTTTTATTCTTTCTTTGAGCCGACGCAGAAGCCTTATCGCTTGTTTTAGCTAAACGCTCAACATCACGAACAGTTAAATTATTTTTAACTATATTTTGTGCAACCTCATATATTGCTGCTTCGCTGTCAAATGCCAAAAGCGCCCTTGCATGACCTGCGGAAATTTCACCAGCTTTAGTCATTTCACGCACTTCAGGCGGTAATTTAAGAAGTCGCAATGCATTTGCAATTGCCGGGCGGGATTTGCCCACCGATGTGGCAACTTCCTCCTGCGTGAAACCGCAACGGTCAATAAGTGCCTGCAACCCCTCTGCTTCTTCAATCGGGTTAAGGTCTTCCCTTTGCAAGTTTTCAATAATTGCAATTTCCATTGTTTCCACATCGGAAAGTTCTTTTACAACAACAGGTACTTCCTTAAGCCCTGCCATGCGCGATGCTCGCCAACGCCTTTCACCTGCTACAAGCTGGTATCCGCCCGATGCAAGCGGCCTGACAAGAAGCGGTTGAAGCACACCGTGTTGAACAATGCTGTCAGCAAGCTCCTGAAGTGCGCCTTCATCAAAAGTCTTCCTCGGCTGTTCCTTATTCGGCATAATTTCGTTAAGCGGCAAAGTATTTGTTGCCACCATTTCATCCACCGAATTTTCAAGCATAAGAGCTCCAAGCCCTTTGCCCAAACCGGATTGCTTTTTAGCCATTATATTCCTCCTCTTTAGGTTTGTTATTTTTATAAATCGGGGTATCGTTGCCTATTTGCGCTAAAAATGTAGGCTCATTGTTTTTTGCATATTTCATTGCAAGTGCAACACCATGCCCCATACATAAATATTTCAATAAAAAAACAAAATTTATAAGATACCAAACAGTTTTTTCGATTTGATATACTTCAATTTCATTTTTCGTGCTGTATAAAAAATAAAAATCAAATGCTTCGCTTATGTAATCACTCAATAAAATACAAATACCCATAACCGCAAATACAAATACAACTAATATTGAAGCAAGTTTTCTGCTTGCACGGTGCAAATTTACGGTTTCATTTTTACGGTAGTTGGGCTGTTTTTTTATTAGATAGCCTATTACAAGAAGAATTGCGAGAAGCACCGGACCTGTTATACAATAAGTAATAAGTGACGGCAACATTTCAAACAATCCTTCGCCTATACTGCCCATACCTTCTATCATTGATATGCCAATTACAATTTGATGAACCGCTATGAAAATCACATACATTCTTGTATTTATAAGCCTGAATGTACCTGTTTTAACGCGATTTACATATTTTTTTAATAAGAAAAACTCGTAAACCGTCATAAATATAAACACCCAAACCACAGAATTAAGTTCATCGTAAATTTTAAACATTTGCGATATATCAAAATCACCGAATGCAAAACATCTGCTGAGAACTAAACCCAAAACCAATAATATTTGAAAAACTAACGAAGCCACGAGTAAAACTATTGGTGATTTGCTGAAAAAATAATAATCATCATATTCATTATCCATTACAACACCCTATTTGCTATATTATTTCACATTATTATTGTTTACAGTCGTATTTATATGCTTTACACATAAACATATTGCCAAAAACAGCACAATTTCAGCAATTTCAAGGCAAATGGCAGATATACCAAACTTTGACGGGAAATCTATAATTGATTTATAAAACCAAAGTTCCGCTATTCGCCCGACTGTATTTGAAATAACTGCAAGAATATACCGTTTCTCAAAAAAGAAAAAGTATATCGCACCGGATGATAAAAGCACAATCGGTAATATAATTACAAATTCACCCATAATCGAAATCAAATCAGCTAAATCATCATCTGCATTAACCCTATAAACTATGTAAAGAACTATATGTATTATAATAGGTATAGCACTAAATACAAAACTCAATCCATTATGCTTATTTATATGTTTTTTCATAATATTATTGTTTTTTCAAAAATTCATCTGCAAACTTTTTGTAAGCAAAAGCAGGTTTTGAATACTTTTCATAATAAAATATCGGTTTACCGAAGCTTGGAGCTTCTGCAAGCTTAACACTGCGCGGAATAGTAGTTTTATAAGCTTTGTTAGGGAAGTACTGATTTACTTCTTCTATTACCTGCGAATTAAGTTTAAGGCGAGTATCATACATTGTGAAAAGCACGCCTTCAAGTTCCAAGTGTTCGTTATAATGTTGCTTTACTGTTCTGACAGTGCCTAAAAGCTGGCTCAAACCCTCCAATGCGTAATATTCGCACTGCAAAGGAACTATAAGAGTATCAGAAGCAGTAAGTGCATTAAGTGAAAGCAAGCCCAAACTTGGCGGACAGTCTATAATAATATAGTCATATTCCATTACAAGAGGGGCAAGTGCCTTTTTAAGTGCTTTAAATCTGTTTTCTTCCTCTGCAAGTTCAAGTTCTGCGCCTGCAAGGTTCATATTTGCAGGTAAAACTGATAAATTTTTAAAATCTGTTTTAATCAAAATATCTTTAGCCGATACATCATTGATTAAAATATCATAAGTTGATTGTTCAATTTCTGTTTTATCTATTCCGACACCGCTTGTAGTATTGCCCTGTGGGTCTAAATCAACAAGAAGCGTCTTTTTGCCTTTAAGTCCAAGTGCGGCAGCAAAATTTACACAAGTAGTAGTTTTGCCGACTCCGCCTTTTTGGTTGAATATAGATACGGTTTTGCCCATACATTCACCTCCGTACGAAGATTATACTACAAGATAGGGGAGTAGGCAAGTGGTTTCACGTGAAACAATAGAATTATTTTTTGAAATTTGTGTATAACGATATATCTTTACACAATATATAGATGTTTCACATGAAACACAAGTCAATATCATATAAAAGCAAAAGAAACGGACAATTAAGCCCGTTTCTTCCGCGTGATGAAAAGAGGAGAATATGTTAAAACGGATGTTATCCGTTTTAAGCGAAGTTAATTATGCAGTCTTGTCCTGCATTTTAGCGTCTTTAGGTATTCTAACCCTAAATTCAATATATTCGTCAGTTTCCGTTTTATCCGATTCGGCATTTATACCGCTTTCTTTCATAGTGGCAATAGCCTTATTAACCGTATTTACGAAAATCCTTATGTCTTTAAATACTTTTATTACATTTTTCTTATGTTTAATTTCTTTATTGGTCAGAGAATCAATATAAGCTTCTGTTTGCTCCACATTTAAGTGGCGTTCGGTAATGACACGCAGGGTTGTCCACATATCTTTTTCATTGTCAATTTTGAGCAAAGCCCTTGCGTGACGCTCGGTCAAGCCCTCTTTATCAATAAAATATCTTACATCGGCGGGTAACCGCAGCAATCTCAGCTTATTTGAAAGAGCACTTTGGCTTTTACCAAGCTTTTTACTGATTTGCTGTTGCGTCATACCAAAAGTATTCATTAAATGTGATATTGCCTGTGCCTCTTCAAAAAAGTTTAGGTCGGCACGCTGTATATTTTCAAGTATCGAAAAAACTGCGCTGTCCTCATACTCGCAATCAACTATTATACATGGTACTGTTTGCAAATTAGCAAGTATCGCGCCTCTTAATCTGCGTTCACCGGCAATCAGCTCATAATAATCACTGTGATTTATCTGCCTGCATAAAAGCGGTTGAAGTATTCCGTTTTCTTTAATTGAATCTGCAAGTGACAGCATATCTTCACTTTTAAATTGCTTTCTCGGTTGATAGGGGTTTGGCAACAGTTTTTCGGTAGGTATTTGAATTATTTCTTCCAAGTCCCTCACTCCTTGATATAAATATACCACATAGTTTAGCAAAAATAAAGGATTTCTCATCGTGAGAAATCCTTATATTTCGACATATTATTATCTTTTTAGAGTGGGCGAGTATCTATTTTTTTGGGTTTTCTTGGATATTTTGTCGGAGTTTGCGATATTTTCTTAATCACAAATAAAGTTCTGCTGTCACCGTTAGGTAATTTGTAGCTTTCAGCAGTTATTACTTCACCGCCGAGCACATCAATTGCGTTTTTTGCACCCTCAAGCTCTTCCATTCCGTTTCCACCTTTCAGTGAAACAAATACACCGCCGACTTTAACTAAAGGTATGCAATATTCGCACAGCACATTAAGCGGTGCAACCGCCCTTGCCGTTACATAGTCATACTGCTCACGGTAATCCGGGTTCTTGCCTGCGTCTTCTGCTCTTTCGTGCGTGGTTTGGGCAATAATTCCTATGTTGCTGAGTACATCCTTAATGAAATTTATCCTTTTTCCCGAACTGTCAATAAAATTAACTTCAAGCTTTGGGTTTGCAATAAGAAGCGGCAAACCGGGAAATCCTGCCCCCGTACCGACATCCGCAAGGCTTAAGCCTGCTTTGAAATCAACATATTTCATTGGATATAAACTGTCAATAAAATGCTTAATCACTATATCGTCAGGTTCGGTAATAGCTGTAAGGTTGGTGTGTTCATTCCAGCGAACAAGTCTTTCGGCATAAACATCAAATCTGTCTGCCCCGTATTCGCCGAGATTCACACCAATTTTTTCAGCTTCACTTGTCAAAAGATTATAATCAATCATAATGTCTCCAAAATTATGTTCAAGGCGGCAATATCGGCAGGGTTAACACCACTTATTCTGCTTGCCTGCCCCAGATTTTCAGGTTTAATCTTTGATAATTTTTCAACAGCCTCAAGCCTAAGCCCTTTAAGCTTGGTATAATCAATATCGGCAGGGATTTTTTTACATTCAATTCTGCGCATTTCTTTAATCTGCTGTTCCTGCCTTTTAATATAGCCCTCGTATTTCACTGCAATTTCAACCTGCTCGAATACTGCACGCGGTAAATCAGGCCTGTCATCATCAACCGGGGTTAAAGCTTTGTATGTAATTTGAGGTCGTTTTAAAAGTTCAATCATTTTGCAGCCACGCTCCAACGGGGTGGTGCCGCAATCTTCCATTATTTTTTGAAGAGTATCGGTAAGCGGAACACTCTTATTCTCAATTCTTTCACGCTCGGCTTGTACCATTTCTTCCTTACTTATAAATTTATCATATCTTTCCTGCGAAATCAAGCCGATTTTGTAGCCGATAGGGGTTAGGCGCACATCTGCATTATCCTGCCTTAGTACAAGGCGGTATTCACTCCTGCTCGTCATCATTCTGTACGGGTCGGTACATCCTTTTGTAACAAGGTCATCAATCAGAGTTCCTATATATGAACCGCCGCGGTCTAAAATAAGAGGCTCTTCGCCTTTAATTTTAAGTGCCGCATTTATACCTGCCACAAGGCCCTGCGCCGCCGCTTCCTCATATCCGCTTGAACCGTTAAACTGCCCAGCACCGTAAAGGCCTGCAATTGAATTGAATTCCAAAGTTGCATTTAGCGCAGTCGGGTCAACACAGTCATATTCAATAGCATAAGCTGTTCGCATTACCTGTGCGTGTTCAAGGCCCGGAATTGTGTGGATAAATGCAAGCTGCACATCTTCCGGCAGGGAAGATGATAAACCCTGTAAGTACATTTCTTCAGTTTCAAGGCCGCAAGGTTCAATAAAAAGCTGGTGCCTTTCTTTATCTTTAAACCTTACTATTTTATCTTCAAATGACGGGCAATACCTTGGCCCTTTGCCCTCAATTTTGCCTGAATACATAGGGCTGCGGTTAAGATTATCAAGAATTATCTGCTTTGTTTTTTCATTTGAATATGTTATGTGGCAGCACACTTTATTTTTAGGTGCTTCCTCTGTTTCAAAGCTGAAAGGTACGGTTTCTTCGTCACCGTCCTGCTCTTCAAGATTAGTAAAATCAATCGACTTTCTGTTAACTCGTGACGGAGTGCCGGTTTTAAACCTGCGAAGCGGAATATCAAGTTTTTTAAGTGCCTTTGAAAGCTCGGTTGCAGGAAACATTCCGTCAGGTCCGCTTTCGTATGAAACATCACCTATGTAAACTCTGCCGCCAAGAAAAGTACCCGTTGCTATAATTACCGCTTTTGCATTAAACAGTGCTTCAAGCTTGGTTTTCACCTGCCAATTTCCGTCAGGCAAACGGTAAAGGTCAACAATTTCACCTTGCCTTATATCAAGGTTATCTTCAAGCTCCAAAGTATGCTTCATTCCCTGTGAATATTCACGCCTGTCAATTTGAGCGCGAAGCGAATGAACTGCCGGCCCTTTGCCGAGATTGAGCATACGGGATTGCAAGGTATATTTGTCTGCCATTTTGCCCATTTCACCGCCGAGCGCATCAATTTCACGCACAAGATGCCCCTTTGATGTACCGCCGATTGACGGATTACACGGCATATTACCAACCCAATCAAGATTGATGGTAAACACAGCGGTTTTACAGCCGAGGCGGGCAGAAGCAAGGCAAGCTTCAATTCCTGCGTGGCCTGCGCCTACTACTATTACATCATAACTTCCTGCAAGATATTCCATTACCTATCTCCTTTTATTTGCCGACGCAAAAGCGAGAAAAGATATTATTTACCACTTCTTCAGTCGCTTTTTTACCTGTAAGTGCCAAAAGTTCATCAACAGCACTGTCTATCATCACATTTACAGCGTCATAAGTCAAGCCGAGTTCGGCTGCCGATAAAGCTTCGCTGATATTTTCATATGCTTTTTGAATACAAAGTTTTTGCCTTTGGTTTGCGATAAGCGGGGCAGAGGAGTCAAATTCCTCAACTCCCAAAATATTTTTAACGGCGTTTTCAAGTTCTTTAAGCCCCGTGTTATTTTTAGCGGAGATATAGACTGAACTTTCAAAATTGTTTTCTATTTCTTCGGTATCAATAGCAGGGGATAAGTCTGTTTTATTTATAACTGCAACTGCTTTTTTGCCCTTGCAGGCATCAATAAGCATTTTGTCGTCACCGTCAAGTTCGCGCGAGCTGTCAAAAACCGCAAGCACAAGTGATGAAGTGTCTATTCTTTCAAGTGCTTTTTTAATTCCGATAGCTTCAACCACATCATCACTTTCGCGAAGTCCGGCAGTATCTGAAAGGTGAAGCACAAGCGTACCTAAACGAACTGAATTTTCAACAATATCCCTCGTCGTACCCTCAATATGAGTTACTATGCTTTTTTCTTTACCCGAAAGCATATTCATAAGTGTTGATTTGCCGGCATTCGGCCTGCCTGCAATAACGGTGTTTACACCTTGTGTCATTATCATTCCGCTTTCGTAATTATCAAGCAGATTTTTAAGTTCATTTAAAGCCGAAGTCAATGTTGATTTCAATGTGCTTTCGTCAAGCTCCGGTATTTCCTCATCAGGATAATCAACCCAAGCCGCCATTGACGCACTTAACGAAACTATTTTATCAAGTATATTGGATATTTTATCGCTCAAAGAACCTTGAAGAAGATTGAACGAAGCTTTTGCCGATTCCTGCCCGTTAGCTGAAATAAGTGATGCAACCGCTTCCGCTTGTGTAAGGTCCATTTTCCCGTTTAAAAATGCACGCTTTGTAAATTCACCTGCTTCGGCAGGGGATGCACCTGCGGCAAAAACAGCCTCCAAAGTTTTTTCAACAATAAATATACCGCCGTGAACCGAAAGTTCAACAACATCTTCACCTGTATAACTTTTCGGCGCACGAAATACAAGTGCAATGGCATTATCAAATTTTTCACCTTTTGAATATACATTGCCGAACTTCGCAGTATACCCTTTAAGTGAAGAAAGAGGGGTTGAATCCATAGCTTTAAAAACTTTTTCGGCAATTTCAATGGCATTGTCACCGCTGATTCTGATTACACCGATACCCGAAACGCTGTTACCCGTGGCAACCGCCGCAATAGTTTTACTCATTTTCTTCACCCTCCTAAATAAAAACATTTTTATGTAAAATAATGGCGAACAATAATGTCCGCCATTAGCTTTGGTTATCAGTCGTTATCCTTATTAACCTGAATTTTACCGAACTTTGGAATGTCAGCTCTGTCAACCTTCTTCTCTCTGTTAGCATCAACAGGTGCTTTTGGAGAAGCAGGGCGTCTGCCGCCTCTTCTGTCATTTCTGTAAGGGTGCTTAACTCCGCCTTCCGGTTCAATAAGAACTCTTCTGTCCATTCCGCTGCCAATCGAACGGGATGTTACACCCTCGATTTCCTGCACAGCAGTGTGGATAATTCTTCTTTCATATGGGTTCATAGGCTCAAACGAATAGCGTCTGCCGCTTCTTGCAACATAATTTGCATTTTTGGTTGCAAGTGCTTTGAGAGTTTCTTCTCTCTTTGCTCTGTAATCACCTACATTAAGGGTAACTCTTACATATTTATTAGTTACATTCTTTATAGCAAGACTTGTGAGATATTGAAGTGAGTCGAGTGTTTCGCCCCTTCTGCCGATGATGATACCGTAATCTTCACATTCGATATTCATTTCAACTGTTCCATCTGCTACTTTTGCTGTAATTTTAGGGTTTTCAACTTTAAGCCCTTCAATCATAGTTTTAAGATATGCACAAGCATAGTCTAAATCAATATCTTTCTCGCTGATTTTTTCTTCCGGTTTGTCTGCCTTTGGAGCTTGAACTGGCTTCTCCTTAACTTCCTGCTTCTTTTGAGCCGGCTTTTTAGGAGCAGAAGCTTTCTTTTCCACACTCTTTTTCGGTGCTTCAGGCTTCTTTTCTTTCTTGCCATCGTCATAGCTAACTTTAACCTTGGCATCGCAGCCACCGATTAAACCGAAAAACTTCTTCTTCTCCGGCATAGTGATGATTTCAACATGAACATCAGCTGTTTCAGGAGCATTAAGCTGAAGCTTTGCGTTTTGGGTAGCTTCTTCAATAGTTTTACCGGTACCGATAAATTCCTTTATCATCTTTATCCTCCGATAATTATTTCGTCATCTTTTTAATATTTTCTTCGCGTGAACGGCGTTCAATCGTGTTTTCAACCATCAATTTAGCCTGGGTTTTCTTCGGCGGGTGAACTTTATAAATATAAAGCTGCTGGAAAATAGCAATAATATTAGAAATAGTCCAATAAAAACCAACCGCAGCCGTAACCTTAAATGCAATGTAGAATGAGAAAAACGGCATCATAAGCATCATCATCATCATTTGAGTTGCCTGCTGGCCTGCTGCCGGATTATTCTTCTTTTGAATGATTGTGGAAACAAAGCTTGAACCGAGTGAGGTTACAAGTGAAAGAATAGGAATTATAACTATAATACCGTCTTTCCAATGCGGAATGCGTGTCATATCAAGCCCAAACATTGTCATACCTTGCCTGTAAGTTTCAATATCACTGCAAACAGTTGATGTGAAAATCTTTGGGAACGATTGCATAAGCGCTTCCTTGTAAGCCGGGAAGTTCTCAAGTATGTTCAACTGAAAATATGTTATTTTTGCATCTGCATTACCCGTGATTTGCTGGTAAATCGGCAAAATCACCTTGTAAATCTCATTTGATGCGTCATTAAATCCACTTGCACCTAAAACATACTGAATAGGATAATAAATTATACCGATGACACCCATAAGGAAAATCATCTGGAAAATCATAGGGCCGCATCCCATTTGCATTGGGTTATGACCTTCTCTGGCATAAAGGTCCTGCATTTCCTGATTTAATTTATCTCTGTCCCTCGGGTCAGGGTATTTTTTATTTATCTTTTGAATTTTAGGTTGCAGTCTTGTAGTTCCTGCCATTGACTTTTGCTGCTTTACATTAAGCGGCAAAAGAATTAAACGGGTTACTACCGTGAAAATAATAAGTGCGATAAAATACTGATTGTTAAGTATATCAAGCAAAAATGCCATACATTTACCGAACAACCAATACAGTGGCTTAAAAACTGCCATACCGTTAGATACAGCGTTAGCCGCCATAATAATACTGCTCATTATTTGTCCTCTTTAGTTTTTTTAGGGGGAACAGGATCCCATCCGCCTTTGGAAAATGGATTACATCTCAAAATTCGCCAAGCCGCAAGCAAGCACCCTTTAAATATACCGTGAATTTCGATAGCTTCAAGCGCATATTGCGAGCAGGTCGGTGTGTATCTGCAACTTCCGTGTGAAAAACGGGGACTTAATGTCATCTGATAAGTTTTGATTAAAAATATCAATACTTTCTTTATCAAATTTCTGATTGCACCCATCAATCAATCACTCCCAATGCTTTAAACTGCTTTTCCATCTGTTCAAGCACCTGTTGCATTTTAACTTTTGAAGTTTTAGTGCGCGCAATAAAAACAATGTCATAATTACCGTTGAGCCTGTCCTCAAGTTGAGAAAAAGCACTGCGTATAACTCTCTTTGCTCTGTTTCTTTCAACTGCGCAGCCGATTTTTTTACTTGTGGTAATGCCGTAGCGCACACCTTTTCTTCTGCTTTTTGCAACATATGTTACAAGGCAGTAGGACGCTTGGCTTTTGCCCTGATAGTAAAGTCGGCGAAAATCTTTATTTTCCTTTAAGGTTTTGCTTTTCACCTAATCGCACCCGTTCTGTAATTAGTAAGAAAGTTGCTTTCTGCCCTTTGCACGACGACGAGCAAGTACCTTTCTGCCGTTCTTTGTTGCCATTCTCTTTCTGAAACCGTGTACTTTCTGTGCATGTCTCTTCTTTGGCTGGTAAGTTCTCTTCATTTTTTTCACTCCATTTCTGAAAATCAAACTTGTCTTAATTTTCGTATGCTCTGTACGGTATAGTACAGGCGTGCAGAAATTGTTTCACCCATAAAGCGATAGAAACACTTTCCACAATATCGGTAGATATTATATATTAGTTTTAAGCCGTTTGTCAATAAAAAAATAATTATTCTTGTATTTATTTTATTATTATATTATAATAGCACTATATCTTGGGGAAAGAGATTTTTCATACACAATTTTTTAGGAGAAAAAATATGATTGGCATTATAGGTGCAATGGATACCGAGGTTGATAATATCAAAGCTCAGGTTAAGGGCAAAACCGTATCGTTTATTGCCGGGGTTGAATTTGTTTGCGGATTTATTGAAGATGTTACCGTTTGCGTTGCAAAATGTTCGCCCGGCAAGGTTAATGCGGCAATCTGCACACAGGCAATGATTGATAATTTTGATATAGATATGATTATAAACGTAGGCGTTGCCTGCTCACTTTCAAAAGATGTTATAATCAAAAATGTTGTTATCGCCACCGATGTTTGCGAATATGACATTGATATTACCGCTTTGGGTGAGCCACGCGGTTTTATCAACGGGCTTAATGTTATTAAAGTTAAAACTGACGAAAAAATATCCGAGCTTTTGGCAAGGACTGCGATTTCCTGCGGTGAAAAAATACACCGCGGCACAATTGCAAGCGGCGATACCTTTATTTCAAGCGAAGAATTAAAAGCAATGCTTCAAAATGAATTTGGCGCAATTTGCGGTGAAATGGAGGGTGGCGCAATCGGGCATACCTGCGCGGCAAATAATGTTAAATTTGCTGTTTTGCGCTCAATCAGCGATGGGGGAGATGAAAATTCCCGCCTTGATTACCCGACATTTAAAAAAATCGCCGCAGAAATTTCTACGACGATTATACTTGAATTTATTAAACTTCAAAAAAATCAATACACTTTATTCTAATACAAAAGTGTTATAAATAATATCTTCGGCTTTTTCAATCAAGCTGTGAATAGCGGTTTTTTCGGCAAGGTCCGAGCCGGTTCTTGACTTATCTTCAATAAATACAAACTTTGCGTCTTCAACTGAAAGTGCGGCAGACGCAAGCTCCCTGCCAAGTGTGTAATCAAGCTTAAACATTTCTTTTGGCAGCATACCGGCTTTTGCAAGGGTAATTGCACCGCGGTATACACAAAGCGTATAGTAATCCGAAATATATTTCTGTGCGCCTTCGTCACTGCCGGTGGCAACAAGGTCAAGCAAATATTTTGTCGCTTTGCCGAGTGTGAATATTGAAAATTCATCATCTTCTTCATCCTGCTTATTTAAAGCGTCAATATCAAGCCCGTTTCTGCTGTCGCTTACACCTAAAAGATAATCGGTGGTAACACCGTAATATTCACTGCATCTTATAACAAAATCAAGTCCGCATTCCCTAATACCTTTTTCATAATGGCTTAAAAGTGCCTGTGAAATTCCAAGGTCTGTTGCGGCTTTCTTTTGGCTTATGCCTCTCTCTCTTCTGAGTTCTGAAAGTTTTAATGCAAATTTTGATATTTTTTCTGTTTTATCAGTTTTTAAAGTTTTCTTTTCTTCTTTCTTTACACCCATAGTTAGCACCTCTTTTATTACAAATAGTATTATATCACCGTATTACTATTTGTAAAGTGTGATTTCCTGTTTGTAATATTTTGTAACAATTGGCTTAAAAAGGAGCGTTTCACAATGAAATCTTATAACTTATATTTCTTCCGCCACGGAATTACCAAAGGCAACTTAAACGCACAGTATATTGGGCATACAGATTTGCCACTCACAACAGATAGTATAAATGAGCTTCATTCCATCAAAGCTAAATACCATTACCCAAAGGTTGATGCCGTATTTTCATCCCCGTTAAAAAGATGTAAAGATTCGGCTGAAATTATGTTTCCCGATAACACAATTATTACTATTGATGATTTTATCGAATATAACTTCGGCGAATTTGAGCAGTGCACGGCAGATGATTTAAAAGATAATGAAGATTTTAAAAATTGGATAGGCGGCGATATTCATTCAAAAACGCCGTATGGCGAAAGCAATGCAGAATTTGCACAGCGAGTTTGTGCGTCTTTTGAAAAGGTTATTGACGGTTGCATTAAAACCGGAACGCAAAATATTGCAATAGTCGGCCACGCCGGTGTGCTTATGACTCTTCTTTCCTGCTACGGTTTGCCCGAAGCACCTATGGTGCATTGGCAAATGGACCCCGGCTACGGTTTTCAGCTTCGCATTACTCCGTCACTTTGGATGCGTGCAAATAAAATAGAAGTAATTGATACTGCCCCGCAAAGTATGCATGATATGGATAATAATTAAATGAGGCGAACTATGTTCGCCCCTACGATATAAAA
>FR895326.1:0-2524 GCA_000434995.1 Firmicutes bacterium CAG:341 | reverse complement strand
ATCCAAGCTCTTTTTGCATCTTTTTTAAATTCTTATTTTACCGAACCGCCGTTATTTGATGACGCATATCCAATCCAAGTTGTACCTACATTGAAGTTTACATCTTTTCCGTCAGTATCCTTAATAACAAGAACACCGTTATCTACGCTCCAGGTAATATCAATAACTGTTCCGTCAGTAGCAAGTTTACCGTTGCCGCCTGAAAGCTTGTAGTTGCAGTATACTTCGGCTGAACCGCTGTTTTTATAATTGGCTTTTGATACATATTCTGTTTTATCAAAAAGTACAAGAAGATTTTTTCTTGCAACATCTGTTTTATAGTCGTTGCAATGATACATTTTATCACTTGAATTATAAGTCCAATCTCTTGTAGCTGTTCTGCTTGAAAATGTAAGGCCGAGTGTATTGCATTCAGTGTCGCTTACGGTAGTTTCTTCCTTGGCAAAGTTAAACTTTGTATATTTGCTTTCGTTAGCGTCTGTTCTGAATTTTTCGCCCTTAATAGCATCGGCAATTTTAGCACCGTATAATACACCTGTATGCTCGGTTGATACACCTCTTGATGAATCCCTGCCGAAAAGTGCAACCTTGCCGCCGTAAGTCATTTGGTTAATATGGTCAACTTTATCCTGCCTGAAAATTGTGTTAGCACCGATATAGTTAGTACCTCTTTTAGTCTGGCTCTGTCCCCAATGGAGGAAGATAGCATCAAAAAGTTCAGAAAATTTAATGTATGGCGGTCTTGCACTTCTCATAGGGCCGATTTGTGATGGAACTGCTGTGTAATCGGCATACATCCAAAGCATTCTTGTTTCTCCGCCTTCAACTTCACCTTCCACAATAATGTCAGGTGGGTTCTTGCTGTCGTTAATACCCCATTGCGGTCTTGCGGAAACAGAGTTTTCAACTACGCAGGCAATAGGCCTTTTGCCGACTGCTTTTTCATTAAAGTCGCTGTCACCTGTAAGAGGGTTGACTTTTGATACAACAGGAGTTTGAACTGTTTGCTCCTGTGTGGTTTGCGGTGTTGTGGTTTCAGGTTCTTTGTTTTTATTTTTTACTGCGAATACTGCCGCAACTGCGATTGCAGCTACTAAAATAACCACAATTACAATAATTAACGGTTTTTTATTTTTGCCTTTTTTCTTTGGCATTTTCTTTTCCCCTTTGTTATCCTTAGGAATATCGCTATGCTGTGCCGAATTAAAAGAAGAAAAATCATTGAAATTAACATTTTCTTTTACCGGTTTTGGCGTTGCTTTGGCTTCTTCCTTTGCAGGTTTATCATCAGCTAAAGTTAAAGGCTGTTCCTCTTTAGGTTCAGGCTTTTCCTTTGGTGCGTTAATATTTTTAATTTCTTTTAATATTTCATCTAATTCTTCAGAATCTGGCATATTGATGCTCCTTTCGTTATTTAATATTCATATTGTACCATATACCATTTTAAATTTCACTATATTTTTGTGAAAATTTCAAAATTTATTGATTTAAAACTGTGTGTGTAGTAAAATACTTGTGTCAGGGGGCGATTATTTGGCAAAAACTATTCCGATGATTATCACTAATAACAATATTTTGATTAAAGATAGAGAAAGTGATGAATTTAAAACTTTCACTATGCCGGCACTCAGCGTTGTGCCTAATATTCCTTTTTATCATCAATTCGCCGAAAGAATTGCCGAATGCCAGTATTATTTCAAAGAATTTATGAAAACAATATACGGCAAAAAGCTTTCAAAATATATTTTTGCAATAATTGTGCCTGATGATACAAGCAAGCTTGAATCTATTTTTATTAACGAATTTTTTGTTAATTCCGATACTTGCAAGGCTGTTGCGCAAATGCCTATGGCTTTGGCAATTTCAAAAGAAGAAAATAAATATGTTTCTATTTCCAAGTCAGACAGAAATATTATCCTTGAATATGTCAGAAATCACGAAAGTGTAGTCACAAGATTTTATGATAGAAATACAACAAACCCGCAAACAATTAAGGAAGATGCAAAAAGACTTCATATCGACCTTGAATATGAAAGTGTTCCTATCTATATAAATAATTTTAATATGAATATGGATGAATATCTTGACTTCGCAAATATAATAACACCAAAGCAATTTTTGGAAAAAATTGCAGAAATTGATGTTAAAAAAATATAATAAATAAATCACCTTTGCAAAACATAATTGCAGAGGTGATTTTTTTATGAAAAGTAATGATAAAAAAAGCAAAAATAATAAAAAACATAAAAATAAATTTAACGATTACACTTCCTTTTTAAATCCGGAAATCGTCGCAAGCGACCCGCAGGGAATGTATACCGGCGTTCCGGCTGATATGTACTATAACGGCGAACTTGAAGAACCTATCCAAGATGCCGACGATTTGTAAAAAAATTTGATTGTTTGTAAATGCATAGCAACGGGCGAGCAAAACTCACCCGCCACTATGCATTTTTCTATAAAAAAGTCGCCACAAAGATGCTTAATTCACAAACTCTATTTACAAAATCTGACGCACCACTGT
>FR895325.1:24476-25387 GCA_000434995.1 Firmicutes bacterium CAG:341 | reverse complement strand
ATCTCCATGGGTTGTGATGTAGGTTGTCCGTTTATCGGCAGAGCGTATAATGACAACTGGAAACTTGAAGATCCGACAGGAAAAACGGATGATGATTTCAGGGGGGGTATACAGCAGATCGAGAAGAATATTCTAGAATTAAAGAAAAAATGATTGCAATATAAATTCCAGTTTATCGAACTAAAACATAAGACCGCTTACATCGTGTAGGCGGTCTTATTTCGTGGCAAGATTATTTGATTTTGAGCTTTCTCTTCTTGGCAGAAAGCACTTTGCAGAGAACATCATCGACGGCGTCGGTGTATCTGCCTTGTGCAATTAGGTTGTTCTTCAAGCGACCAAGGGACTGAATAGTCTGTCTGTATTCATCATCGGAAAGATATAAATGATATTTCTGTTCTTTCAAAGCAACCACCTCCTGTACTGCAATTATATAACAGGAAATGGTATAGGTGCAGTTTGCGAATAATTCTCCATTATTGAAAAATGAACGAATTAACAGAGTAACGACCGCCTTGTCTATTAGCAGGATTTTTGGCTCGATTTTTTCCGCCATTAGCAGAGAGGGCAATTTCATTAGCAAAACAGCGATTTTTTTGCTAATTTTTATTAGCAAGCCGTCCACCTGAAAGGCGGACGACATTAGTCCTAAATTCCATTAGCAGACGGAGAATTTGCTAATGAAAATTTGTGATTTTCTCGTTTCTGTTGTTTCTTTGCAAAAATAAAAAACGCCGAAAACCCTTGATTTTACACAGGTTTCCGGCAAAGTTTTGGCGTCCCAGAAGGGATTCGAACCCCCGACCTTTCGCTTAGGAGGCGAACGCTCTATCCTGCTGAGCTACTGAGACATATATCTGACATCATTTATAGCAAAAAAGACACCGCTTAAGGTGTCTTTTAAATGGTGA
>FR895325.1:12234-24376 GCA_000434995.1 Firmicutes bacterium CAG:341 | reverse complement strand
CCATTGGTGGCTTTAACTGGATTCGAACCAGTGACACTGCGGGTATGAACCGCATGCTCTAGCCAACTGAGCTATAAAGCCATATAGCTGCAAATCACTTATGACTTAAGTGCAAGCAAGATTATACAGTATAAGAAACCATTTGTCAAGCTTTTTTTAATTTATTTTTTATATTATTTTTGGATGACGAAAAAATGGTCTTGCCGACATAATTCGACATAAAATTGCACAAATGTTTGACTTGAATACATAATAATGATATTATTATATTACACATCAGCAGTGTTTTATACCTGCTTTATTAAGGAGCTTATATGGAAAAAATTAACAAAAGGCAAAAAGCTATATTTGATTTTATAAAAGAAAGAATAAATGAAAAGGGTATTGCACCGTCAGTAAGGGAGATAGGCGAAGCTGTCGGCCTTCGCTCCACATCTTCTGTTCAGTATAATCTTAATGTGCTTGAAGACGCGGGATATATTATTCGTGATGCAAATATGAAACGCACTGTTCGTGTTAAGGGTGCGGCGCATGGTGTCAGCCACATTCCGCTTGTAGGCACTGTTACTGCCGGAATGCCGATTTTAGCAACGGAATTGATAGAGGATTACATTGCTGTATCAGGCGTCAGCGGTAATAATCTTTTTGCACTTAGGGTTAAAGGTGAATCTATGGTGAATGCCGGTATTCTTGATGGGGATATAGTTGTGGTTGAGCAATGCCCAACAGCGCAAAACGGTGATATTGTAGTTGCACTTGTAGGTGATGAAGCAACGGTGAAGCGTTTTTATAAAGAAAACGGACATTTTAGGCTTCAGCCCGAAAATGATAAATTTGAGCCGATAATTGTTGAAGAATGTGCAATTGCAGGTAAGGTGAAAGCTCTTATTCGCAACTATTGATATTTTTTACATATTGTGTTAAAATTCTCGAAAAATATAATGTATATAATTATTAAAATTTATTTAAGGTGATTAGTAATGAGTGGATGCAGTCATGATTGCTCTTCCTGCGGTGAAAACTGCAGTTCAAGGCAAAAAGATAAAAGTGATTTTTTAAAACCGATGAATAAATATTCCGATATTAAAAAAGTTATCGGTGTAGTAAGCGGCAAGGGCGGAGTAGGTAAAAGCCTTGTAAGCTGCCTGCTTGCTTCAAAATGCGCAAAGGCAGGGCTTAAAGTCGGTATTCTTGACGCTGATATTACCGGCCCGTCAGTTCCTAAATCATTTGGTATAACCGAGCGCGCTATGCAGGATGATGAATGTTTGCTTCCGGCAGTTACGAGTGACGGAATCAAGCTGATGAGTATCAATCTTCTGCTTGAAGATGTGAATTCGCCGGTGGTATGGAGAGGGCCTGTAATCAGCGGTGTTATTGAGCAGTTTTGGAGTGATGTGCGCTGGGGTGAGCTTGATTATTTATTTGTTGATATGCCACCCGGAACAGGTGATGTGGCACTTACCGTATTTCAAAGCTTGCCGATTGACGGAATTGTAATTGTTTCAACTCCGCAGGATTTGGTAAAAATGATAGTAAATAAGGCATACAATATGGCAAAAATGATGAATGTGCCTGTTTTGGGCCTTGTTGAAAATATGAGTTATTATATTTGCCCTAATTGTAATGAAAAAATCAATATTTTCGGCGAATCTAAAATTGAGGAAACAGCGGGTGAACTCGGCGTGCCGGTACTTGCCAAACTTCCTATCAACCCTGAAATAAACAAGCTTGTTGATGCAGGTAAAATCAGTGAGGTTGAAGCAAAGGAATTAGATGATTTTGTTGAACTTTTAAAATAAATTTAAGCGGTGATAAATATGTCAAAGAGAAAAGATTATATAAGTTGGGATGAATATTTTATGGGTGTTGCGCTTCTTGCTTCGCAAAGGAGTAAAGACCCAAGCACTCAGGTAGGCGCGTGCATTGTAAATGACGATAACAGAATTATGAGCGTCGGCTACAATGGATTTCCGAGGGGCTGCAGTGATGATGAATTCCCGTGGGAACGCGAGGGCGAAACCACGCATACAAAATATCCGTATGTTTGCCACGCAGAACTCAACGCGATTTTAAATGCAGGCGGCAACAGTCTTAAAGGGTGCAGAATTTATGTTGCACTTTTCCCATGTAATGAATGTGCAAAGGCTATTATTCAGTGCGGAATCAAAGAAGTTGTATACATAAGTGATAAATATAAAGATACGGATAATGTAAAAGCCAGCAAAAAAATGTTTGAATATGCCGGTGTTAAGCTTACACATTTTGAATCCGACAAAAAGCTTACAATTGATTTTAATGTAAATACCATATAATGTGATTTGGAGAAGCGATGAAACAAATAGATATTTATGATTTTGATAAAACAATAGTTCCTTTTGACAGCGGCTCGCTTTTTTGGGGATATTCAATGCTTCATTACCCATGGATAATTTTATTTCTTCCATTTCAGGCAGTTTTGGCATTGCTTATGATTATGAAAGTAATAGATTTTACAATATTTAAGAAATATTTTTTCTGCTTTGTAATGTTTATTCCGCTTAAAAAAGCTGTTAAAGGTTTTTGGGATAGGCACGAAAATCAGGTACATAAATGGTTTTTAAACCGTAAAAGATATAGCGTTGTTATCAGCGCGTCCCCTGATTTTTTGCTTGGCGAAATTCAAAAAAGGCTTGGCTTTGATGAACTTATTTGCACCCGTCATAACGCAAAAACAGGTGCGATAATCGGCAAAAACTGCCGTGACGAAGAAAAAGTTAACAGACTTTTTGAACTTTATAATAAGGATGATATTGAAGTTATTGATGTCTATTCCGATTCAATTAAGCATGATAAGCCGATTTTTTCACTTGGAAAAAACTGCTATCATATAGTAAAAGGTAAAAAAGTACCTTTTGAATTTAAAAATATTTATGGATGATAAATTATGAAATATTTTTATAGAGTTTGCGTTGTACTGCTGATTGCAGTGGGAATTGTTTTCGGCTTTTCTTATTACTATAAAGAAAAGAAAGTTAACGAAAATATAGTTCTTACAACAAGCCTTATTACAACTGCAAAGAAAAACGAACCGACCACAAGTGCCGAAACCGTATATTATGATGATAATGGTTTCAGGCTTTTCACATATAAAAATAAAGGCTATATAGAATATAATAATGTGAAAAAAGAAGCCGGTGGGTTTGAGTGGGCTTTGAGCCAAAAGTCCATTGATTTTAAATACGGTGATTTTGATAATGATAAGCAAAATGAACTTTTAGTTCTGTATTTTTCACCGTCTTATGAAATAAACAATTCTTTGCTTGCGCAGGACAAAGAGGATTTTAGCAATTTTCATAGGTTTGTTGTAATGATTAAGCCTTTTATTGATGACGAGGGCAAGCAGGATTTCAAGCTGATATATGCCGACCAAAATACTTGGAAAAAACCTTTTGAGCAGGCAATCAGTGCAAAAATGAATCAACTTAAAAGTTGTGATAAATACCTGCAATTCGTTATGGATGATAATAATGTGGATTTAAAATATGATGAATCAACAGGCTTGTCACAAAATAAGCATGTATTTTATGCTCAAGCGTTAAAAGACAGCACAAAAAACGGTTATCAAAAATTTGTTAAGTGGAGCAAGGGCGAAGGAAACTATTATATAGGTGATGACGGTACGCTTCAGCTTAATATAATGATTCTTGCTTATTATGAAGGTGCAAGCAAAGCACAGTATGTCGGCGATATTCATACAAATATCAGCATTAACAAATATGGAAGCTTTTCGCTTACACCTAAAACAATTGTGTTTATTCCAAAAGATAAATACACTATGCCGGATATAAGAAATAATACTGCCGAAAAATTCACTTATGTTTTAAATAACAATTCTTCACAAACCGTGAATACAAATGAAAATTATATTGATTGGCTTGACGCAAGTTTTGAAGTAAGCAGTAATGTGAATACGCAAACAGTATCTTTTGCGAATCTTGATTCGCAAATTAAATGCGTTGATAAAGTTAAAATCACACAATCAAGCGTTGTGCTTACAGCAAAAGAGGGTTATATTTTTTCAAGCCGAGTTCTTGATAAGGGCGATTACAGCATTACAGTAAACGGTAGGGATATTGCATACAATACCGAAATTTTGGAAAAGGAAGAAAAGAGCGTATTAAAAATAACTTATGATAAAAAATATAATAAAGATGAAATAAAAAATATTGAAATCAAATTCGGCTCATAAATCTGACTTTATAAATAAAGACTAAACTAATCGGGCGGTTTATTGAATAATAGTATTATTTATGATATACTTTTTCAACACAAAGTATAAAAATGTTAATTTAAGGTGTATTTATGAAAGAAGTTGTTATCACAGCGGATTCAACCTGTGATTTACCAAAAAGTATAATTGAAAAAAATAATATCGTTATTACTCCTTTATCAATACTGCTTGGAGAGGAGTCGTTTAAAGACGGTGTTGATGTTTTTCCGCAAAATGTTTATGATTTTGTGGCTAAAACGGGAACACTTCCTAAAACATCGGCGGTTACTCCGGCACAGTATTATGAGGTGTTTGATAAAATAACAAAAGAGGGTAAAGCTGTTGTTCATATCAGCTTATCTTCTGCTATTTCTTCAAGCCATCAAAATGCCTGCCTTGCAGCTTCTGATTTTGAAGATGTATATGTAGTAGATTCAAAAAGCCTTTGCACAGCTATGGGGCTTGTTGTTCTTAAGGCGTGTGACTTCAGGGCAAAGGGTTTTGATGCAAGAAAAATTTCAAACAGAGTAAATGCTATTGTTCCTAAAGTCAGCACAACATTTGTGCTTGATACACTTGAATATTTGCACAAGGGCGGAAGATGCTCCGGTGTTGCAAAATTCAGTGCAAATGTTTTGGGAATCAGGCCGAGTATAGCTGTTGACCCAAAAACAGGCGAGCTTGATGTAATTAAAAAATATCGCGGTAAAATGGATAATATTTACAAGCAATATGCCGATGATTGCCTTAAAAATGTCGGCAAAATTGATACTTCGCGTATTGTTGTAGCCGACAGCGGCGGTGTATCCGGTGAAATTATAAGTTATACAATGGGGCTTATTGCCGGCAAAGCCAAGTTTGATGAAATAATCAGGGCAGACGCAGGATGTACTATTTCATCACATTGCGGGCCTAAAACTCTTGCGATATTTTATATTAAAAAATAAATGATTTGTAATTTTGGCAGGGAATCCCCTGCCTTTGCTTTGAATTAAATGTAAACCTGATTTGGCGGAGGGAGTTACAATGTCAACAAAAGAAGAAGTATTAAAAAAATTGATTGATTCAAATGATTATGTCAGCGGTGAAATGCTGGCTAAAGAAATAGGCGTAAGCCGCGCATCGGTATGGAAAGCTATTAAAACTCTTCAAAAAGCGGGATATGATATTGAGGGCGTAACAAAATGCGGGTATAAACTTAATCAAAATAATAAAATTGTTTCCGCCCAGGATGTAAAATCACTTTTGAAATATGATTTGGATGTGTCGTATTTTGAATCTATTGATTCAACTAATACATATTGCAAAAGACTTTTGGCTGATGGAAAAGGCGGCGAATTTTTGGTAATAGCAAATAATCAAACTGCCGGTAGGGGCAGGCAGGGAAAAAGTTTTTATTCCCCGAGTGAAACGGGAATATATTTTTCGCTTGTAATTCGCCCGGATACTTCTCTTCAAAATGCGGTTACAGCTACCACAGCCGCGTCTGTTGCAGTGTGCAAAGCGATTGAAAAGCTTACCGATTTGAAGCCGAAAATCAAATGGGTTAATGATGTATATTTAAACGGAAAAAAAGTATGCGGAATTTTGACTGAAGCTACTACTGATTTTGAATCCGGTATAGTTGACAGCGTTATTATCGGCATAGGAATTAACATCAGCACCACAAAATTTCCGGGTGATGTTGAGGGGGCGGGCTGCCTTGATGTTGATATTAACCGCAGTGCTTTGATAGCTGAAACGGTTAATGAACTTATGAATATAGCAGGCGGTGATTACGCAAGCTTTATTGAATATTATCGCTCTCATTCAATGGTGATAGGCGAAAAAATCAAATTTATTCAAAACGGAAAAACTACTTTTGCCACAGCTTTGGCAATTGATGAACGCGGCGGGCTTGAAGTAGGGCTTGAAAGCGGAGAAAAAACGGTTTTGAGGTCAGGCGAGATAACAGTCAGAAAAGTTTAAAATTTAATAATTACATAAAGACGTTTTTTGAGGCAATTCGCTCATTGTACGTCTTTATTTTTTTGTCAATTTATAATTTAGTTTATATGATAAATAATAGAATTGTTAGGCTCGTGTTAAATTAAATGAAGAAAATGTTAAATTGAATTTAATAATATTTATCGTGATTTTATCCGATTTTTAACGGTACTTTTGGCTTATTTTAATATGGCGGGTGTATTCTTTGCTTGTACCCTGAGAGGTACTTACACAAACACTTGTTTTTTGAAAGGATTAAGAAAAATGACAAAGAAAAGTATTATCATAAGTATAATTTCGGTTATCTGCCTTGTAGGCATAGCGGCATTTGTAATGTACGGCTGCTCGGGCGGTAAAGAAAACGAAGAAAAACCGGGAGCATCGGGTCAAATTACCGTTATCAGCAGAGAAGAGGGCTCAGGCACAAGAGATGCATTTGTTGAAGTTATGGGTATAACAGATGAAAAAGGCAACGATATTACCGCCGATATGGCAGAACTCACTAATTCCACTTCGGTTATGATGTCAACCGTTAAGGGTAACAAAAATGCAATCGGGTATGTGTCCTTAGGCTCACTTTCAAGCGATGTTAAGGCAGTCAAGCTTGACGGTGTTGCCCCGTCAACAGCTACCGTTAAGGACGGCAGTTATAAGCTTCAAAGACCTTTTAAAATCGCATATATCAATGCAAAACTTACTGATATAGATAAGGATTTTATCTCGTTTATCATGTCAAAGCAGGGCGAGGCTGTTATTGCTAAAGAGGGCTATATTTCAACCGAAGCTAAAGAGGATTACACAGGTTCGGGTAAAAAGGGTACAATCACAATTGCAGGTTCAACCTCGGTCGCTCCGGTTATGAATGTGCTTGCAGACGAATATAAAAAGCTCAACCCCGACGTTAAAATCGAAATTCAGGAATCAGGCTCCTCTGCAGGTATTGAATCTGCAATGCAGGGCGCGGTTGAGATTGCTATGAGCTCAAGAGAGCTTAAAGAAGATGAAGCGAAAACTCTTAAGTCGCAAACAATCGCACTTGACGGCATTGCCGTTATCGTAAATAGCTCAAATACTTTGGACGCATTGACAAGCGAGCAGGTTAAAAATATCTTTGCGGGTAATGTGTCTGCTTGGGAAGAGGTTACAAAATAATTTGAAAAAGGCTAAGGAAATTGCAATGCGTATAGTGTTTTTGCTATGCGCATTTCTGTCGGTAGTTGCCGTTATTTTTGTTTGCAAATTCGTTTTTCAAAACGGTATTCCGGCAATAAAGGAAATAGGATTTAAAAATTTCATATTAGGCGAAACGTGGAAGCCTAAGCAGGAAATATTCGGTATTTTCCCTATGATTCTCGGCAGTATTTACGTTACGGCAGGGGCAATTATTATCGGCGTGCCCATAGGTGTTTTTACAGCAGTGTTTCTCGCATTTTATTGCCCCAAAAGGCTGTATTCGATTATGAAACCGGTTGTTAATCTTCTTGCGGGTATCCCGTCAATAGTTTATGGATTTTTCTGCCTTGTTGCAGTAGTGCCTGTAATTCAAAAAATAACGCACACAAGCGGCAAAGGTATTTTAACTGCATCAATTCTTTTGGGAATTATGATTTTACCCACTGTTATCAACACCTGCGAATCGTCGCTCAGAAGCGTTGCCCCGTCATATTATGAAGGCTCGCTTGCACTTGGCGCAACCAAGGAATACAGTATATTTAAGGCGGTATTTCCTGTTGCAAAATCAGGTATAGTCAGCGGTATTATTCTTGGTATCGGCAGAGCAATAGGTGAAACTATGGCGGTGGTTATGATTGCAGGAAATCAGGCAATTATTCCAAAATCAATTACTTCCGGTGTTCGCACACTTACAGGTAATATTGTGCTTGAAATGGCATATGCATCCGGACTTCACAGAAGAGCGCTTATTGCTACCGCTGCGGTATTGTTTGTATTTGTTTTAATTATAAATCTTTGCTTTTCTTTGGCTGTGCATAAAAGGGAGGGTAAGCGATGAATAAATTAAAGCAATATGCTAATAAACCGCTGTCATTTATAGCATTGATTCTTATAATAATAAGTACTTTAATCACAGCACTTGCTATAATTTTTATTATAGGATATATTCTTATTAAGGGTGTGCCTAATCTTTCAGTTGACCTTTTTTCGCTTAAATATTCATCGGCTAATCAGTCAATGCTCCCGTCAATTATAAATACGGTTTATCTGACTGCTCTTACGCTTCTTTTGGCAGTTCCTGTCGGCATTTTTTCGGCAATCTATTTGGCGGAATATGCAAGAAAAAGCTCTTTTTTTGTAAAAATAATCAATGTCGCAAACGAAACCCTTTCTGGTATTCCGTCAATAGTTTACGGTTTGTTCGGCTTTTTGGCATTTGTTATTTCAAAAAAGTGGGGCTATTCGCTTTCGGCAGGTGTAATCACACTTGCAATTATGGTTTTGCCACTTATTATCAGGACATCGCAGGAGGCGATACTCGGGGTTGACAACAGTTTTCGCGAGGCATCCTACGGTCTTGGGGCAGGTAAGCTGCGTACGGTTTTTAAAATAGTTTTGCCGTCTGCAATGCCTGGTATTCTTTCGGGCATAATTTTGGCAATCGGCAGAATAGTGGGCGAAACGGCGGCACTGATTTATACGGCAGGCACGGTGCCTGAGGTCGCAACAAGTCTTACATCCTCATCTCGTACAATTTCAGTCCACCTTTATTGCCTTTTAAATGAGGGACTTTATACCGAGCAGGCATATGCCACAGCAGTTGTGCTGATAATTTTTGTAGTAATAATCAATGCACTGTCTAACTTCTTGGCTAAAAAAATAATTAAGTAACGGAGATATAATGAATAAATTTGAAATTGAAAATTTGGAACTTTTTTATGGCGATTTTAAAGCTTTGAAAAATATAAATATGAATATTTCTGCAAATGAAATAACTGCGTTTATAGGCCCGTCGGGTTGCGGAAAATCTACACTTTTAAAAACACTTGACAGAATGAATGACCTTGTGGATACCTGCAAAATAAATGGTAGCATCAAATATGACGGCAAGGATATTTATTCTTACGATATTAACGAGCTTCGCAAAAATGTTGCAATGGTTTTCCAAAAGCCAAACCCTTTTGCTATGAGCATTTATGATAATGTTGCATACGGCCCCAAAACGCACGGCGTTCGCGGCAAAAAAGAACTTGATGATATTGTGGAAAAATCACTGAAACAGGCAGCCTTGTGGGATGAGGTTAAGGATAAACTCAAAAAAAGTGCAATGGCTCTTTCGGGCGGTCAGCAGCAAAGGCTTTGCATTGCAAGAACACTTGCAGTCAGCCCCGATGTTATATTGATGGATGAGCCGACATCTGCACTTGACCCGATTTCGACATCTAAAATTGAAGAACTCGCACTTGAATTAAAAAAAGATTATACAATTATAATTGTTACTCATTCTATGCAACAGGCAAAGCGTATTTCAAACAAAACTGCATTTTTCCTTTTGGGTGAGGTTATCGAATTTGACGAAACCGAAAAGCTCTTTTCAAACCCGCGTGATGAACGCACCGATTCGTATATAAATGGCAGATTTGGTTAAAAAAACAATCCCTCATAAGCGGTTAGCCTATGAGGGATCAATGTGCTTTTTATTTATTTTTCAAGAAGCTTGTTATCTTCAAGCATTTTTATAAATTTTTCAATATCACGCTTTGCGGTTTCTCTGTCAATATCATATTCGTCAATTACTTTTTCAATTACTTCTTCTTCGGTAGTTTCGTTAATCATACAATCCCAAAAAAACGAAGCGCTGTCGTTTAAGGTAATCATCCCGTTAAAATCTTTTATTGCCGGGCCTACGGGTACAACGATGTTTGAATCTGCTATTTTCCTTTTTGCAAAGTTGCTTTTAATTTTCATTACTGCTCTTCCTTCCAAAAGGCAATTTAATATAAATATTGTACCAAAATTTAATTGATTTTTCAAGTTTTCTTATAATAGTAGCTAAAACATAAAAGTTTTGACAAAAAAATCACATTTACTCTTGAAGTAGGACAAGCAATTGGGTATAATATTTGTGATAATTTTATAAATTATTATTTTTGGCAATATTAAAGCTAAAATATGGAAGGAGTAATTCAAATGATTTATTCACACGAAGTTGAAACAATGTGTCCTGTTGCACAGGGCGTTGCTCACGGTGCTGCTCCGATTCCGGAGGAAGCAAAATGGGTAAAAGCAAAAGAAATTAAAGATATTTCAGGCTTTACACACGGTGTAGGTTGGTGTGCACCTCAGCAGGGTACCTGTAAGCTCAGCCTTAACATTAAGGGAGGCGTTATTCAGGAAGCTCTTGTTGAAACAATAGGTTGCTCAGGTATGACTCATTCAGCTGCAATGGCTGCTGAAATTCTTCCTGGCAGAACTATTCTTGAAGCTCTTAACACAGACCTTGTTTGTGACGCTATCAATACAGCTATGAGGGAACTTTTCCTTCAGATTGTATACGGTCGTTCACAGAGTGCATTCTCTGATGACGGTCTTGCAATCGGTGCAGGCCTTGAAGACCTTGGTAAAGGACTTCGTTCACAGGTTGGTACTATGTACGGTACTCTTGCAAAAGGCCCTCGTTACCTTGAAATGACAGACGGTTATGTAACAGGTATTGCACTTGATGCCGATAATGAAATCATTGGCTACAAGTTTGTAAACTTTGGTAAGATGATGGATTTCATCAAAGCCGGTGATGATGCTAACACAGCATTTGAAAAGGCTCAGGGTCAGTACGGCAGAGTTGATGATGCTGTTAAGATTATCGACCCAAGAAAAGAATAAGGAGGAAAAGACAATGGCTTTATTTGAATCATATGAAAGAAGAGAGAAACAAATTCTTGATGTTCTCGCTCAGTACGATATTAAATCAATTGAAGAATGCAGAGAAATCTGCCAGGCTAAAGGCTTTGATCCTTATAAAATCGTTGAGGGTATTCAGCCAATTTGCTTTGAAAATGCAAAGTGGGCTTACACAGTAGGTTGTGCTATCGCACTTAAGAAGGGTGTTAAGTCAGCTGCCGAAGCTGCTGCTGCAATCGGTGAAGGTCTTCAGTCATTCTGCATCCCGGGTTCAGTTGCTGACCAGAGAAAAGTAGGTCTTGGCCACGGTAACCTTGGTAAAATGCTTCTTGAAGAAGAAACAGAATGTTTCGCATTCCTTGCAGGTCACGAATCATTTGCTGCTGCCGAAGGTGCTATCGGTATTGCTGAAAAAGCTAACAAGGTTAGAAAAAAACCTCTTCGTGTTATTCTTAACGGTCTTGGTAAAGACGCAGCACAGATTATTGCAAGAATTAACGGTTTCACTTATATTGAAACTGAAATGGATTATTATACAGGCGAAGTTAAGGAAGTATTCCGCAAGGCTTATTCAGATGGACTTCGCTCAAAGGTTAACTGCTATGGTGCAAACGATGTAACCGAAGGTGTTGCAATTATGTGGAAAGAAAATGTTGATGTATCTATCACAGGTAACTCAACTAACCCAACTCGTTTCCAGCACCCTGTTGCAGGCACATACAAGAAAGAACGCCTTGAAGCAGGCAAAAAGTATTTTTCAGTTGCTTCAGGCGGTGGTACAGGCCGTACTCTTCACCCTGATAATATGGCAGCAGGTCCTGCTTCATACGGTATGACAGATACAATGGGCAGAATGCATTCAGATGCACAGTTTGCCGGTTCTTCATCAGTTCCTGCTCATGTAGAAATGATGGGACTTATCGGTATGGGTAACAACCCTATGGTTGGCGCAACCGTAGCATGTGCTGTTGCAGTTGCAGAAGCTCTTTAATCGAAATTTTTAATAAGACGAAAGCGTTGGCGGTTGCGCCAACACGAGTGTCCAAAATA
>FR895325.1:0-12222 GCA_000434995.1 Firmicutes bacterium CAG:341 | reverse complement strand
CCAACACGAGTGTCCAAAATAAAAGCAGCGTTTCTTACGAAACGCTGTTTTTGTGTATAAAATAGTATTTAATTATATTTCCTTTTTCATCCATTGGTGTGGGCAATCTTCATCAAAGTCCTGCTCACCGAATGGGATATATCCCTGCTTTTGATAAAACGGCATTGCCTGCACCTGCGAATGAAGCCTGATTTCTTTGCCGCCCTCTGCTTTTATCAATCTTTCGGCTTCGTTTACTATTTTTGCACCCAGGTGCTTACTGCGATATTCCTTTAAAACAGCAAGCCTGCCGATATAGTAAACCGAGTTTTGCTCATAAAACCTAACGGTAGCGCAAGGTTTATCATTATCAAAAGTTACAAGGTGAGTGCAAATTGAATCAAGCTCATCAAATTCCTGTTTAAACCCCTGCTCTTCAACGAAAACTTTTATTCTTATTTCCTTTGCTTCGTCAGGCAAAAAGTTATAATTTTCAGTAACCATATCAACACCCCAATACAAATTTATTTTATCAAATTTTGTATCATAAAGTCAAGATTGTACAAATAAAGGCGATTAGTTTGTGAAATATAAACAAAATATCGTATGTATTTTTTATGCTGAGCTTTATTGCAAAATTGAACAATATGGTTTAAAATATAGTTTATACTACAACTGTTTAAAAATGGGGTGTCACTATGAGTGAAGAAAAAACTATTTATACAATAACATCCGACAGAAACGAGCGTGTATTTATCCACGCAATGCCGGGCCATTTTGTTTCAAGTTCTTCTCATCTTAATTTTTACATCGGAACATCTGATATTAAGCATAATCACGATATTTCGGTTGATGCGGCAATGATGCTCGCAAGATATTACCACGAAAGAGGAATTGAGATTGACACTGTTTTGTGCTTATATGAAACACAGGCACTCGGTGCTTATCTTGCACACGAACTTCAGCGTGCAAATATGTTAAACCCTAATCCTGACAGTACGGTTTATGTACTCGGCCCTGAATATGACGCACAGGGAAATATCATTTTCCGTGATAATCTTCGCAAGCTTATTACAGGCAAAAGAGTTTTGCTTCTTATTTCTTGTATTACAAGCGGTAAAACAATTGAAAGAGCCATGGAAAGTGTAAGTTACTACGGCGGCGAAACAGTGGGAATTTCTGCTGTATTTTCAGCTATTAACGAAGTTGACGGTGTTGAAGTTAATAAGATTTTCAGTGCTGATGATGTACCGGGGTATCAGGCATACCCTCCACACGATTGCCCGCTTTGTAAAGGAAACCAAAAAGTTGACGCAATTACAAACGGATACGGATATTCGCTTCTTTAAAAATATCTTGACAAATAGTTTTAATTTGATATAATAGATTTACAAATTGATAGTACCCAAATAAAGACGGTGAAGCAGAAAAAGACCTTTTATTTCGGTTTAAGAGAGTTGACGGACGGTGCAAGTCAATACGAATTAAAGGTGCATAGCTCTCTGCTAAGTTGCTGTTTTGAATAGAAATCAATAGGAACAGACGGTTTGCCTCGTTATTGGCAGTGGCATTGATTGATGCTAAAGGGCAGGGGTTTACCTTGCTGAAGTAGGGTGGTACAGCGTGATATTAACGCCCCTATACTCTTGTGTAGGGGCTTATTTTTTTGCTCCTGTGCAAAAATGAAAGGAGATTAACATTATGAAAAAGGGTTACGAAAAATACAGAGGTTTTGAACCAATTAACATTCCTGACCGCACTTGGCCTAATAACACAATTACCAAAGCGCCTACTTGGTGTTCAGTTGACCTTCGTGACGGTAACCAAGCACTTGTTGACCCAATGAATTTGCAAGAAAAGCTTGAATTTTTTACAACTCTTGTAAAAATCGGATTTAAAGAGATTGAAGTCGGCTTCCCGTCAGCAAGTGAAACAGAATATGAAATTTTAAGAACACTTATTGAGGGCAATTATATTCCTGACGATGTTACTATTCAGGTGCTTGTGCAGGCAAGGGAACATCTTATCAGAAAAACATTTGAAGCTATTGACGGTGCTAAAAATGTAATTGTTCATTTTTATAATTCAACATCTACACTTCAGCGTAAGGTTGTGTTTAAAACCGATATGCAGGGTGTAATAGATATTGCTATTGACGGTGCAAAGCTTATTTATGAGCTTACGGAAGAAGAAAAAAAGAAAAATCCTGATATGAATATCCGCTTTGAATACAGCCCTGAAAGCTTTTCGGGAACAGAAATGGATAATGCAGTTGAAATTTGCCGTCAGGTTATGGAAGAACTCCATATTACAAAGGAAAATCCTATTATTCTTAATCTTCCGTCAACAGTTGAAGGCTCAACTCCAAACGGATATGCAGACCAAATTGAATATTTCTGCCGTCATCTTCCAAACCGTGAAAATGCTATTATTTCACTTCACCCGCATAATGACCGCGGCACAGGCGTAGCTGCTGCCGAACTCGGCTTACTTGCCGGGGCAGACAGAATTGAAGGTACACTTTTCGGCAACGGTGAAAGAACAGGTAATGTTGATATTGTAACCTTGGCACTTAATATGTGGACCCAGGGTGTTGACCCGAAACTTGATTTCCACGATATTAACAAGATTAAAGGTGTTTATGAAAGGGCAACAAAAATGGTAGTTCCGCCTCGCCACCCATATGCAGGCGAACTTGTATTTACTGCTTTTTCAGGCTCTCACCAAGACGCTATTAACAAAGGCAAAAATTATATGGAAGAACACGGCGGTGATTATTGGGATATTCCGTATCTTCCTATTGACCCTGCCGATGTAGGCCGTGAATATGAACCTATTATTCGTATCAATTCACAAAGCGGCAAGGGCGGAATGGCATATATTCTTGCAAATGATTACGGTATTAAAATGCCGAAAGCTATGCAGGGCGAATTCAGTGCAGTAGTTCAAAAAGCCTGCGATGAAAGCGGTAAAGAAATTCAGCCTGATGAAGTATTTGATATTTTCCAAAAAGAATACAGAAATGTATGCGGCCCATACAGACTTCTTAACTACAAAATTACAGAAGAAAAGAATGAAAAAGATTATCTTACCACAGTTCATTTTACAGGTGAACTTAAGTATAAGGATAATGAGCCTGTGAAGATTTCGGGTGACGGTTCAGGCCCTATCGGTGCATTCTGCGAAGCTATGAATAAAGCGGGACTTTCAAATTATGAATTTGTTGATTACAGCGAGCATGCAATTTCAGTCGGCAGTGACTCAAAGGCTATCAGTTACATTCATATTAAAAATCCGCAGGGTAAGGATATTTTCGGTATCGGTGTAAGCCATAATATCGGCTATGCATCAATGAAAGGTATTATTTGCGCAATTAACCGTGACCAAAAAGATACAATGCGTGATGATGCTATGCCGGGTATATTTGATAAATGTTGAAATCTTCTTCGCAATATTTACATATTCAATTGATTAAATAAATAGGTGATTTTATGTTAGCTGTTATTTTGAATATAATTGCAATAATATTTTCCATTGGCACATTGATATTCTTGATTTTGTTTATCAAGGAATTAAAATCAAATCCCGATAAAAAGCTTGAAGAAATTGAGCCTAAGCTTAAAAAGCTACTTTATACCGTTGCCGCTTGCGCTTTAATGGCGGCGGCTTTCGGCATAGTCGGGATAACAGTTAAATAAAAGAGGCAAATTTTTCGGCGCTTGCCGATATACAGAAAGGTTAAAATATGAAAAATTATAAAATTACAGTTTTAAAGGGTGACGGTATCGGCCCTGAAATCGTAGATGAATGTGTAAAAGTGCTTGATAAAGCAGGTGAGAAATTCGGCTTTAGCTTTGATTATAATTATCAGCTTTTGGGCGGATGCGCTATTGATGAATACGGTGTTCCGTATCCTGATGAAACAGCAAAGGCTTGCAAAGCATCGGATGCTGTTCTTCTCGGTGCGGTAGGCGGCCCTAAGTGGGACAGCCAGCCGGGTAATAACAGGCCTGAAAAGGGACTTCTTGCAATTCGTGAAGATTTGGGACTTTTTGCAAATCTTCGCCCTGCCAAGATTTTTGCACCGCTTAAATCTGCATCTCCTATTAAAGAGGAAATTATCGGTGACGGACTTGACATTCTCATTGTTCGTGAACTTACCGGCGGCATTTACTTCGGTGACCGCGGAACTTATGAAGAAAACGGTGTTGTAGGCGCATATGATACAGAGCGTTATACATATCCTGAAATTAAAAGAATTGTTAAAGCCGGTTTTGAATATGCTATGAAGCGCGGTAAAAGGCTTACTTGTGTTGATAAAGCTAATGTTCTTGATTCTTCAAGGCTTTGGCGCAAAGTTATGGAAGAAACAGCAAAGGATTATCCTGAAGTTGAAGTTTCATATATGTATGTGGATAACTGCGCAATGCAGCTTGTACGCAATCCAAATCAATTTGATACCATTGTAACATCAAATATTTTCGGCGATATTCTTTCAGACGAAGCTTCTATGATTTCCGGTTCAATCGGTATGCTCGCATCTGCATCACTTGCCGAGGGTACATTTGGCCTTTACGAACCTATTCACGGTTCTGCACCTGATATTGCAGGTCAGGGTAAGGCTAATCCGCTTGCAACTATTTTGAGCGGTGCTATGATGCTTCGCTATACATTCGGTGAAGCTGAAGCCAGCGATGCTATTGAAAAAGCTGTTGATGTGGCACTTACTAAAGCAAGAACACCTGATATTTACGAAGACGGCTTTGATGCTGTTAATACTTCACAAATGGGTGACCTTGTAGCAAGTTTATTATAATTGAAAATAAGGCGATACTTCAAAAGAAGTATCGCCTTATTTTATACTATTTCAATTGAATTTCCCGTATCCTTAATTTCAATGAATTTAGGATGTTCCTGCCCGTTAATATTCGGAGTGTGAAAGCTTAAGTAAAGTTTGTTATCTGCTTTAAATATCATTCCGTGTCCTCCGTCATCATCAATGAGTAGCGGCAAATGCTCAAATACACCGTTTAGCTCATTATCGCTTGAACGGGCAACGCATTGGCAGTATTTGTGGTTAACAAAGGTTGACCATATAAGTAAAAGCTTGCTTTTGCTTGTGCGATACATAAACGGTCCGTCGGTTATATAATGCTCACCGGATGGCTTGTTATCTGCCCAATACGGTGATGAACCTGAAAACAGCTTTGTCGGCAGGCTTATAGGTGCATTAAGTTCCTTATTAAGCTTTACAAAGCAAATTGTTCCGTCAATTATTTGTGTATGCTCGTGGCAAAATACAAGGTATGCTTCACCCGCTTTTGAAATATAAAGCGTTGCGTCAAGGCATTCCCATTCCTGCGGTGTGAGCGCACCGTCACTGTAAGGCTTGAATTCACCTAAAGGGCTGTCACTTTTTAAAATATATGAACCCCGAAGTCCGTTTTCCTGCGTGAAAGTTGCAAGCATATAGTATTCGCCTTTATATTTATGTACTTCAGGCGCCCAGTTTACTTCTTTGTTAAGTCCGTATTTTTCACTGTTAAAGCATTCTTTGGCTTCGCTGAAATTTACAAGGTCAGTTGATGTATAAACATCAAAACCTCCCGTTTTGCAACCGAAGTTTTCAGCCCTTGTGCCATAAAGATAATATGTTCCGTTTTCTGCAAGTACAAACGGGTCTCTGATATTTATGTTTTCAAGCTTCATAACTTAACCTCTTTTAATACCATAATTATTACCAAAAACACTATAACATTTTTAGTAAATAATATCAATTGAAAATATTTACAATTTACATTATAATTACATTATAAGTGCCTTTTTATCAAAAAAGAGAATTTAATAAATTTAGAAAGGATAATTATGATTTTACTTAACAAATGCGGAAAAATAACTGTTGACAATAATAAAACCAATATTACTTTTCCTTTTGAAATTAAAGATAATTTTAAATCAATAAAAATAAAGTTTGAATATGCACCAAAAACTCTTGAAGACAGGGCGAAAAGCGTTCAAATAATTAAATCCTGCCTTGAAAAATACGGTGAGGATGAAGAATTTAACATCGAAAGCTATTTGCCGGTAAAAAATCTTGTTACATTATCACTTGATTCAAGCAGGGAATATATCGGCGCAATTCACAGGCAAAGCAATAAGCAGGAACTTGTTGTTTCCTCTGATTATTCATCACCGGGCTTTTTTAAAACGGATATAGCAAAAGGCGAATGGAAAATAATGCTTAATGTTCATAGCGTAAGCTGCGATGTTGAATACAAACTTGTTATTGAAGGGGAGGAGTAAAAATGAGTTATTTACCTTGTGAACTTCATTGCCACAGTGTTCATTCCGACGGTGATTATACTGTTTGCGAACTTCAAAAAAAGGCAATTGATGACCACCTTGCTATTATTGCTTTGACTGACCATAATACTTTTTCAGGCTGGGATGAAATTGACGATAGCATAATTCCTGTTATAAGAGGTATTGAATGGACAACTTATTATGGCCACTTACTCGTTTTGGGTGCAAATGATTTTGTGGATTGGCGAGATGCAAATGCAGATAATATAGATGAGAAGATAAAGCAAATTAAAGCAGTGGGCGGTTTGGTAGGCGTTGCTCATCCATTCCAGCTCGGTTCGCCGCTATGCACAGGCGGGCATTGGGATTTTAATGTTCGCAATTGGCAAAATGTTGATTATATAGAAGTTTGGCATAAAAATCTTTATTCTAATAAAAAAGAAAATGAAAAAGCACTTGAATTATGGACTTCTCTACTTGATAAGGGATACAAAATTTCTGCAACTTACGGCAGGGATTGGCACAGGGAGGAAAATACCGGCCACTACGGATGTACATATCTTGATGTGGATGATATTTCGGCAAAATCCGCAATGCGCGCTATCAGGCTTGGCAAAACCGTTATTTCGCATGGTGCCAAGTTTATATTCAGAGTACATCGCCACGGTGTTACAAGCGCAATAGGCGACACCGTGAAAAAGGGCAATTATACTTTCAGTTTCTTTACCGATTTGCACTCAAGAGCTAAAAATTCAGGCGACGAAGATATTGTATATAATGAAATTAAAATCATTACAAACGGCGGCAAATGCGTGCTTCAAACAAGATATGACGAAAGACATGTTAGGTTAAGGCTCGACAGCGGTAAATGGTACCGTGCAGAACTTTGGGGTACTGTTGATGGTGAAAAAAGACCTCTTGCTATAACTTCGCCTATTTATTGCGAATAATTATTTAACTTAAATTTAACATAAACTGTATTTTAACTTAATCGACTGCATATAATATCTAACTTGTAATTTTTGTGTGATATTTTGAGTAATAAAGAGGAAAATGGTATGACTATATTTAATTTTTTAACTCTTATCGGCGGGCTTGCAATGTTCCTTTTCGGAATGGATGTAATGGGTAAAAGCCTTGAAAAAATGGGCGGCAGCAAGCTTGGTACTATTCTTGAAAAAATGACAGACAGCAGAATTAAAGGCGTTTTGTTAGGCTTATTTGTAACTGCAGTTATTCAGTCTTCAGGTGCTGTTACTGTTATGGCAGTAGGTTTTGTAAACAGTGGCATTATGGCATTAAGGCAGGTTATCGGTATAATTATGGGTGCTAATATCGGTACTACCGTAACCGCTTGGATTTTATCTTTAGCAGGTATTGAGGGTTCAAATATTTTCATAAATCTGTTAAAGCCGAGTTCCTTTGCCCCTATTCTTGCATTTATCGGTATTATTCTTGTTATGTTTTGCAAGGGCGAAAAGAAGCATAATATTGGCTATATCGTATTAGGCTTCGGTCTTTTGATGATTGGTATGACAACAATGAGCGATTCGATGGAAGGGCTCAAGGATGTACCGAAGTTTACAAGCATTTTGACTAAATTTTCAAACCCTATTTTGGGTATTTTGGCAGGTGCGTTTCTTACTACCGCACTTCAAAGTTCGTCTGCGTCAGTCGGTATTTTGCAGGCACTTTCAACAACGGGTTCAATAACTGTTTCGGCGGCATTTCCAATTATTTTAGGCCAAAATATCGGCTCTTGCACCACTGTATTGATTTCATCAATCGGTGCAAGTAAAAATGCTAAAAGAGCAGCGGCAGCACATCTTACATTTAATGTTATAGGCGTTATTATTGCAATGATTCTTTTCTACGGTTCAAATGCAATATTCGGTTTGCCGTTTTTTGAAGATAATGTAAGCCCTGCCACAATTGCAATTATTCATTCGCTTTTCAATATTTTCTCAACTATTATTCTGTTTCCTTTCGGTAAGCAGCTTGAAAAGCTTATGTATGTTATCATCAGGGATGATAAAAACGGCAAAGAAGTACAAACTGATGATAACGGACTTGTTGAAGAACGCTTTCTTATCAACCCGGGCTTTGCTCTTGATAAGGTTAAAGATAAGTGCGATGAAATGGCAACTCTTGCGAAAAATAATATTTCTCAAAGTATTGAGTTTATAAAAAGTTACAGCCATAAAAAAGACGAAGCTATTAAAAACAATGAAAAGAAGCTTGATAATTACGAAGACCAGCTTGAAACTTACCTTGTAAAAATAAGCGCAATGGATTTGAATGTTTCGGACTCAATGCGACTTAATAATTATACTCACGCTATCGGTAATTTTGAGCGTATGGGTGACTATGGCTATAATATTCTTAAAATAAAGAGGAAAATGCACCAAGATAAAATTCATTTTTCCGAAGAAGCTAACAGGGAACTTGAAATTATGGGCAGAGCTGTTACAGAAATTATTGAAAATTCAACAAAAGCGTTTATCGACGATGATGTTGAACTTGCAATGACGGTTGAACCGCTTGAGCAGGTTATTGATAATCTTAAAGCCGAACTTCGTGCGCGCCATTCAAAGCGTATGGAACAGGGCGATTGCACATTTGAAAACGGAATACTGTTTTTTGATATTGTTAATTCATTTGAGCGTATTGCAGACCATTGCTCAAACCTTGCAGTATGCATAATTGAATTTTCACAAGGTCATTATCAAACTCACAGCTATCTTAAAGGTGTTAAGAATTCAAACAATAAAACTTTTATGGAGCAATTTGAAACATATTTAAACAAATATGCTGTCAGATAAGAGGTACGCTATGAGTGAAAAACAATTAGTTTATATTGTAGAAGATGATGCATCAATCAGGGAACTTGAAATATACGCACTGAAAAATTCGGAATTTGAAGTAAAAGGCTTTGAAAGCGGAAAAAGTATGATGGCTCAGCTTGAAAATAAAGCTGCCGATATAATTTTGCTTGATATAATGCTTCCCGAAGAAGACGGGCTTACTATTTTAAATTCAATCAGGCAAACACCGGCTTACAGTGAAATTCCTGTAATTATGGTTACTGCTAAAACAAGCGAGATTGATGCAGTTAAAGGGCTTGATATGGGCGCAGATGATTATATTACAAAGCCTTTTGGTGTAATGGAGCTTGTATCAAGAACAAAAGCTGTACTTCGCAGAACAGCTAAAAAGGTTAAAACCGTTCTTGTTTATAAAAATATTGAAATAGATGAAAATAAGCATACCGTATTAGTTGACGGGGCAGAGATTGACCTAACATATAAGGAATACGAAATTCTCAAACATCTTATTAGGAATAAAGGTATTGTTCTTACAAGGGATAGGCTTATGGAAATAGTTTGGGGATATAATTTTGAGCAGGGGAACAGAACTGTTGATGTTCATATCCAATCTCTTCGCAAAAAGCTCGGCACAGCAGGCGAGCATATTAAAACAATACGAAATGTCGGCTACAAGGTCGGTGAATAATTCAAGTGACTAAAAAAACATTATATAAAATTTTTGCTTTTGCCGTATCGGTTATTACAATTACGGCGATTTTGATACTGTCGGTTTTTTATTCATACAGTGATAAGCAGCTTAAAGAGCAGCTGCTTGTAGTTGAAAATGTGGTTGAAGCCGAGCTTATGCAAAACGGAAATACAGACTTCATTACTAATCATATTGATAAAAGCGTAAGAATAACGCTTGTTGCAAATGACGGTACGGTTATTGCAGATAATCAAGAAAATGTAAAAAACCTTGATAATCATTTGCAAAGAGAAGAAATAAAAGAAGCTATTGAAAACGGAGAAGCCACTGTTTCAAGGTATTCAGATACCCAAAAAGGAAAAGTATACTATTATGCCAAGCAGCTTGATAACGGTAATGTTTTGCGTGTTTCATCAAAGGCAACTAATATCGGCGAATTTTTCTCGGATTATATCGTTTATATACTGATTTGCTTGATAGCTGTTATAATTGCGGCGGTGTTTGTAAGCGTCGCTATTACCAAAAGTATTGTTAAGCCGATAACACAGCTTGGTAAAAACCTTGATAATATTGATGAATTCAAGGCGGACGAAGAGTTTAAGCCGCTGATTAACGCACTGCTCGAGCAAAAGAAAAGGCAAAAAGTGCTTGACAGGCAAAAAAAGCAGTTTACAGCGAATGTGTCGCATGAGCTTAAAACACCGCTTACATCAATTGCAGGCTATGCTGAACTTATTGAAACCGGTATGGCAAAGCAGGAGGATATAAAACCGTTTGCAGGTGTTATTCGCAAGCAGGCATTAAGGCTTGTAAGTTTGAGCGAAGATATTATTCAGCTTTCTCAGCTTGAAGAAAGTGATGAAGAGGAAATGACTTTTGAGTCGGTAAACCTTTATGAAATTGCAAACAGATGTATTGAAGCTCTTAATATCAATGCAATTAACAAAAATGTAACACTCAATCTTTTAGGCGAAGATTGCTACATTCGCGGCAAGGCACAGCTTGTTGAAGAACTTGTTTATAACCTTTGTGATAATGCAATTAGGTATAATAAGGAAAACGGGAGCGTTACAGTCAGTGTAACACCGCTTGAAAGAGGTGCAAGCATAAGCGTTAAGGATACGGGTATAGGAATTCCCGAAAAGTATCAAGACAGGATATTTGAACGATTTTTCCGTGTAGATAAAAGCAGGAGTAAGGCGACGGGCGGTACAGGGCTTGGCCTTGCAATTGTAAAACATATCACTCAACTCCATCACGCACAGCTTGAAATTAACAGCGAAGAGGGTAAAGGAACAGAGATTATTGTTACTTTTAAAGACTAAATTAAAAAAACAGTTGAAATCTTTTTAGTTTTAGTATATTATAAGAGAGTAACAATATATTCAAAGGGGAATTTTTGTATGAAAAGAAAATCCGGATTAAGTAAATTCAACGGTTTTTTGGCAATCGTTTTGGTAATTTGCGTTGTAGTAACTGCTTTTGTAATTAACAAATATCCTAAGATTGAAGATGCTTCGGCAGCTGACGGTTCTAATACACAGGATGTGGCTGTTATTGATGAATTTAAGGCAGGCACTTACGGCGGCAAGGAGTTTAAAACTCAGGAAGATGTAGTTAATTATTATAAAGAGTGCTATGATTATACCAAGACGCTTACTGCTGAATATAAAACCGATTCAGGCGAAACACATAGCTACTATAAGATGCTTGGTACAGAGACTCTTGATGTTAACAATCTTCTTGTTGAGGGTAAGTCAAACGACATTATCAACAAGCTTGTTCCGGGTATCGTAGGCGGCCTTTTCAAAGGCGGCACAAACGGTCTTTCACCATCAGGTAACAGGGACCCTAAGGGTGATACAAGGGATGACGGAAAGATGGATTGCACAAAGTCACTTCTCGAGCCTGATGATATTCTTGCAGCAAATGTTAAGGATAACGGTGACGGTACTATTACAATGACTATTCAGCCGAAAGAAACTATCCTTTCAATGCCTGGTAAGGACCCACAAGGTAGGTTCTTTAACTCACTTGGTGATATTTCATCAGTTGTTAACTCAATCTCTGTTCTCTCATTCTCACAGGGTACAGTTGATGATAACTTTGTAGTTGATTACAAGGGTGGTACAGGTGTATTTGTTATTGATACAAAGACTAACGAAATCACAAAGGCTGATTACACAATGTTAGTTCACATTGATGTTAAGCATGCAAATGTTACAGTTCTTAAAGATAAGAGTGCTTCACTTGACATTACTTATAAATGTCAATACCCTGCATCTGATGATTATCTTGCAGGTAAAAATATAGGCTTAACAAGAGTAAAATAAAACTGTAATAACTTTGATTTAAAGGACTTGTAGAAATACAAGTCCTTTATTTTTGTCTATTTTTATTTTAAGGGGTTTTCATATTGGGGCA
>FR895324.1 GCA_000434995.1 Firmicutes bacterium CAG:341 | reverse complement strand
CGAAAAGGGATATGCCGATTTTAAAATTACGGTTAAGGCTAAGGGAGGTCATTCTTCTCAGCCTCCTAAGCATACGGCTCTCGGTGTTCTCTCAAAAAAGGTTGAAGCGCTTGAAAATCATCAGTTTAAGGCGAGAATTTTGCCGTTTGTATATAATCTTTTTACACAGATAGGCAAAAGAACGTCATATATTGGCAGAGTTGTATTTTGCAATCTTTGGCTTTTAAAGCCTGTTTTGCTTGCTGTTATGAAAAAAATCCCCCCTGCCGCTTCATTTGTGCGCACAACAACGGCGGTTACAATGAGTTCTGCCTCACCGGCGGCAAATGTTCTTCCGCAAAAAGCAAGCGTTACGGTCAATTTCAGAATTATGCCCGGTGAAACAATAGAGGACGTAAGACGCCATATTGAAAAATATATGGGCGGTGAAAATGTTGAAATAGAATTTATCAAGGGCAAGGAGCCGAGTATTGTTTCGCCTACCGATACAAGAGCCTTTAAAACGCTTTCAACGCTTTCCGTTTCTCTTGATGAAAAAAATATCGTTGCGCCTTATCTCGTTATGGGCGGTACAGACGCATATAACTATGAAAACGTTTGTGAAAATATTTACCGTTTTGCTCCGTTTACGGTCGATACAGAACTCTTGCTTACCACACATTCAACAAATGAGCGTATTCCTGTTGAGCAGCTTACTCAGGGCGTGGCATTTTTCAAGCGATATATAAGAATTATGACAAAGGAGTAATGATATGAATTTCAAAGAGGATTCTTTTATGGTGGCTATTGCTCTTTGCGTTGTTTTCTTTGTTGTCGCACAAGCACTTTTCTTTCTTGTGCGTGCAGTAAAAAGGGCTAAGGAACTTGGAATAGCAAATCAAACAATTAAGAATACAATCGTTTCGTCATCACTTTTCACTATTGCACCTGCCATAGGCATTGTGGCAACTGTGCTTACTTTGTCGGCAGGGCTTGGCTATGTATTGCCGTGGATAAGACTGACGGTAATAGGTAATATTTCTTATGAGGTCACGGCAGCCACCAATGCGGTTGAGGCTTTCGGTCTTGCGGGCGGAATATCCCAACCGATTGAAAACAAAGAAGTTTTTGCAACGGTTGCGTGGGTTATGACTCTCGGTTCAATTATGCCGCTTATCCTTGTTCCGATTTTTCTCAAAAAAGTGCAAAGTAAGATGAACAAGGCGGTATCTAAAAACAGCGCTCTTTCAAGCGTGCTTAGTGCGGCAGCATTTATCGGTCTTATTTCCGCTTTTGTTGCAAGGGCAATCGCAGGTAAGGGCGACGCTCATATTATAGGCGACGGTGCAGGAATATTGTCAATTACAGCACTGATTTCGTCTGTAATTTTGATGCTTATTATGCAAAAGCTTGCAGGCCTTGAAAAGTTAAAATGGCTTGAAAGCTTTGCAATGCCGTTTGCAATGATTGGCGCTATGGCAATTGTAATGATTATGGCGCAAATTTTGCCTGCCGATGTTGCATTTTTGGAATGGAGGGGATAGTATGAACAGCAAATATATCAATAAAACTCATACATACGGTAAAATTTGGATGTTGGTTACCCTCTGCTTGTTTATTAGTGTTCCGGCGCTTATATGTGTTCATCTCGGTGTATCTCCCAAAATCAATATGATTGCAAAGGGACTTTCGACCGTTGCGCTTGTATTTTATCCAACGGCAGTTCTTGAGGTGCTGACTTATTCTCCGCTTTTAGGTACGGGCGGCACTTATCTCGGTTTTGTTACAGGCAATATAACCAATTTGAAATTACCGGTTGCTTTAAGTGCAATGGAAAGTGCCGAAGTTGAGCCTGCAAGCGAGGAAGGTGAGGTTATATCGACAATTTCGATAGCTGTATCTTCCATTGTAACTACTCTTATCATTGCCGTTTGCGTGCTTGCGTTTTTCCCTATTTTGCATAATATAACCGATCCGGATTCCATTTTTGCTCCTGCATTTCAACAAGTTACTCCTGCACTTTTCGGTTCTCTTTGTGCTTCGTATCTTGCAAAGCATTGGAAAATATCAATTCTTCCCATTGCCGTTTTGTCATTTATTTTGATTTTTAATGGCACGCTTGGTACCGGAGTTTTAATTCCTATCGGCGTAGTTGTATCTGTTTTAGGCGCATTTGTAATGTTTAAAAAAGGAATGGTGAAATAAAAATAAGACGTTAGAGTTTTTAGTTTCTCTAACGTCTTTTTCTTTTATCTTGCCAAATATATTTGATATATAATTGCAAAAATTTCTCTTGTGGCAAATGGCATATATCCGTTCCACGGGGTTTTACTCGGATACCTTAAAGCTTTTAATCCGTTATTTTTCGCAAATTCACTTGCCCTGTATTCGTGAAAATCATTAGTAATAATTGTGACTTTTTTAGTTTCAATTCCGTTTTTTTCAAGCAAGGCTTTGGAAAATTTCAAGTTTTCGCTTGTAGATGTTGATTTATCTTCAATCAAAAGTCTGCTTTCATCAATGCCCATTTCAGTCAATGTGTTAAACATACATTGAGCTTCGCTTATGTTTTCACCGTTTCCTTGACCGCCGCTTAAAATTGCAATTGCATTTGGATTTTCATTTAGATATTTATATGCCGCGTTAATTCTGCCTTTTAAAAATATGCCGGGCTTATCACCGTTTACAATACAGCCTAAAACAATTGCAACATTGCTTTTTTCTTTACTTTCAAAGCTTGATGATAATACATTATGAAATGTTACACCGCCAATCAATATGCATATGCAAAGTATACTTGATATTATATTCAGTATTATTTTTCCTGCTTTTTTCTTTTTGGCGTTTTTAATTAAAAGGTTAATTTTATTGAAAAATATTATATAAATCAGCAGTAGAAAATCAAAGCCCAAGCCCGCTATTATGCCTAAATTATATTCTCTGACTGTTATTACAGGCCCTATGTAAAGCAAAAATATAACGGCAAAAAGAATGGCTAATATTATTCTTATTATTTTGTTTTTCATAAATATACCCCTTTCTTAATGATATAGTATCATATAAGAAAAGGGCAGTTGTGAACTGAAAGTAAATTAGTATGACAGCGAGCTGTTTCCTATGAATTCGCGTATAAATGCGTCACTTGGAACTAAAGAATCATCAAGCGGTTCAATTTCATCAAGTGCATTGAAAATATCTTTAATATCACTGAATTTTTCTGAAAGTTCTTTCAAATCATCAAATAAATAATTTCTGTAAATGCAAGGCTCGTATTCAATAAAAGTATCTATATTAAAATTCGCTCTGCTTTTATTAGGTATAATAAATTGATTTTCGCCGCGTTGTACTTTTGAAAACAGGCGTATTGTTTCATCAAAATTGCGGCCTCTGTAAAGCTTATCCCTTATCATTCGCCTGCAAAGCCTTATTTTGCAAGGGTGAAGCTTATCCCCGTTTGAATCAACTACCCTTGTGCGTACACTTACATAAAATCTGCTTGATACATCATCATTTTCACCAAGCAGAGTTGGGTTTAATGCGTGTATACCTTCAATTATTACAAAGCCGCCGTTTCTGCAAAGCTTTGTTTGGCTCAGCGTTCTTGTATTGGTTAAAAAATCATAGCTCGGCAAGTAAATTTCACCGCCGTTTAGCAAAACATCAATATCTTTGTTTAGATATTCAGCGTCTACTCTGTCGGGCGCTTCAAGGTCAATTTTATTTAGCTTTTTAAGCGCACGCTCCTCATCGGTAAAGTTTTTAAAATATTTATCCATAGATATGTAGCAAACATCGGCACCGTTTTTTCTCAATGCCTTTGCAAGCTTAATTGCCGTTGTTGTTTTGCTGCTTCCTGATGGGCCGGATATTAAAATTATTGGCTTTGTATTTGCAAGCGGCAAAATTTGAGCTGCACATTCATCTATTTGATTTAATATTCTGTTTTCACTAAATGTTAAAAATTCAGACGGATTTTTAAGCTTTTCGTTTATTTCTTTTGTGTTTATTACCATGGTTTCACCGTCAATCTTGTTTATATTTTTCACATAGGGCAATAATTTGGTCGGTAAGCCTGCTTAAATCTTTGTTTGTACAGCCCTTTGATGCTTCAATAACAGACATAAGGTTTTGCCCTGCAAGATACAGCCTGTCATAAACAGTATTGTTTCTCTGAACCTTATGTAATTTTTTATCATAAAGCTTGCGCGGCCCAATATCAACTTGCTTAACAACATCGCCAAGCTCAAATCCGTCACCTGAATATGGCGCAAGCGCAGAAATTTCAAGTTCATTTTCAATAGATTTTGCAAATTCATCACATACTGTATCGTGACCGTGATTTACAAAAACTACTTTCGGCTTTTGCTCAATACTGCCAAGCCAAGATAAAAGCATATTTTTATCTGCGTGACCGCTGATACCCTGCATTTTTTCAATATTTGCATTTACTTGCACTTCTTCACCAAAAAGGTTTACACTGCTTGCCCCTTCAATTATTTTTCTGCCAAGCGTACCTTCTGCCTGGTAACCTACAAATAAAATTGTACATTCTTCTCGCCACAAATTATGTTTTAAATGGTGCCTTATTCTGCCGGCTTCGCACATACCGCTTGCAGAAAGTATGATTTTCGGTGTTGGGTCATCATTTATCATTCGTGAATCATCACTTGTGATTGCAAGCTTTAAGTTGTCAAATTTAATTGGATTTACACCGCTGTTAATTAAAGCGAGGGTATCATCATCAAAATATTTTTGCAGTTTGGTATCATCATATATTTCTGTTGCTTCAACTGCAAGCGGGCTGTCAACCCATACCGGAAAGTTGGCGTGATTTTTAATAAGTCCTTTTTCTTTTATTATTCTGATTAAATATAAAAGTTCTTGTGTTCTGCCTACTGCAAATGACGGAATTACTACATTACCGCCGTTATCAAAGGTTGATTGAATAATGCCTGTAAGCTGTAATACATAATCCGGCCTGTCACCGTGAAGCCTGTTTCCGTAAGTCGATTCAATAACTACATAATCAGCTTGCTTAACAGGCGGTTTTTGTGGGTTTTTGATTAACGGGCGGTTAATATTTCCTATATCGCCTGAAAAAAGTATAGTTTTTGTAACAGAATTTTCCGTTACTTTAATTTGTATTGATGAACTGCCCAAAAGATGCCCTGCATCTATAAATTTTATCTCAATTCCGTCAAAAATTTGATATGTTTCATTATATTCGCAAGGTGTAAAATACTTTAATGCATTTTGAACATCTTGTGTTGTATATAAAGGTTCAACCGGCTCTTTACCGCTACGCTTGTTTTTTCTGTTTTTCCAGGTTGCTTCAAATTCCTGAATGTGCGCTGAATCCATAAGCATAATTCTGCAAAGGCGGTCAGTTGCACTTGTTGTATAAATCGGGGCGGAAAATCCGTTTGCCGATACAAAAGGAATATGGCCCGAATGGTCAATATGCGCGTGAGTTAAAAGCATTGCGTCAATATCATTCGGTGAAACAGGCAATTCCACATTTTCATATACATTTTCGCCTTGCTCCATTCCGCAATCAATCATTATTTTTTTGCCGCAGGCATAAAGAATTGTGCAAGAACCGGTTACTTCGTGCGCCGCACCTACAAAATACAGTTTCATAAAATTACCCCTTTTCTTAAAACTGTTTTAATATAATATTTTTTTCTTCTGCTTTTTCATTGCCGATGATAAATGATGCGTTTGCAAGCTTTATCGCTTCTTTAAGCTTGTTTTCATCATTTGAATAAAGCGTCATAACAGTGTCATTTTTGCAAATATGGTCGTTGATTTTAACACTCAGCATTATTCCGGCAAGTGAATCTATTGCATCTGTTTTCACATTTCGCCCTGCACCTAATAAAACACAGGTTTCGCCGATTTTCTCAGCATTTATTTTTGTAATATAACCATCATTTTCAGCTTTTATTTCAAATTTGCATTTATCAAATTCAAATTTGCTCTCATCTTCAATAAAGCTTGTGTCACCGCCTTGCGATTTTACTATTTCTTTGAATTTATCAAGCGCTTTGCCGGAGTTTATAATATTTGTTACCTGCTTTTGCGCTTCGCTTAATTCAATGCCTTTTGTAAGGCTTATCATATTTGCCGCAAGGCTTATGCAAAGCGGTGTAAGCCTCGGTATGTTTTCGCCTTTTAATACTTTTATTGCTTCTTGCACTTCCAGGCTGTTTCCTACTGCGTATCCGAGCGGAGATGTCATATCCGTTATCAAGGCTGTTACATTTCTGCCACACCTTTTTCCTATGCTCACCATTTCATTTGCGAGTTTTGATGCATCATCAAGATTTTTCATAAAAGCACCGTCACCGCATTTTACATCAAGCACTATGTTTTTTGCGCCGGCGGCAAGCTTTTTGCTCATTATTGATGATGCTATAAGCGGCATACAGTCAACCGTGGCTGTAACATCCCTGAGCGCATAAAGCTTTTTGTCACAAGGTGCCATATTTCCCGTTTGCCCTGCAATAACCAAGCCTATGCTTTTCGCTTTTTCTTTAAATTCTTTTGGTGCCATAGCTGTTGAAAAGCCGGGTATTGCTTCAAGCTTGTCAATAGTTCCGCCGGTAAATCCCAAGCCCCTGCCGCTCATTTTGGCAACCGTGCATCCTGCCGCGCAGGCAATCGGTGCAACTATAAGTGTGGTTTTGTCACCAACACCGCCTGATGAATGTTTATCAACCGTCGAATTTCCAAATTCGCTCAAATCAAGCATATCACCGCTGTGAGCCATAGCAAGAGTTAAGTCGGCAGTTTCTTCGTTATCCATTTTGTTGAAATAGACAGCCATAGCAAGTGCCGCTGCCTGATAATCGGGAATATCACCTTTTGTATATCCTCTTACAAAAAATTCAATTTCTTCTTTTGTAAGCTTTAATCCCTGCTTTTTATGCTCTATTATATCTGTCATTCTCATAGTATCACGCAGACTTTCTTATAGTTTAAAAGAATGGGGAAGAAGTTCTCCTAATTTTAATTCTTTTATTTTTTCGCCGTTTTCAAGTATTATCAAAAAATTTTCTTTGCAAAATTCACTCATAACCTGCCTGCAAATTCCGCACGGGTAGCAAAAATCATTGCCCGAACCTGAAATTGCTATTTTTTCAAATTCATATTCGCCGTCGCTTATCGCTTTGAATATTGCAACTCTTTCTGCGCAAACAGTTGCAGGGTATGATGAATTTTCAATATTTGCACCTGTGTATATTTTTCCGCTTTTCGTCAACAGGCAAGCTCCGACTTTGAATTTTGAATATGGGCAGTAACTTTTGCTTTTAGCTTCTTTTGCAATTTTTAATAATTCTTTATTATCCATATTTTCACCTACCGCCTGATTAAATTATATACATTTTCACCCTCAAGCTGTTCATTTATACCGAAAAGTGAAAGTGCTGTGTTGCATACAACACCGAATCCGTCAATAGTTTTTAAATTCGTGCATTTGAGCGATTTTGAATATATGATAAGCGGAACATACTCTCGTGTGTGGTCTGTTCCCTTATAACCCGGGTCGCATCCGTGGTCTGCCGTTATCATCAGAAAATCATCATCTTTAAGATTATTGCAAAGTTCAGGCAAGCACCTGTCAAATTCACTTATTGCTTTTGCGTAACCGTCAATATCACGCCTGTGGCCGTACAGCATATCGCAGTCAACAAGATTGGTGTAGCAAAGTCCGTCAAAATTACGCTTTGAAATATCAAGCGTTTTGGCAATGCCTTCTGTGTTGCCTGATGTAAAATAATGCTCGCTTAAACCTCTGTGAGCAAAAATATCATATATTTTGCCTACCGCTATGGTATCTTTCTTGTTTTCGCACAAAATATCAACAAGTGTTTTGCCCGGCGGTTCAAGTGAAAAATCGTGCCTTCTCGGTGTTCTGACAAAGTTTCCGTTTTCATCTTTAATAAAAGGTCTTGCAATTACTCTGCCTACTGCATATTTGCCTTTAAGTATTTTTCTTGCAATTTTGCAATAGTTATATAATTCCTCATCACTTACTATGCTTTCGCACGCTGCAATTTGAAATACGCTGTCAGCCGAGGTATAAACAATCAATTTTCCTGTTTTTATATGCTCGTCGCCATAGTCTTTAATAACCTGTGTGCCGGAATACGGCTTGTTAACAAGAGTTTTTCTTCCGCACTCTTTTTCAAATTCATCTATTACTTCTTTCGGAAAACCGTTTGGAAAAGTCACAAGCGGCTTTTTAGATATAATTCCTGCCATTTCCCAGTGGCCTGTGGTTGTGTCTTTGCCGATAGAAAGCTCCCTTAACCTGCCATATGAAGCATTGTGACTTGCCGAATTATCAAGCCCGACTCCGTCAATTGCAAGAAGTCCCATTTTTTGCATATTAGGCACTTCGAAATATTTTGATTTGGATATTGTTTTTATGGTGCTTGCGCCCTCATCACCAAAAGATTTTGCATCCGGTGCTTCGCCCACACCGAAAGAGTCAAGTACAACTATAAAGCCACGCATTATTATCCCTCTTTCATAATTTTGATAAGCCGGCTTGTGCCAAGTCTGTTTGCACCTAATGAAATGAATTTTTCAGCGTCATCAAACGATTTAATTCCGCCGGCAGCTTTAATTTTTTTATTTTTTATATGTTCGCTCATAAGTTTAACATCGTCAAATGTAGCACCGCCTGTGGAAAACCCTGTTGATGTTTTAATATAATTTGCATTTGATTTATCTATTATTTCGCACATTTTGATTTTTTCTTCGTCAGTCAGTAAGCAGGTTTCAATAATTACTTTTAAAACCCTTTTATCACACGCTTTTTTAATTTCGTTGATTTCAAATAATATGTCGTCATATCTTTTATCTTTTAGCATACCGATATTTATCACCATATCTATTTCATCTGCACCGTTTTTAATTGCGTCTGCTGTTTCAAAGCATTTTACTTCGGTGGTGTTATATCCGTTTGGAAAACCTATTACCGTGCAAATTTTAATTTTGCCGCCAACATACTCCTTTGCAGGTTTTACATATGCGGGCGGTATGCAAACACTTGCCGCATTGTATTTAACTGCGTCATCACAAATAGCTTTTATATCTTGCCAGGTTGCCCCTTGCGCTAAAAGTGTGTGGTCAACTTTTGAAAGTATGTTTTGTTTATTCATATGTGTATCTCTCCTTTAGAATATTTAGGCAAAATATCTCTAACTTAATTATATCACTTTGTCGTTTCTTTTCAATATTTAAAAATAAAGAATTCATTAACTTTTATACATTGGCTCAAAAGTGAACTAAGTTAAATATTACAAAGTTATAGTATTGTTGCAAAAGCGTTACAAATGTGTTAAAATTAAAAAGTATGTTAATTAGTAATTTATATATTATTTTATTTGGAGGTTAATATGGGTATATCTGTAAAGATAAAAATGTTAATTAAAAAAATACTTAAATATATTTCCCGTATGTTTTCAAAAACACCGAAAAGAAAGTTTTACTACGGTATGTTTTATAAGCACTGCAAAGTAAAAAGCAATGTAATTTTGGTTGAATCTTTTCACGGTTCAAATATTTCCGATTCATCGCTTGCTTTGGTGCGCCAAATTTTAAAGTCATATCCGGGAAAATATAAAATATATTACGGTACTGAAAATAAAAAAGCCCATGCAGAATTTATTAACGAAATAGGGCTTGATGTTAAACTTATTGATGTAACAACTTTCAGATACACCAAAATTCTTGCCACTGCAAAATATCTTATTAACAACAGTTCTTTTCCTGTTTACTTTGTGAAAAAGCCGGAGCAGGTTTATCTTCAAACCTGGCACGGTACTCCGCTTAAAACACTCGGCAAAAAAATGCGTCTCGGTATTGAATCAATGTATAATGTTCAGCATAATTTTCTTCAGGCTGATTATATTACATTTCCTAATGATTTTACCAAGGATGTTATGATGGAGGATTATAACCTTAATGACCTTTATACAGGCAAGGTTGTTATGGCAGGTTATCCGAGAAATGAAATATTCTTCAAAAAAGAAGAGGGCGAAGAACTTAAAAAGAAGCTTGGTTTAGAGGGCAAAACGGTTTATGCGTATATGCCTACCTGGAGAGGTACAAGCAACCACGATATTAACACTGCTGCATATGAAAGCAAGGTTAAAGAAATATTTAAGCTTATTGATAAAAAGCTTGGTGACGAGCAGGTATTTTTCGTAAACTTTCACCCGATATTAAAAGATTCAATTTCTCTCAGTAAATATAAGCATATTAAGCCATTTCCGAAGGGAATTGATAATTACAGCTTTTTAAACTGTGCAGACGCACTTGTTACCGATTATTCATCTGTATTTTTTGATTATTCACTTACTAAAAAGCCTATTATTCTTTTTATGTATGATTATGATGAATATATGCATGACCGCGGAATGTATATGGATGTTGCGACTCTTCCTTTCCGTAAAATTTATGATGAAAAAGAGCTTGCAAAGGTTCTCGGTGATGAAAGCTTTATGAATGATTCTTATGAAGACACCGAATATTTTAAAACTTTCTTTAAATATGACAGTCCGGATATAAGCGAAAAGTTGCTTAATTTAATGTTTACGGGTGAGCAGGGCGACCTTGCAATTCAGGATTACTCTGCTAATAAAGAAAAGCGTTATAAAGTAATTCACCCGCAAATAGTTAAGGAATACGCACATCTTAACTCTATTTCAAAAATCGCAAAAGATGATAATATAGTTTGCTTTGAAAAGAAATGGTTTAAAGGTGAAGTTGGACCTGCACTTTATGATAATTTCAACGATATGTTTAAATATGTTGTTGTTACAATGACAACACCGAGGTCGTATTTTGAAGATTTACTGTGCCATTTGGGCGTTAAAAGTGTAAAAGACGCAGTTCATAAGCGTGAAATTCAACGAACATTTCCTAACCTTAATATTGACCCTGAATTTATAGATGACATCAGTGCTTTTGAAGAAAACTGCTTTGTAGATGATAGGGATATTGTGCATTGCAACACCAAAAGTGTTTCAAACTCAAACAGAAAAATTGCCGTTTCACTTAATGCAAAGGGATATGATTTTGAAGAAATTGCAGTATTAAATAATAAGCGTGTAATTCAAAAAACTCTGCCTCTTACAGAAGAAAATAAGCAAACAAAGAGTTTTGAAATTCCGCTTGATATTCTTATTGAAAATCTTATTGTGTATAATAAGCAAAAGTATACCGTCGGCGTAATTGCTTATGATAAAAAGAAAGGCAAAAAATGTTTAGTCGTTGCGTCAATCAAAAAGGCAAAGGACGGCGATATATCAAAAAGATTTTGTGAGCCGCTTTTTGCAAATTATACCTTGCCGAAAGCATATTTTGATACCGACCTTAAAAAGCTTGTTGACGCAAATAACGACAGAACTAAAAAGATGTTAAAGCTTTATGATTTAACACCGACTGTTTATGAAGTTGCCGCAAGTCCGTTTTATGATGAAAGGCGAGAATTTAATCTTTATTTCGGCAAAAAGGAAGATGCTTTGGAAGCAATATATCCGCCGTGTAAGCTTAAAAGCCTTAAAACGAAGGGTAACCGCCTTGAACTTGTGTTCAATATTCCTAATGACCAAAACGCTGAATTTGAAGGCCTGGTGCTGAAATACAGAAGCGTTATTGAAAATATTGAAATTCCTTTTAATTGCAACCTTGAAAAGAAAGAGGGTTATACCAAAGTAACCGCTACTCTTGATTTTAACGGTGAAATGCCGCTTAAAGAAATTTATTGGGATGTCAGGGCTGTGGTTGAAAAATACGGTGCAAAGCAGTATGTTAAGCTTGGTTACAGCGGTATTGCAATTAAGCAAAAGCTTTATTTTTCAAATGTTCAATGTGATGTTGATGATAAGCATATCATTTTCCCGTACTTTAACAAAAAAGGTATAATTAACTTCTGCTTTAGAGAGAGAAGCGAATATGATACAGCCGAAATTAAGCGCAGGGAAGTTCTGGCATATATTCTTTATATTTTAACCGGCCTTTTCTTAAGCCGCAAAAAGATTTGGATAGTTTATGAAAAATTCTGCAAAATGGCGCAGGATAACGGTTATTATTTCTTCAAGTATTGTATGGAAAATCTTGATGAAAAAGAAAAAAAGAATATTTATTATGTAATTGATAAGCGTTCTGACGAATATAAAAATGTAGAAAAATACGGTAAGAATGTTATTGATTTTATGAGTGTAAAGCATATGCTTTATATTATGTCAATGGCGGTTTGCGTATCAAGTGATTCAAAATCACACCTTTACGCTTGGAGAACAAAGCCAAGTCTTGTAAAGCGTGCTATCGGGCAGAAAAAGGAACTTTTCCTCCAGCACGGTGTAACTGCACTTAAGCAGGTTCATCAGCTGTTTGGTAAAAAGGGTACAAGCTCTATGGAATATTTTGTTACAACCGGCAGGGTTGAGCAGGAAATTGCAATAAATGAGCTTGGATATAATGAAAAAACAGCGCCTATTACAGGTTTTGCAAGGTGGGATGTGCTTAAAGATAAGCAAAGTGATAAGGAAAAGTTCATTCTCCTTATGCCTACTTGGCGCTCGTGGCTTGAAGAGGTAAGCGATAATCAATTCTTGGCAAGTGATTATTATAATAAGTATTCTTCACTTCTTCAAAGCCCAAGGCTTAATCAAATTCTTAAAGATACAAATACTCGTCTTATTTTCTATATTCACCCTAAATTTGCGGGCTATATTGATAATTTTAAAGCCGCTGTCAGCAGCAGGGTAACTTATATTCCTTTTGGCAAAATTCCTCTTAATGAGCTTATGATGCGCTGCTCAATGCTTATTACCGATTATTCAAGCGTTTGCTGGGATGTTTATTATATGGATAAGCCTGTTCTTTTCTATCAGTTTGACTATGATATGTATAATCAGGCTCACGGTTCATATATCAATATGGAAACAGACCTTTTCGGTAACCGTTCAACTACCGAGGATGCACTTTTAAACGATGTTGAATATTTTGCAAATAACGGTTTTGTAGAAAATGAAAAAGACCGCATTGCCGCACCGAAATATTTTGAGTATAGGGATAACAATAATTCAAAGCGAATATATGATTTCTTGAAAAACAATAACTATTAAAAAGCAAAGCACCGTTGCGATTTCGCAACGGTGCTTTGCTTTTATTTGCTTTATTTGTTTTTGATTTTGCCTACTCTTAAAGCTCTGAGTGAATTTGCTATTGCAATAAGGCAAACACCTACATCGCCGAACACTGCAAGCCACATCGCATTTTCGTCAAATATTCCTATTGCACATCCTATGATAATCAAAAGTTTTACTGCAATTGCAAAAATAATGTTTTCGTGTACTATGCGAATAGTCTTTTTCGCAACCTTTTTGCCGATTGCAAGTTTTGAAAGTGAGTCGCCCATAATAACCATATCCGAAGCTTCAACTGCAATATCCGAGCCGGCACCGCCCATTGCAACGCCTACATCGGCTTGCGATAATACCGGTGCGTCGTTTATTCCGTCACCGGTGTAAACAACCGTACTGCCGTTTTTTTGAAGTTCACTTACTATGTTTGCTTTTTCGTCAGGCATCAGGCGTGAGTATACTGTGTCAATTCCGGCTTTGCTTGCAATATCTTTTGCGATTTCTTCTTTATCGCCCGTCATCATAACGGTTTTTGCAATGCCGAGTTTTTTAAGTGCTTTAAGTGCGTCTTTGCTGTCTTGCTTAATTATGTCAGCAAATACGATGTCGCCCATAAATTCGCTTTCACTGCAACAATATATTGCTGTGCCTATTACATTTGTTTCTTTGAAATCATTGCAATGTTCTTTCATCAGTTTTTCATTGCCTACATAATATTTAACTCCGTCAACAATTGCTGAAACACCAAGTCCTGCATAGGTTTTTGAATCTTTTACTTCGCATTCGTCTGCATAATGCCCAAATGCAACATTGATGCTTTTTGCAATAGGGTGGTTTGAATATCTTTCACATGCCGCAATGATTTTTAAAAGCTCTCTGTGCTGATTATCTTTGCAATGGCAATGATTATGCTCACAGGTTACAAACTCAAATTTACCGTTTGTAAGTGTACCAGTTTTGTCAAACACACCTGTATCTGCCTTTGCAAGTATTTCAAGGTAATTGCCGCCTTTAACGAGTATTCCCTCTCTTGAGCAAGCACCTATGCCTGCAAAAAAGCTGAGCGGTATTGAAATTACAAGTGCGCACGGGCAGGATACTACAAGTGCCGAAAGTCCGCGGTATAACCATTCGTGCCATTGCCCGTTAAAGAAAAGGGGAGGCACTACCATAATAAGTACAGCAATTAAGCATACAATAGGAGTATAAATTCTTGCAAATCTTGTAATGAATTTTTGGGCATGGCTTTTTTTATCTTGTGATTTTTCAAGCATATCAAGTATGCGTGATACGGTTGAATCCTTGTATTCTTTTTCAGCCTTTACTGTTACCGTACCGTCAAGGCTGACTGAACCTGCAAGTACACTGTCACCCACACCTTTGGTAACAGGAATTGTTTCACCCGTTAATGATTTCATATCAAATTGCGATGTTCCGTTTGTAATTACACCGTCAATATCAAGCTTTTCGCCCGGGCGAATAATCATTAAATCACCGATTTTTACTTCTTCGGGTGAAATAGCTTTTTCTTTTTCTCCGTCTATGATATTAACAACTTCAACTTTTGCTTCAAGCATATTTTTTATTGATTTTCTGCTTTTATCAAGTGCAAGTCCCTGCAAAAATTCACCTATTGTGAATAAAAATACGACCATACAGCCTTCGCTGTATTCGCCTACTGCAAATGCACCTAATGACGCAATAGTCATAAGCAAATTTTCGTTAAAAATATCTTTATGCATTACACCTTCAACAGCTTCTTTGATAATATCAAAGCCTACAATTAAATATGAAAGCATAAAGCATACTAAAAATGAAAAATCAGGTAAATCAATTTTTCCTTTTTCTGCAACTTCGTTTAATATGTAACCGGCAATGAGGAAAAATCCACCGCCGATTAGCTTAAATAAAAATTGACCTTTATTTATATCTTCATGATTGTGTTCGTATGAGCAAGCGTGTTCATGATTATGCTCACAGCAACATTCATCATGTGTGTGTTCGTGATTATCAGCCATATTTACACCTCGTTATTTTATAATATACACTAATATAGTTTAATAAGTTGTAATTGTCAACTGTTTATTTTCATCAATGCTGCCAAGTGCAATGTCTGCCATTTTAGTTTCTCTGTTTGCAAGTATTTTTTTGATTTCGTTTTTATCAACAGGGCATTTTTCAATTTCTTTTTCAACAAATTTTCCGTCACAAATAACATCGTATGAAAGTCCCTCTCTTATAGGTGCAAAATTAAAATCTTTTGGGTTGAGAGGCCTTTTTTGCGGTGTCGGCATGAAGCTGATACTTCCCGTAATTTCCATAATTGCACTGTCAATATCCGTCAGGTTGAAATAACCGCTTACCCTTGCGCTTGCAATCAAATCATCAATATCAAGCTTTGCTTTTTTTAAATTTTTCTTTATTACTTTTCCTTTTTGCATAATTATGATAGGTTCGCCTGAAATAAATCTTCTTGCCTTTATGCTTTTTTGTGTAATTACAGACAGCAGTAAGCCTATAATTGCCCAAACCGCCATTGCAGTAATGCCTTTCCACCATTCAAGTTCAAGATTAGTCGACATTTCGGCAGCTATTGAACCTATTGTAATTCCTATAACATAATCAAAAAAGCTCATTTCATTTATTTGCCTGTAACCCATAAGTTTGGTAAGCAAAAATAAAACTACCATTGCTGTAACAGATAAAATAATAATTTTAGCAAATTCCATTAAAATCACCGTTATTATTTTGCACAGTATTTTTAATTTTATATATAAAAAATCAGCGATAGGCACATCACCTACCGCTGGTTGAAAAAAATGCAATTATTTAATAACAGTACCGATTGTGTTTGGCGCCATACCGGCAGCATTTGCTTCATCGGTGTCAATATGCATTGCAAGTGCATATGAATCTGAAACTCTTACTACAACATCACCGAAAGTAAGATTTCTTCCGTTTGATGTAGGAATGGCAACTGAAACGATTTCACCGTTTGTAAGTCCCATTTTTTCAGCGTCTGCTGTTGTAGCGTGAATGTGTCTTTTAGCAGCAATTACACCCTTTGTAATTTCAATTTCACCTGCCGGGCCTACAAGCTTGCAGCTTCCTGTTCCCTCAAGGTCACCGCTTTCTCTTACAGGTGCGTTAACACCGATTGAGCGTGCGTCGGTAAGTGAAAGTTCAACCTGTGTTTCTTTTCTGCACGGGCCGAGGATTGATACAGCAGGAAATTCGCTTTTTGAACCGATTACTCTTACTCTTTCGTTTGAAGCAAATTGGCCCGGTTGTGAAAGCTCCTTTTTAACTGTAAGTTCATATCCCTTGCCGAAAAGTGTTTCCAAATCTTCCTTTGAAAGATGAACATGTCTTGCTGAAATTTCAACTAAAACTTTGTTTTCCATATGTAAATCTCCTTAAATTATATATGCACATAAATATGCATTTTAATCTCTTATATTTTATACCTATTTTGATTGTATTTCAACCATAAATTTGATATAATACCTTTGGTGATGAAAAATGACATTAGATGAACTTGAAATAAAATGTAAAAATTGCACAAAATGCGATTTGTGCGAAGGCAGAACAAATCTTGTATTCGGTATCGGCAAAAAGGATGCCGATATTATGCTTATAGGTGAGGGCCCGGGTGAAAACGAGGATTTGCAGGGGCAACCTTTTGTTGGCAGAAGCGGTCAGCTGCTCGATAAATTCCTTGCAAGCGTTGACCTGTCGCGTGATAAAAATGTATATATTGCAAATATGGTTAAATGCCGCCCTCCTAAAAACCGTGACCCAAAACCCGAAGAGCAGGATATGTGCATAAATTGGCTTAGGGAGCAGTTTAAAATTATCAAGCCTAAAATCGTAGTGTGCGTCGGCAGAATTTCTGCGCAAAAGCTTATTGATAAAAACTTTAAGGTGACACAGCAGCACGGTCAGTTTATAGATAAAAACGGCACTCTTTTTATGGGTACATACCATCCGGCAGCAATTTTGAGAAATCCTAACAATAAGGAATTTGCTTTTGCCGATTGGCTTGCTTTAAGAGATAAAATTGAAGAACTCGGCATAGAAATTTAATAATTAAAAATGGCGATGAGAATGTAGAGCTCATCGCCATTTAACTTTATTTAAGTATTTCGTCTGCCAAATTTGATAAAGCCTCTATGTCACTTTCCTTAACGGTTGTTTTAATTGTGACAGTGTTTTCAATTAAATCAATATTTTTCATCTGTTCAAATTCAGCTTTCATAGCTTTTACCGCACTTGGCGCCCACGACGCGTTTTCAACAAGTGCAACGCGTCTGTTTTGGTAAAGCTTTGATTTTAAATGGTGAATAAAATCAGCCATTGGTAAAAATACGCCGCCGTCATAGCTTGGCGCCATACATAAAAGGGTACTGTATCTGAACGCGTTTTCAACACATTTTGCCATATCATCTCTTGAAAGGTCGCCAATTGCAACTTTGGCTGCACCCTTGGCTTCAAGTATTTCTTTCATCTTGTTTGCCGCCTCGGCTGTGTTGCCGTGCATTGATGCGTATGCTATAAATACACCCTCATCTTCAGGCTCATATGCTGCCCAAGTTTTGTAAAGATTCAAAACTTCAGGTATTGTGTCTGTTAATACAGGGCCGTGAAGAGGGTAAATGGTATTTATTTCAAGTGTACTTGCTTTTTTTAGCAGATTTGAAACAGGAAGACCGTATTTGCCTACTATGTTAAAATAATATCTTCTTGCTTCGCAATTCCAGCTTTCATCAATATCAAGCGCACCGAATTTGCCGAATGCATCGGCAGAAAACAGAGCTTTTTCGCTTATTTCATAGCTCAACATAACTTCAGGCCAATGCACCATAGGTGCAAGAATGAATTTAAGTGTATGATTTCCGAGTGAAAGCTCATCACCCTCACCGACGGTTAAAACATTTTCTGATTTAATGCCGAATTGCCCAAGCATACTTTTTGCTTTGGCTGTGCAAACAAGTGTTATATTCGGATACATTTCAATAACTGTATTTACATTTGCCGAATGATCAGGTTCAAGATGCTGGATAATAAGATATGTAGGTTCTTTTCCGTCAAGTGCATTTTTTAAATTATCAAGCCATTTTGATGTTACAATTTTATCAACGGTATCCATAATTGCAATTTTTTTATCGTCAATTAAATATGAATTGTATGCCATTCCGTTTGGAACCGTATATTGCCCTTCAAATAAATCAAGGTCGTGCGTGCTTGCACCGATGTATTTAATGCTTTCACTTATTGCCATATATCTCTCTCCTTAAGCTTCGTTTAATAAGATTATATCACAATATGAAATTTTGTTCAATAAGCACTATTCATCCGTGGGACTTGTTATGGTTTTTCCGTTTGGAAATGTGAGATTTTTGCTTATTTCGTCACAATTATCTAAATCAATTTTGTTTCCGTTTATTGAAAATGTCGATTTTTGTATAGTACTGTATTCTATACCGTTTTCATCAACTGCGACATATTCCAAATTAAATGTATTATGCTTATAAAATTTATCAAAGCTTGTTTTTATTTTGACGCTTGATACATAAAGCTTATCGTTATATACTATGAATTCCTTTGTAAAATAAGGCTTTTCATCATCAAAATAAGCTTTTACATATCCTTTTTTTACTTTCGCTTTTGATACAATGCGGAAGTTTATATAATCATCAAGTTCGGCGGTAATATATCCGTCGGAATAATTAGCGGGTATTGAAATACTGTCACTGTTAAAATAATCATCAATAAAATCCATTGATAAATCGGCTTTTTCAATTGTTTCACCGTCATTTGTTTGAATTATATATTTGTCATATGTTGTATCAACTGTGGTTTGAACTGTAAAGTCACCGTTATTGTTTTCAAGTTCAACTTCTTTTATTGTTCCGTCTTCCTGCGGTGCATTAAAAGTTACTTTTAAATTTTTTGAATACTTTTCAGGTGAATATGTTATGCTTATGGTTGCTAGCCAAGGTTTGCTTTTATCTATATCCAATACCTTATAATCAACATAGTTTAAAATTTTGTATGATGTGGAATCCAAATCGTCATCTGAATCATCATTATTATAATGTGTATTGTTTGCAATGTTTTGCATATTGTTTTCTGCGGCGGTTAATCTTGTGCTTAAATTACCGATATTGAAAAATGCAATTGCCAAAACAACAGCAAGAATTATCACGCTGATTTTCCATTTTGTATTTAGTTCGTTTATTTTTCTTGTGTTTGCTTCGTTTTCAAGTGATATAAGCTCATTTATATATTCTTTCGCATAATCACTTATGTTTTCACCCTCACTGCCCGGTGAGGTTAAGCCTAAAAGCTCATCCATAGTCACGCCGAAATATTCGGCAAGTGCAGTCAGCTTTTTTAAATCCGGCATAGCTGTACCGTTTTCCCATTTTGATACAGTTTGGTGGGAAACATTCAAATTCTCTGCAAGCACTTCTTGTTTAATATCCTTGGCTTTTCTGAGTTCTCGTAAATTTTCACTAAAATTCATACAGGCACCTCCTTGTATGTTTATCTCTGAAAATATCATACCAAAGAAGTGCCTGCATTTCAACATATTATCGGTTTTCAAAATGTAAACTTACGGTTGCAACGCCCGAAAAAGCGCGGCAAATTAAATTTATTCACAAATTAAAAGACCATAGCCTTTTTCTCTTTTATAAATAATTTTAGTTTCACCGTCAAGTCCGAGATATACGAAAAAGCTGTGACCGAGCATTTCCATTTGAACTATTGCTTCGTCATCACTCATCATATTAGGAGAAATGGTTTTCCTCCTCTTAATATCAACACTTGATGAATCAAATTGGTCAAAATCATGCATTGTAATATCATCAAGCGGGGCAACAGCCTTTGCAATTTCATCAATTCCGCCTTTTCTCTTTTTATCAACAAGAAATGTTTTTAATTTCCTCAGTTTTCTCTTGAGGTCGTCAACAGCCATATCAACAACCGGCTCAATTCTGTCCGCTCTTGCCTCACCTCTGATGAATGAGCCTACATTTACTACTGTTATATCGCACTTGTAGCCATCTTTTTTCTTGGCAAGTGTTACATCAAATTCTGCTGAATCAGGGAGCATTTTTTCAATTCTTTTAAGCTCCTTTTCAATTCCATCTTTTGTTCCTTGCTTGAGTTCAAATCCTCTTGCTGCAATGTTAATCATAAATGTTTACCTCCTGTGTTTAACTTGGGGGTATAGGTAAAGTTTGCTAAAATAGAATAACCTATCCCTTATCTTAATTATACACCTAAATGTTAATAAATTGTAGTATTTACTTTAAATTATTTTTTTGGTATAATTAAATAAGTGTATTGTTTTTTATTTTAGAGGATTAGGTTATGTATAAGAAAAAGAGAAACAATATTGATAAACTTAAAACACTTTTTTTCGGCAAGGATTTGAGAGTAACCGAAGGGGACGCGTATACCGAGGTTCGCAAATATGATTTTTCAAGCTATTATCCCGAAGAAAATTATATAAAAAAGCAGGGTAAACCCCGTAAAAATGTGGTTGATATTAGGGAATACGGTGCAGATGTTCAAAATTCAAATAATGCACCTTTTATCAATAAAGCTATTGAAAAAGCATCTCAAATCGGCGGTGTGGTCCTTGTTGACGGGGGAGATTATGTTACCGCAACCGTAAATCTTTTATCTAATGTTACTCTTTTCATTACCAAAAATTCATCCCTTTGTGCTAATGAAACAGGTAAGGGATACGAAAGCAAAAAAGCTATTTTGTATGCCGAAAACTGCGAAAATATTTCACTTAAAGGCGGCGGAAAAATTAAAGGTAACGGCCATCTTTTCGGCTTTGAGCCTGTGGCAAGTGAAAATAACACAACACCGCCAAAATATATAGATGTAATTGAAATGCGAAAAGATTACAGAAGCCAGCTTCGTTTTGCACACCCAAGCAAGTACGGAGGCCCTATATATTTTAAAAATTGCAAAAATATTTCGGTGGATAATTTTATTATAGAAAACAGTGCATATTGGACTTTTAAAATTTCAAATTGTGAAAATGTTGATATTAAGAATTTCATCATAAATAATAACCGCAATGTTGCCAATGCCGACGGAATTGACATAGCAGGAACGAGTAATGTTAATATTTCGCATTGCTTTATTTCAACAGCGGATGACGGCATAGTAATTAAAAATGCAAGCTGGCTCGGTAATACCGGTGTTATGAAGAATATTAAAATTTCCGATTGTGAAATCATCAGCAGAACAAATGCAATAAAAGTCGGCACGGAAACTACATATGATATATCCGATATTTATATAAATGATTGCAAATTATTTATGACTGATTTATATCCGGGCAGCGTGTCGGGCATTTCGCTCGAAGCGTGTGACGGAACTGTGCTTAGCAATGTAAATATTGATAATATCACTATGGATCGTTGCACCTGCCCTATATTTATCCGCCTTGCAAACAGAAACAGGGCGGCCGAAGTTAACAGCCAAAGCGCAAATGCGATTGAATTCGGCAAAAAAGGTAAAGGCGGTGCGGATTCAAATGTGTTTAGGTTCAATATGCTCAGTGAAGTAAGGGATATAAATATTTCCAATATTACTGCAACGAGAGTTGAACTTCCGGTTATCATTGCCGGATATAAGCAGTTTTGCATAACCAAAAGAGTTAAAAATGTAACGCTTAAAAATATTTTCCTTGATTATTATGCTTGTGAAGAAACTGTGGATAAGCGCAGATTTATCCCTGAATATGCTAAAACATATCCTGAAGGCTGGCGGTTTAGAAATCTTCCGTCATATGCACTTTGGAGCAGGCATACCCAAAATTTAAAGCTTGAAAACTTTAATTGCAATCACCCTGTTGCAACTTGGAAAAAGGATATAATAAATATAGATGCTATATAACAAAAGACAGTGTAGAAAAAGTCAAATTGTAAATTTCTACACTGTCTTTTTAGTTTTATTCTTCGTCTTCAGCTTTTGGATATTTTAAATCTTCTTTAGTCCAATCTTTAATTACTTCAAGAAAAGCTTTTGATTCTTCTTTAGCCTGCGGCAGATTATGGTCAAGGCAGTTGCCGCATTCTTTTGGTGACGCACCCGGAATAACACCCCAATAATCAGCTATAAACTGAAAAGCCTCTTTAATAAGCTTGATTGAATAATTATCACTCAAGCTTCTTGTAAGAAAATAAAATCCTGTTCTGCAACCCATTGGGCCGAAATAAATTATGTTATCGCCAAATTCTGTATTTCTTACATAAGTTGCAAAAAGATGCTCAATTGTGTGCATTGCAGCGTTAGTCATTACAGGCTCCTTGTTAGGCTCGCGCATACGAATATCATAAGTTGTTATATCATCATCAATTCTGCTGATATAAATTCCTCTTTTGAGTATATTGTGGTCAATTTGAAAACTCGGAATAGTTTTCATTTTACTTCAACTCCTGTTAAAAATGATTTATTTTGTGTGATTTTGTAAGTGTCTTCGCCCGAGAAAAATTGATTTATCATATTTAATGCGTCAATTTTAGATAATTCAAATAAGTCTTCAAAACTTTTGCTTCGTTTTATCTTGTCATAAGGTGAAGTCCATATCTTTCGCTCTATATTACCATATTTTTTTGCATTTTCCAAGTCTTTTGGGCGCATCAAAGCACTAAATTTAAAGTTTTTTAAAAACGGGGCGCATAAATCATCAATTATTTTAACTATTTTTTCTTTTCTGCCGGTTTTATCCGTCGTAAGCTTTTGAATATATTTAATATCTTTTATTGCGGTTATGGCATCGTTTGGTGTTATATTGCTTTTTGTTACAGCGTTTGTAATATAGCTTATCATTTTGCCAAGTTCTTCAAGTTCAAGGTTGCTGAAGTTTAATGTGCCTGCCGTGTCAAAAAGATGCGGTTTTTTTATATTCATTCTTTTTGATAAAAGATAAGTATCCATTGAAAACTCAATAATATTATGCGCTGTGTGGCTGTTAAGTTTTTTAAACTCATCAGTCATTTTGTTTTGCAAAAAATAAACATACGGGTGACAGTTTCTGTCAAGCACATAGTGCAAAATAAATCCGGTGGCATATGATTTCGCAATTTCAATTTGGCTTGATTTTGAGATATATTCACGCATATTTTCAAAAATTTCACTCGGCTTTGCACGGTGCAGCTTTGAACCCGTCTTTCTTAATGATTTGCCGAGCATCCAGGGCATAATCCTGTGGTCAAAAAATATATCTGGCCCTTGCGTGCCGATATAATATGCCGCTTCGTCTAATTTAAAGTCAACTTGATTTTCAATTTCTTCTTTCAGTTCCTTGGCAAAAATATAGTGGGTTGAATATGCCGGCATTAAATCAGTCCTTTAAAATCTTTTGGAAAGTCACTGTCAACAGTGATTTTTTCGTGAGTTATAGGGTGGGTGAAATATATCGTTTTGCAGTGAAGTGCCTGCCTGTTTATCTTTTCGCAGTTGCCTCCGTAAAGAGTATCGCCCAAAAGCGGTGCGCCTAAATGTGAAAAATGAACTCTTATTTGATGTGTGCGTCCTGTTTCAAGGTTTAATTTCAGCAGTGTGTTTTCACCATCGGTTTTGATAGCTTCATAGTGCGTTATCGCTCTTTCACCATCATCAAATACACCGCGTTCAATAATGCTTTCCTGTACTCTTCTTATAGGTAAATCAATTGTTCCTCTGCCCTCAAATTTGCCTGAAACCACAGCGTAGTAATCTTTTTTTATTTTGCCTGCAAGCTTGCTTGCCGCAAGTTCGTTTTTTGCAATAAGTACAAGGCCGCTTGTATCTCTGTCAAGCCGATAGACTGCCCTGAAGGCGCAGTCGCTCTCCATATAGCAGGCAGCAACATTTGCAAGTGTGTCACCCCTGTGATTTCTGCTTTCGTGAACGGGCATTAGCGGCGGCTTGTTGAGTACTAAAATATCCTCGTCATTATATGCAACCTTTACATTTTCACATTCGAATTTTTCGGGCATTTTTCCGCTGTTTTTAATATTGATAGTGAGGTTGTCACCGCTTTTTAATACTTCAATGGCTTTGGCAAATTTACCGTTTAGCTTTATTCCGTTTTCATCCTGCTTAAGTTTAGTCAACAGCGCACTTGATACACCGAAATTTCTTAAAAAATCCCTTATCATCAGTCCGTTGTTTTTATCATCAATTTTAAATATAATCTCTCGCATAACATTATTATATAACAAAATCGGGAACATAGCAATGCTCCCGATTGATTTAGAAACTGTATGAAACGATTATGCCCCCGTCGGACGCATAAAGTGAATTAAGACCTGACGCTTTAAGTATTTCAACATTGCCGAATTTAGCCTTTTCGCAGATTTTTGCGGCAACCTGCTTTGCTCTGTCCTCACAGCAGACATAAGAAACAACAAGTGTTTCACCGCTCAAATCCTTGCCGTCAAGCTCGCCTGCGATAAGGTTACTCATCTTCATCATAGCACGGTTGAGCGTGATGTCTTGAGCCACAAGTGAAATGTTGCCTTGGTCTGTTCTTTTGCAAATAAGCTTAACTCTTATTTTTTCAAGCACCTTAGCCGCAAGTGCAAAGAGCCTGCCGTTTGATTTAAGCGCATCCAAACTTTCAAGGCAGAAGTAAAGACCGGTGTTGTTTACAATATATGCATCAATTTCCTTTTGTATATCCTCTGCATTTTTACCGCCGTCAGCAAGTTCTTTTATCTTTTTTGCCATAATTGTTTCAATGCCGGATGTTGCAAGTGAGTCAAAAACAATGATTTTTTTATCATCACCAAACTCTTCTTCATAAAGCATTTTACCTTGGAGTGCGCTGTTATAAGTTCCGCTTAACTGATTTGTGATTGTTAAAACAAAAACAGCATCATAGTCGCCCTCATACGCTTTTTTGAATGCGTCAGGTGCAGGGCAGGCAGATTTTGCATTTCCGCCGTTTGCCTTCATTCTTGAAATAAAATCGTCTTGGTCAAAATTTTCATCATCAAAAATTCTGTATTCGCCTATTTCAAGTGTAAGCGGTACGATTTCAAAATCCTGCCAGTTTTTCATATCGGCTGTCAAGTCACAACAGCTGTCTGCTACAATTTTATATTTCATAATTTTATCCTTTATAAATATTATATTGGAAACTAATTATAACCTTTTTATATCATTTAGTCAACATAAACGGATAAAATCGTCTTGTAAATTTGATTAAATAGACAACATCAGACAAGTTGACAAAATGTGAACAAATGCGCTACAATACCAAAATACAAAGGAGGGGGAAAATGAGGTATATAGAAATTGACGAACAGCAGAAAAATGTTCCTGTGTTTAAAAATGTAATTTATGCACTTAAGATTACTTGGAAAGCTGATAAAAGACTTCTTTTAGGCTATATTTTGCAGGAGGGCTTTTTTGCAATTTTTTCAAAATATCTTCAAAATATTTTGTTTTTAAAAATACTTCTTGATGTAGTAAGCCAAAATCGTGATTTTAAAACTTATGTTAAAGAACTTTTGCTTTTTGCCCTTATTTCGTTTTTTGTTAAAATCTTTCAGTGGTGGGGTATGAAAACAGAACAGATTGCGACTAAAAGGGTACTTAAACATCTTAATAATATGGTGTTTGAAAAGGCGATAAGTCTTGATGTTTCGTGCTATGAGGACCCGGCTTTTTATGATAAATACCAGCGTGCCACTCTTGTTTTAACAAATAGCTTTTTTGATTTGATATGCTATGATTTTGCGTCTTTTATTGCTGATGTTATTGCTCTTATTTGCGTAATTACAACTGTTGCAGTAATCAATCCGGTTTATGTTCTTTTTTTGGTTCCTATATTTTTTGTATTCTTTATCGAGCTTGCAAAAAGCAAATGCGTATATAAGCGCGATATGGAAATGACAACTAACAACCGTGTTAAAGCATATGTTCAAAGAACCGTGTTTTTGCGGGATTTTTCAAAGGATATAAGAACTTCAAACATTTTTGCAGTGATTATGAAAAGGTTTGAAGCCTCAATTAAAGCCAATATCGAAATACTTAAAAGGTACGGAGTTAAACTGTTTTTATACAGTATGGTAAGTTCACTTTTCAGTGAGGTTATTCCAATTGTGGGTACTCTTTCTTACGCAGGTTATGAATTTGTTACGCTTGGCAGTATGACTGCGTCAAATTTCAGTGTCGTGATGTCATCAATAACTTCGGTCAGCATTGCTACTATTGATACTACGGAATGTTTTGATGAAATGACTCTTATGGCGCTTTATTTTCAAAATTTGAGAGAGTTTTTTGAATATGAGCCAAAGATTAAAACAGGCACAAAAAAAGCTGAAAAATTTGAAAGTTTAGAGTTTAAAAATGTTTCGTTCAAATACCCAAGCGCACAAAAATATTCACTTGAAAATATCAGCTTTAAGCTTACAAAAGGGGAACGCCTTGCAATTGTTGGTGTAAACGGTGCCGGCAAATCCACTCTTGTTAAATTGATTTTAAGATTTTATGACGCTTCAAGCGGTCAAATTTTATATAACGGTGTTGATATTAAAGAGTATGAACTTTCTTCACTTCGTAATGCTTTTGCAACCGTTTTTCAGGATTATAAAAATTTTGCAATTTCCGTTTTCGAAAATGTTATGTGTCGTGAATGTGATGAAAATGATAAAAAAATTGCCGAAAAAGCACTTGAGCAAAGCGGTGCTTGGAGCAAGGTGTCAACCTTGAAATACGGCGGTGACACATCACTCACCCGTGAATTTGATGAAAACGGTGCAGGCCTTTCTGGCGGCGAAAATCAAAAGGTTTCAACTGCAAGGCTTTTTGCAAAGGATTTTGAAATAGCTGTTTTGGATGAACCAAGCTCCGCTCTTGACCCAATTGCAGAATATAAAATGTATGAAAATCTTATTGATGTAACAAAGGGTAAGACTGTTATTTTTATTTCCCACAGGCTTTCAAGTGCAGTGCTCAGTGATAATATAATCGTGCTTTCAAACGGTAAAATTATTGAACAGGGTAGTCATAATGAACTTATGAAAAACGGCGGGGAATATGAAAAAATGTTTACTCTTCAAGCCTCAAATTATGAAAAGGAGGGTGTATCTGATGAAAATTAAAGTAAAGCAAAAAGATGAGCATAGTATGTTTTCAAATATGATGTTTTTTATGTCACTCCTTTTTAAAGCGTCACCGCTTCTTGTTATCGGCGAGCTTATTTGGGGCGTTATGAATAATTTACCGAGTACACTTATCAGCGTTTTAGGAATAAAATATGTTATTGATATTGCCGCTTCGGGCGAAAGGCTGAATCGTATTTATTATGTTGTTTTGGTTTGTGCAGGGTTGTTAATTATAAGCAAGCTTATTTGCTTTTTATATCGTGAATTTTTTTGGAATGTTCAAAAGGAAAAGGCATATTTTAACCTTAACCGTCAGCTTTATGAAAAGGCAAAGTCGCTTGATTTGGAATCATATGATAATCCTGATTTTTATAATAATTTTATTTTGACTATTGAATCTTCAAGTGACAATATTCAAAATCTTTTGGGTTTAGTCAGGCGGTATTTTGCAAATGTTGTTTCACTTTTGACTGTATCGTCAATTCTTTTAACTATCGACCCGCTTTGCCTTGTAATTATACTCGGCACTATTTTGATTTTTCTTCCTATCAGCCATATTATAAGTGATTTACAGGTTGAAAGGCGAATTGAAAATACAAAATATCACAGGCGTTCCGATTATTTTCAGCGTATTTTCTATTTGCAGGATTATGCTAAAGAAGTGAGAATGAATAATATTCATCCGCTTTTAATCAGCAGGTATAATGACGCTGCCGATGATGTAATTGCCAATCAAAAGAAATATTGGACTAAAATACCAAGGCTTTATTTTATTCAGGAAATGGGCGTGCAAATAATTGGTTTTATGTTTGTTTTGCCGCTTTATCTCGGCTATCTTGTGCTGGTTAAAAAGACGATTACACCGGGTGATTTTGTTGCAAGTTTTAACAGCGCATATTCAATTGCGATAAGTATAAATTTCCTTACCGTATGGGGTGTTGCTCAATTTGGTGAACGGGCAAAGCTGATAGAAAAATATCGTGGCTTTTTAAAAAGCGATTTCAAAATCAAAGACGGTAAAGATGTTGCAAAAATTAGAGAGCCGAAGGAAATTAAGATTGAAAATCTGTCTTTCACATATCCGGGAAATGATGAACCTACGCTTAAAAACATCAATCTTACCATTAAGCCTTATGAAAAAATTGCACTTGTAGGTTTTAACGGCGCAGGTAAAACAACGCTTACAAATCTTCTTTTAAGGCTTTATGATTCAACAAGCGGCTCAATTAAAATTGACGGTAAAAATATCAATGATGTTACAATTCAAAGCCATAGAAACAGATTTGCGGCAGTCTTTCAGGATTTTCAGCTTTTTGCTTGCTCTGTCGGTGAAAATGTTGCTTTGAGTGATATATTTGACGGTGACAGAGTTATGAATTCACTTGAACACAGCGGCTTTACCAAACCTCTTTCGCACGGAGTTAATACTGAACTTTTAAGAGAATTTGATGATGAGGGTGTTATGCTTTCCGGTGGTGAAAGCCAAAAGGTTGCAATTGCAAGAGCGTTTTATAAAAAATGCCCTTATGTAATTCTTGATGAACCGTCGGCAAACCTTGACCCTGTTGCCGAATATAATCTTAATCAGGCAATGCTTGACGCCGCAAAGGATAAAACGGTTATCTTTATTTCACATAGGCTTTCAACTACGGTAGATGCTGATAAAATTTATGTTATGGAAAACGGTGAAATAATAGAATCAGGCTCACACGACGAACTGATGAAATTAAATAAAACTTATGCTTATATGTTTAATTTACAGGCAGAAAAATATAAGAACTGAAAATAAAAAGTGCGTTCCTTACAGG
>FR895323.1:33070-55877 GCA_000434995.1 Firmicutes bacterium CAG:341 | reverse complement strand
AGGCGTGCTTTAGCCACTTTATCGACAGTCTAAAAGGATGCCAAACGGCATCCTTTTTTTACACATTAACAGTGAATTTATAGCCCTGTTTTCGTGCTTCGTCGATAACTTTGCCTAAAACGGAAGCGTTTGTTTTGCTGACTGCGTGAAGAAGCATTATTTCACCCGGGTGAAGATATTTTGTAATTTCGTTATACGCGGTTGTTTCATCTGTTTGATTTTGGGTATCCCAATCGGCATAAGCAAATGACCAAAATACGCTTTTATAACCGAGATTTTTAGCAAGGGCGAGTGTACTTTGGCTGAACTCCCCTTTCGGAAATCTGAAAAGTTTCATTTCATAATTAAAATTCTTTTTAATATAATTATGAAGATACATAATTTCTTCTGTTGCGGTTTCTTCGCTCACTTCGTCCATAGTATAATGGCGGTAAGTGTGATTGCCGACTATATGCCCCTCATCAATCATTCGCTTAATAAGTTTAGGATTATCCTTGGCAAAATCATAAGTTACGAAGAATATTGCTTTCACCTTTTTTTCTTTAAGCGTATCCAAAATGGCAGGTGTAAATCCGTTTTCATATCCTTCGTCGAAAGTCAGGCATATTGATTTTTTATCATCCAAAAGGAATGTGCCACCGAGATTTTTATACTGCCCGTTAAGCATTACGGGGTCAGTCGGCTGCTGGTGATTTTCTGCCCTGCCCGGCCCCCAAATAACTTTTTCGGTGCTGTATCCGTCTACACCCATATTATCTGCCTTTACCGTTGTATCAGCCACATTTGTACTTGATGTTTCGCTTTTTTCACTTTGCAAATTTGTGCTTAAATTTGTGCTTGTATTAGTTAAAGTTGTTTCATTATTGCCGTTTGATTTGGTGCAGCCCCAAATAATTGCAAGCACACAAATAGCGGCAATTAAGCTTAATATGATTTTTTTCATAATAAAAAACCTCCCGGCAATATTTTTTGCCGAGAGGTTATTATTATGTTTGGTATTACTCGGTAATTTTCCAGCCGGCCGAAATAATACCTTCGTCTTTACCGATATGAACAATAATGCTTTCAACCACATCATTATTCTTTTTTGCTGTTGTTATGTAAGCCTTGATATTAACATCACCGTTTGATGAATCATTACTTTCAAGGTTATGCAAGAGAACATCATTTTTTTCTCTTATAGTTTTAATTAAATGAGAGCGAATATCAATTTCCGAACTTTCTTTACATAAAATGGAAATTTTATAAGTAGTTTCCTCTTTATCACGCCTGTCTTTATTATAATGGCTTTTTTTGTTAATATAATCCGACAGCGGATGAAGCACCAAATGCACAATTACTATTGCAGCTGCAACGATGATTGCATAATAAATATTTTCAAGCGTACATAAAATACCCACTGCCGCAGTAGTCCATATAGTTGCCGCAGTTGAAAGACCGCTGATTTTAGCTCCGTCACGCAAAATAAGACCTGCGCCGAGGAAGCCAACACCGCTTACTACCTGCGCGGCAATACGAGTTACATCAATATTATCCCCAAGTGCGATATATGAAAACGCTGTATAAGCATATGCACCCACGCACACAATAACATTGGTTAAAATGCCCGCCTGGTGTTTAGTCCACTGGCGTTCAAACCCTACAATAAAGCCTAAAAATATAGCAAGCGCAAGCCTGATTGCAAAGCCTAAAAAAGCAGTTATATCTAATATTTCCACTTTATTCCACTCCCTCAACAGATTTCATTTTCAAATAAGCGTTAATGAAACCGTCAAGGTCACCATCCATAACTGCGGTAATATTACCCATTTCAAAATTAGTTCTATGGTCTTTAACCATTGTATATGGCATAAAGACATATGAACGAATTTGACTGCCCCAAGCGATTTCTTTTTGGTCGCCTTTAATATCTTCAATTCTTTCAAGGTTTTCTCGTTCCTTGATTTCAACAAGCTTTGATTTAAGCATACGCATTGCAACCTCACGGTTTTGGTGCTGACTGCGTTCAATTTGGCATGATACCACAATGCCGGTAGGTATATGTGTAAGGCGAACAGCGGAAGAAGTTTTATTAACTTTCTGGCCGCCTGCGCCGGAAGCTCTGTAAACATCCATTTTAATATCTTCATCACGGATTTCAACATCCACATCATCATCTATTTCCGGCATAACTTCAACAGAAGCAAATGATGTGTGGCGCCTTCCCGATGAATCAAACGGGGACACCCTTACAAGACGGTGAATTCCCATTTCGCCCTTTAAATAACCGTATGCATTTTCGCCCTCAACAAGAATTGTGGCACTCTTAATACCGGCAACATCACCGTCAAGATAATCAAGAGTTGATACTTTATATCCGTGGCGTTCACCCCAGCGGTTATACATTCTAAACAGCATTTCTGCCCAATCCTGTGCTTCCGTTCCGCCTGCGCCTGCGTGGAAAGTAAGAAGTGCATTTTTACCGTCAAATTCACCGCTTAAAAGAGTAGATAAAGTAAGTGACTCAAGCTTTTTTTCAATTTCTTCAACAGAAGAAGTGCAGTCATCAAGCAAATCTGCGTCTTCCTCCTCGTTTGCAAGTTCAATCATAACAAGTGCGTCATCATAATCATTTTTAACGCCCTCATATGATGCAACCTTGGCTTTAAGTGAACCGATTTTTTGCATTACTTTTTGGCTGTTTTCCATATCATCCCAAAAATCAGGCTTACTGCTTTCTTTTTCAAGCTCACCGATTTCTTCTTTAAGTGTGTCAATAGCAAGAGCTTCTTTTAAATTTTTAACTGTTTTTTCAGACTCTAAAAGTCTTAATCTTAATTCCTCGTACTCTATCATTATTTTAACTCCAAATAGCTCAAATTTATCTTAATATCAATATATTATATACGGAATATTTAATTCTTGTCAAGTTTAAAATAGATTTACAATATTTTAATCAATATATTGATTTATTATGGTAATTTAGATATAATAAATTAAATAGGTATTATTATAATTACCAAACGAAAGGAAATTGCTATGCCTTCATATAAAAACGAAAAATGCCCCGTTTGCGATACTGAATTTAAAGACGGCGATGATATAGTAACCTGCCCTGTTTGCGGTACTCCGCACCACAGAGAGTGTTATAACAAAATAGGCCACTGCATAAATGAAGATAAGCACAAAGACGGCTTTGAATTTAAAAAAACTGCAACTAAGCAGGAAGAGCCAAAGAATAACGAAAGTGAAAATAATACGCCATTCGGCGCATACTTTGTACCAAGCAGTGATGAAAATGAGCAAAAAGGCACTGCAAGTGCAAGTGAAAGCAAAAACACTAAAAAATGTGTAAAGTGCGGTGAAGAAATAAATAAAAATGCTCCTTTTTGCAACAAATGCGGTGCAAAGCAACCGTTCACCGCTTCAAACCAAAGTGTGCAAAACGAGCCTTTTATTCCAAGTGTTAACACGGGATATGAAAACAGTGATTTAAAAATCGACGGTGAAAGCGCAGAGGAAGTAGCCGGAGTAGTAAAAACCAACATTCCAAAATTTATGGAAAAATTCCAAAAGGGAAAGAAAGTTTCTTGGAACTGGAGCGGATTTATATTTGGACCTTACTATCTTTTCTTCAGAAAAATGTATAAGGAAGGTTCAATATTCCTGGCTTTGCAGCTTATTGTAAGCCTTGTGGCGCAAGGCGTTTATGCAAAACCGTATGCCAAGCTTATGCAATTTGTTATGGATAACGCGGCAAGCTTTTCATCAGGCAATCTGTCAAATTCTTTGCTTAATAAATTCGTTCCGCTTTATCAGGATATTTTTCCGATGGTGATGATAATATTAGGTGCAAATTTAATTTTTCATATTATCATTGCACTTTTTTGCGACAGTTTTTATAAATCAAAAGTTGTTAACACCGTTAGGCAAATTAACAAGAAGCTTGAAGAGGACAGTATGTTTGAGCAAATGATGCCTTTTCAAAACAGCGCACCTCTGTCACAAGAAGATTTAAAGAAATTATATTTAGGCAAAATGGGCGGAACAAGTTTATTTGCCCCTGTTTTAGCATTTTGCGCACTTGATATTATTACATCAATTATATCAAGGCTTTAAGAGAGGAAAAAATTATGAAAGTAAGGAAAGCGATAATTCCTGCTGCGGGAATGGGTACAAGGGTATTGCCTGCATCAAAAGCAATACCTAAAGAAATGCTCAATATTGTTGATAAACCTGCAATTCAGTACATAGTTGAGGAGGCTTTTGCTTCCGGTATTGAAGAAGTGCTTATCATCACCAACAGAGGAAAAGGCGCTATTGAAGACCATTTTGACCACGCATACGAGCTTGAAAGCAATCTTGCAGGAATCGAAAGCAAAAAAGATATTTACAATGATGTTATTGCCTGCTCAAATTTCGGCAATATATTTTTCATCCGTCAGAAAGAAACAAAGGGTTTGGGCCACGCTGTATTGTGCGCTAAAAGCTTTGTAGGGAACGAACCTTTTGCAGTGCTTTACGGTGATGATGTAATTATTTCCGACACACCTGTTACAAAGCAGCTTTGTGATGCTTATGATAAATATTCAAAGGGCTGTGTAGGTGTTAAGCCTGTACCAAAAAAGGATATTACAAAATACTGCACACTTGCTGTGGAAAAGCTTGAAGGAAACTGCTTTAACTGCACAGATATGATTGAAAAGCCGAAGCCGGAAGAAATTATGTCTAACTATTCAATTTTAGGAAGAGTTGTTTTGCCGCCTGAAATTTTTGATATACTTGAAAACACTCCGCTTGGTGCCGGAAACGAGCTTCAGCTTACCGACGCTATGAAAACACTTGCACAAACCCAGGGTGTTATTGCTGTTGATTACGAGGGTAAGAGGTATGATATGGGCAACAAATTCGGCATACTGCAGGCTAATATTGAAGTCGGACTTAATCATCCCGATACTAAAGAAGAATTAAAAGCATATATCAAAGAACTTGCAAAAACACTTTAATAATATTTTTTTATTTGACAAAATATTGTAATATTTTATACATTTATTTGCTATATTATTAAGGCTGACTGATAAAAGGTCAGCCTTTTTAATAATTAAAGAAAGGAATAAGGATAATATGAACGAACAATATTATTACACTCCTAATTTTAATAACAGCCAAAACGACTATATGAAAAAGCAGATTGAGCGTGACGCAATTGCGAGAAGGCAAAAAAGCGAACTTCGAAAAATCAGTTCTTTTTTAGGCTCGGCAATTATTTTGTACTTGGTATTTCAAGTTATAGTATCAATCGTTATGTCAAAAGTAACCTTGGCAAAAGGAAGTACCGTATATGACCTTTACCAAAGCAATGCCGCTTTCAGCTACGCTGTAAATATTTTATTTATATCTATTCTTTCGGTAGGATTACCTTTCGGCCTTGTTGCACTTATTAACAGAAAGAAATACAAAACCCCGATTGTTCCTACAAAGCCACTGAAATTCGGCACTGCTGTTATTTGGATATGCTTTGGAATGGGGCTTTGCGTTATTGCAAATGCCGGCACAAGCTTTCTTGTTACATTTTTCAAAAATCTCGGCATTACATTAACGCAAGGTGATGTTGCAAAACCAAATTCGATTTTTGAATGCATACTTGATATTATAGGAATTGCAATTGTTCCCGCTATATGTGAGGAATTTGCAATGAGATGCTGTGCGCTCGGCTTACTTAAAAATTACGGTAAAGCATTCGGTGTTGTATCCGTAAGCGTTGTATTCGGGCTTCTTCACGGAAATGTAATTCAGTTTATTTTTGCATTTTTGGTAGGTTTGGTTCTTGCTTACATCACTATTAAAACAGAAAGCATTATTCCCGCAATGTGTATTCACGCTTTGAATAACGGAATGTCGGCAGTTAGTGACACCGTGAATTATGCCGCAGGAAAAGAAGTTAATATTACAGTTGGATTTTTTGCTTTTTGGCTTTTGGTGGGCATAATTGCCACAATATACCTTGCAATCAAGCACAAGTTAACAATTCCTAAAGATGACGGAAACTGCGTACTCACTTTGGGTGAAAAGGTGTCATCATTCTTCTTTCCGGGTATGATTTTACCGTTTATAGTTTTAATAATTATGACTGCGCAAACAGTAAAAATAGGATAAATATGACTGACGAAGAAATAATGAGAAAAGCAATTGAACTTGCTAAAATAAGCGGTGACGAGGGCGAAGTACCCGTAGGTGCAGTTATAACTAAAAACGGTGAAATTATAGCCACAGGGCGCAATCGCCGTGAACTTGGCAAAAACGCGCTTTATCACGCAGAAATCGAAGCTATAAACAATGCCTGCCAAAAACTCGGCGGGTGGCGGCTGTGGCAATGCGAACTTTATGTAACGCTTGAACCCTGCCCTATGTGCGCAGGCGCAATAATAAATTCACGAATTAAGCGTGTGGTTTACGGGGCTAGTGATTTAAAAGCAGGCTCTTTCGGCTCGGTGGTTAATTTCAACTCACTTGCATATAATCACAAACCGGAAATCACAGGTGGTATATTAGAAGAAGAATGTGCCTCACTTTTAAGTAATTTCTTTTTAAAGCTCCGGCAAAAGCGCGCTGAAAACAAAGAGATTGACAATTTAACAAAATAGTTATATAATCTATCTAACTTAATAAGTCAGGGGTGCTTTGATTATTCAAGGCTGAGATTATACCCTTCTAACCTGTTTGGTAATGCAAGCGTAGGAAGACGAAGATTTTATAACCGATAGCACCTGTATATATTGCAGGTGCTTTTTCTTTTGGCTTATTAAAATAAGATGAAAGGAGATATAATAATGGCAAACTCATCAATCAATAAAACAAGAAAGCTTTGTGAAACAGCTATTATGCTTGCTCTTGCGACTGCCCTTTCATATGTAACTATTTTCAAATTACCTATGGGTGGTTCAATCACACTTTTCAGCCAAGTACCGATTATAATTATCGGCTATCGCTATGGGGCAAAATGGGGCATTTCAACCGGTATTATTTACGGTATACTTCAAATGCTTCTTCAAGGTCTTGGCAACTTTGCCTATGTAAAAGGCTTTGTGGCTTACCTCATTCTCATTCTTGCAGACTATGTGCTTGCATTTATGTCACTCGGCCTTGGCGGTGCAATGTTCAAAAAAGCAGTTAAAAATCAGACTGTTGCTCTTGCACTCGGCGCATTCTTCGGCTCACTTCTTCGTTTTATCTGTCACTTTGTATCAGGTGTAACTATTTGGGGCGAATATGCAGACGGCTGGAAATCTGTTTGGGGTTACAGCGCTTCATACAACGGCTCATACATGGCAGTTGAAGCTGCACTTTCAGTTCTTGCTGTTGTTGTTTTAAGCCTTGTTCTTGATTTTTCAAAAGAAAATTTAAGAAAGACTAAAAAAGCTGAATAATTTTTGCAAAAAGCAATAAAAAACACCGAAGATTTTCACATCTTCGGTGTTTTATTTTATATTATCAGAATAATCCGGTTTCTTCTATCTTCTTTTCAAAGAAGCGCATTGGCTTGCGGAACATATATCTGAACAATGTGCCTATAAACAAACCGATGAAGAAATATACAAAGAGTTTTGCAAGGCAAATCCAATAATTATTACCGTAAGTGCCGCATACACATTCCCTAAATGCATCAATAACAAATGTATATGGCAAATAAGGATTTATTGCTCTGAAGAAAGCAGGTGTTACATCAATCGGGAATGTACCGCCGCAGCCGCCAAGCTGAACAACAAGCATAATTACCGCAACAGCCTTGCCGATATCGCCCCACGCTGCCACGAGCGAGTAAATAAAGAATGTAAATACAAACGAAGCGCAAAGGCCTGCGAAAATAAACTTTAACGGGTGGTAACACTGTATCTTAAGGAAGTAGAGGTCACCAAGGCAAATTATAAGCCCCTGAATGAGTGATATTGTAAGGAAAATCAGCGACCTGCCAAAATATTCTTCACGCGGCTTTATTTTTCCGATTTCCTTTTTATTCGATACTTTCGGCTTTATAAGTGCCACAAGAATGATAGCACCAACCCACAAAGCAAGTGTGCTGTAAAACGGAGCCATTGCCGAACCGTAATTATCAAGCCCATAAACCTTTTCGGTATTTACGGTTACCGGGCAAGCTATAAATTTGCCGAGTTCGTCTGAATTTCCTTCACTCAAATTAACAAGTGCATTTACAAGCTCACTGTCACTCAAACCGTTAAGCTTTTTAGAAAGATTATCAAGCTGTGTTGCGCAATTGCTGATTAAAGCGTGAAGTGAAGTTAAAAGGTCGTCACCGGCGGAAATTGAACCGTTAAGTGATTTTACAAGAGCATTTAACTGCGGTGATTGATTTTCAATTGTAGTAAGAAGATTTGATACATCAAAAAGTACATCAAGCAAGCTGTCAATCGTATTATCAAGCGAAGGTTTTATATCGCTTTCATATGTTGATAGGCTTGAATCAAGTGTTTTTGAAACTTCGCTGAGCTTATTTGCCACATCGTTGACTTTTTTTGATGTATCACCCTGAAGCATTTTATTAAGCTCATTTTCAACGCCGCCAAGCCTTGAATCTGCAGTTTTGAGTATTTTTACAAGTGCTTTCACCGCACTTAAAGGCTTCGGTAAGCTATTGTTTACATTTTCAAGTGTAGGCACTATTGCCTGAAGCTCTTTTCTTGCCTGAACACATTCAGCCAAAACCGACTTTATTTCAGCCTGTGATTTTTCAGTTGTTACATTATTTATTTTTTTAAGATTATTTGCTGAATTTTCAAGCTTTTTACTGCTTGATGTCAGCACATCACCTACCGAAGAAGTTACAACATCAACACTGCTTTCGGCAACTTTGATTGCGTCCTGTGTGTTATTAACAACATTTTGTGTATCCCCCAAAACAGAACTTAAATCTGTTTTGCTCAATGTTTTATTAAGGTCTTGCGCAACTTCCATAACACCTTCAAAACCATCAATTGTTTTTTCAATGGATTTAACGGCAGATTTTGCAGAATCAATCTGATTTTGAAGATTTTGGAATATATTTGTTCCGTCTTTCTTACCCTCTTCAATAACTGTGCCGAGAAGTTTATTTACAAGGTTAACAACAGTTGTTACAAACGATTCATTAACTTCCGTTTGCACTGTTTGAACTACTTTATCCGTAATCTTTGTGGCAATGGCATTTTTCTTTTCATTTGCGTAATAAGTTATTTTAGGTTGCTTAAAGTTTTTAGTCATAATACTTGTAAGCGACTTACTGAAACCTTTTGGAATTTCAATTCCGGCATAATAATCACCGGCTTTAATTCCGTTCATTGCTCTCTCTTTTGAAACAAATTGCCAGTCAATAACATTATTGCCCTTTAAATTACTTTTAATTTGGTCGCCGACATTTATTTCAACACCCTTATATTCATAGCCCTCATCATTTATAACAACGGCAACTTTCATATTTCCGGTGCTTGCAGGGCCGTATGGGTCCCAGTTGGCATATATATTAAACCAAGCATAAAGAGAAGGCAAAACCGCAATGCCGACAGCAAGTATAATTGCCATTGAGTTGGTAAATATTTTCTTTAAATCGCGCTTATAAATTTTTAAAATATTTTTCATTTCTTCGCCCTCCCGTCTTTCTTGCTCTGTTTTTTGTCTTTTTTCTTTTGTTCTCTCATTTGCTTCTTTTCAAATTTCTTTTGCCTCAGCTCTTCCTCGTATTCATCATCTTCATCATCTTCGGCTTCATTTTTATCTTCGGCAAAAATCGAATATTCGCCGAATTCTATTTGGTTATCATCTTCAAGATAAGGAATAACTTTAGACTTAACAAGATATTTGCAATAATCCGTTATCAAAAAGATATTTACGAGAACAAATATAATGATTATCCACATAATAAGCCAAAATGCTTTGCTCCCGCCGTTTGAACACACAATAATCCCAACCGCAGTAAAAATTAAGAAAAATATTGCACAAACAATTTTTGTAATTTCAAGATATTTGCAACCGCGATGATAATGTTTAATAATGAGCGAGCGGAGAAGTTTATATTTAATTACTATATTTTCTTCATTTTCTTCAAAAAGATATTCTTCTTTTTGCTGCAATTCGTCCATACATACTTCCCTTTCTGAATTATTACGATTAGTATATCACTTTAATACTATTAGTCAATACTTTTTGTGAGTTTAATTATAATTTTTGTATACTTGTATAAATAGCTAATTGTTTTTCATCAAAAATTAGTAAAAATTAAGTGAAAATAATCAAAATCAAAGATTATTTTCACTTAATTTCCGCTATTTAGCCACTTTACCGTTTAGCATATATCCACCGGCATTTCTGTAAGTGGCGCAGAAATAACTCCAATCTCCGCTGTCCTTATAATTTCCGGTTTCCATAAGATACCATTTACCGTCGATTTTGATTTCGCACCAATAGTGGCTCCATTTCTTTTTAGGTGTGCCACGCCAACCCTGCACAATTCTTGCTTCATAGCCGAGATATGTGAGCATCATAGCGTAAGCACCGTTATATTGCAGGCACTGGCCTGCTTTTTTATTAAATATTGCATCAACATATGAAAGACCTGCAATTTTGTTAAATTTTGCACCCTTTACATAATCAACCTTTTCGTTTATCCATTCAAGTGTGTACTGCGCTTTTTGCATATCGCTCCAACCCTTTTTGAAATGCTTTTTGGCAAATTTTTTAAGAGTTTTCTTATCTTTATTTGAAAGATATACAGTCCAGGCAGTTCTGTTCTTTTTAGTGCGGGTATTTACTACGGTAACCTTGTTCTTTTTCTTTTTGCATTTTTTTGCCGCACGAAAACGAGCTTCACCCACATCGCTTGTTGCAATATAAGATTCTGACACGCAAATTGAATTTTTATATGCCTTTATATAATAATTATAATCATTTTTATAATTATTTACACCTTTAACGGTGTATGAATTTTTATCACCTGCAACAATGGCTACACACTTATCGTTTTGATAAATTTCGTAATAATCAAAGCAGTTATATTTTTTCCATTTTAATTTTTCACTCTTTGTTTTGGTGGTAAGAGTTAATTCGCCTAAATATATTGTTATATCTTCTGCATATTGGGCATCAAATTGATAATAATTTACACCGCCGCAGGATACAAAGCTGCAAACAGCAAAGCTGTATTTTGACGGAACTTTGCCTGTATAGTACGAATAGGTATATTCATAATATCTTGAATTCACGCTGCTAAAAGCATTTGGCGATATGGTGGCAACGCATTTATATTCACTCCCGTTTTGGCTCATAAAAACCATATAACCGTCTGAATATTTATCTGCACTTTCGCCTTGATTATAATAACTGCTCCAGGAAACATTGATATTACCCGAATTTTCATCATAATCTGTATAAATATATTGCATTGACCTGTCACCGATTATGAAATCGACAACATTTGAAGGTGCACTTTCCTGCTCACCGTATTCGCCGGCAGATGAAGTTTTTGATGTTACATAAGCAAAATACCTGCCCTTTGGCAAATCCATAATACTTGTGTAATTTGAAAATACGCTTTTATAGTACGAAAAATTGTAACCGTCAGAGCTTAAATAAACATTATAATTATCAACCGGATAAGTATCATTCCAAGTTAAATCAACATAATCTAAGCCCTCATAATCCTTTGAAACAACAGGAGCATAAACCTCTGCGGCAGAAGCACACAGAGGCACAGCACCCAATATACACACTATGCAAAGAAAAACGGAAATTGATTTTAAAAATACTTTTTTCATTTTATCTCACTTAATTTACTGATTATACATTTATTTCAACATCTATGCCAAGCAAATCCTTTTCCTTTTCAAGAATAGGCTTAATAACTTCGTTTAAGAAATCTGCTGTTTGCTGCGGCGCTCTGCCTACAAAATTAGCAGGCTTTAAAATAGCTAAAATTTCTTCTTTAGTAGTCATAAATGCAGGGTCATTGGCAATTCGGTCAACAAGGTCATTCTTGCCGCCTTCAACTTTAACAACCGCACCGGCTGCCATTGAATGCTGGCGGATTTTTTCGTGAAGTTCCTGCCTGTCGCCGCCTTTTTTAACTGCATCCATCATAATATTTTCGGTTGCCATAAACGGAAGCTCGCTCATAAGCCTTGATTCAATTACCTTTGGATAAACTACAAGGCCCGATGTTACATTGATATATAAATCAAGAATACCGTCAGTGGCGAGAAAAGCTTCTGCAACTGAAACACGCTTATTAGCCGAGTCATCAAGTGTTCTTTCAAACCACTGTGCAGATGCAGTCCAAGCAGGATTAAGCGCATCAATCATAACATAGCGTGAAAGTGACGCAATTCTTTCACTTCTCATAGGATTGCGTTTATATGCCATTGCAGATGATCCGATTTGGTTCTTTTCAAACGGTTCTTCAATTTCTTTAAGATTTTGAAGAAGCCTTAAATCATTTGAAAACTTGCAGCAAGATTGAGCAATAAGGCCAAGGCAATTGCAAACAATTGTATCAAGTTTTCTTGCATATGTTTGGCCGCTTACAGGGAAGCAAGCCTTAAAATTCATTTTTTGAGCAATTATGCGGTCAAGCTCTTTGCACTTTTCGTGGTCGCCGTCAAAAAGTTCAAGGAAAGATGCCTGTGTACCTGTTGTTCCCTTTGAGCCAAGGAGCATAAGAGTATCAATTACATGGCAAATTTCTTCATAATCCATTACCAAATCCATAAGCCAAAGAGTTGCTCTTTTACCTACGGTAGTAGGCTGTGCCGGCTGAAAATGTGTAAAGCCGAGGCAAGGCATATCCTTATACTCATCTGCAAATTTGGAAACAGACGCAATAGCGTTAACAAGCTTTTTCTTAATAAGCAAAAGTGCTTCACGCATAGTGATAACATCTGTATTATCACCTACATAGCAGCTTGTTGCACCAAGGTGGATGATAGGTTTAGCCTTTGGGCATTGTTCACCGTAAGCGTGAACATGGCTCATTACATCATGGCGAAACTTCTTTTCATACTCTTTTGCAACATCATAATTGATATTATCTGCATTTGCTTTAAGTTCATCAATCTGCTCTTGGGTAATATCAAGTCCGAGTTCCTTTTCAGCTTCTGCAAGAGCAATCCAAAGCTTTCTCCAAGTTTTAAACTTAAAGTCAGGTGAATAAATATACTGCATTTCTTTTGATGCATAGCGTGCATTAAAAGGTGAATTATATGTATCGTTTGGCATTAGTCAAGTCCTACTCTCTTCATCATTTCTGCATAAGCGTCTTCTACACCGCCAAGGTCACGGCGGAAACGGTCTTTATCAAGCTTTTCGTGAGTTTTGCTATCCCAAAAGCGGCAGGTATCAGGGCTGATTTCATCAGCAAGAACGATAGTACCGTCTGAAGTTTTACCGAATTCGAGCTTAAAGTCGATAAGTTCAACACCGATTGAAAGGAAATATTCTTTTAAAACTTCGTTTACTTTGAAAGCATATTTCTTAATAGTATCAATATCTTCCTGTGTAGCAAATCCGCATGATACAGCGTGGTAGCCATTGATAAGCGGGTCGCCGAGGTCATCATCTTTATATGAAAATTCGATTGACGGGCAAACAAAATTCATTCCTTCTTCAAGTCCGAGCCTTTTGCAGATTGAGCCTGCTGCACGGTTACGGATAATAACTTCAAGAGGAACGATTGTAACTTTCTTTACTGCTGTTTCTCTGTCTGAAAGTTCTTTAACAAAATGGGTTGGAACGCCCTTTTTTTCAAGAATTTGCATAAGGTAGTTAGACATCTTATTGTTTACAACACCCTTGCCTGCAATAGTACCTTTTTTAAGGCCGTTAAATGCAGTTGCATCATCCTTGTAATCAACAATTACGATTTCAGGGTCATCAGTAGCCCAAACTTTTTTTGCCTTGCCTTCATAAAGCTGTTCAGTCTTTTCCATAGTTAAATATCTCCTTTATTTTAAAAATTATTAAATTTATTATTTTTTGTATGTCTTTTTAATTCTTTCAATTGCTTCAACAGTCTTTTCATCATTACCGAAAGATGTTAAGCGGAAGTAGCCTTCACCTGCTGGGCCGAAACCTGAACCCGGTGTGCCTACTACCTGGCATTTTTCAAGAAGTTCATCAAAGAATTCCCAAGAAGTGTAACCTTCAGGAACCTTGAGCCATACATACGGTGAGTTTACACCGCCGTAACATTTAAAACCGGCATCGCAAAGGCCGTCATAAATAACTCTTGCATTCTTTTGATAATAAGCAAGCGTTTCTTTAATCTGCTTCTGACCTTCTTCTGTATAAATTGCTTCGGCTGCTCTTTGAGTAATATATGATACACCGTTAAACTTTGTAGCCTGGCGCCTTGCCCAAAGAGGATTAAGGCTTGTGCCGTTAAACACAAGTTCTTTAGGTACTACTGTGTAACCGCAGCGCATACCGGTAAAGCCGGCAGTTTTAGAAAATGAGCGAAGCTCAATAGCGCAGGTTTTTGCACCCTCAATTTCATAAATTGATTTTGGAATATCATCTTCAACAACAAATGCTTCATATGCCGAGTCAAAAAGAATAAGTGAATGATGTTCATTTGCAAAATCAACCCACTTTTTAAGCTGCTCTTTTGTAGCAACCATACCTGTTGGGTTATTTGGGAAACAAAGATAAATTACATCCGGAATTTCACTCGGAATATCAGGTGTAAAATTATTTTCTGCTGTGCAAGGCATATAGATAATATTTGACCAAAGTCCGTTTTCATCCTTATCTCCGCTTCTGCCTGCCATAACATTTGTATCTACATATACAGGGTAAACAGGGTCACAAATTGCAACTTTGTTATCAACTGCAAAAATATCGCCGATATTACCGCAGTCACTCTTTGCTCCGTCAGAAAGGAAAATTTCATCTTTTGCAATATCAATTCCCCTGTCGGTATAATCGTGCTTTTGAATAGCGTCAAGAATAAAATCATATCCGTATTCAGGCGGATATCCCTTGAAAGTAGCTTCATTTGCCATTTCATCAACAGCTTTGTGCATTGCATCAATAACTGCCGGTGCAAGCGGCTTTGTTACATCGCCTATTGAAAGGCGGATAACATCAGCGTCAGGATGAGCAGCTTGGTATTCCCTCTGCTTTTTAGCAACAGTTGAGAAAAGATAGCTTGACTCAATCTTCAAAAAGTTTTCATTGATTTTCATATTATTTTAAACCTCCATTTTATACAAAATATGTTAATCAAATTTATTCAAATCAACCTCGCCGGTAAACACTTGTGTTGCAGGGCCGGTCATATACACACTGTCGTTTTCATCACCGCTCCAGCTAATATCAAGGTCACCGCCGATTAGGTGAATGGTAACATCATTATCGCAAAGGCCCAATGTAATTGCCGCAACAGCGGTTGCGCACGAGCCTGTGCCGCAAGCAAGCGTTTCGCCTGAACCTCGCTCATAAACACGCATTTCGATATTATGCCTGTCAATAACTTTTGCAAATTCGGCATTTACCCTGTCAGGAAAAATATCCGTATTGCCTTCGCACGCCTTACCGTATTTTTCAAGGTCAAAATCACTCGGATGTTCGTCAATAAACATAACTGCGTGCGGATTGCCCATTGATACGCAGGTCATTTTAAACTCTCTGTCAATAATAGCAATAGGCTCATCAATCGCTTTATCCCCATTTGCATTAACGGGAATATCACTGCAAGCAAGCGACGGTTTGCCCATATCAACCTTGGCACTTACAACTTCACCGTTTTTTACATTTACATCAATGTATTTTACTGCGCCCATTGATTCGATAGTAAATGATGTTTTATCCGTAAGCTTATGGTCATAGCAGTATTTTGCAACGCATCTTATTCCGTTGCCGCACATTGCACCCCTTGAACCGTCTGCATTATACATAACCATTTCAAAATCTGCTTTTGTGCCTTTTTTTATAAGGATAATTCCGTCACCGCCTACTCCAAAATGGCGGTCAGATAAAATAATTGCAGCTTTTTCCTCATTTTCGACAAATTCCTTGGTGCAATCAATGTATATATAGTCATTGCCGCAACCATGCATCTTTGTAAAAACCATAGTATCATCCATTCAAAAATTATTTGCAAATATATTATATGTACTACATAAAATCGTTGATTATTTCCTGCGCAAGAGTTGCAATTTTTTTGCCCATTTTCATACTTTCGCGCTGAAGATATTTGTGTGCCTGCATTTCCGAAAATCCGTTTACTTCCCTAAGTATAAGCTTTGCCTTTGCAATAACTTCATTTTCACCGTCTTTTCGCCTGGTGAAGCTTGACACACTGTTTACAAGCACACTTACCGTGCTTAAAAATTCCTGCCTGTCAACCGGAAGCGGAAGATAAACAAGATTGCTCATAAAACTGTCGGTATCCCCACGGGTGAGTGCAACAATATCAAACCCCGGCGGTAAATGCTCGGCTATATTACCGGCTGTCATATCTCTCAAACTTTCGGCACATACGATTACGCCCTCGCTCATTTCCTGCGCAATGCTTAAAACGCTTGCACCGGTTGCACAAACATAGGTAACATTAAAGCCTTCGCATTCGAGAAGAGAGCGCAATTTAAGAGCTGTATCCTTTGACGGATATGCTACAAGAATATCACGCATACTCTCCACCTCTGCCTTGCAAATATCTAATACGCTCATTATAACATATATAATACTTATTATACAATAGAAATCATCAACTTTTATTATACAAATTCACCCTTAAATCAGAAGGTGTTTATTGTTAAAAATAGCTCATCTCTGGCATTCCATTCTTTATACATTTCTAACAATTTACACAGATTTTAGATAAATTTAACATTTTTTTGTAACAAAGTAACCAAAAACCGCTTGATTATTTGTTGCAAAGGTGATATTATTAAATCATATTATAGGTATAATAGCACAAAATTATATTTTTTGAGCTTTCACACAAAGTAAAGGAGATGAAAATTTGGCAAAATTAGACAAAGATTATGAATTCCCTTTATATATTTTCCACCAGGGGAAAAATTATAAGGCATATGAATTTTTCGGCTGTCATAGAATTAAAGGAGATACATTTGCATTTCGTGTATGGGCACCGCATGCAAAAAGTGTTTCAACCGTCGGCGATTTTAACAAATGGGACGCAAGTGCCAATGTTATGAAAAAAATCAGCGATGGAATTTTTGAAGCCAAAATTGAAAATGTAAAAATTTATGACTGTTATAAATATGCCATAACTACATCAAAAGGCGATATAATTATGAAAGCCGACCCTTATGCTTTCCACGCTGAAACAAGGCCGGGTACAGCATCAAAAGTTTATGAAACAGGCAAATACCGCTGGAATGATTCAAGCTGGAAAAAAGAAAATTCCGGAAACATTCTTGAAAAGCCGGTAAATATTTACGAGATTCATTTTGGCAGTTGGAAAAGGCACGAAAACGGCGAATTTTTGTCATACAGGCAAATGGCAGAGGAGCTTGTGCCTTATGTAAAAGATATGGGATACACTCATATTGAAATGATGCCTATTATGGAATACCCGTTTGACGGTTCATGGGGGTATCAGGTTACAGGGTATTTTGCCCCGACTTCACGATATGGCACACCGAATGACCTTATGTATTTTGTTGACGCGTGCCACAAAGCAGGCATAGGCGTAATACTTGACTGGGTTCCGGCTCATTTTCCGAAAGATTCCTATGGGCTTTATGAATTTGACGGGGAATGCACATATGAATATTCCGATATGAAAAAAGGCGAGCATAAAGAATGGGGTACAAGGGTATTTGATTACAGCAAAAACGAAGTCAAATCATTCCTTATTTCATCGGCAATGTATTGGGTTGATGAATTCCATTTTGACGGATTGAGAGTTGATGCCGTTGCTTCAATGCTTTACCTTGATTACGGCAGAGAAGACGGGCAATGGACGCCGAATAAAAACGGCGGACGGGAAAATCTTGAAGCAGTTGAATTTTTTAAGGATTTAAACTGTGCTATGTTTAAAGAACATCCCGAAGTTATGATGATAGCCGAAGAATCAACAGCTTGGCCTATGATTACAATGCCTACCGACATCGGCGGGCTCGGCTTTAATTTTAAATGGAATATGGGCTGGATGAACGATATGTTAAGATATGTTTCGCTCGACCCTCTTTTCAGAAAAGGAAACCATAACTGCATTACCTTTAGCTTTTATTACGCATTCAGTGAAAACTTTATTTTACCTATAAGCCACGATGAAGTGGTACACGGAAAATGCAGTCTTATAAACAAAATGCCGGGCGAATATGAAATGAAGTTTGACGGTTTAAGGCTGTTTCTTGCATATATGTTTGCTCATCCGGGCAAAAAGCTTTTATTTATGGGTTCGGAATTCGGGCAATTTATTGAGTGGAACTACAAGCAAGGGCTTGATTGGCTTTTACTCGATTATGACATGCACAAAAAAATGCTCGGCTTTAGCAAAACACTTAACAATCTTTATAAAGAAACACCTGCACTTTGGCAAATTGATTACAGCTGGGACGGTTTCCAGTGGATTTCAAGTGAAGACAATGCGAACAGTGTTATTGCTTTTCGCAGAATTGACAAATCAGGAAAAGAAATTATTGCAATATTTAACTTCACACCTAACAGCTTTGATGAATACAGAATAGGCGTGCCGAGTGAGGGCAGCTATAAAGTTGTGCTTGATACATCGCTTGAAAAATACGGCGGTTCAACAATTGCAAAGCACCCTGCATATAAAACCAGGAAAAAAGCTATGCACGGTTTTGGGCAAAGCATAGGTTTAAAGCTTTCGGGCTTATCTGCAATTTATCTTGAAAAAGCAAGCAAGAAAACATCAAAGCCGAAAAATAAAGCTGCAAGCGAAAAAGCTAAAAAGGTAAAAAAGGCTGAACCACAGGTTAAAAAAGAAGCGGCAAAGCCTGACGAAAAAGCGAAAACTGCTGATAAAAAATCAGCAAGTACCAATAAAAAGAAAAAATAAAAGGAGAAATGAAATGGCACATAAAACAGAAGTTGTAGCAATGCTCCTTGCCGGAGGACAGGGCAGCCGACTCGGCGTGCTGACTAAAAACATTGCAAAGCCTGCTGTTCCATACGGCGGTAATTACAGAATTATTGACTTTCCGCTTTCAAACTGTGTAAACAGTGGCATTTACACCGTAGGTGTACTTACCCAATACCAGCCGCTTGAACTCAACGACTATCTCGGAAACGGACAGCCTTGGGATTTAGACAGGCAGGACGGAGGAATTCACATCCTCTCCCCTTATGAAGCTATCGGCGGTGCAGAATGGTACAAAGGCACTGCAAACGCTATTTACCAAAACATCAATTTCATTGAAAAATATGACCCTGAATATGTTGTAATTCTTTCAGGCGACCATATTTACAAAATGAATTATGCTAAAATGGTTGATTTCCATAAAAAGAACAATGCAGACTGCACAATAGCTGTGCTTGAAGTTCCTTGGGAAGAAGCTTCACGCTTCGGCATTCTTGCAACAGATGAAAACAACAGAATTTACGAATTTGCAGAGAAGCCGAAAGAACCGAAGAGCAATAAAGCATCAATGGGTGTTTATGTATTCAGTTGGGATAAGCTTAAAAAATATCTTATTCAAGATGAAAACACCGAGGGTTCATCAAACGACTTCGGTAAAAACATTATTCCTACAATGCTTGAAGCAAATGAGAGGCTTTTTGCTTTTCCGTTTGCAGGATATTGGAAAGATGTAGGAACTATTGATTCGCTTTGGGAAGCAAACCTTGATATTATCAATCCAAATGTTGACCTTGATTTAAGCGATACAAGCTGGAGAATTTATTCAAGAAATCCAATGGCGCCGCCGCATTACATAGGCGAAAAAGCAGTTGTTGAAAATTCATCAGTCAGCGAGGGATGTGAAATTGAGGGTAATGTTGATTACTCTGTTATTTCACCTAACTGCACGGTTGAAGAAGAGGCAGACATAAGATACAGTGTAATTATGCCAGGTGCAACAATTAAAAAAGGCGCTAAAGTTTATTATTCGATAGTAGCTGAAAATGCGGTGATTGAGCCTGACGCAAAGGTCGGCGAAATACCGGAGCTTCTTGAAAAGCCTGAGGATTGGGGCATTGCGGTTATCGGTGCAGGCGCAACAATTAAAACAGGAACTCACATTGCACCGGGTACTATGGTAAGCGCAGGAGAGGAGGTATAAGAAATGAACGGAAAATCAGTATTAGGTATGCTATTTGCAAACATTCACGAAGAAGCGCTTGATACGCTTACGGCGATGAGAACTATGGGTTCTGTTCCTTTCTGCTCTCGCTTTCGTTTAATCGACTTTCCGCTTTCAAACCTTGTAGAAAGCGGGGTTACAAAAATCGGTGTTGTAACAAACTCAAACTTCCGTTCTCTTATGGACCATATAGGAACAGGTAAGCCTTGGGATTTAAGCAGAAAAAGCGACGGACTATTCTTGCTCCCTCCGTTTTCTGCCGGCAGTGCAAATATGTGGGGCAACCGCATTGACGCCATTTACGGTAACATCAATTTTCTTCACCAATCGCACCAAACTTATGTTTTGATGGCAGATTGCAACAATGTTATGAACATCAATTACTCCGCACTTTTTGATGCGCACGAAAAAAGCGGCGCTGATATTACAATAGTCGGTGTAAAGGGCAAAATGCCTAAAAACATAGGTTCTGTACTTTGCTTTGATAAGGTTGAAGCAGACGGAAGAATTATGGAAATGAGCCTTGACCGTGATTCAGACGAAGAAGTATTTTATTCATGCAATATTATGATAATGAAAAAATATCTTCTTGAAACTCTTATTCAAACAGCTCATTCAAAAAATGAAATTTCATATCAAAGAAATATCATTATGTCAAATATTAAAAATCTTAAAATTCACGCTTACGATGCAACTAATTGCTTTGTAGGCACAATTGATTCAATTCAAAGCTATTATAAAATTTCAATGTCACTTCTTGAAAAAGAAAACAGGAAAAAGCTTTTCAGCTCCCCTATTTCAACTAAAGAAAGAGATGATATGCCTACTCTTTACGGTCCTGAATCGGCAACTAAAAATTCACTTGTTGCAGACGGATGCATAATCGACGGGCAGGTTGAAAACTGCATTATCTTTAAGGGCGTTAAGGTTGAAAAAGGTGCTGTGGTTAAAAATTCTATACTTATGCAGGATACCGTTATCGGCGAAAATGCAAAAGTTAACTGCGTAATTGCAGATAAAAATGTAAGCATTAAAAGTTCGGCTGAGCTTTCAGGTGCAAACACATTTCCTGTTTGCCTTGCCAAAAACACAAGGGTTTAATCGGAGGAATAAAAATGAAAGTATTATATGTTGCGTCTGAAGCACTTCCTTTTATGGCTTCGGGCGGATTGGGAGATGTTGCAGGTTCATTGCCTGTGGCTCTTCGCAAAAGACTTATCGGCTGTCGTGTTGTAATGCCGCTTTATGACGGAATCAAGCAGGAATTTAAAGACCAAATGAAGTTTATCACTTCTATTTCCGTTCCTGTTTCTTGGAGAAGGCAATATTGCGGTATATTTGAAGCAAAGGCAAACGGTGTTATTTACTATTTCCTTGATAATCAATATTACTTTAAGCGCGACGGAATTTACGGGCATTATGATGATGCGGAGCGTTTTGCATTTTTTGCAAGGGCTGTACTTGAAATAATTCCTGCAATTGATTGGAAACCTGACATCATCCATTGCAACGATTGGCAAAGTGCGTTAACTCCGCTTTATTACAGTTGCTATTATGCTAACAGAATGGGATATGAAAACATCAAAACCGTTTTCACTATTCACAATATTCAATATCAGGGCAAATACGGTGATGAGCTTCTTAATGATGTTCTCGGCATTGCACCTGAACATAATAACCTTATTATGTATGACGGACTTGTAAACTTTATGAAAGCGGGCATTGAATGTGCAAATAAAGTTACAACCGTTTCACCTACATATGCAAAAGAAATACTTGACCCTTGGTACAGCCATGGGCTTGACCCTATTTTAAATCAGCGCAGTTGGAAACTTTGCGGTATTTTAAACGGTATTGATACCGACAGCTACAACCCTGAAACAGATAAAGACATTTGGGCAAACTATAATGCTGATGATTTTTCAAACAAAGCTAAAAACAAAGCAGAACTTCAAAAAATGATGGGAATGAATGTTGATGCCGATGTTCCTGTTGTCGGCATTGTTTCAAGGCTTGTAGGTCACAAGGGTGTTGACCTTATGAAAGAAGTGCTTGAAAAGAGCTTGTATGAGCGCAACATTCAATATGTAGTGCTTGGCAGCGGCGAATGGGAATATGAAAACTTTTTCCGCTACCTGCACGATAAATATCCTGATAAAGTGGGTATTACAATCGGCTTTGTGCCTGACCTTGCAAGAAAAATTTATGCCGGTGCGGATTTATTCCTTATGCCGAGCAAGAGTGAACCTTGCGGTCTTTCACAAATGGTTGCACTCAGATACGGTACGCTTCCTATCGTTCGTGAAACAGGCGGACTTAAAGATTCTATTACCGACTGCGGTGACGGCCATGGCAACGGCTTCACATTTAAAACATACGATGCTTATGATATGCTCGGTGCTATTTACAGAGGTGTAGACGCATATAACAGCAAGGATTGGAAAGTTCTTGTTAAGCGTGCACTTGAATGTGATATGAGCTGGGGCAAAAGTGCAAACGAATACATTAAAATGTATCGTTCATTGCTCAAGTAATATAAAAAAAGCAGA
>FR895323.1:15820-33023 GCA_000434995.1 Firmicutes bacterium CAG:341 | reverse complement strand
CAAACTTCTGCTTTTTTTATATTAAAGGCGGGTTTTGAACTTTTTTCTGTAATTACTCGGTGTAACGCCCTTATTTCTTTTAAACAGGCGGTTAAAATAGCTCAAATCATTAAAGCCGCAGGAAAGGGCAATATCGGTTATTGAAAGATACGAAAGGCTCAATTGCTCCGCCGCACATTCAATACGATAATAATTCAAATAATCAATAGGTGTTTTACCCGTAACTTGCTTAAATGCCCTGCAAAAATATTGCTTATTCAGCTGTGCTTCGTTAGCCAAATCATCAAGAGTAAGCTGTTTTGAATAATCGTTTCTTATTTTTGTAAGCACTTTTTTTATCTGCTTATTTTTGCGATATACGGTATTTTGAACAGAGGGTGCAATTTGTGACTTTTGTTCTATTATATAACCTATAAGCTGCCACAAAAGTCCGGTTGTGGTAAAGGTGTTCGCCACACTTTCCTTTTCCATATTTTCAAAAAGCGAATCCACCATAGCACCTGCTGTGCTGTTTGGTTCAAATATCATTTCGCTTATTACTCCGCTGTCAAGTGCATTATTATACTTTTCAATGCACTTGGGTGATTGCGAAAGAAAGCTTTCCATATCAAACACAACACATTCATATGTGCAGTTTTCCGGTGTGCCGCCGTGTATAAACTCGCTTGGTATAAAAACGCTCTGCCCTTTTTCAAGAGTGTGCGACACCCCGTTTATTGAAAGATGAAATTTTCCGCCAAGCACCAAAATAAGCTCACATTCCATATGCCAATGAAACGGCATTTCATACTGCGGGTGGCTTGAATCAACATAATAAAGCTGAATCGGAAAACCAAAAGTTCCTCTGCTTTTATTTTCGTGATAACCTATATATCGCATAAAATTCACCTTGCCTTGATAAAGACTCAAAAAGTCAATATTGTCCTACAATTTCACATTATACACCGAGCAACACATAAAAATCAACAGTATAATTAAAATTAGAAATATAATAATTTGAAAGGAATTAACCATGGATATTGATGTAATAAAAGAACAAATTTGTGATGTATGTCACAAAATGTGGCAGCTCGGCTGGGTTGCTGCAAATGACGGTAATGTCAGTGCTAAGCTTGACGACGGAACAATTCTTGCTACGCCGACAGGTATGAGCAAATCGTTTATCACACCTGATAAACTTATCAGAATTGACGCAAAGGGCAATGTGCTTGAAGCGGCAGAAGGGCTTCGCCCGTCAAGTGAAATCAAAATGCATTTAAGATGCTATGACAAGCGTGATGATGTAATGAGTGTAATTCACGCTCACCCACCGGGAGCAACAGGCTTTGCAGTAGCTCACAAAGCTATGGATATGTACAATATGATTGAAGATGTTGCCGCAATCGGTGCTGTTCCGCTTACACCGTATGGCACACCGTCCACCACGGAAGTGCCTGACGCAATTGAACCTTACCTTGAAGAGCATGATGTAATGCTTCTTGAAAATCACGGTGCGCTTGCGGTCGGCAGTGATGTTATCACAGCATTTTACAGAATGGAAAGCCTTGAACTTTGGGCAAAAATCACGATTAACGCAGTAATACTCGGCGGAAGCCACGATATTGACGAAAAAAATATTCAAAAACTTATTGACCTTAGAAGCTATTATAAAATCACCGGTCGCCACCCGGGCCACAAAATGTACAATCCTGATGATGAAATGCTTCACAAAAAGGAGAACTGATTATGTTAAAAGGAATAAATCCAATTGTTTCGCCCGAACTTTTAAAAGCACTTTGCGAAATGGGGCATGGCGATGAGCTTGTTATTGCTGACGGAAACTTTCCTTGCGAAAGTGTAGGAAAAAATGCAATAGTTATCAGAGCCGACGGCCATTCAACAACAGATATTCTTGACGCCGTGCTTTCACTTATTCCGCTTGATACATACACTGAAAAACCGGTAGCACTTATGGAAGTTGTAAAAGGCGACAACACACCTACACCGTCGATTTGGGCAGAGTACGATAAACTTTTAAACAAATACGAACCTGAACATCACGATATTGAAATGACGGAAAGATTTGCATTTTACGAAAGAGCAAAAAAAGCTTATCTTATTATCGCTACCGGCGAAACTGCGATTTATGCAAATGTTTTGCTCAAAAAAGGAGTAGTAAAAGTATGAGCCGAGTATTAGCATTCGACTTTGGGGCATCAACAGGCAGGGCAATACTTGCCGAATATGAAAACGGAAGGTTAAGCTATAACGAAGTTCACCGTTTTGACAACAGCCTTGTTGAAAAAGACGGACTTTTATGCTGGGATTTTGAATACCTTTTAGGTGAAGTAAAAAAAGCAATTGATATGTGCGAAAATGTTGATTCCTTGGCTTTTGACACCTGGGGTGTTGATTACGGAATGCTTGACGGTGACGGAAAACTGATTTCTCTGCCCGTTTGCTACCGTGATGAGAGAACAAAAAACGCAGTAAAAAAAGTATTCGATAAACTTTCTGATAAAGAACTTTATCGCCTTACAGGCAACCAAATAATGCCTATTAACACACTTTTTCAGCTTTGTGTTGAAAAAGCAAAAAATGCAGATACATTTTTATTTATGCCTGACCTTTTTGCTTATTTTTTATGCGGTGCCAAAACTGCGGAGCAGACCATTGCATCAACCTCGCAAATGCTTGACCTTGAAAACATAAAATGGCAGGAAAAAGTATTTGAAATCACCGAAAAGGATAAAAAAATACTTCCGCCGATAGTTAAAAGCGCCACAATTGCAGGCGAATATAAGGGTATAAAAGTAATCAAAGTTGCAGGGCATGATACGCAATGCGCCGTATGCGCTATGCCGGCGGCAGAAAATGAAACCTCCGCATTTTTATCTTGCGGAACTTGGTCGCTTATCGGATGTGAAAACGATAAACCGATTTTAAGCGAAAAAAGTATGAAAGATGAGCTTTCAAACGAGCTTGGCGCAAACAAAAAGATAAACTATCTTAAAAATATCAGCGGCTTATGGCTTATTCAGGAAATCAGGCGCAACTTTGCAGATGAGGGCAAGAAATATTCTTACAACGATATGGAAATGCTTGCAAGGGATGCAAAAGCATTTGAATATTTTATAGACCCTGATGATGAAAGCTTTGCAACGCCGAAAAATATGCCGGAAAAAATTTGCACATATTGTGAAAAAACCGGGCAAGGCAAACCTGAAAGCGACGGTGCGATGATTAGGTGCATTTATGAAAGCCTTGCTATGAAATACAGATTTGCAATAAAGCAAATTGAAGAAAACACAGGCAAAAAATTTGATGTACTCCACCTTTTAGGCGGCGGTACGAAAGATAATTTCTTATGCCAAATGACAGCAGACAGTTTGAACATTGATGTTATTGCCGGGCCGACGGAAGCGACCGCACTCGGAAACATTATTTTACAGCTTATCGCACTCGGTGATATAGAAGATGTAAACACAGGCAGGCAAATCATCAAATCAAGCGAAAAGCTAACTGCTTATAAAAGTGAAAACGCAAGTGATTTTGATAAAAATTACGATAAATTTATAAAAATATTAAACAAATAAAATATAAAGGAGTAAAATTTATGAGGTATCCAAAAATCGGTATTCGCCCTGTAATTGACGGAAGATGGGGCGGAGTTCGTGAAAGCCTTGAAGAACAAACTATGGGTATGGCAAACGCTGCGGCAAAGCTTATCAGCGAAAATGTTAGCTATCCTGACGGTACACCGGTTATGTGTGTGGTAAGTGATACCACAATCGGTGGCGGCGCAGAAGCTGCAAAGTGCGAAGAGCAGTTTTCAAGTGAAAATGTTGTTGCAACACTTTCTGTAACACCTTGCTGGTGCTACGGTATGGAAACATACGATATGAACCCAAAAACCATTAAGGCTGTTTGGGGGCTTAACGCAACTGAACGCCCGGGCGCAGTATACCTTGCCGCTGTTATGGCTGCATATGCGCAAAAGGGTATGCCCGCATTTTCAATTTACGGCCACGATGTGCAGGATAAAGACGACAGCACAATTCCTGCCGATGTAGCAGAAAAAATTATCCGCTTTGCAAAATGTGCTGTTTCGGTAGGCTGGATGAAAGATAAATCATATGTAAATATCGGCGGAGTAACAATGGGTATTGCCGGTGCTTACTGCAACGCTTCATTTTTCCAGAAATATCTCGGAATTCGTCCTGAATGGGTGGATATGACAGAAATTTGCAGAAGAATTACCCTCGGCATTTATGACCACGATGAATATGACAAAGCATATGCATGGATTAAAGAAAATTGCAAAGAGGGATTTGATGTAAACGCAGGCAAAGATTTACCTGAAGTTATTACAAAATCAAAAGTTGTTGACCCTGATAAAGATTGGGAATTCATCACTAAAATGACACTTATCGTGCGTGATATTCTTTTCGGCAACAAGAAGCTTGATGAAATGGGCTGGCACGAAGAAGCACTTGGCAAAAACGCTGTTGCCGCCGGTTTCCAAGGTCAAAGGAACTGGACTGACTGGCTTCCGAATGCTGACTTTACAGAATCTATAATGGCATCTTCATTTGACTGGAACGGTAAAAAAATGCCTACTCCGTTTGCAACGGAAAATGACACTTTAAACGGTGTTTCAATGATGCTCGGCTTACTTGTATCTGACACAGCACCTTGTTTCCACGATGTTCGTACTTACTGGAGTCCTGACGCCTGCGAAAGAGTTACAGGCAAAAGGCCTGAAGGCATTGCGAAAGACGGATTTATTCACCTTATCAATTCAGGTGCAACCGCACTTGACGGTTCAGGCGCATCTAAAAACGCGCAGGGCAAAGGCTGTATGAAACCGTTCTGGGAAATGACAAACGACGATATTAAAGCCTGCCTTAATGCAACAGACTGGTGCAGAGCAAATTATGAATATTTCCGCGGCGGCGGATTTTCATCTCACTTCCGCTGCAAAGCTGAAATGCCTGTTACAATGCTTCGTGTAAATATTGTTGAGGGTATCGGCCCTGTTCTTCAGCTTGCTGAGGGATATACAGTTGATTTGCCGGATGATATTCATGCCACACTTGATAAGCGCACAGACCCATCATGGCCTACTACTTGGTTTGCACCGAAGCTTACCGGCAAAGGCGCATTTAAAGATGTATACAGCGTTATGGCAAATTGGGGCGCAAACCATGGTGTTACTGTTTACGGGCATGTGGGAAGCGAGCTTATCACACTTGCATCAATGCTCCGCATTCCTGTAAATATGCACAATGTAGACGAGGGCAAAATCTTCCGTCCGCATTGCTGGGCTTCATTTGGCACTGATAATATTCAGGCAGCCGATTATTCAGCTTGCAAAACCTATGGCCCGCTTTATAAATAATCATACATATTCTTTTAATGTCAATAGGTGTTAATAATTTATTTACATAAAAAAAGCCACTTCTTTTGAAGTGGCTTCAGACTGTCGATAAAGTGGCTAAAGCGCGCCGAATAAAATAAATAAACCTTTTTGCCTCCCTTGCAAAGGGAGGTGGGTGCAACTTGTTGCACTCGGAGGGATTGAAAAATAGCTTGGACATCGAGTCCAAGCTATTTTTGGCGCTTTTCGTCTTTTGCTCGGGGGCAGTACCATCGTACAGCTCCCACTCGCAAAATACAAAATTTATCTCTCTTTCTCAAAGTCTACCAGCGTGTAGAAATTATAATTTGGCTTTTTCTACACGCTGAAATGAAGTTGATTTCTCAACTTCCTTTTTCTTTGTGAATTTTAGGTGAAAAATGTTCGCCCCTACGGTAACTTACAAAAATAAAACCGCCTACATAAGTAAGCGGTTTAAAAATGTCGGCATCACCTATTTTCCCGGGAGGCTGCCCTCCAAGTATTTTCGGCACATTTGAGCTTAACTACCGTGTTCGGGATGGGAACGGGTGGACCCTCAAAGTAATCGACACCGACTGCAAGCAGTATATTAACACAAGGAGCACCCAATGTCAACACTACTCACTTAATTTACTGTAAAAATAATACATAATTTTGCCGAGATATGCTTTAATAAGCGCAGTATATTCATCTTTACTTACAGGTATTAAATCCTTTGAATAGCACATATTTTCATATATTACGCTATATTCCCTTACATTATACCCTGCGCCGAAAAATCCGTTTTTAACATAAAATTCCCTTCGCTTTATGCGTTCATCATTATTTTCGGCATTTTCATCAAGTGCTTCAATATTAAGCACCAGGCGGCAATTAGGAAATTTATCTTTAACAAGTGAAAGTATTTTTGAGCCGATACCGTTTCCCCTTGCATCAGGTGAAACAGCAAGGTAAAAAATAAATACAATATCATTAAACCACACCGTATACACTAAACCTTTAAATTCATCACCCTGTGTTACAGCAAAGAAAGTTACATTGCTCCCCTTGGCTTTACGGTAAAGAATTGCAAACGGTATTCTTTCCGCAGGGGGAAATGCAGTGTTATACAATTTTTTTGCATTTTCATAATACTGCTTATTATTTTTCAAATCCTTTAGTTCTAACATATTATCACCATATAATTATTTTAAATTATTATATCATAAGCGTACATTTACATCAAGAAAAACAAAAAACATTAAAATATTTATATAACGATAATATTGATTTATTTTGGTGTTGACAAAAAGATTTTCTTTTGTTATAATTTGAACATACACTTTTGCACTTAAAAGTGTTAAAGCTTTTAAGTGCTAAATTGCAGTTGTAATATTGACAAATTTCAGCAGTCAATTATAATAGTTAGTATGGAGGGTAAAACTATGGATAATATGACCAACACAAATTTTAAAAGAAAGCTTCCTGTGCCGCAGGAAATAAAAAAAGAAATGCCGCTTTCAAAAGAGGCAGAAGAAATTAAAACAAAAAGAGATATAGAAATAGCCAAAATATTTAAGGGTGAAAGCGATAAATTTTTACTTATTATAGGCCCTTGCTCAGCTGACAGGCACGATGCTGTACTTGATTACATTCACCGCCTTGCAGATGTGCAAAAGGAAGTTGAAGATAAAATTTTAATTATACCGAGAATTTATACAGGCAAACCGAGAACAACAGGTGCAGGATATAAGGGTATGCTCCACCAGCCTGACCCTGATAAAAAGCCTGATATGCTCGAAGGAATTAAAGCAATTCGCTCACTTCATAAAGATGCGATTGAGCAAACAGGTTTAACTTGTGCGGATGAAATGCTTTACCCTGAAAATCACAGATACCTTTCAGACCTTCTTTCATATGTTGCAGTGGGTGCAAGAAGCGTTGAAAACCAAGAGCATAGGCTTGTATCATCCGGGCTTGATATTCCGGTAGGTATGAAAAACCCAACAAGCGGCGACCTTTCAATTATGCTCAACTCAATCAAAGCAGCACAGGGCGACCACACATTCCTTTACAGAGGATGGGAGGTTGAATCAAAGGGCAATGAACTTGCACATGCAATTCTTCGCGGAAGCGTAAGCAAGCACGGTAACAACCACGCAAACTACCATTATGAAGATTTAAGAAAACTTCACGATGCATACTGCACCGGAAATTACAAAAACCCTGCTGTTATAGTAGATACCAACCATTCAAATTCAGGCAAGAAGTATCTTGAGCAGGTTAGAATTGCTAACGAAGTTCTGCATTCAATGCGCCACAGCGACGATATTAAAAATATGGTTAAAGGCTTTATGGTTGAGTCATATATTGAAGACGGAAGCCAAAAAGTTGAAGACGGCGTATACGGCAAATCCATTACCGACCCTTGCCTTGGCTGGGATAAAACAAAAGATATGATTTTCACAATTGCCGAACAACTCTAATAAATAATAAACAAAACGCATCTTTGAAGCTTAATGCACAAAGATGCGTTTTTAATTTAACTTATTAAATTACATTCCTTTCCTTTCGGGTGGAATTTGCCCGTGCATTTTTCGCAGGCACCGTGGTTGCACCTGCCGCATACATTAGTGCCGCACCTGCCACAGCAGGTTTTGGAATTAGGGCAAATATTATAGTCCCCGCCGCTTACTTTTATCGCCTTGCCGTTAACAAGCGAGTCGGATATTTTATACCTTGCACTTTCATAAATTGATGCAATAGTTGAGCGGGCAACCTGCATTTGAAGTGCACATTCCATTTGAGTAAGACCCATATAATCAATCAAACGGAGCGTTTCATATTCATCAACAGTGATTTCAACAAATTCCCTATTATTTTTAATTTTGATAAATTCCGTTATATCCGGTTCAAAACAAACCGTTCTTGATTTTTTAGGCCTTGCCATAATATCTCCTTAAAATACTATAACTTAATTTTTTGATGACTTAAGCATTGATACAATCGCCCTGCCGAGTTCCTCTTTATTAAACACCGGAAGCGGCTCAATAAGTGCATCAATACACCCAGCCACGGCAAAAGTAATAGTTGAAACTTCAAAATAATTATCTTCAATATTAAAACCGTTGCTTTGAGATATTGAGGACACAAGATTTTCTTTAAGCATTTTTATTGCAGGTGCGCAAATACTGCTTGATTTGAATTTTGAAAGATAATCAATATTTCGCTCAACTTCATCAAGTAATTTATCAACAGCAATTTGAGGATTATGCTTGATTTCATCATATTTTATTTTTTTGGAAATATCAATAATTCCGTTCATTATAATCTGAAAACAGTTTTGCAGGCAGTCTTCCATACTTTTATAGTGCAAATAAAATGTACTTTTGTTAATATCTGCACGCTTGCAAAGTTCAAGAACGGTAATTTTGCTTGTATCTTTTTCAACCATAAGGTCAAGAACTGCATTGAACACAGCAGTGCGTGTTCTTCTGATTCTTCTGTCCATTTGGAATTACTCCTATAAATTTATAAATTGCAATGTACCTTTTATTTTGACATATTATAGGATGAATTTCAACTTTTTGACGGAAAATCGACATTTCATACAAATTAGTTGATAATTATTTGTGCAAAAAGACAATAACTTGATTATTTTCTCATAACCCATAGATTATTGATTTTTATAATAGCACAAACATAATAATTAGTAAACAAAAAAGCACATCAAATCAATTGATGTGCTTTTTATCTTAATGCATCTTATTTCATTTTGTTTAATATTGAGTAATCTTTTGCATTTATTACTCCGTCGCTGCAAACATCAAGATATGGGCTGTAATTTGAATCGCCCTTCTTTGAATTTACTGCGTCAATAAAGCTTAAAGTAAAGCTATCGCCGCATACGGAGCATTTAACTGTTGCTGTGCCATTTGCAAATGAAGCAAGTTCATATGTGTGCGCATCTTTCCAATTTGCATAAACCTTTTTATCACTTGTAATATTTTCAACCGACTCATTCCAAGTATCAAATGCCTTGCATTGCGGTGGAGTGATAGCAGACGGATTAGGCGCTTTGTTACCGCTGTACGCAAATGTTCTGCCGATAAGGGAAGAATAATCACTGTCAGCATAAAAGCCTACCTGATAGAAATCCCTTGTAACATTAACTTTTACTATCATATTTTCACTTGAATCAAGCTTGGTGTTACATTCATATGTAATACCGTTATCGATTTCAGATACATCAAAAGCATAAAAACTTTCAAAATTGAAGCCTGAACCGTCACCGAACTGTTCAAGTGAACTTGTAACATAATTGCTTGAATCAAGCCCGCTGTTTTTAAAAGGAACATAAATTAAAGAATTTTCAAATGTTGCCTTAAGGTCAACCGTTTGGTCACCAATCATTGCGTTTGTAACATTAGTAAGCTTTGTATTTTTGCTTAAATCAAGCGAAGTAATATGATTTATTGTGCAGTTTAACTTAGTTAGATTTGTATTTTGTGATAAATCGAGCGAAGAAAGCTGATTATTTGCACAATAAAGTGTTTCAAGCGCAGTTTCGTGTGTAACATCCAATTTTGCAAGGCTGTTACCGCGGCAGTCAAGCGTAATTAACGTTGGTGCCAAAAGGGTAATTGAAGTAAGCTCATTACCTGTGCAATTTAATGTTTTAAGCTTATTATTTTCAACAAGGTTAAGCTCTTTAAGTTCATTACCCATACAGGTCAATGTTGTTAAATCTTTAAGCGCTGAAACATTAAGTTCTTCAAGTTTAATATTACTGCAGCGAAGAATTTTGATATTTGAAAAATATTCAATACCTTTAAGAGTTTTGATTTCGTAATCATCAGATACAGTCATAATGGTTACAATATTTCTCTCCTCGGCACTCAAAGATCCGTTACCATCCAAATCATAATCTTTAACAAATTCTCTGAAATTTGCGTCAGGAAAATTAGTTTCATTTATAGCCACACTGTCACTGCCGAAGGCAACGACTGCCGACAGGCAGAGCGTTGCCATTATAAACGCAAGAAGTACAGATAACCATTTTTTAAACATCTTATTCATATCTGCCTCCTTAAGCCCTTGTGAGTGTGAAATCAAATGATGCAGTTGCGCTTGAACCGTCAGCATTGGTAACAGTAACCGTTACAGTAGTTGCTACTGATTTTCTTAATGACGCCGCACCTGTATTTGTAAGTTTGAGATTACCGTTTGAATCAATTTCAAACTGCAAAGCATTTGACACTTTATATTCAACCGAAATAATTGCATTGGCATCAGCCGGAGTAGGATTATATCCGATTGCAACACCTTTAAAGTTTGAATACCTGCCGCCGGCACTTGCTGTATAATTACCGGATACTGCCTGGCCGTCAACCGTGAGTTCAAGTGAAGTTACCGGAATAACAGTATTGATTACATTAAGTGTATAAGTTTTTGTATATTCCCTATCCCACTCATCAATCACTTTAACATTAAGTTTAAGTGAGCCGGCATCTGCTGTTTTGGTAATAACAACATTGCCGCCGTTAATTTGAGCCGAGGCTCCGTTTTCATCACTTGCAGTGATTTCAAATGATTTTACCATTGCACCGTCATTAAGTGCAAGTGAAAGATTTGCTGTTTGCGTATCTTCAGGAACTTGAATAAGTGCAGTTTCTTCAAGCACGGTATCACCATTTTTAATATTGATTTCAGGTACAATAAACTTATGCTCACCAAGCACAGTCATAGCTTCTGTAAGGGCTGTGCAGGCATCGTTTATTTCCTGCTGTGTTGCATACATATTTGCATACACTTCATTTGCCTTATTAAGTGCAGATGTAAATGTATTTGCATATGACACTTCATAATCTGTCGGCGTGATTTTTTCAGCTTCATCAATTGCAGCTTTAAGTGCTGTTGTGTCCCAAGTGGTATATGCTTTAATTGTAGCTTTATAACCACCGTCTTTTGATATAACTGTAATCACTGCTTCACCCTGTGTTACGAATGTTACAACACCGTTTTGGTCAACTGTGGCAACAGCTTCGTTATCAGATGAATAAAAGCAATCTTTAATTACGGAAATCGAACCATCAATATCAAATTCAGGTGAAAGGGTAACTGTTTGAGCAGGAGCGCCGAATACCTTTTCATCAGCAAAGCTTATAGCTTTAACACCGTATCTTACAAATGTTACCCAAACACTTGACGAACAGGTTTCGCCCTTTTCGTTTGTAACTGTGCAAGTGATTTGCGAAGCATTTGCCGAGCCTGTTTTATTAGTAACAACGCCCTCTTCGTTAACAGAAACATTGCTGTTAGATGAAGTCCATTCTACTGATTTATAAACCGAACCTTTAGGAAGTTCATTAGCAACAAGATTTATGCATTTACCGTTTAATAATGCACCTGTAAATCTAATGAAGCCCGCATTTTCACTTGTAACCCCTGTTGCTTCTTCATATCCGATTTCAACACCGGTTGTTGCAACATAAGGAACAAGCGCATCATACGCATCATTAAGCCTTTTAAGCATTGCGTTTGCCTCGGCTTGAGTAGCTTTGCCCTCATCAATCATAGTTTTGGCGTCTGCTACTGCCGCACTGAGTACATCCAAGCTTGCCCTAGTATAAGTGTAAGTATCTTTTACACTTTCAATAATATTGTTATATGTATTTTGCTTTGAAGCAAGAGCGCTGAAATCGGTTATTACAGTTATTTTAACTTTATCTGTAAACCCACCGTCAAATGCAGTACCCGTAATTACAGCTTCGCCCTTTTCAACAAAGGTCAGTTTGCCCTCGCTTGATACTTTAACAACATTTTCATCACTTGACTGCCAAATGACTGTTGAAAATTCAGGTGAACCTGAAAGTGTGTAAGCAAGCTGGGTTTCAGGTGATGTTGCATTAAATGTAAGTGCACTTTCGGTAATATCAAAGCCGGTTGCAACTTTGTCACTCATTGTTACATTAACTGTTTTTTCAAATGTTCTGTCATATTCATCTGTATAAGTAATTTTAACTTTTGCCCAAGCACCCTCTTTTGCTTTTTTAGGTGTAAGAGTAATTGTTTGGTCACTTATTGATGAAGTCATTTGATATGAATCAAGCACATTCCAGCTGAATGTTTTATACATTGCGCCTTTAGGTGCAACTGATGATGTAAGCTCAATCTTATTATAATCATTATAATTTGCATACTCACCGTTACCAAGGTTAACGGATACGCTGTTATTATCACCAACTGTTCCGCTTTCCTTTTCTTCATATTTGCTCACCTTTGTTTTTTGTGAATATGTTTTATATGTGATAGTTGCATCTGTTACATGAATATAAGGATGCTGTATCATTTCATTATAAGCATTTAAAAGATTTGCAGCAATTTCATCGATTTCATTTTGGCTTAAAGTATCATCCGTAAGGGCATTAACCGCAGTTTCATATGCAGTTTTAAATGTTTGCCCGTAATCATATGCATAGTCTTTATAATCAATATCTTTGTATTCATCAACTCTTCCTTTAAGTACGGTACGGTCACCGGCTGATGATACATGGCATTCACCGTATATACCGCCGTCATATGATACACAGCGAACAGTTGTAGCACCGGCAGAAACGAATGTTACAAGTCCGTTTTCATCAACCGTTGCAATATTTTCGTCATCAGATTCCCAGTAAACATTTTTAATACTTGCCGCACCAATATGTGCAAGGCCTGTGCCTTCAGGCTTTATGGTTTTGGAAAGCTGATAAGTTGAACCGATTGCGCCTGAAATAGTTGCCGGTGAAACAACAACTTCCGTTACCGGATTAAATGCATACGATACCCAAACAGTATCTTGATATTTATTACCGAAATGGTCTTCAACCGTGCAGGTAATTAAACCGTAGCAAGATTCATTCTTGGTTGGGGTGCATTTACCGTCTTCAGTTACACTGATAAGTTCGTTTGATGATTCCCAAGTAACAGATTTGTATGAACCGTTGTTAGGATAAAGCCTTACATTAAGGTCAAGCACAGCGTTTTTATAGCTGAAACCGTCTTTAAGAACTTTTAAATCGTACTGATAAAATTCCTTTGTAGGTTCACCATCAAGGTAAAGTTCAACCTTTTGAATATAATTATATTTTTCAAGACTGTTATATGCTTTTTCAAGCTCAATAACCATTGCGTCAACTTTAGCCTGTGAGCTATTGTTTTCGTTAATCATAGCTTGAGCCTTATTCATAGTATTTGTGAAATTTTCCCAGCTTTCAGGATAATAGTTTATACTGTTAAGCTGCTGGTCATTATATGATTTAACAAGATTTTCAAGTGCTGTATAGTTTGTAACAACATTAACATTACATTTTGCTTCATATCCGCCGTCAAAAGTTTGGCAGGTGATTACACAATCGCCGCCCTCTTTAAAGCTTACTACACCGCTTTGGTCAACAGTTGCAATATTTTCATCACTTGAATACCAATATACATCAGTACAGCTTGCGCCGATACCCGGTGTACCGGTTGGTGTAACAGTTGCTTTAAGGGTTTGAGTTTCGCCTATCTTTCCGCCTGTGATAGTATCTGTATCAAGCGAAACACCTGTTACAGGGATTTTAGCAAAAGTGAGGAATGCAAAATTGCTTGACTTTGTACCCATATAGTCGGTTACCGTGCAGGTAATCATTGCCGAGCAAGCCTCATTCTTTTTCGGCTTGGCAACACCGTTTTTATCAATTTCAATATTTGGATTTGATGACTCCCATTCAATGTTATTATACATTGCATTTGCAGGTTTCAACTGCACATCGAAGTCATATTTATAATTAGTATATATACCTGCTGTCGCAACTTTAACGGTTACATGATTACTTTCAAGCGGGGTTTTGTTTGTTCCTAAAATATCAACACCCAAAATTCCGATAAATCCGCCTATTTTATAAAATGCATACAGAAGTTCTGAAGCGTATGTATCGCAAGTATCCTGGCTTGCCAGCGGTGAATCGTAAAGAACATAATACGCAAGGTCAAGCTTACCGCAATATTGCTTATAAAGTGCTTTATTTTCACTTGTTTTTTTAACTACTGTTGAATCACACAGGTTAACAATATTTTGGAGATATTCCTTATCAGGATAAACCGTAACTTCGGCTGTATCAACAATACCACCGTCGGCAGATACGCAGTAAAGTGTGGCAGTACCTACATCAACACCGGTAATAACAGCATCCCTGTTATCATTATTCTTTGTTTCAACTGTAAATACGCTTTCATCACTTGAATACCAGTTACATTTGTAGCAAGCTGAATATGTACCGTCTGAACCGCTGAATTTGATAGTATGTGTAGCGTCGGCAGTCTTTCCCCTAACCACACTGTATGAATCTTCATCAATTGTATTGGAATCGGCAGTATTTTTAGCTACCGTAACCGTAATTTCATTTGATTTTATGCGTCCGTCTGCCGAAACGGCATATACATTAAATGTATCAGCATTTTCGTGGCCGGCTTTTTGAGTAATCTCGGCAGTGTGGGTATCATCGGAAAGCTTTTGCGAATAATATCCGTTATCAACTACCCAAGTAAGATTTTTGTTTGAAGCAGTTTCAGGCTCAACCGTTGCTGTAAGCTTAGCACCCAAGCCTGCATACTGTGTACCTGCGTTGATAGATACATATTTATATGTTCTGTCACCTACGGTTACATCTGTTGTTTTATTTATTTTGCCTGCAATACCAAGTGCGCTGTCAACATTTATTGTGATGTTTTCAACCGGAATACCGTTTGACATATCAAATGTTGCAGTTTTGGAAGAAATTTCATAGAAATTATTGTTTGAAAGGTAGTAGCCCGTTTGCGCCTTTAACACAACAACCGATTGCCCGCCGGATACTACCGAGTAGTGACCTGCGCTGTCAATCTGACCTCTGCCGTCGGTAGCAGGAGTATCGGCAGTTGCCCAGGAATAAGTTGTGTTACCGTCTTTATCCTCACCGGTCACCATACCCCAAGTTATATAAAGGTTACTGCTTTCAGCAACACGCTTTGGATATACTGCGTAGGCAAGATCTGTTTCCTGCCCTATTTCGAGGTAATTTTCACCGGTTATTTCTACATCGGATAGGTACTTACCCGTTTTACCCGTTACGGTAAGCTGAAGTTCCCTTGAAACATTATTTGCTTTTGATGTGGCTGTGATAGTACATTTCTTTGTTGAAATATTACCGAACGAACCGCCGGCATCCCTACCAGTGATTGTACCTGTTACAGGGTCAACATAAGCAACACTTGGGTCTGATGATGACCATACAATATCAGATGTATTGCCCGTTGAAGGCTTAATATCTGTAATTGAAAGCTGAATTTGTGAGCCTTCCTGAACTGTGTTTGCACCTGAAATTTCAAAACTTTCAAGAGGCTGTGAATCAACAACTTCAAATGTGATTGAATCGTTATATACAAATTGAAGAACGAGGTTACTGATAAGTTTAATAGCTGTTGCAGTAAGCTGAACAGGGTTAGCTGTATCACCGACAATATCCTTAATTGCAAAGCAAACATCAAGTATAGCTGCAAGCACCGCTCTGTTTATATCAATGCCGATATAATCAATAAGAATACCCGCAAGTTTATCAGAATCAATAGTACCGTTAACTTCATAAAATTTATTTACCAATTTCAAAATACCGTTGATAATATCTTCTGTATCAGGCGAAGCCATAATTGTAACCTTGCCCTTGTTTTTAAAGGTTACAAGGCCGCTGTCATTAACAGTGGCAACAACTTTACCCTGTGTGAAGACTGATGAACTCTTAACAGAATACATCGTTTTATAGTGAAGGCGAAGCGGAGTTGTGATAGCGTAAAGTTGAACAGTAGAACCTACCGCTACGGTAGTAGGAACGGTAGATTTATTGGTAATATGAGTTCCGTTTGGAAGGAAAGCCGCATACCATTCATCGCTTTTAACAACATTGATACGAAGCTTATCATTACCGATTTCTTCACCGTCTTTATTATAAAGAGCCACATGAATAACCGAGTTAATATTATTAAGATACTTACGAAGTGAATCAACAAGTTGGCCCTTATATGAATCAATCCAACCTGCTATTGGCGAATCGGAGCCGAAAGCCGCTTCAACAATATCAATAATGGCTTCGGTATCCATTGAGTCAATATCAACCTTATCATTGAAAAGTGCTTTTTCAAGAACAGTTGCCATAAGTTTACCAACAAGAGGAATAGGCTTAACTTCATTATCAATCCAGCTTTGGATTACCGCACCCTTTGATGAGTCAAAAGCTTTAACCACACCGTTTTGGTCAACATCAACCAAAGTCGGCATATCGCTGTACCATTTAACATAGCAGTTATCCGGCATTTCTGCATTAAGCAACTTATATGTAAGGTTGAGCTTTTGGCCCTCCTTCATAGTTTCAACATATTCCTGCTTTTCCGCTGCCGTTTCATCCACATATTTAGGTACAATGGTATCGGTATCCTTATAGAACATTTGAATATCCCAAAGGTTTTCAACACCGTCACCGGCAAAGGCGGTTACAGCAGGCATTACGCTAGTTACTGCCATAAGGATAGCAAGAAAAACACTGATTATCTTTTTGCTTTTTCTTTTCATACGCAAATCTCCTTTTATAATTTGTTTCGCCCAAAATTCCCGAGAGTAATATTCTATTATTCTCAAAGTAATACACACCTTAATTATAATATTATTTTAATTTTATTTCAATAAATACAATCAAATTTTCTTCCGTTATAATCTACAAAAATTATAGATATTGTTTGGTAATATTTAACAAACTGTTCACAATTAAACTAAAATCATCTTTTTTGTCGCAC
>FR895323.1:0-15788 GCA_000434995.1 Firmicutes bacterium CAG:341 | reverse complement strand
CGCACACCAAACAAAAATAAAGATGGCTGTTGGTTTAACAGCCATCTTTATTAAAACATTTCCGAATATGTATTTGTCACATTTTTAAGCCTGCAAATCATTGAATATGAGCCATCCGCCTGCCTTACAAGCTTTCGCCTGTCTTCAACAACAATAAATCTGCCGGATTTAGTACGCACACTGTACCTTGAAACAGTGGTGCTTTTGCCTTCTGCAATTTGCTTTTTGATTTGCGCTTCAATAAATTTTGCTTCCCTTTCGCTTACAAAATCATCAAGCCTGCCTTTATGCTCTTCAAAAATATGAAAACGGGTAAAGCCCAAAAATTTAATAAAATCTTCGCTAACGATTTGAAGCTGCCAAATATCCTGCGTATCGGTGCAAAAAATAGGGTCAGGCAAATTTTTAAACATTTCAACGAGCATATCGCTCATTTTATCCGCCTCTTCCTCCGCTTCTTTAATACGGGTAATGTCCGTAATCATAGCGTGAAAAATCGGGGTATTATCCTCATCGTATTTTTGAATGGCAGCATTAAATTTGCACCATTTATATTCGTTTTTATGAACTATGGTTCTTATTTCCAAATCGCACTCGCCGTCAGTAGCCATAGCCTTTCCGATAGCCTGAAAAACCTTGCTTTTATCATCAGGATGAATAAGCTCATCCAAGCGGTAAATCTGCTGACCGTACGCCTGCTTGGTAGTGCCGAAAATTCTGCACGCACCCTCGTTTAAATAATGCACTTCAATATGCATATCGCTTGTAACTTTAAACAGGCAGACACCGCCTGTTACAAGGTCAATAAGATAGTTCATTTCCTTGGCTTTTTTGCGAAGCTGAAGCTGCAATTCCTGCGATTTTGACACATCCGCCAAAGTGAGCCTGCAAAGACTTGATTCCTCATAATTTTGACCTGTGCAGTGAATAAAAACTTCGTTTTCATCTTTATCCACAAACTCGGCGTCAAAATAAACATACGGCGAATTTTTTTTGCAAAGAACGCGCATAATTTCTTCCCTGTAAATAGGCTTTATTATATCGTGAAGAAAGAGCTTTCCCTGTTTGATTTTAGACGGATGTACACCTGTAAATTCACAAAAATGATTGTCACAATCAACAACTTTTAATCCATCTGCTTTATCTACGACGAGGTTCATAAAATCAACCTCGTAAACATCATCATCACTAACGCTGTATATTTCTATCTCCCCCTTTAGAATAATTTTATGTATTATCCAAAGTGTATATGAAATGACTGTGTCATATATTTCCATTAACAATTATAGCATAAATTGTGGTGTTATTGAATATGTTTTGTAAATTTTTATTAAATTTTAAGATTTTTTCTATTTAATTTTTTATATAAAAATATAATTTTACTATATGAAAAGCGGTGCGTTTGTGTTAAAATAGGGATGTATATTATATACATCAAGTTAAGATGACAAAAGGAGAACAAAAAATATGGCTAAAGTTTTTCGTATTTTTGTTGAGAAAAAAAGGGGAAACGACATTGAAGCAGGCCAAACTCTTGCAGATTTGCGTGACAATGTAGGGTTAAACGCTCTTGATGATTTAAGAATTATCAACCGTTACTATGCACAGGGCCTTACCGAAGAAGAATTTGATCTTGCGGTAAAGCAAATTCTTTCAGAGCCAAACCTTGACAATGTTTATACCGAACTTTCAATTCCGGAAGATTACAGGTATTTTGCAACTGAATTTTTGCCGGGGCAGTATGACCAAAGGGCAGATTCTGCCGCACAGTGCATTCAGCTTTTGACTGCCGGTGAACGCCCTGTTGTTCAGTACGCAAAAATTATTGCAGTTAAAGGCGACATTACCGATGATGAATTTGAAAAGATTAAAAATTACATCATCAACCCTGTTGAATCAAGGGTTGCATCGCTTGAAATTCCTGAATCGCTTGACATTAAATCATCAATTCCTGCCGACATTGCAAGAATTGACGGCTTTATTGAAATGAGCGATGAAGAAATCAAAGCTTACCATGCATCAATGGGCTTTGCAATGAGCATTGCAGATTTATGCTGGGTAAGGGATTATTTTAAAAATGACGAGGGCAGAAACCCAAGCCTTACAGAGCTTAAAGTTATTGATACATATTGGTCTGACCATTGCCGCCACACCACTTTTGCAACAGAGCTTGACGAAATCAAAATTGACAGCGGAAAATATACCGAAGCTATCAACAAAGCTTTAGAGCAGTATTTTGATATAAGAAAAGAAGTTTACGGTGACAGGGATAAAATCGTTTGCCTTATGGATATGGCTTGCATCGGTACAAAGGTACTTAAAAAGCGCGGTTTTGTTAACAACCTTGATGAAAGCGAAGAAATCAACGCTTGCTCAATCGAAGTTCCTGTTCAGATAGACGGAAAGACAGAGCAGTGGCTTGTTCAGTTTAAAAATGAAACTCACAACCACCCTACTGAAATTGAACCTTTCGGCGGTGCTGCAACCTGCCTTGGCGGTGCAATCCGTGACCCGCTTTCAGGCAGAGCTTATGTTTACCAGGCAATGCGTGTTACCGGCGCAGGTGACCCTACCACTCCTTTTGAAGAAACACTTGATGCTAAATTGCCGCAAAGCAAGATTACCACAGGCGCTGCTGCCGGATATTCAAGCTACGGTAACCAAATCGGCCTTGCAACAGGCCAAGTTACAGAGCTTTATGATGAGGGTTATGTAGCAAAGAGAATGGAGATTGGCGCTGTTATAGGTGCATCACCAAAAGATAATGTAAAAAGAGAATGCCCGCAAAAAGATGATGTAATCGTACTTCTCGGCGGAAGAACCGGCCGTGACGGCTGCGGCGGTGCAACAGGCTCATCAAAAGCGCACAACTCATCATCAATTGAAACCTGCGGTGCAGAAGTACAAAAGGGTAACCCACCTACCGAGCGTAAAATTCAGCGTTTATTCCGCAAAGCCGAAGTGGCTAAAATGATTAAGCGTTGCAATGACTTCGGTGCAGGCGGCGTTTCCGTTGCTATCGGCGAACTTGCAGACGGACTTAAAATTGACCTTGACAAAGTACCGAAGAAATATGACGGACTTGACGGAACAGAGCTTGCTATTTCCGAATCACAGGAAAGAATGGCAGTAGTTCTTGATAAAAAAGATGTTGAAAAATTCATTGCACTTTCAAATGAAGAAAACCTTGAAGCTACCGTTGTAGCAGTTGTTACAGATGAAAACAGGCTTGAAATGACCTGGAGAGGTGACAAAATTGTTGACCTCAGCCGTGATTTCCTCAACACAAACGGTGTAACCCAGCACGCAAAAGTTGAAATTACATCAGTAGATGAAAATAAAAATTACAGAAATGAAGTGCCAACCTGCCTTGAAAGCCTTTCACTTGCAGACGCACTTAAAGCTAACCTTTCACGCCTTGAAGTTTGCAGCCAAAAGGGGCTTGTTGAACGCTTTGACTCATCAATCGGTGCTTCAACCGTACTTATGCCTTATGCCGGCAAGTATCAGCTTACCCCTGAAGAAGCAATGGTTGCAAAAATCCCTGTTTTAGAGGGCGAAACAGACACAGCCACTGTTATGGCCTACGGTTTTATTCCTAAACTTTCACGCTGGTCACCATTCCATTCAGCAGCATTTGCTGTATCGGAATCACTTGCAAAGCTTGCGTGCGTCGGCTGTGACCCATCACAAGCAAGGCTCACTTTCCAGGAATATTTTGAAAGACTTAACGATGTACCGTCACGCTGGGGCAAACCTACCGCTGCACTTTTGGGTGCGCTTACTGCACAGGTTGGTTACAAATGCCCGTCAATCGGCGGTAAAGATTCAATGAGCGGCAGCTTTAACGACCTTGATGTACCGCCTACCCTTGTTTCTTTCGCAGTGGGTATGAGCGAAGCTTCAAAAACAGTTTCTGCACAATTTAAGCGTATAAATTCAACAGTTAAACTTCTTGAACTTCCTATTGATGATGAAACAGGCTTACCGATTTATGATAAGGCTATGGAACTTATGGTAAGCGTATATGAAGGAATAAGAAACGGAAAAATCCTTTCAGCTTCTGTTATTAAAGAGGGCGGTGCGGCCGCTTGCATATGCAAAATGGCATTTGGTAACAAATTCGGCTTCACCTTTGCACAGGGGCTTGATAAGCAAACTTTATTTGCGGCAAAGGAAGCTTCATTTGTAGTTGAACTTGCAGATGAAAATACATATGACGGTATCACTCTCGGTAAAACAAATGATAACGGTGTATTTATCATTGACGGGGATGTGCAAACCGTTGACGAACTTATCGGGGCTTGGTGCGGCAAGCTTGAAAAAATATTTGCAACAGATTCAGGCAAAAAAGCCAAAATGCCATATGATGTTCCTCTTTACAAGGAACGCTCAATATTTGTAGCTAAAAATAAAGTTGCAAAGCCAAAGGTATTTATTCCTGCATTCCCGGGTACTAACTGCGAAGTTGACTCGGCAAGAGCATTTGAAAAAGCCGGTGCAGATACAAGTATCCTTGTAGTAAACAACCTTTCATCTTCCGCTATCAATGAAACAATTGATAAAATGGTAGAAGAAATTGAATCATCACAAATCATTATGCTTCCGGGCGGTTTCTCCGGCGGTGACGAACCTGAAGGCTCAGGTAAATTTATTGCTACCACATTCAGAAATCCAAAGGTTAGAGAAGCAGTTACAAAACTTCTTAACAACCGTGACGGTTTAATGCTCGGTATATGCAACGGTTTCCAAGCACTTATAAAGCTTGGCCTTGTACCTTACGGTGAAATCAAGGAAATCGGCGAAGATGACCCTACTCTTACATTTAACACAATCGGCAGGCACATTTCTTCAATGGCTTATACAAGAGTTGCAAGTGTTAAATCACCTTGGTTTAGCAGTGTAAATGCAGGCGATGTATTTGCAGTGCCTATCAGCCACGGTGAAGGCAGATTTGTAGCAAATGATGATGTAATGAAAAAGCTTATTGAAAACGGACAGGTTGCAACACAGTATGTTAACCTTGAGGGTACACCTGTAAGCGATATGCCGTTTAACCCTAACGGTTCTGTTTGTGCAGTTGAGGGTATTACATCACCTGACGGCAGAGTCCTCGGTAAAATGGGCCATGTTGAAAGAAAAGGCAATGACCTTTATGCCAATGTTCCGTTTGAAAAGGATATGAAAATCTTTGAAAGCGGCGTAAACTACTTTAAATAATATAATACATATCGAAAGGAATTAGCAGATATGAAATATGTAGTTGTTTTATATGACGGTATGGCTGACTATCCCGTACCTGCACTCGGCGGTAAAACACCAATGATGTGCGCAAAAAAGCCGAATATGGACTTTCTTGCAAAAAGAAGTGAAGTTGGACTTATCAAAACTGTTGCCGATGGTTTAAAACCAGGCTCTGATGTTGCAAATATGAGCGTTTTAGGCTTTGACCCAATGAAATATTATACCGGCAGAAGCCCGCTTGAAGCTGCGTCAATCGGTATTGATATGAAGCCGAGCGATGTTTCACTTCGTACAAATCTTGTTACTCTTTCGGAAGATGATTTACCGTATGAGCAAAAGACTATTGAAGATTACTGCGCAGATGATATTTCAACAGAAGAAGCAGAAATACTTATCAAATATATAGATGAAAAGCTTGGTACAGATGAATTCAAGTTTTACCCGGGCGTATCATACCGCCACTGCTTAATTTGGAATAACGGTACAACAGACCTTGGCAAAATGACACCTCCACACGATATTACAGGCAAGGTTATCACAGAATATCTTTCAACAAGCGAAAATGCAAAGCCACTTATTGAATTGATGAAAAAAAGCTACGACTTGCTTAAAGACCACCCGGTAAACATTGCCAGAAAGAAAGCAGGCAAAAGACCTGCTAACTCAATTTGGCTTTGGGGTGAGGGCAAGAGGCCTGCACTTTCACCGTTTGAAGAAATTTACGGCATTAAAGGTGCGGTTGTATCTGCTGTTGACCTTATTAAAGGTATCGGCGGCTGTGCTAAAATGGAAGTTGCCGAAGTTGAGGGTGCAACAGGATATATTGACACCAATTTTGAAGGCAAGGCAAAAGCCGCAATTGACTGCTTGGAAAGAAACGATCTTGTATATGTTCACTTTGAAGCTCCGGATGAATGCGGCCACAGAAATGAGCCGGAAAATAAAGTAAGAGCAATTGAACTTATTGATGAGAGAGTTTTGCCGATTATTTTTGACGGACTTAAAAAATATGATGATTACAAAATCATGATTTTGCCTGACCATCCTACTCCGATTGTTACCCGCACTCACGCAAGCGACCCTGTTCCTTATCTTATTTACCACAAGCAAAATGAAATTGACGGTGTTGACACCATCAATGAAGAAACAGCTAAAGAAACAGGTAACTTTATTGAAAACGGGCCAAGCATTATGAAGCATTTTTTAAATGATTGAGAATGTAAGGCGACCAATGGTTGCCCGCAATATAAAAATATAAAATAGTAAGGTTGCGAAGAAGCGGCCTAAACAGAGGGAATATTATATTATGAAATTAGGTACAATTTGTGTGCAGGGCGCATACCGCCCAAAAAACGGCGAACCAAGGGTTTTGCCTATTGTTCAAAGCACAACTTATAAATACGATTCAAGCGTGGAAATGGGAAATCTCTTTGATTTAAAAGCAAGCGGATATTTCTATTCACGACTTCAAAATCCTACTAATGACACCGTAGCAGGCAAAATCACTATGCTTGAAGGCGGTGTGGCAGGTATGCTCACATCAAGCGGGCAGGCTGCCAACTTTTACGCTGTATTTAACATTGCGCAAGCAGGTGACCATATTGTAAGTTCATCTGCAATATACGGCGGCACATACAATCTTTTTAATGTCACTATGCGCAAGCTTGGAATTGATTTTACTTTTGTAAGCCCTGACGCTGACGAAGAAGAAATCCAAGCCGCATTTAAGCCGAATACAAAGGCTGTTTTCGGCGAAACCATATCTAACCCAAGCCTTGATATTCTTGATATTGAGCGCTTTGCAAAGGTGGCACACAAAAACGGTGTTCCGCTTATTGTGGATAACACCTTTGCAACCCCAATTAACTGCCGTGTATTTGATTGGGGTGTTGATATTGTAACACATTCAACCACCAAGTATATGGAAGGGCATGCTTCCACAATAGGCGGTGCGATTGTTGACAGCGGCAATTTTGACTGGACTCAAAACGATAAATTCCCGGGCTTAACAACTCCGGATGAAAGTTATCATGGTATTACATATACCGAGGCTTTCGGCAAAGGCGCATATATTACAAAAGCAACGGTTCAGCTTATGCGTGACCTCGGCTCAATGCCGTCTCCGCACGATGCATTTTTACTTAATGTTGGGCTTGAATCACTGCATCTTCGTGTGGCTCGACACTGTGAAAATGCGAAAAAAGTTGCAAATTATCTTAAATCGCACGAAAAAATCGCTTGGGTTAACTGCCCAATGCTTGAAGACGATAAGCAATACGCAAAAGCGCAAAAATATATGCCAAACGGAACTTGCGGTGTAGTAAGCTTCGGAATTAAAGGCGGCAGAGAGGCAGCCACAAAGTTTATGGATTCGCTTAAACTTGCGGCAATCGTTACCCATGTGGCAGATGCAAGAAGCTGCTGCCTGCACCCTGCTTCAACCACTCACCGCCAGCTTACAGATGAGCAGCTTGAAGAATGCGGTGTAAGTGCCGACCTTGTGCGTTTCAGCTGCGGAATTGAAGACAGTGATGATATTATTGCCGATATTGAGCAGGCACTTGCACAAATTTAATTAAAGGAAGTAAACGAGCATGGGTGAAAAAGCAAACAGCAATGAAAATAAAGTTAATCCTGCAAATCACAGCCATTCGCACACCCATACTCATTCGCACGAACATACAAAAGAGGTTTCAAACCGCCTAGCCCGTGCAATAGGCCACTTGCAAAAAGTTAAGCAAATGGTTGAAAACGGGGATGACTGCTCGGATGTTTTAATTCAGCTTGCGGCAGTTAAATCTGCACTTAATAATACAGGCAAGGTGATTTTGAAAGACCATCTTGACCACTGCATTGTACACGCAGTTAAAGAGGGCGATACCTCTATGCTTGATGAATTTAACAACGCTATTGACAAATTCGTAAAATAGAATATAATGATTATAGGTTTTGAAAAAGCATTTCGTAGGGGCGAACATCGTTCGCCTATCAGTGCATTTTTAAATCAAATAAAATATTTCAGGGCGAGGTGTAATTCCTCACCGGCAGTAAAGTCTGCGAACCGCTTTTGCGGCTGAAACGGTGCAATTCCGTTACCGACGGTTAAAGTCCGGATGAGAGAAATGTTTAAAGCAAGGTATAATAATATCTTGCAAGGTCAAAGCATTGCGCCCCAACTTTCAGTTGGGGCTTCTCTTTTGCCCAAAAGGAGAAAAAATTATGGAAACAAAACAATCAACCAAAATTCGCACCGTCACAGGCACGGCTATGCTGACGGCAGTTGCCGTAGGTTTGCAGTACATCGAAATTTCAATTCCGATTATGCCAAGCTTTATTAAGCTTGATTTTTCGGACTTACCGGAACTTATAGGCGCATTTGCCTATGGCCCGCTTGCCGGTGTGCTTATTGCACTGCTTAAAAATTTGATACATATGGCAGTCAGCCAAAGCGGGTTTGTGGGTGAACTTTCAAACTTCTTACTCGGTGCATCATTTTCGCTTGTTGCCGGCTTGATTTATAAGCATAAAAAAACAAAAGGCGAAGCAATGATAGCAAGCGTAGCGGCCTCACTTGTTATGGCGTTAATCAGCGTGCCTTTCAATTATTTTGTAATATACCCGCTTTATTACAATGTTTTAGGCTTCCCACAAGCTGCAGTTTTGCAAATGTATCAGATTATTTTGCCTAAAACCAAGAGTATCTTGCAGGCACTTTTAATCTTCAATCTGCCTTTCACTTTTGTTAAAGGGCTTATCGTTTCAATAATAACAATGGTTATTTATAAGCCGCTTTCATCGATTTTGAAAGGGAAAAAATAATAAGGCGAGAAAAAAGGTTCGGATTTTCCGAACCTTTTTTATTATTTGTTTTGTTTTATGCTAACGGGAAAGCTACCTTTGCTTTAAACAAGTCACCGTCTATTGATAAATCAAGCGTTGCATTTTGAACCTTGCAAAGTTCTTTTGCAATTGAAAGGCCCAAACCGTTACCCTCGGCAGTTCGTGATTTATCGCCGCGTACAAATCTTTCCGTCAGTTCATCAGGTGTAATATCAAGCGGCTGGGCGGAAATATTTTTAATTTCAAAAATACCCTTGCCGTTTTCCTCATAAACACTGACATAAACACGAGTACCCCTTGCACTGTACTTGCGTGCATTTGAAAGCAGATTTTCAACCACTCTGAATGCTTTTGCTCCGTCGGCTGTAACATTTATTGGCTTTTCGCCCTGCTTTACAACGAGATTAAGATTATTTTTTTCAAAATCCTGCTGCACATCAACAGTTGATTGCAGGCAAAGTTCTGATAAATTCATCGGCGTAAGGTTAACCGTAACATTGCCGCTTGTTACTTTTGACGCTTCAATCAAATCATCAATAAGCCTTTTAAGCTTTGCGCCCTTATCATCAAGCACATGGATATATTCCTGCGCCTTTGGGTCTGAAATATCGCAATTTTTAAGCAAGTCAACATAAGTGATAATAGATGTAAGCGGAGTTTTTAAATCGTGGGAAACATTTGTGATAAGCTCCGCACGAAGCCTTTCATCCTTAACCGCCTTTGCTATCGCATTTTGAAGCTCAACATTAGTATATTTCATACTATCGGCAAGAATTTTGAGCGACTGCGGGAGAGAATCAATTGCCATTGGCAAATCAATATGCTGTGATGCAGCATAAATGATTTCATCAAGTGCCTTGAAATACTTGCACACCGCCCTGAGTGCAAATGTATTTGCAACTATATCGCCCACAATAAATATAATACTGAAAATAGGAAGGTCAACCGAGAAGAAAAATGCAATAATTATCATCAAAACGATATTTACTGCAAAAAATGCAAGCGAAAGCAAAATTATATTTCTTACAAATGTCTTTGGCTTATAAGCGTAAAGCTTAAATGTGCCGAAAAACTTTTTATTGAATTCGTGCCATTTTTTAAAGAATTTGACTGATATTTTAAATATGAATTTAAAAATATAGTAAAGCGCAAAACCGAGCCAATAAAGAAGCAGGTGCTTATAAAACTTCTTGTCGCTTTTGCTCCACCTTGAAATTGAACAGCAAAGTTCAAAAAGAAGCGCCCAACAGCCAAGGCAAATACCGGCAAAAATTGCAAAGAGAAGCGTTATATCATCATACTCATCAGATGCGCTTATCAAAAGCGCAACAAACCCGAAGCCGCTACCGCCGACTATACCAAGCTGAAGAAGCAGAGGAATATAATCTATGAATATCAGCTTTGCAGGCGAATTTTTATCTTTTTTGCCTACTATTTTGAAATAATAAAACGCAATAGCAAGAGAAGCGGCAAGCAAAATTACATCAATAATTGCAAGCTTAACAAGATTATCATTAACCTTGCCTGCATAATCGTTAAACTGCCTCATAGACTCAAAATAGTTTGAAACATTAGGCTCGTTTTTAGCGGTAATAATGTAGGCATAAAGGGAATAGTCCTTTGCCTTGAAGTCTGCCTGATTGCTTTCCATTATGTTTTTAAGCGTTTTTTCAGGAATTTCCTTGCTTTCGATTTTGCCGTTTTCAATCTTAAAGCTATCGTGCTTTGCCATAATCTCTTTTACGGGCAAATCCGTGGTTTTATAAGCAACCTTATTATTTTTTACGATTATGTATGCAATGCCGTCACTGATACCCCAATAATCAAAGTTCTCATATTGTGTTAAAGCGTTTTTTACATAATTATCATATTTTTTTTCAATATCCTTATAAAGCATACTCTCATAATTTTTGAGAGTTACGACATCGGAGTTGTATGAAAATTCATCTAAATCGACGTCGTATTTAAAATAGTCTGCGGTGTCTACACTATATGAAGCATCATCTACATAATAGCTGATTGGATTGGTTTCGCTGTACTGTATATCGTTTTGGTCAAAGCCGCCCTCATCAATAGTTAGCTTGTCAAGATAAGAATTAAGCTGGCTCATCACATTATTATAAACACTTTTGCAAACCTTCTCCTTTTGAGAATCAAGATGCTTTTTAAGCCCCTTTGTGTCTAAATGCGCCGTGTTTACTCCGTAAGCTATATTATGCTCAATTTCATACTGAACAGCGGTATTCAGAGTATAATTTGAATAATCCTTGCCGTTTACAGTGTTATTTATAACGGTCAAAACCTCGGCAGTAGTCAAAAATATCGCCGAAAGGCCCGTTACAAGTGCAAGAATTATGCACAATAATTTTCCTAAATAAGAATACTTAAATTTTTTCACATTTGTATCCAAGGCCATACACCACCTTTATATATTTCGGATCTTTTGGGTTGATTTCTATTTTTTCACGGATATTACGGATATGCACTGTTACTGTTTTTTCACTTGTAAAGCTCGGTTCATTCCACACTGCTTCATATATTTGTGAAGACGAAAGCACTTTGCCCATATTACTCATAAGATATTCCATAATCTTATATTCAATAGGCGTTACTTTAACACTTTCACCGTCAACAAACAGGCATTTTGCGTCCGTATCAAGCACAAGTCCGCCCGTTACAAGCCTTGTAGGTGTTGCAACCATACTACCAAGATTTACATAGCGCCTGATTTGCGATTTAACCCTTGCCACAAGTTCAAGCGGGTTAAACGGTTTAGTTACATAATCATCTGCACCAAAGCCAAGACCTGTAATTTTATCCGTATCCTCACTTTTAGCCGAAAGCAAAATTATAGGAAAATTATATTTTTCCCTAATTTTTAAAGTGGCTTTAAGTCCGTCAAGGCGGGGCATCATAATATCAAGCACAACGCAGTGAATATCATTATTTTGCACCTTTTCGAGTGCATCCCGGCCGTCCACTGCCGTAATAACATTAAATCCTGCGTTATCAAGATAAATTCTTAATGATTCAAGGATAGCCTCGTCATCATCGCAAACAAGTACATTTTGCATATCAATTCTCCGTAATAAAATATTTTCCATCCGATGATTATATTTAACAACATATAATCTAAAGCGTGGCAAAGAAAAAATAAAGAAATAGTAAAGATGATTATATTTTATAGTATATAGCGTGTATTGTCAAACTCGGCAATGACAAATAATTATTGATTATTGTGTTAAATAATGGTAAAATAAAGCAACGAGTTATTTATTTAACAGTGTGATAAATAATTGATATTTTCAAGGAGAATGAAATGGCAAAAAAGACGGAACAGTAGATTTAAGAATACAAAGAACGCAGAAATCAATAAAGCAGGCATTTTTCGAGTTAATTGAAGAAGAAGGATTTGACCATATATCAGTAAAAGATATTACCGCGCGTGCAATGATAAGCAGAAACACATTTTACCTGCATTACAGTGATAAATTTGATTTATTAAACAAAATATGTGATGAAATTGTATTTAAGCTTTTTCTCGGTGTAGGTAAGCAATTAAGGCGTGAAACAAGAAAGCTGCGAGTTGATACATACGGTGCAGCAAGTGTAATAAAAATGGGAATTAAAACTATTGAGGAAGACAGGGAGGCTTACAGAATATTGCTCACAAGTTCAGGCTCTGATTTGCTCACCCAAAAGCTTCAGCAGGCAATTCGCCGTGCGTTTGACCTTATCAAAAGCGATATTGATTCAATAAGTGAATATTCACTGCAATACATAATTTCAGGAATCTGTGGCATAATCAAATATCATGTTACCCACGAATATTCAAATCTTGACAGCGAAGCTTACCATTTTGCCGAAATTCATTTTGGCGGGCTGATTGAAGCTATGGGAAAGTCAAAAAGGAACGGAGCTATAAAGAGTGAGCAATAACAAAAAAGCCGAAAAAAAAGCCGGAACGAAAATGCGAAGTTCCAAAAACTTTAAAATAAGTACAAGGATTATGCTCACCGCTATTTTGGGTATACTTATACCTATATTTTTAATCGGTGCATTCTCCCCTGTTTTGATATATTTTACAGGCTCTTATTTCAACATTTCAAGTGTTACAACAAATTATTACAGCACAATAAACCAAATTCAATGGTCGCAAACAATCAGCAGTATTTCAAATGCACTTTTATCGGAGGGTGAGGATAAAGAGAAGCTTGATGGATTAAATGAATTTGTATCCCCTATTGAAAAGCTTGGTTCAAGCATATATATTGAAAAAAACGGAAAACCGTTTTACTCCTCCTCTAAATCAGATATTTTAGAAGAAGCGAATAAAATTGTAAAAGTAAATAAAAATGAAAATTTGAATTATTTTGCTAATAACGGACTTGTAATCGTCAACCACGCAAATGGAAAAAAAGATAAATATTTAATTGTGGCGATAAACAAGGATTACACCGTTAAAAATGCCAGCACGCACTATGCCGCAAAAGAATTTACAAATCTTTTGCTCGGCAGAACGGGCATTATAGCCATTATTATAGCTTTAGTTTTTGTGTTATCAATAGTAATCATTTCACTTATTACATCTAAAACAATTGTTAGCCCAATTAAAAAAATTGCCGACGGAGCAGATGAAATAGCCCGCGGCAACCTTGATTATGAAATAGATTATAATTCTAAAAACGAGCTTGGGCAAACGGTTGAAAGCTTTAACCAAATGCGCCGCAGGCTTAAACATTATATAGATAAGCAAAATAAAGCAGAAGAGGAGCGCAAGGAGCTTATAGCGGGAATTGCACACGATGTAAGAACTCCGCTTACATCTGCAAAGGGATATGCACAGGGGCTTCGCGACGGCATTGCCACCACTCCCGAAAAGCAAAAGAAATATTTAAACAGAATTTGCACATCAATTGATGATACCGAAAAAATACTTAACGACCTTTTAAATATATCGCGATATGAATTAAAAAGTTACAGGCTAAATAAAGTTAATGTAAATTTAAAAGAATTTATAAATGACGGTGCAAGTGAAATCAAAACAATGCTTGAAAGAAGCAATTTCGATTTTTCACTTCAAATGAATGTTAATCCAAACACACAAATAAGCGTTGATACAGACGCCTTTGCACGCGTATTCAGAAATATTATTATGAATTCAATTAAATACGCGCGTGATAATGTGCATGGCAATGTGCGCTTGGTTGTAAGCGAATACGAGCGCACTGTAATCATTGAACTTACGGACAACGGAACAGGTGTTGAAAAAGAAAATGTATCAAAAATATTTGATACTATGTATCGCACAGACCCGGCACGCACAAAAGTATCGCAAGGTTCAGGCTTAGGGCTTGCGGTATGCAAGCAAATTGTAGAGCTGCACGGCGGTCTTATTTGGGCGAGCAGCAAGCAGGGCGAAGGGCTTTCAATTTTTATTTCAATGCCAAAAATCGAAGAAAGGAAAGATAATATTGAGTAAGATTTTAATTATTGAGGATGACGAAAATATACTTGACCTTGAAAAAGATTATATAGAAGCAAGCGATATGCACGCAGACGGTGCAACAGACGGAAATACGGGCCTTGAACTTGCGCTTAATAATGAATATGATTTAATTTTACTTGATGTAATGCTGCCGGGTATAAACGGTTTTGAAATCTGCAAAAAGATAAGAGAAACAAAAAATACTCCCATTATATTTGTGACTGCAAAGCGTGATGAAATTGATAAAATTTCAGGCCTTGGATACGGTGCAGACGATTATATTGTTAAGCCGTTCTCACCTGCCGAGCTTGTGGCAAGAATTAAGGCTCACATCAACAGATATAAAACTCTTACAAGCCAAAATAGCGAAAACGGAGATATTCTTGTACGCGATAATATAAAGCTGAATAAAAACACGGGTGAAGCCTTTGTAGGCGATTCAGAAATCACACTTACCAAAAAGGAATTTGAAGTGCTTTATATTTTAGCCTCCCACCCTAACACGATTTATTCAAAAGCAGAGCTTTTTGAAAGCGTTTGGGGTTATGATTCCCTCGGGGATACCTCCACCCTTACAGTGCATATCAACCGCCTGCGTGACAAAATTAAGGAGGCAGACGAAAACACCGACTGTATCAAAACCATTTGGGGCAGAGGTTATAAGTTTAAATAAAATCATATTCATTCGGTAAAATGAGAATGTAATATCGTGCTTTTGCCGAAGAAAATCAACAAACACAATAAATATTAAAAACCCCCTGTTTCGCTAATACCGAAGAATGCGCATATGCCGGATTATCGTTTTCCAAATATAAATTCATTTAACGCCTTGCCGCAATGTCGGGCAATAACCAAATTTGTCGCCTTACGGCGATTTCTTTTGCGCTTCTTAGCTATTTTCTTTGTATTGCGGCTACGCCTGATACTTGCCGCAGCTTTATCAGGTGGATGATTCATAAGCATGTCCATAAAAGCACTAAAACTATAATCAAGCTCAACTTTTGTGCCATCTGGTTCGGTGATAATTCTGGTATGCTTTTTCTTTGCCATAACAATCCCTCTTTTCCGCTAATTCTAAAATAAATATACCAATTAGCAAAAAGAATTGCAATAAGAATTATATTTAAGAGAAATATTATGGACTGTAAAACAAAAAAGCAAGTCAATTAAGACTTGCTTTTTAGTGGCTCCCCCAACTGGGCTCGAACCAGTGACA
>FR895322.1 GCA_000434995.1 Firmicutes bacterium CAG:341 | reverse complement strand
CACATAATCAATATGCATATATCTGTTTTTCAGTTCATAATGCGTATCTAACAAGAGATTTGAAAAGAACATTTCCAAAAACTTAGTCGTGGAATGGACGCCTTTTTGCAGGTTATTGTAATTAGCACGAACCAAAGCGTTGCGGAAATACCAAGAATTTTTTTCGAATGCGTAGTTGTTTACGCTAAAGCCGAATGTTTTCATATATTTTATCATAAATACGGCAGTAGCACGGGTGTTTCCCTCGCTGAACGGGTGAATTTGCCAAATATCCGAAGCAAATTTTGCCAAATGCTTTACAGCCGCATCAACCGACAAGCCCTCGTAAGAAAACTGTTTTTCGGTTGCAAAGTCATAATCCAAGGTTTCCTTAATACTGTTCCAATCCGCATAGGTAACCGTATCGCCGTTCAGAACCCACTCTTTCTTTGCGATGTTGTACTGCCTGACTTGTCCTGCGTGACCGAACACGCCCTCGAACAATCTTCGATGAATCGAAAGCCACTCGGCAGGGGAAAACTGAAACGCTTTTTCTCCTAATAACTTTGCGATTCTTGCCGAAACAATGTCTGCCTCTTTGGTTTCATTTTCCGTTTCGGTGCGCACAGAACGCTGCTCATAGTAACTGTGAATACGCTTTTGAGCCTCGTCGATTGTGATTTTACCCTCGATATGCTCTTTGGCGGTGTCTAACAAATAGTCAGAAGTATTCAGCCCGTCAACAGCCTGCAAACCGATGGCAGTTTGCCACGCTTCACTTTTTTCGGCTTTGTCGGGTTCGCCTTGCTTTATATATTCTTCAAGTTCAAATTGCCAATTTTTATCCGGCATATTTGCACCTCATTTCT
>FR895321.1:62303-63697 GCA_000434995.1 Firmicutes bacterium CAG:341 | reverse complement strand
ACAATTACATCAGTAAAGGCACAAAGCAAAGCATTTACTGTTAAATGGAAGAAAAAATCAGGTATTACAGGATACCAAATTCAGTATTCTACTAACAGTAAATTTAAAAAGGGAAACAAATCAATAAAAATTAAAAATGCTAAAACAGTATCAAAAAAGATAACTAAACTAAAGGTAGCAAAAAAATACTATGTTCGGATAAGAACATATAAAGGAAAAAAATATTCAAAATGGTCTAAAGTAAAGAGTATAAAAACTCCGAAAGAGTCAAAATGTGCCAAAGATAATATCCAAAAAGAAAAACATTGTACAAACAATAACAATCATAGTATAAGTTGCGGTAATATGGAAAAGTGGTTTAGCAGCAAGGATGAAGTTGACGATTACTGGGTACAAGTAGATAATGACTACTATAAGCAATACAAGGATGGAATAATTACATTTAAGGAATATGGAGAAAAATCTCCTTGTGGTTACGAATGTTGGTCTTGTAGTTATTGTGGCAAATGGACAGGTAATTTTAAATATAATTAAAATTATGACATTAAATGAAGAAATATACAAAACTGTTATGAAAATACCGTATGGCAAGGTTGCAACTTACGGGCAAATTGCAACGATTTGCGGTAATCCTTATTATGCAAGGGCAGTCGGTAATGCGCTGCATAAAAATCCAAACCCTCAAAAAATACCTTGCTATCGTGTTGTAAACAGTAAAGGCAAGCTGACAGAAAATTTCGCCTTTGGAGGTTTGAAGGTGCAGTCGGATTTGCTTATAAGCGAGGGTATCGAAGTAATTGACGGCAGAGTTAATTTAGAAAAATATCAATGGCGTGGCTAAAATATTAGATTATAATTTTAAATCGTTGATTATAATATTATTTTTATCGCTACATTGTGATACATTATAAATAAACAGAAATGACGATTACTATTACACAAAAATTAAAATGGCTAATGAAATTTTAAACGCAGAAAGCGTTGTAAGGAAATTAAGGAGCAATTCTTAAAACAATATGGATATTTTAACTTTTTTAAATGAAAACATTACAACTAAAACTCCGCTTAGTGAAATTTTAGATGTATTTTGCAAAATGTGTGAAGTTGAATTGCCCAAATCACAATTGCTTTTTGAAACAGGTGTGTTTTCGTTCACTTTCGATGAGCAATATTATTTTTCGCTTGTAAGGCAGTATGAGGCGGAGAATGATGGATACAACCAAATTCATATTGATGTTATTTACCCGCCTACAAATCGAATCAGTGACCTTTCACGCACCGATTGGATAGAAAATGTTGATGAATTTAAGCAAGCAGTGCTTTTATCTAATGAATATTCAATTTTAAAGGATGAGCCTATTTATAAAATTGATATTTATGACGACAGTACAGAG
>FR895321.1:61040-62268 GCA_000434995.1 Firmicutes bacterium CAG:341 | reverse complement strand
CAGAGTAAGGAATATTATGGTTGAATTTTGCAACTATATAAAGCTCAAAAGAAGAAATTTGGTTTGATTAGATTTTAGAAGATTAGAAATCGTTACATAAAAAAGGCGTCATCATTGGAAAAATCCTTTGATGACGCCTTTTATTATTCTTTTTTATCAAGTAAGCTGATTGCTTCTTTTGACATAGGAATAAGAATTATTAAGTTTATAATTGTCATTAAGCCTATTCCTACATCGCCTAAATCCCATACAATTGTATATGCCTGAAGCCCACCGATAAACAGCATAATAAGAGCGATAATTTTATAAAGTGTTTGACTCCACCAATTGTTACCGCACAGGTATGCCACATTTGATCTTGCATAAAACAGAATTCCGATAAAAGTAGAAAAACTGAAAAGAAACAGAATTACAGCAACAAATATTGTACCGAAACTGCCAAGGTGATAATTCATAGCACTTTGAAGCAAATCCATACCTTGCTTACCTTTTGTGACGCTTTCCGGAGCCAGCAGCATAATCATAGCTGTGCAGGTGCAAATAACAATAGTGTCTATCAAAACACCGAGGGATTGAACCATTCCTACTGTTTCAGGCCTTTTGCCATCGGCAGCGGCAGCAGCACAAGGCGCAGAGCCTGAACCTGCTTCGTTTGAAAATAAGCCTCTTTTAATTCCGTTCATTAAAACAGCACCGAATCCGCCGCCTGCAACTTGCTTTATACCAAACGCTTCTTCAAATATTCTTTCAAATACACCGGGCATCAAGTTGATATTTTTAATTATTATAAATATTGTAACAACAAAATATATAACCGCCATTATAGGAACAATAACATCAAGGACTTTAACCGTTGCATCTTTTCTTAAAACAATTAAGCTTGATATTATTACAAGAATTACCGTTGTATAAATCGGCGGTATTGAAAATGCATTTTTAAAAGCGGATGTTACGGAATTGCTGATAACTTGGCTTATGCCGCACCAGCAAATAAGCCCAAACATTGCAAAGAGAATAGCAATAAATGATTTCTTAATTTTCTTCTTTCTCTTTTTTTCAACATAATCGTGAATGTAATAAGCAGGTCCGCCGTGGTATCCGCCGTAAAACGGGTCTTTCTTTTTATGAAGCTGAGCAAGCGTGCCTTCTGCATATGCTGTTGACGCACCTAAAAATGCCGATACCCACATCCAAAACACAGCGCCTGCACCGCCGACGGATATGGCGG
>FR895321.1:16582-61026 GCA_000434995.1 Firmicutes bacterium CAG:341 | reverse complement strand
CACCGCCGACGGATATGGCGGCTACTACACCTACTAAATTTCCCATACCTACTCTTGTGGCGGTGGAAACTATCAGCGTTTGAAAAGTTGATAAGCTTTTTTTATCATCATTTTTTTCGCCAAGCGCCCTAATCATTGTGGGCAGCTTTCTTATCGGCATAAATTTAGTTCTTATCGTAAAAAATATTCCTGTCGGAATAAGCAAAATGACAAGTAAAGGTATGCCTATGCTTGTCCCTTTGAAATTAAGCGTTATTAAATCTCCCCAAAGAAAATTATAAATACTTACAATTATATTTGACATAAATTCCCCTTAAATAAAAATCACCGATTAGGTTTACCAACCGGTGATTAAAATTAGATTATTGTTTTTTTAAAGCTCTTTCAAGCCATACTGCACCTAAATCAAGCGCATTGAAAAGGCCTTGTTTTTCACTCTTCTTAATAATCTTTTCCTTTGGTGATGTAACTGAAGGGTCGGTATCAATAAGCTGTATTGCAACTTTACCTGATACTTTTAATCCTTTAATATCTTCATCGCTGAGAATATTAAGGCAAACTACATATGCCTCACTCATACTTCCATAATAGATAGTTTTTCCACATCTTACCAAAGGCTTACCTTTGTATTCTAGGATTTTTTCCTTTTTGCTTTCTGCCAAAGATAACCCTCCTTTAATTTTAATCGAGATAGGACTTTACCATTGCAGCCAAAAGCTCATCACGGTCAAGTCGTCTTATCAAACTTCTTGCATTGTTGTGAGTGGTTATATATGTCGGGTCTTCGGTCAAAATATAACCTACTATTTGGTTAATAGGATTGTAACCTTTTTCCTGCAAAGCGTCAAAAACCTCAGTCAAGGTTTCTTTCATAACATCCTCGTGATCGTCACCAATTCTAAAAGTCATAGTTTTATCAGTCATGGTAAAGTCACCTCCCTGTAAAGCATTATATCTTAATTATATACATAATTATTCAAAATTACAATACCTTTTTTAAATTTCATTTCAAAAACGCTTGACTTAATAGGTGTTTTGGTTTAAAATCTTTGTATAAATTAAATGCTATGACTGAGGGCGTTTGCCGCAGTAGTTGATATTTTTGCATTTTAGAGAGCTGTGTATTTGCTGAAATCACAGTATTGCTTTTATCAATGAATTTCGACTCACGAGCTTCCTGTGAAAAGCAGGGCGTATTTCTGCGTTAAGGATTTTGAGTGGCACATATTTATGTGCAATTTGAGTGGTACCACGGATATAATTCGTCTCATTTTTATGAGGCGATTTTTTTATTGTTTAATTGGAGGGAATTATGGATAACAAAATTTTAAGTTTGAAAGAAAAATTTGTGTCCGAACTTGATAAGATTGATAATCTTGCTGATATTGAAAGTATCAGGGTATCATATCTTGGCAAAAAGGGCAGTGTTACAGACCTTCTTAAAGGTATGAAAGAACTTTCAAATGATGAAAGAAAGGCTTTCGGCCAAAAGGTTAATGAACTCAAAGGTCTTGTAAACGAAAAAATTACAGAAAAAACAAATGAACTCAAAGAAAAGGAAATTCAAAAAGAAATTGAACTTATGCCGGAATTTGATTTATCAATGCCGCCGGTTATGGATAGGGGTTCATATCATCCTATTACACTTGTGCAAAGGGAATGTGAGAGAATATTCAAATCAATGGGCTTTACCGTTGAAGATTACAGCGAGATTGTAACCGACTATGAATGTTTTGAATCACTTAATATTCCTAAGCATCACCCAGCCCGTGATATGCAAGATACTTATTATCTTACAAACGGTCAGCTTTTAAAAAGCCAAACTTCAGCTGCTCAAAATGCTATCTATAAAAAATATAGAGATGCGCTTGTAAATGACGGTGTTCCGATTAAAGCTATTTTCCCCGGCAGATGCTTTAGAAACGAAGCAACAGACGCTTGCCACGAAAATACTTTCTTCCAAATGGAAGGTGTTATGGTTGATAAGAATATCTCTATTTCAAACCTTATTTATTTTATGAAAACAATGCTTTCCGAAGTATTCCAAAAGGATATTAAGGTTAGGCTTCGCCCGGGCTTTTTCCCATTCGTTGAACCCGGTTTTGAACTTGACATCAGTTGCCTTATTTGCGGCGGTGAGGGCTGCCCAAGCTGTAAGCACAGCGGTTGGCTGGAACTTTGCCCTTGCGGTATGATTCACCCTGAAGTTCTTAAAGCAGGCGGAATTGACCCTGATGAATATACGGGTTTTGCATTTGGTCTAGGCCTTACAAGACTTGTTATGATGAAATATGGTATTAAAGATATTCGTGATTTAAACAGTGGTAATCTTAAAACATTATCACAGTTTACAGACGATGAAAATTAAGAGGGGAGGAATTAAATATGTTTTTATCAATGAATTGGATTTCAGATTTTGTTGATTTTACAGGTCTTGATAAGGTCGAGCTTATTCATCGCTTCTCTCTTTCTACTGCCGAAGTTGAAAACGAAATTTTCTTCAAAGGTTCAGATATTAGCGGTATTGTTGTAGCAGAAATTAAATCTGTTGAAAATCATCCTGATTCTAAAAAACTTCATCTTCTTAAGGTTGACGCAGGTGACGGTCAGCTTACAGATGTTGTATGCGGCGCTCCTAATGTAAGAGTCGGCCTTAAAACAGCTTTTGCAAAAGTTGGTGCAAAGATAGGTGAAATTGAAATTGCACCGAGGAAGCTTGCCGGCTACACATCAAACGGTATGTGTTGCAGTGAAAAGGAAATCGGTATTTCTGATGATAACAGCGGCATTATGGAAATAACAGACGATTTGCCAAATGGTACAGATATTAAAGATGCATATCAGGTTGATGATATTATTTTTGAAGTTGATAATAAATCACTCACAAACCGTCCTGATCTTTGGGGCCATTATGGCATTGCCCGTGAATTTGCAGCCCTTGCCGGCAGAGAACTTAAGCCTCTTGAAACTGTTGATTTATCACAGTATAACAATTTACCGAAGGTTGATATGAAGATTGAAGACCCTCTTTGCCAAAGGTATTCTTGCTTGCAGGTTGAAAATATCAACACAAATATTTCGCCTGTTAATATGCGTATCCGCCTTTTCTATTGCGGAATGAGAGCTATCAATTTCCTTGCAGACCTTACTAACTATCTTATGCTTGAAATGGGTCAGCCAATGCACGCATTTGATTCGCGCAAGGTTGAAAAAATCAGAATTAAGCGTTTTGATACACCGTTTACTTTCCAAACTCTTGACGGTGTAGAAAGAAATATTGACGAAAATACACTTATGATTTGTAACGATAATACCCCTGTTGCAATTGCGGGCATTATGGGCGGTCTTGATAGTGAGATTATTGATGATACTCACACATTAACCCTTGAATCTGCCACTTTTAATGCTGTTTCAATTCGTAAGTCAACTGTTCGTCTTGCTCACAGAACAGACGCTTCTATGAGATATGAAAAATGCCTTGACCCTGAAATGACAGTACCTGCCATTGCCCGTTTTGTTAAGCTTATGACTGATATTGACGGTGGTGTAAAAGTTGTATCATCACTTACAGATGAATATGCTTTCCATTATGATACCGTTGAACTTGATTTTGATAAAGCTTTTGTTGATAAATATACCGGTATTGAAATCGGTAATGATACCATAATTTCAACACTCACTTCACTTGGATTTGACGCAAAAGTTGAAAATGATAATTTCAGCGTAGTTGTACCAAGCTGGAGAGCTACAAAGGATGTTACAATCAAAGCCGATATTATTGAAGAAATTACAAGAATTTACGGATATGATAACTTCGCTGTTCATACAGCGGTTGCACCGCTTTATCCTGTGCGCCCTGCTGTTGAAAAAACAGATGAGGATAAGATTAAGGATATTCTCGTAAATCATTTTAATCTTCACGAGCTTCATTCATATGTTTGGGCTTATTATGATGAATATAAAGCATTGGGTATTGAAGTTGAAGATAATATTAAACTCGTTAATGCTACAAATCCTAATATTGAAACTATTCGTAATTCGGTAATTCCTACACAACTTTGCCAAGTTAAATATAATACTTCATATAGCACTGATTTCGGTGTGTTTGAAATCGGCAGAGTTGCAAACGGTCTTAAGGATGACGGACTTGTTGATGAGCATAAAATGCTTGCTGTTACACTCTTTAGCAAAACCAAGAGTGTTGAAAAGCTTTACTTTGAACTTCGTGATATGCTTGCAACTTTGGCAGATAATATTAAGCATAAATCACTTGATTTTGAACCTGCAAAGCAAATGCATTCATACGAACATCCAAGAAATCTTAACACCGTTATTTGTGACGGTAATGAAATCGGCACAATCGGCATTGTTCACCCTGTTGTATCTAAAAAGATTGATAAAAAAGCTTTGGTTGTATTTGCTCAAATTGATGTTAAATCATTTGCTCAAATTGAAAATGCAAGTATCAGTTATGAAGAACCGTCAAAATATCCTGCTATGGAAATTGACCTTTCATTTGTAACAGATAAATTTGCTCCGATTAAAAATGCAATAGTAAATGCAAAGAGCCAGCTTGTTAAGAAAATTGAAGTTGTTGACACCTATAATGACGGTGAAGCAAAGTCTATCACAACCCGTATAACATTCTCTCATCCTGAAAAAACTCTTACTCGTGAAGAAGTTATGGATATTGTAAATACAGTTATTGATAAACTTGAAGCAGACGGAATTAAGCTTAAAAAGTAATAAGCACCACAAAAAATCCTCACTGAAGAAGTTCTTCAGTGAGGATTTTTTTATCATTTAATATTTAAGTTTTAAAATCATATTAAGTACATTGATTGCACTTCGTTCAAGCTCTCCTCTTGTAAGTCCGTTTTTAAGTCCTACTGTTTCTAACAGTGATTTATCAGGCTTGTATTTCTTTTCGGTTTTTTTAAATGAACCCGGCATATACACATCAACTTGTGAACGCACGCGGTATGCATTATCACGAAGGTTTGGAAATTCGTGGCTTTGTGAATGCTGCATCCACCAGTCAGTCATAACAGAACCGTCAAATCCCCATTCTTTTCTTAATACGGTAGTTACCAAGTCATAGTTATAATGGCTCCATACACCGTTTATTTTGTTATAGCTTGTCATAATATTAAGCGGCTTTGCTTCTTTCACACAAATTTCAAAGCCTTTAAGGTAAATTTCTCGAAGTGCACGCTGGGAAACAATCGAATTGTTAACAGTTCTGAAAGATTCCTGATTGTTGCACGCAAAATGCTTAGGGCAGGCAGAACCTCCGCTTGCCTGAATACCCTTTACATAAGCAGCAGCCATTTTACCGGTGAGAAGCGGGTCTTCACTGAAATATTCAAAGTTTCTGCCGCAAAGTACATTTCTGTGAATATTCATACCCGGCGCTAAAAGCACATTAGAACCTGCATTTCGGAGTTCTCTGCCCATTTCTGTTGCAAGTTTTTCAACAAGTTCTGTATTAAATGTGCTTGCAAGTGCAGTGCCGCAAGGAATGAGTGATGTATATTTTCTTACTCTTATTCCGGCAGGCCCGTCTGTTGTGATTACAGGCGGAATACCCTTTTTGTTTAATTCGGGAATAATTCCGCCGAATGCACCTGCATTTCCGGCAACACCGTAGTTGCTGTCCATTCCGCCTTGCCCGCGGGTGAGTGCTTCAAGTTCCTCGTTATTTAAACTTGATACAAATGTTTCAACACTGATTTCACCTGATTTTACTTGCTCAAAATTATAATTGTGAACAATATGGCCTATTTCTTTAGGTAAGTTTTTAATTATTCTTTCACGAAGATAAGGCTTTTCAGGTTTAACCGTCACTTTTTTCGGTATGTATGAACCGTTTATTTTGTGTGCAATAATTCTGTCAATGTATTCTTTCGGCGCGCATATTGCTTCAAGTTCTTCAAGTACTGTATCTTCACTGTATTCAAATGAACCTATTTCTTGTGCCTCACGCACATTTTCACCAAGGAAGAATTTATATTCGCCTTTTTCTAAAATGTAAGCATATTTGTGGCCCGTTATTCCCGTATCGTCAAATGAAGCAAAATTGTATGCCGGTACTTCAAGAACTATTTTTTGGCTTTCTCCGGGTGCAAGTTCGGTTGTTTTGGCAAAAGATATAAGGCTCATAAGCGGTTTTGTAAGCTTGCCTTGCGGCGCCCTTGCAAAAAGTTCAACTACTTCTTTGCCGGCAGATTTGCCGATATTTGTAACTTGAACCTCGGCTGTCATTTTTTCTTTATCTGCTTTAAAATCGAGCAGTTCAATATCAAAATTGGTATAGCTTAAACCGTAACCGAAAGGAAACAGTGCTTTTTCTTTTGCAAATGTTTCAAAATATCTGTAACCTACAAATATATCCTCAACATACACATTGAAAAGCTTATTGCCAAAATGCTTAGCACTTGGGTAATCTTCGTATTTAATTGCGATTGTATCTGTAAGTTTTCCCGATGGGTTTACTTTACCGTAAAGTACATCGGCAATTGCGTTACCGCTTTCCATTCCGCCTTGCCAAGCGTAGATTATACCTCTTAATCTGTCGTTATAATCAAGCACCCATTGCATATCAATTACATTGCCACAGTCAAGTAAAACTGTTACATTGCTGAAATTGTTGCATACTTGGTCTAAAAGTTTTCTTTCTTCGTCTGTTAGATAGTAACTGCCTTTTGTAAGCGTATTTTCTCTGTCTTCACCGGCCGCACGCCCGATTACTACGAGTGCAACATCGCTTTCTTCGCTTGCTCTTTTAACTGTTTCATCGTCAAGGTGAGGCTCTTCAAAGCTCATCGGCCAGTGGCCCCAAAAGCCGTGCGGTGCAGGATTGTTTTTTGAAAAATCTTTGTAATAATTCAAAAGCCATTCGTTAACTTTACCGCCCGCATTTTTAATTCCGTCAATCACATTTACAAAGTAAGGTGCGTTTACATCACCGCCGCTTCCGTACCCTACATAAAAATAATCAAGCTGGCATCTGCCGAATACAGAAATCTTTGTATCCTTATTATATGGCAGGGCATTGTTGTTTTTTAAAAGGACTATTCCTTCACCGGCAGCTTCTCTGATTAGATTTGGCATATTTCCGAATATATCCCTTTCGCCCTCTGCTTTTACTTCAAGCTGCGATACCCCGCCGCTTGAAATTCTTTCGGATATGGTGGAAACAACCTTGTCAATTTTGTGTTTAAGTTTCATATCTTTTATTCCCCTTAAAATGAAAACTATTTCAATTATCATTATACATTATCAAAAAATCAATGTCTATATTTTTGTATAAATTTTCTATATGTGAACATAATATCTTTGAAAACGCAAACAAGAAAATAATTGGAGGAATTCAAATGAATTTAACTAAAAAAACGGCGTCAATTTTTCTTTGCGTCATTTTGAGCATTTCAAGCGTTCTTGCTTTTACTGCCTGCGGTAAAAATAACAGCAATAATAATACTTTAGACAGTACAAGCAGTGCCCAAAAGGCAAATGTGACGGTAAGATATTTGAACTTTAAGCCTGAAGTAGCAGATATTTACCAAAAAATCGCACAGGAATATGAAAAGGAAACAGGTGTTAAAGTAGTTGTTGAAACAGCGGCAAATAATGAATATGAATCTACTTTGACTGCAAAAATGTCAACCAAAAGTGCACCTACTCTTTTCCAAATTAACGGGCCTAAAGGATATTCAAATTGGAAAGAATACTGCGCTGATTTATCAGGCAGTGAACTTTATAAACATTTAAAGGATAAATCACTTGCAGTTACAAGTTCTGACGGAAAAGTGTACGGTATTCCTTATGTTGTTGAAGGATACGGAATCATTTATAACAAAGCAATTTGCGATAAATATTTTAAACTCGACGATAAATCAACCGATTTTAAATCAATGGAAGATATTGATTCTTTTGATAAGCTCAAATCCCTTGTTGAAGATATGCAAAAAAATAAATCAAAGCTCGGTATTGACGGAGTTTTTGCTTCAACTTCATTAAAATCGGGCGAAAATTGGCGTTATCAAACCCACCTTGCAAATGTACCTCTGTTTTATGAATTTACAAAAAACAAAATAGATTTAACATCAGATGATACTTCAAAAATCACTTTTGAATATGCAGATAATTATAAAAATATATTTGACCTTTATTTGAATAACTCAACTGTTGACAAGGGTAAAACGGGTACTAAAACCGTAACGGATTCAATGGCTGAATTTGCACTTGAAAAATGCGCAATGGTGCAAAACGGTAATTGGGCTTGGAGCCAAATCAGCAAAGTAAAAGGAAATAAAGTTCAAAGCGAAAATGTAAAATTCCTGCCTATTTATACAGGAGTTAAGGGCGAGGAAACACAAGGCCTTTGCATAGGTACTGAAAACTACTATGCAATTAACTCTAAAGCAAGTAAAGAAGAGCAAAAGGCGGCGCAAGATTTCATCTATTGGCTTTATTCAAGCGAAAAAGGTAAAAAGTTTGTTACAGATGAGCTTGGATTTATTGCTCCTTTTGACACCTTTAATGATAACGAAGTGCCGAGTGACCCGCTTGCACAGGAAGTTAATAACTGGATGAATAAGCAAAGTGTTACTACAATTCCATGGTATTTCACAGTTTTTCCGTCACAAACTTTTAAAGATAATTTCGGCTCTTCACTTTTAAAATATGCACAGGGTAATAAAACCTGGCAGCAGGTTAAAGAGGATGCCGTTAAAGATTGGGAAAGCGAAGCAAACGCGTCAAAATCATAAAAGCGCTCTTTGAGCGCTACATACAAAATTGAAAAGGGGACTGTTATGAAACGAAATATCAAAAAGTATTTTCCCGTTTTTTTATTGCCGATAACGATTGCATTTGCATTTGCTTTTGTTATTCCGTTTTCAATGGGTGTCGGCCTTTCATTTACCGAATTTACTGCTGTGACGGATGCTAAATGGGTAGGCTTTCAAAATTATATCAGTGCTTTTTCTTCATCAAGTGATTTTTTGCACGCTCTCGGTTTTACAGCACTGTTCACCGTTGTTTCAGTAGTGACTGTTAATGTTTTCTCCTTTGCTTTGGCTCTGCTTTTAACTCGTGGTATAAGGGGTACAAATCTTTTCCGTTCAGTTTTTTTTATGCCTAATTTAATAGGCGGTATTGTGCTTGGATATATTTGGAATTTGCTTATAAATGCAGTTCTTTCATCATTTGGTGTAGATATAACATATAAAGCTGAATATGGCTTTTGGGGGCTTGTAATTTTAACAAATTGGCAGCTTATAGGATATATGATGGTAATTTATGTTGCAGGACTTCAAAATGTTCCGCACGACCTTATAGAAGCCGCACAAATTGACGGTGCATCACCGGCGAAAACACTCTTTTCGGTTAAAATTCCGATGGTTATGCCGTCAATTACAATTTGTATGTTTTTAACTTTAACCAATTCGTTTAAAATGTTTGACCAAAATCTTGCTCTTACGGCCGGCGCACCCGAGCGTGAAACAGAAATGCTGGCTCTTAATATTTATAATACCTTTTATGGCAGGGTAGGCTGGCAAGGAGTAGGGCAGGCAAAAGCGGTGATATTTTTTATTATAGTCGGATTATTAGCATTTTTGCAGTTGAAAATTACAAGCAGTAAAGAGGTGAACGCTTGATGAAAAATTCAAAAAGAATAAAAGATAATGCAATTTTCTTTTTACTGTCGGTTTTAAGTGTTCTTTTTTTAGTGCCGATAATAATCGTTTTTATAAATTCGTTTAAATCAAGAATTTATATTTCAAGTGAACCTCTGAAGCTTCCCACAAGCGAAACCTTTGTAGGATTAGAAAATTATATTAACGGTATTGCTTCTTCTGATTTTTTATCGGCATTTTTTCGCTCACTCTTTATTACCGTTGTAAGCGTGGTGCTTATTGTTCTTTTTGCTTCTATGGCGGCTTGGTATATTGTCAGAGTTAATTCAAAAATCGCTAAAATGATTTATTATCTTCTTGTTTTCAGTATGATTGTACCGTTTCAAATGGTAATGTATACGATGACTTATGTTACAAACCGCGCTAATCTTGATAATGTTTTGGGAATAACGCTTGTGTATCTCGGCTTTGGCGCAGGGCTTTCTGTATTTATGCTTTGCGGGTTTATTAAAAGCATTCCGCTTGAAATTGAAGAGGCGGCAATGATAGACGGATGTTCGCCGCTTCAAAGCTTTTTTACAGTTGTGTTTCCTATGCTTAAACCGACTGCTATAACAGTTGCAATATTAAACACTATGTGGATTTGGAACGATTATTTGTTGCCTTATCTTGTTTTAGGTTCTGATAATAAAACAATACCTGTTGCCATTCAGCTTGCAATGCAGGGCGCATATGGCTCTACTGATTATGGTGGCTTTATGGCTATGCTTGTACTTGCAATTGTACCGATAATTATTTTTTATGTATTTTGCCAAAAATATATTATTAAGGGTGTTGTTGCAGGTGCTGTTAAAGGATAAATTAAAGGAGTTTTTTGTGTGGCGTCAATTACCTTAAATCATATAGTCAAAACATTTGATGACGGAATAACCGTTATTCCGGATTTAAACCTTGAAATTAAAGATAAAGAGTTTGTTATCTTTGTAGGCCCGTCAGGCTGCGGAAAGTCAACTACACTTCGTATGATAGCCGGACTTGAAGATATATCCTCGGGTGAACTTATTATCGGCGGAAAAACGGTTAATAATATGCCGTCAAAAGATAGGGATATTGCAATGGTGTTTCAAAGCTATGCACTTTATCCGCATATGACGGTTTATAAAAATATGGCTTTTGCTTTGAAACTGCGCAAAGAACCCAAAGATGTTATTGATAAAAAAGTCAGAGAAGTAGCTAAAATTTTAGAGCTTGAACCATACCTTAACCGTAAACCAAAGGCACTTTCAGGCGGTCAAAGACAGAGGGTTGCACTTGGCAGGGCAATGGTAAGAAGTCCGTCTGTATTTCTTCTTGATGAGCCGCTTTCAAATTTAGATGCAAAGCTTCGTACTCAAATGCGCTCCCAAATTGCACTTCTTCACAAAAGGCTTGAAACTACTTTTATTTATGTAACACATGACCAAACAGAAGCTATGACTATGGCGGACAGAATTGTTGTAATGAAAGACGGAATAGTTCAGCAGTTTGATACCCCTAAAAACTTATATAATCACCCTTGTAATGTTTTTGTGGCTGGATTTATCGGCACACCGCAGATGAATTTTATTGATGCAACTCTCACCACCTGTTCGGGTGATATTTGTGCAATTGTTGATGATTTAACTATTCCTTTGCCGGCGCGTATGCAAAATGATGAAAATGTGAAAAAATATATCGGCAAGCGTGTGATTTACGGTATCAGGTGTGAAGATATGCATATTAACCCAAATTACAGGCTTGAAAACGGACAAAACGAACTGGCTATAAAGGCTGACCTTGCTGAAATGATGGGAAGCGAAGTGTATATTTATTCCACTATTGATGATAAAGAAATTATCGCAAAAGTGCGAAGCGAAAATTATATTTCATCAGGCGACAGTGTAAAGCTTTATATTGATGTTGAAAAAGCACACCTTTTTGACCCTGAAAGTGAAATTCTCATCTGTGATTAAAGGAATGACCTAAATGCTTAATAAACGAGCAAGCGGAGTGCTTTTGCATATATCATCTTTACCGTCAAAATACGGAATCGGCTGTTTTGATGAATGTGCATATGCTTTTGTTGACTTTTTGAAAGAAGCGGGGCAACATTATTGGCAAATATTACCCCTTTGCCCCACAACAGTCGGCGATTCACCATACCAGAGTATTTCCACCTTTGCACTTAATGAATATTTTATTGATTTAGATGCCCTGTGCCGCCTCGGTTATTTAAAAAAAGAAGAATACGAAGATATAAAATGGTTTGAATATGAAGATGAGGTGGATTACTCTTTACTATATACTAACAGGCACAGGGTATTATATAAAGCGTTTGACAGATTTAAGCGCAATATTCCAAATGATTTTAATTCCTTTTGTGAGCAAAATTCATATTGGTTAGATGATTACGCACTTTTTTGCGCTGTTAAAGATTATTTCGGCGGTGAGCCTTTTTATTATTGGAATGAAGATATAAAATATCGTGAAGAATTGGCAATTGATGAATATATAAATATTTGCAATGAAAGAATACTCTATTATAAAATGCTTCAATACTTTGCATTTTCGCAGTGGCTCGGTTTGAAAAAATATGCTTTCGATAACGGTATTTCAATTATAGGCGATATGCCGATTTATGTGGCGGGTGACAGTGCTGATGTGTGGGCAAACAGGGAAATATTTAAGCTTGATTCAAATCTTGAAGCAAGCGACCTTGCCGGTTGCCCGCCTGATTATTTTTCGCCTGACGGTCAACTTTGGGGCAATCCCGTATATGATTGGCGTAAACTCAAAAAAGAAAAATATGCCTGGTGGATTGAAAGGTTAAATCACAGCTTCAAAATTTATGATATTGTTCGTATAGACCATTTTCGCGGCTTTGAATCTTATTACAGTATTAAAGCAGGCAGTAAAACCGCGCGTAAGGGTGCGTGGCGAAAAGGCGGCGGAAAATCATTTTTTGATGCTTTGCCTAAAGAGTTTAATGACAGAATAATTGCTGAAAATTTAGGCTTTTTAACCGATGAGGTTGATAAGCTTCTTGAATATACGGGATTTCCGGGTATGAAAGTGCTTCAGTTTTCTTTTGATTCAAGAGATGAAAACAGCAAAACCTTGCCCGATGATATAAAAAAGAATAATGTTGTATACACAGGCACGCACGATAACGATACGATTCTCGGCTGGTCACAAAATGCTGATAAAAAAGATGTTGCTTATGCTATGCGATACCTTAATGCATTAAATAAATACGATTTAATAGATAAGATGAATGAATGTGCAATGAAGTGTGCTGCAAACACCTGTATTTTAACTATGCAGGATTTACTGCATTTGGGAAGTGAGGCAAGGATGAATACACCGTCAACACTTGGCAGTAATTGGAAGTGGAGGATGAAAAAAGACGATTTGCCATCTTCACTTTCCAAAAGTTTACTTGAACTTACCAAACAAAGCGAAAGGTACTGATTATGGAAAATATTAAAGAAAAGTTAGAGCTTTTAGCTTTAGGAAAATATAATAACGACATTGAAAATTTATCTGTAAAAGAACTTTATGATGTTGTGGGAACTTATGTAATATCTCAAATATCACAAGAATGGCGAAAATCTAATTTGGCGCATTATTCTTCCAGGCGTGCCTGCTATTTCAGTGCCGAATATCTTGTTGGTAAACCTGTTTATAAAAATCTGTTGTGCCTCGGAATTGAAGAAGAAATTGAAGATGTTTTAAATTCATATGAACGCTCAATTAAAGAATTTGAATCATTGCCGGATGAACTTCTCGGTAACGGCGGACTTGGCAGACTTGCCGCCTGCTTTTTGGACAGTGCCGCAAATCTTGGCGTTGCACTTGACGGATACGGTATCAGATACCGCTTCGGTTTATTTAAGCAAACTATTGAAAATGGATTTCAAATAGAGAAGATTGAAGATTCCGTTGAATATAACGACCCTTGGTGCGTGCCTTGCAGAGAAGATAAGGTAAAGATTCATTTTGCTGACGGTGATGTGCTTGCAGTTCCTTTTGATATGCCTGTTATATCTTTTAAAACACAAAAGTTTTCAAACCTGCGCCTTTGGCAAAGTGAAAGCGTAAATGAATTTGATTTTAAGCTTTTTAATGAGCAGAGGTATACCGAGGCTTTGAAAGAAAAAAATGACGCAGAAAATATCAGCAGGTCGCTGTATCCTAATGATTCAACCGATGACGGTAAAAAGCTTCGTTTTAAACAGCAATACTTTTTCACATCTGCTTCACTTCAGGATATTATTAAAAAGTATAAAAAATATCATTGTGATGATTATTGCCATTTTCCAGAATATATTACTATTCAGTTAAACGATACTCATCCCGTAGTTGCTATTGCAGAACTTATAAGGCTTCTTACACTTGACGGTTGCACTTTTGATTATGCTTTTGATATTTGCAAAGAGGTATTTAATTATACTAATCACACAATTATGGCAGAAGCACTTGAAAAATGGGATTTAAAGCTTATAGACAGCATTTGCCCCGATATTGCACGAATTATAATTAACATTGATAAAAAGCAGCAAAATGAGGGCTTAAAGGATAAATCCGTTCAGATTATTCAAAACGGAATGGTTAATATGGCTTATCTTGCCTGCTATGTTTGCAAATATATTAACGGTGTGGCAAGCCTTCATACAGAACTTTTAAAAAGTGATGTTCTTTCGTCATTTTTTAATTTATATCCGCAAAAGTTTCAAAATAAAACAAACGGAATTACCCAGCGCCGTTTTCTTCGTCTTTGCAATCCTAAATACAGCTCGCTTATTACAGAATTGCTTGGAAGTGACGATTGGATATACGATTTATCAAAGCTCAAAGAACTTGAAAAATATGCTCAAAACAAAGATGTATTAGATAGATTTATTGAAATAAAAAAAGAAAATAAAAGAGAGCTTGCAAATTATATTCGTTTAAGAGATAATGATTCGTTTTCGCCTGATTTTATTGTTGATTCACAAATTAAAAGGCTTCACGAATATAAAAGGCAGCTTTTAAACATTCTTGTAATACTTGAACTTTATTTTGAAATTAAAGAAAAAAGCTTAAAGGATTTTACACCTACCGTATTTATTTTCGGCGCAAAGTCTGCACCGGGTTATGATAGGGCAAGGGGTATTATTAAACTTATAAATGAAGTTAAGCGGCTTGTGGAAGCTGATGAATATGTAAGCCGATTTATTAAAATTATATTTGTAAGCGATTACAGTGTATCGTATGCCGAAAAAATTATACCGGCTTCCGATGTTTCAGAGCAGATTTCAACAGCGGGTACTGAAGCGTCAGGTACAGGCAATATGAAATTTATGTTAAACGGTGCGGTTACACTCGGCACTTATGACGGGGCAAATATAGAAATAGTTGAAAGGGCAGGGGAAGAAAATAATTATATCTTTGGCGCAAGAGTTGAAGATATACGAAAAATTCAAAACTCTTATAATCCTGAATCACTGTATGAAAATGATGCTAAAATTAAACGCTGCCTTGATGCCCTTGTAGACGGTACGCTCAGTGATAACAATACGGGAATATTTGAAGAATTGTATAATTCACTTTTAAAGGGTGCTTCGTGGCATAAGGCTGATAATTATTATCTCCTTCTTGATTTTGAACCTTTTCTCAATGAAAAACTTAAGCTTAATTTGGATTATAAAGATAAATATGCTTTTGCCGAAAAATGCTTCAGAAACACTTGTGCAGCAGGCTACTTTTCAAGTGACAGAACGATTGAAGAATACTGCAACGATATTTGGAAAATAACAAAAGAAGGTTGATTCATTTGAATCAACCTTCTTTAGATTGTCGATAAAGTGGCTAAAGTGCTTCCTTTTATGTTTCTATTTTGTTTTTACTTTATCATCTTTTAGCTTTTTGTGATAATCGTTAGTTTCCTTTGCAAGTGAACCCGAAAGGGCAATTAAGCCTATAAGGTTAGGTATTGCCATAAGACCGTTTGCAATATCGGAAAAGCTCCAAACAACACCAAGTGTTGCTGTTGCGCCAACATAAGTTAAAAGTGAAAATACAACTCTGTAAATGTAGCAGAAAATAGGCTTTTTGAAAAGGAACTCAAGTGCCTTTTCGCCATTGTACTCCCAACCCAAAATTGTTGAAAAAGCAAAAAGGATAATACTGATTGTTACAAATACAGCACCGGCTTTGCCGAGTGCCGTATCAAATGCCGCAATAGTTAGCTCAGCCCCTTCAAGCATTTTGCCGTCTGCATTTGTTGTGCCGAGCATACCGCTTGATGCTATTGCAAGGCCTGTGATTGTGCAAACAATAATTGTATCAATAAATGTGCCGCACATATTTATAAAGCCTTGTTTTACATGGTGGTCGGATGTGGCGCTTGCAGCGGAAATTGCCGCACTGCCAAGTCCTGCTTCGTTTGAAAATACACCTCTTGCAATACCGTAACGCATTGAATTCATCATACTTGCAGTAACTGTACCCACAAGTCCGCCGGCAACAGGCTTTGCACCGAATGCCATTGAAAAAATATTTGCAATTCCGTCAGGAACATTTTTGTAATTTATGCAAACTACTACAATTCCGGCAATTATATAAAATACTGCCATTGCAGGTACAAGAACACTTGATACCTTTGAAATTGATTTAATGCCGCCTAAAACAACAGCGCCCACACAAATAACAAGTGCAATGCCGACTACCCATTTAGGAATATTAAATGTTGAACTTACAGCAGTTGTAATGGAATTACCCTGTGCCGAATTGCCGATACCAAATGAAGCCATAAGAGTAAATATAGCAAACATTACTGCAAGAAACGAGCCGAGTTTTTTGTTCTTAAGACCGTATTTGAGCGTATACATAGGCCCGCCGCACATTTCACCTTTTTCATTAACGGTTCTGTACTTGCCGGCAAGTGCACATTCTGCATATTTGGTGGATATACCGAAAGCAGCCGAAATCCACATCCATACAAGAGCACCCGGGCCACCGAGTACCATAGCGGTTGCTACACCGACTATATTTCCTGTTCCTACCGTAGCCGCAAGTGCTGTCATTAAAGCGGAAAATGGCGAAATGTCACCCTCACCGTCTTTTTGCCTTGACTCTTTACTAAAAAGTTTTTTAAGTGAAGAACCGAGATTCTTCCAAGGTATAAATTTTAATCTTATTGTTAAAAAGATACCTGTTCCTACAAGAAATAACAGCATTACAGGTCCCCAAACAAAGTCATTTATGCTGTTAACTATTTGAGTAAACTTATCCATTCAGTGCCACCCTTTTAAATAAAATAATATATATAATATCATATTATTAAGTGTATATCAAGAAAAAAATCAACTGTATAAACAGTTGACCTATAATTTCTGATTATTTTTGGGGTATGGGTTTGGATTATCGGTAAGCTCTAACAGATAATCAACACTCACATCGTGAAGCTTTGCTATTTTAATAAGTGTTTCCGGTGTCATAGAATTAACTCCGTTTTCATATGCTGCATAAGTTCGGCGATTGACATTTGGCAGAATTTATGGCATTATAGTTTTATAAATTATATGATTAAGGAGAAATACAATGGCTTGCTATTTAGTGGATTATGAAAATGTAAATCAAAAAGGGGTAAACGGAGTTTATCAATTAAAATTAACGGAAAATGACAGTGTTATAATCTATTATAGTAATAGTGCAAATTCGTTAACTTTTGAGCTGCATAATGAACTTATGCGTACCAATGCAAAAATCGAATATCGCAAAATTACCAGCGAAAGCAAAAATGCGCTTGATTTTATTTTAGTTTGCGATTTGGGTAGGTTTATCACCCAAAATCCTGACGAACATTTTTATGTTGTATCAAAGGACGGCGATTATGATAATGTTATAAAATATATAACAGGTCATTACAAATGTTCAGTTGAAAAAATAAAATCAATTTCTCAAAATATTGTACATCCTAATAATATCAAAAGTGATTTGCCGGAGAGTACCGGAAATGAACTGAACAAATTAGTTAAAAATGATGAAGTAAAAAGAGTGCAGGCAACTATTGATAAATATGTTACCAAGAGTGCGATACATAACAATCTTGTAAAAATCTTTGGTGAAAGAGGAAAAGAAATATATGAAAATATCAAACCTCTTTTGAAAAATAAAAAATAATCACCGCTTGTTTTATAGAAATATAAAAAGCAGTCAATATACTTTTTTGTATGTTGACTGCTTTTTCTGTTAATATGCATTTTGACTACAAATTATATAATCTTTTTGCGTTTTCGTTTGTGATATTTAAAAGCTCTTGTGCGTCTATGCCCAAAAGCGAGCCGATTTTTTCAGCAATGTACGGAATATAGTGCGAATCGTTGCGCTTGCCTCTCATTGGGGTAGGGGCAAGGTATGGGCAATCGGTTTCAAGTACCAATCTTTCAATCGGTATCTCTTTTGCAACTTCAAGGCTTTTTCTTGCATTATTAAAGGTTACAACTCCGTTTAAGCCGATATACATACCAAGCTTAATAATTTCTCTCGCCATTTCTTTTGAACCTGAAAAGCAATGTACAACACCTTTTGGCTTTGTTTCTTTAAGAATATCAAGGGTGTCGCCGTGTGCGTCCCTGTCGTGAACGATTATCGGCATATCAAGCTTGTTTGCAAGTTCAATTTGTGCTTTGAAAAACTTTTTTTGCTCATCTTTGCTCGATTCCATCCAGTAATAATCAAGTCCGATTTCGCCGATTGCAACGCATTTTTCATTTTTTGCAAATTTTTCAATGATTTTTAAATCATCAAGATTTGCACCCTTTAAGTTTTCAGGGTGCAGGCCTGCGGCAAAATAAATATAATCATATTTTTGTGCAAGGTCAAAATTAAATTGAGTTGAATCTAAGTCACATCCGCAGCTGACAACTAAAGAAACACCCTGACTTTGAAGATTATCAAGTAATTCCTCTCTGTCAGGGTTAAACTTACTGTCGTCATAGTGGGAATGTGTATCAAAAATATTGTGATACATTTCGTTCCTACCGTTTCTTATCTTATTTTAGTTCCTGCCGGCATTCCGTCAACAAAGAGTACTTTTACATCATCTTCGCTTACATCACCTGCAAGAAGCATACCGTTGCTCATTTCACCGCAAAGCTTTGCAGGCTTGAGATTTGCAACAATAATAACACTCTTGCCGATTAAATCTTCAGGCTTGTACCAAGGTGCAATGCCCGATACAATCTGCCTAAGTTCGCTTGAACCGTCATTAACCTGCAATTTAAGAAGCTTTTTAGCTTTCTTAATAGGTTCGCACTGCTCAATTTTAGCTACTCTCAGTTCAACCTTTGCAAAATCGTCAAATTGGATTTCTGCAAGTCCCTCAATTTCAGGCTTTTGCAGTGCCTTTTGTGCTTCTTCTGCCTGCTTTTTAATAAGCTCGTTAAGTTCTTCAATTTCTTTATCAGCATCAATTCTCGGGAAAAGGGCAGGGCCTTTATGAACTGTTACATCAAGCGGAAGAACATTAAATTTGCCGGCGTTTTCATATGTGATGAGTTCTTTATCTGCACCAATTTGCTCCCATACTTTCGGCATTGTAGTCGGCATAAAGCAAGAAAGAAGTGTGGTGGAAATTCTGATAGCTTCAAGAAGATTGTAAAGTACGCTTGCAAGCCTTGCTTTTTTGCTTTCATCTTTGCCGAGAATCCACGGTGTTGTTTCATCAATGTACTTGTTAGCTCTTGAAATAACTTTGAATATTTCGGCAAGTGCATTGTTGAGCTGGGTTTCATCCATAAATTCAGCAATCTTTTCTCTTAAAGATGTTGCCATATTGATAAGTTCATCATCAACAGGTGCGCTTTCCCTTTCAGTAGGGAGTGTGCCGCCAAAATATTTTTCAACCATTGCTACTGTTCTTGAAACAAGATTTCCAAGGTCGTTTGCAAGGTCAGAGTTAATTCTGTTAATCATAATTTCGTTAGAAAATGAACTGTCTGCGCCAAGTGCCATTTCTCTTAAAATATGGTATCTTATTGCGTCGGCACCGTATCTTTCACCTAATACCATCGGGTCAACAACATTGCCGATTGACTTACTCATTTTTTGACCGTTGAAAGTAATCCAGCCGTGAACTGCAAGGTGCTTTGGAAGCGGCAAGTCAAGTGCCATAAGCATTGCAGGCCAAATGATTGCGTGAAAACGCATTATATCTTTTGCAACCATATGCAAATCGGCAGGCCAAAATCTGTCAAAATCATCATATTTATCGTTAAGATAGCCAAGTGCGGAAATATAGTTAGAAAGAGCGTCAACCCAAACATAAATAACATGCTTGTCATCAAATGTTACAGGAATGCCCCATTTAAAAGTCGTTCTTGATACGCACAAATCTTCAAGTCCCGGTTTAATAAAGTTGTTTACAAGTTCAACAGCTCTTGTTCTCGGCTGTAAATAATCTGTTTCAAGAAGTAGTTTTTCAATTCTGTCTGCAAAAGGTGAGAGCTTGAAGAAATATGCTTCTTCTTCCGCTTCGGTTACTTCTCTTCCGCATTCAGGGCATTTTCCGTCAACAAGCTGGCTTTCAGTCCAAAACGATTCACAAGGTGTGCAGTATTTTCCTTTATATGTTCCCTTGTAAATATATCCTTTGTCATAAAGCTCTTTAAAGATTTTTTGTACTGTTTCAATATGATAATCATCAGTAGTACGAATATATCTGTCATAACTGATGTTCATATAGCTCCAAAGATTTTTAAATACTTTAACTATTTCGTCTACATATTCTTTTGGAGTAATTCCTTTTTCCTTTGCTTTTTGCTCAATTTTTAAACCGTGTTCATCAGTACCGGTAAGAAAAATAACATCTTTACCCTGCATTCTTCTGAAACGGGCAATAGAGTCGCACGCTACGGTTGTGTAGCAATGACCGATATGCGGGTTGCCTGATGGATAGTAAATAGGTGTAGTTATATAAAATTTTTCTTTTTCAGCCATTTTGTTTACCTCCGATATTAAAGAAGCGATGCAGCACCTTTATCAAGCATAAGTGTAACATCTGTATGAAACTGTAAAACTGAAGCAGGGCATTGAGGAGTTACATTTCCGTCAATAAGCTGCTTAATTGCTTTTGCTTTATTTTCTCCAATTGCGATAATAAGTATTCTCTTCGCTTGCATAATTGAGCCGATACCCATTGTTACGGCATGGGTAGGCACTTCTTCTATTGATTTAAAAAAGCGGCTGTTATCTTTAATTGTGCTTTCTTTAAGAGCTACAACATGGCTCCATCTTTGGAAGCTGTCTGAAGGCTCATTAAAAGCAATGTGACCGTTTGAACCGATACCTAAAAGCTGAATATCAATTCCGCCGGATTTCTTAATTCTTTTCTCATATGCTTTGCATTCTTCTTCAAGATTTTCAGCATTACCATTGAGAAAGTTGATATTTTCTTCAGGAATGTTGATGTGGTCAAAAAGATTATCGTGCATAAAACGATGATATGAATTAACATCATTAACATCAAGCTTGCAGTATTCATCAAGGTTAAATGTTGTTACCTTACTGAAGTCAACCGCACCTGCTTCATAAAGCTTAATCATATGGCCGTATGGCTTAAGTGGGGTTGAACCTGTTGCAAGTCCAAGCACGCTGTCAGGCTTTGCAAGAACCTGGCCGCACATATAGTTACCTGCCGCAATACCAATTTGCTCTTCATTATCATATACAAGTACATTCATAATATTTTCCTCCGTTTTATAAATCAATATCTTATATATTATAAACTAATAAATCTATGTGTCAATGTTATTTTTGCTTTTTGCCGCTTTTCCGGCTATGGTGTGAATTATAAAAAATGCCGCAGCACCTACAAATGCGCCTACCGTGTCAATTGCCCAATCCTTTAATTCACACGAGCGTCCGCTTACAAAAAGCTGGTGAAATTCATCACTTATTGCATATAACGAAGTCAGTGTGCAGGCATAAAGGGGTATAAATTTTTTCTTTGTTTGATATATTGCATTGCTGATTAAAAAGCACAGCCCGATATATTCGCAAAAATGAGCTGATTTTCTTACAATAAAATCAGTAACGCCGTTATCGCCGAAATGCTTAATTATCCATTCAACTATAACACCGCTTTGCGCCGCGGATTCATCCGCTGTTCTTGATGAAAGCCAAAATATCACAGCCATACATATTAAAACAAGAAACCAACTTAATATAGTAACTGTTTTATTATTTTTCTTCTCTTGTTGCATTTACAAAACTTATCCTTCCGCTTCCGGGATGAAATTGTACATTCGCAACCCCTTTTGCCTGTGCATAATATGATGATTCATATAACACAGGTTTAATACTGTAATCAGCTAAAATTGCTTTTTCACAGTTTTTTGCATTTTGCGCAAGATTTTGCGCAGTTCCGTTTTGCGCTCTTTTTAAAGCAGAAACAGCAGCAGGCGCATTGCCCATAAGATTACTGTTTATAACACTGCTTAAAAAGTTTAAAGCACTTTGGTTGGTTGCTGTAAATTTGTACAGTGCAATATCATAATCACCTTTTGATAAAGCGGTTCGATAGTCGCTTTCGCTTAATATATCGATTTTAAGTGAAAAACTAATCTTGTGTTCATCATCATTACCGTATGATGATATAGAGCCGACACCTGCCTGTATGCCCTGCACAAGTTCTTTTACCACATCTTTGTATTCTTCTGTTGCAATTACGGTAAAGCTTGCTTGGGTTGCACCGAGTTCGTTAAGCCCAGTTCTCCAAAGTTCCTGCGCTTTAGTTATATTTTGCTTATATACCGTAGCACCCATTTCTTTGTTAGCCGCGTTTGCTTCAATAACACAGCTTGGTGGGGTAAAGCTGGTTGCACGGCTTAAGTAATCGTATTTTTTTGAATCAAGGTCAGATATACTTAAACATACCGCTTGCCTAAGCTTATCATTAGAAAAGATAACATTATTTTTGTTAAGTATCATTGCAAGTGTTGTGTCTGTGTAGCTAATAGCAGTAATGCCGCTGTCTTTAAGTTTGTCATATTCCTGACCTGTGATATATGCACTGTCATAATATCCTGATTTTAAGCTTTTTACGGTATCTTCACTGCCGTCGGTTATTTTTAATGTTACATCTGTTACCTGTGATTTATAATCGCCTACATACTGCGAATTGTTTTTTAGTAGATATGAAGCCTCAAGTATGTTGCTTACATAAAATTGACCGTTGAATATGCTGTAATCAAGCCCTAAACCGTATCGTCCTTTTGTAGCGTTGAAATAATCTTCGTTACAAGGCATTGCAATTGCTGTTGAAAGCACATTTAAAAATCCGTTGTCGGCAGACTTAAGCTTAATTTCAAGAGTGTAATCATCAATTGCTTTTACACCAAGCTTGCTTGATTTCATTTTGCCCGAATGTATTTTTGAAGCGTTGACAATATTTGATATTGAAGAAAACAGGGGAGCGTCAGTGTTCTTTTCGCACGCTCTTTGAAGTGCAAATACAAAATCATTTGCAGTAATATCCGGATTAAAGGTTTCGCCCATAAGTTCCTGCGCTTTTGTAAGCTCTTTGCTGTCGGCACTTTGCGATGTGTTTTTAACATTCCATTTTGCACCTTGCCTTAAATGGAATGTGTACACTTTTCCATCATCGCTTATATCCCAAGTTTTCGCAACGCCTGCCTGAACTTTTCCGTCATCATTTACTCTGACAAGCCCTTCAAAGCAATTTTCAACAATTAAAAATTCATCGGCAGTTTTGGCTACCTGTGGGTCAAAGCTTGATACTTTGCCTGAAAAAGGGTATATAAAATCAATTTTACCGCTGTTTGATGAACAGCCGGAAAATATAGTTGCTGTAATGATAAAACACATAAAAACAGCACAAAGTCGTTTAATTGCAGTTTTCAATTTCTTCACCTAATAGTAATGTAATAAATATAAAATTATAGTCTACTTGCAATTATAACAAAGTGTATCTGCTAAATCAATGAAAAAATACTTAATTTTAGTGATTTTTTGCCGAATTATCAAAACGCGTGGCACAGTGTACCAAAAACTTTTTGCTTTCCTTGATAAAATCTTAAAAAAGGTGTTGACATATTGATTAAGGTAGTTTATATTATTAGCTATCTTAAAATGGCTTTCTATTGCAAATTATAAATCTTTTTTTTTAATTATTGCTTATATATATGTAACGGAAAATTTTGGTTTTCAGGTCATATGCAATGCGCAATTAGCTGTTTGTGAATATAAACATATTACGAAAATAAAACGATCGGAGTGACTCTAATGGTAAATGTTAAGGATGTCCAGCTCGGCACAACAACGAGAAAGAGTTTTGCAAAAATCAATGAGGTTATGAAAATGCCTAACCTTATCGAAGTGCAGAAGAGTTCTTACCGTTGGTTTCTTGAAGAGGGTCTCAAAGAAGTATTCAAGGATATTGGTGAAATCAGTGATTACACAGGTAACCTTGTGCTTGATTTTGTTGACTTTTCAATTGACGACGAACCTAAGTATTCAATTGCACAGTGTAAGACTCGTGACACCACTTATGCTCGTCCTTTAAAGGTCAGAGCAAGGCTTGTTAATAAAGAAACAGGCGAAATCAAAGAAAACACTATTTTTATGGGCGACCTTCCTTGGATGACAGATGCAGGCACATTTGTTATTAACGGTGCTGAAAGATGTATTGTATCCCAGCTTGTTCGTTCACCGGGTGTTTACTACAATATGGACCACGATAAAACAGGTAAGGAACTTTTCACTAATACTGTAATTCCTAACCGCGGTGCTTGGCTTGAATATGAAACAGATGCCAATGACCTTTTCTATGTTCGTATTGATAAAAACAGAAAGATTTATATTACAACATTCCTTCGTTCATTAGGTCTTGGCACAGATTCTGAAATCGTAGATTTCTTTGGTGAAGATGACAAGATTCTTGCAACAATTGACAAGGATACTACTAAAAATCAGGAAGAAGCTCTTCTTGAAGTTTATAAAAAGCTTCGTCCTGGTGAACCGCCTACACTTGAAACTGCACAGGCACATCTTGACGGTTTGTTCTTTGATGCTCACCGTTATGATCTTTCAAGAGTCGGCAGATATAAATATAATAAAAAGCTTTCATTAAGCGATAGGCTTAAAGACAGAGTTCTTACTCAGCCTATCATTTCACCACAGGGTGAATTCCTTGCAGATGCAGGCGAAAAAATCAGCGAAGAAAGAGCTGTTGAAATCGAAAATGCAGGTGTTATGGTTGCATATGTCGATGCAGACGGTAAGGAAGTTAAAATCGTATCTAACGGTATGGTTGATATTTACAAGTATGTTGATTTTGACTGCAAAGAACTTGGCATTCACGAAATGGTATCATATAGAGTTCTTTCCGAAATACTTGAAAAGTGCGGCGATGATGTTGATGCTCTTAAAGAAGAAATTGAAAGAAGAGCAGATGACCTCGTTCCAAAGCACATTACAACAGATGATATTTTTGCAAGTGTATCATATCTCATTAACCTTGCAAATGGTGTAGGTACTACTGATGATATTGACCATCTCGGCAACCGTAGAATCAGAGCTGTCGGCGAACTTCTTCAAAACCAGTTTAGAATCGGTTTTACAAGAATGGAAAGAGTTATTCGTGAGCGCATGACACTTCAGGCACAAGATGATGACGGTGCTATTACACCGCAGGCACTTATCAATATCCGCCCGGTAGTTGCTGCTATTAAAGAGTTCTTCGGTTCATCTCCGCTTTCACAGTTTATGGACCAAAATAACCCGCTTGCAGAACTTACACATAAGAGAAGACTTTCAGCTCTCGGTCCTGGCGGTCTTTCAAGAGACCGTGCAGGTTTCGAAGTTCGAGATGTACATTATACCCACTACGGTCGTATGTGTCCTATCGAAACACCTGAAGGTCCTAACATCGGTCTTATCTCTTATCTTGCTTGTTACAGCCGACTTAACGAATATGGCTTTATTGAAGCACCATATCGTAAGGTTGATAAGGAAACAGGCGTTGTTACTGACGAAGTAGTTTATATGACTGCTGATGTTGAAGATAATTATGTTGTTGCTCAGGCTAACGAACCTCTTGATGAAAACGGCAGATTTACAAATGCAAGAGTAACTTGCCGTTGCCGTGATGAATTCCTTACTCTTCCACCTGAAAGAGTAGATTATATGGATGTATCACCGAAGATGGTAGTTTCAGTTGCTACTGCAATGATTCCTTTCCTTGAAAACGATGACGCAAACCGTGCTCTTATGGGTGCTAACATGCAGCGTCAGGCAGTTCCTCTTCTTAAAACTGTTGCCCCTGTTGTCGGCACAGGTATGGAATATAAGGCAGCTTATGACTCAGGCGTAGTAGTAATCGCAAAGCGTGGCGGTACTGTTACAGCAGTTGATGCCGATACTATCGAAATCACTGTAAAGCCGGGCGAAGTTGATAAATACGAACTTGTTAAGTTCCAGGGTTCTAACCAAGGTACTTGTATTAACCAGCGTCCTATCGTTTCTCTTCATCAGAAGATTGAAGACGGACAGGTTATTGCCGATGGCCCTGCAACTTGTAACGGCGAAATTTCACTCGGTAAGAATGCACTTATCGGATTTATGACTTGGGAAGGTTATAACTACGAGGATGCTGTTCTTATTAACGAAAAGATTGTAAGAGATGATGTTTATACTTCAATCCATGTAGTTGAACATGAAGTTGAAGCTCGTGATACAAAGCTCGGCCCTGAAGAAATCACAAGGGATATTCCTAATGTAGGTGAAGACGCTCTTCGTGACCTTGATGAAGATGGTATTATCCGTGTCGGTGCAGAAGTACATTCGGGTGATATTCTTGTAGGTAAGGTTACACCAAAGGGTGAAACAGAGCTTACAGCTGAGGAAAGACTTTTAAGAGCAATCTTTGGCGAAAAGGCAAGAGAAGTAAGGGATACTTCAATGCGTATTCCTCACGGTGAATACGGTATTGTTGTTGATGTTAAGGTGTTTACCCGTGCAAACAGCGATGAACTTTCACCGGGTGTAAATAAAGTAGTAAGAGTTTATATTGCACAAAAGCGTAAAATCCAAGTCGGCGATAAGATGGCAGGCCGTCACGGTAACAAGGGTGTTGTTTCAAGAATTTTACCACAGGAGGATATGCCATTCCTTCCTGACGGAAGACCTCTTGATATTGTTCTTAACCCTCTTGGTGTACCTTCCCGTATGAACATCGGTCAGGTACTTGAAGTTCATCTCGGCTACGCAGCTATGGCTCTTGGCTGGAAGATGATGACTCCTGTATTCGACGGTGCACACGAACAAGATATTCGTGATTGCCTTGAAGAAGCAAATATCGGCTACTACATTGATGAAAACGGCAAGAAGGTATTTGATGGTAAGACTGAACTTATCGACGGCCGTACAGGTGAAAAGTTTGATAACCGTATAACAGTAGGCTATATGTATTATCTTAAACTCCATCACCTTGTTGATGATAAGATTCACGCTCGTTCAACCGGTCCTTACAGCCTTGTAACCCAGCAGCCACTCGGCGGTAAAGCTCAGTTCGGTGGCCAGCGTTTCGGTGAAATGGAAGTTTGGGCACTTGAAGCTTACGGTGCAGCATATACACTTCAGGAAATTATGACTGTTAAATCTGATGATGTTGTAGGTCGTGTTAAGACTTATGAATCAATCGTTAAGGGCGAAAACATTCCGTCAGCCGGTACACCTGAATCATTTAAAGTTCTCTTTAAGGAATTGCAGGCTCTCGGCCTCGATACCAAGGTTCTTGATAAAGACGGTAATGAAATTGAACTTAAGCAAGATCTTGATGACGGTTCAGGAATTCAGCCGATTGACGAACAGGCATTTACAACCGTAAATGACTTTGAAGGTCAGGAAGGCTTCGGAGTAGAAAATGCAGAGAATGAGCAGGAAGCAGGTCAGTCAGATGGCTTTGATGATTTGTTTGCTGATAATGAAAGCGAGTCAGATGATGACTTCGGCTTCGATTTCGGTGACATTTCTTCAGACGATGAATAATTCTGATAAGACTTCCACAACTAACTAATACAAAGGAGTGCTTCCATATGGATAATTATGAAAACGAATTCAGTTCAATAAAAATCGGCCTTGCTTCACCGGAGCAGATTCGTGAATGGTCTTACGGCGAAGTTACAAAGCCTGAAACAATAAATTACAGAACTCTTAAACCTGAACGCGACGGTCTTTTCTGCGAAAGAATTTTCGGACCTATGAAAGACTGGGAATGTCATTGCGGCAAATATAAAAGAGTTCGCTATAAAGGAAAAGTCTGCGAGCGTTGTGGTGTTGAAATCACACGCTCAAAGGTTAGACGCGAGCGTATGGGTCATATCGAACTTGCAGCTCCCGTTTCACATATTTGGTATTTTAAGGGTATTCCGAGCAGACTCGGTCTTGTACTCGACATTAGCCCGAGATACCTTGAAAAAGTGCTTTATTTTGCACTTTATATTGTTACCGATCCCGGTGATACACCACTTGAAAAGATGCAGATTCTTAATGAAAAAGAATATGCGGAAATGAGAGAAAGATACGAAGACGATTTCAAAGCAGGTATGGGTGCCGAAGCAATTAAAGAGCTTCTTCAGGGTATTGATGTTGCTCAGCTTCGTGATGAACTCACAGCAGAACTTGATGGTGCAACAGGTCAGAAGAGAGTAAGACTTCTTAAAAGACTTGATGTGGTTGATGCTTTCTATCACAGCGGAAATAAGCTTGAATGGATGATTCTTGATGCCATTCCTGTAATTCCGCCTGATATTCGCCCAATGGTTCAGCTTGACGGCGGTAGATTTGCCACATCTGACCTTAATGACCTTTACAGAAGAGTTATTAACCGTAACAATCGTCTTAAAAGACTTCTTGAGCTTGGCGCTCCTGAAATCATTGTAAGAAATGAAAAGAGAATGCTTCAGGAATCGGTTGATGCACTTATTGATAACGGTCGCCGTGGTCGTCCTGTAACAGGCCCTAATAACAGACCTCTTAAATCTCTTTCAGATATGCTTAAAGGTAAGCAAGGTCGTTTCCGTCAAAACCTTCTCGGTAAGCGTGTTGACTATTCAGGCCGTTCCGTTATCGTTGTAGGCCCTGAACTTAAGATGCACCAGTGCGGTCTTCCTAAGGAAATGGCAATCGAACTTTTCAAACCGTTTGTTATGAAGCGTCTTGTTGAAACAGGTGTTGCTTCTAATATTAAATCAGCAAGAAAGATGGTTGAAAGAGCCAATAATCCTGCTGTTTGGGATAGCCTTGAAGTTGTAATTAAGGACCACCCGGTTATGTTAAACCGTGCCCCGACTCTTCACAGACTCGGTATTCAGGCGTTTGAGCCTGTTCTTGTAGAGGGTAGAGCAATTAAGCTTCACCCGCTTGCTTGTACTGCATTTAACGCTGACTTCGACGGTGACCAAATGGCTGTGCATGTTCCTCTTTCTGCCGAAGCACAGGCTGAAGCAAGAATGTTAATGCTTGCAGCTAATAACCTTCTTAAACCTTCAGACGGTAAGCCTGTTACTGTTCCTACTCAGGATATGGTTATCGGTTCATACTATCTTACAATGATTAAAGAGGGTGAACCTGGCCAGCCAAAGTTCTTTAAGGACGAAGCAAGAACTCAGGAAGTAAGCTTTAAGGATGTTAAAGCTGATATAAATAAGGATTATGATGATCCTCGTGATTATGTTACTAACCCTGCAATTCTCTGCGAAATTTCTGAAGAAGAACTTGCACAAAAATATGGCTACTACCGTTCATACAAACTTTATAGGGATAAAGATGAAGCTATGATGGCATATCAAGAGGGTTCACTCGGTATGCATTCACCTGCTAAAATTCGTGTAACTCGTGAAGTTAACGGTGAAAGCAAGACAGCTATTATTATTACAACAATCGGTAGAATCATCTTTAATAACCCAATTCCGCAGGACCTCGGTTTTGTTGACAGAACTGACCCGGCTCATGAATTTGACCTTGAAGTTTCATTTGTAGTTAAAAAGAAACAGCTTGGCCAAATTGCTGAAAGATGTATCAATGTTCACGGTGTTTCAATCGCTTCTCGTGTTCTTGATTCTATTAAAGCACAGGGCTATAAGTATTCAACAGTTTCCGGTACAACCGTTGCTGTTTGTGATGCTCTTATTCCTGAAAAGAAGAAAGAATATCTTGCCGAAGCAGAAAAACGCGTTGATGAAATCACATATAACTATAACTATGGTCTTATTACTAATGAAGAGCGTTCTTCAGCAGTAATTAAAGCTTGGGAAGATTGTACAAACAAAGTGTCTAACGAGCTTACAAGTAACTTCGACGGTGCCCATAACCCAATTCATATGATGGTAGACTCCGGTGCGCGTGGTAGTACTTCACAGCTTCGTCAGCTTGCCGGTATGAGAGGTCTTATTGCTAATACAGCCGGTAAAACAATTGAAGTTCCTATTCGTGCTAACTACCGTGAAGGTCTTAATATTCTTGAATACTTCATTTCTTCTCGTGGTGCTCGTAAAGGTCTTGCCGATACAGCGCTTCGTACTGCAGACTCAGGTTACCTTACAAGGCGTCTTGTTGATGTATCACAGGATGTTATTATTCGTGATGATGATTGCGGATGCAACGACGGTATTGTTGTAAGCAAAATTATGGACGGTAACCGTGTACTTGAAACACTTGAAGAAAGACTTACAGGCAGATTTGTAGTTGAACCTGTTGTTGACCCTAAGACCGGAGAAGTTCTTATGGAAGCTGACAGAATGATGACTGCTGATGATGCTAAGCGTATTGCTGACGCAGGTATTGAATCAGTTAAAATTCGTTCACTTATCACTTGTAAATCACGCCACGGTGTTTGCCGCAAGTGCTATGGTGCAAACCTTGCATTTAATGAGCCGGTTCAGGTTGGTGAGGCTGTTGGTATTATCGCAGCACAGTCAATCGGTGAACCTGGTACACAGCTTACAATGAGAACATTCCATACCGGTGGTGTTGCCGGCGGTGCAGATATTACACAGGGTCTTCCTCGTGTAGAAGAACTTTTTGAAGCAAGAAAGCCAAAGCAACTTGCTATTCTTTCTGAAATCGAAGGTGATGTTCGATTTGAAGAAATCAAGAAGAGTCGCCATGTAATTGTTTATAATAAGGATACAGCAGAAGAAAAGAAATATCTTATTCCTTACGGTGCAAGACTTTGCGAAAATATCGTAGAGGGTGCACATATTGAAAAAGGTACAGAACTTACACTCGGTGCTGTAAATCCGCATGATGTTCTTGCTATCCTTGGTGAAGAAGCTGTTTATAATTACCTTATTAAAGAAGTTCAGTTTGCATATCGTACACAGGGTGTTGATATTAACGATAAGCATATCGAAGTTATTGTTCGTCAAATGCTTAAGAAATGCACTGTTGATGAATCAGGCGATACTGATCTTGTTGCAGGTACAATGGTTGATGTTTCAGCAGTTGATGAAGCAAATGATAAAATTGAAGCAAGAATTAAAGCCGGTGAAGAAAATCTTAAGAAGGCAACTTATATTCCTATTCTTATGGGTATTACAAAAGCTTCTCTTGCAACAGATTCATTCCTTTCGGCTGCATCATTCCAGGAAACAACAAGAGTTCTTACCGATGCTGCTATCAAAGGTAAGAGTGACCCGCTTATCGGTCTTAAGGAAAATGTTATTATCGGTAAACTTGTTCCGGCAGGTACCGGTATGGATGTATTCCGCAAGGTTGATGTTGTTCCAAGTTATTTTTCAGCAGAAAACAGCGATGAAATTTTAAATCTTGAACAATTGCAAGAACTCTTGACAAACACTATGCAGTAGTGGTATAATGCTAAATCGTGTGATAGGTGTTTGTGCAAATATTACAAACTTTATCCTTGAATTTTAGTGAATAATACAACATTTAGGGGCGAGCCTTGTGCTTGCCCCGAGATGTGCGTTTAATTGATATGCTGATTTTTCGGCATATGACTTATACGCACATTGCGTATAAATAATACTTGAAAGGAGATAAACTATTGCCTACCTTTAATCAGCTCGTAAGAACAGGTCGTAAGACTATCGAAAAGAAGTCAAAGACACCTGCACTTTTAAAGGGCTTAAACACTAAGAAAAATGTTGTTACAGATAACAACTCACCTCAAAAGCGTGGCGTTTGTACTGCTGTTAAGACAGCTACACCTAAGAAGCCTAACTCAGCTCTTCGTAAGATTGCCAGAGTTCGTCTTACAAACGGAATTGAAGTATCTGCTTACATTCCGGGCGTTGGTCATAACCTTCAGGAACACTCTGTTGTTATGATTCGTGGCGGTCGTGTTAAGGACCTTCCTGGTGTGCGTTACCACATCATCCGCGGTACACTTGATACACAGGGTGTTAATGGCAGAATGCAGAGCCGTTCTAAGTACGGTGCAAAGAAGCCAAAGGCTGCTAAGAAATAAGCCTTATTTTAATGGATAACAATAGTTTATATACCTATATATAAAGCGTATATGACCTTTTGTTGACTCCACGGAAAAACCGAGTACCTATGAACTCATTAAAAATTATGAAGGAGGGAAGCGAAGATGCCAAGAAGAGGCCAAATCGCTAAGCGTGATGTATTACCTGATCCGCTTTACAATTCAAAGCTTGTAACCAGACTTATCAACAGCATCATGCTTGATGGAAAGAAGGGCGTCGCTCAGAAGATTGTTTACGACGCATTCGACATCATTAAGGAAAAAACAGGCAACGAACCATTAGAAACTTTTGAAGCTGCAATGGAAAATGTAATGCCTGTACTCGAGGTAAAGGCACGCCGTGTAGGTGGTGCAACTTACCAGGTACCTCTCGAGGTTCGTCCTGAAAGAAGACAGACTTTAGGTCTTCGTTGGATTACTCTTTACGCTCGTCAGCGTTCAGAGAGAACTATGAGAGAGCGTCTTGCTGCTGAAATTATGGACGCTGTCAATAAGACAGGCGGAGCAGTTAAGAAGTGCGACGATACACACAAGATGGCAGAAGCAAACAAAGCATTTGCTCATTTCAGATATTGATAGGAGGGTATTATGTCAAGACAAGTATCTCTTGAGATGACAAGAAATATTGGCATTATGGCTCATATTGATGCAGGTAAAACTACAACCACCGAGCGTATTCTGTATTATACAGGTGTAAACCATAAGATTGGTGAAACACACGAAGGTGCTGCAACAATGGACTGGATGGAGCAGGAGCAGGAGCGTGGTATTACTATCACATCTGCTGCAACTACTTGTTTCTGGAAAAAGCATAGAATCAATATTATTGATACACCGGGTCACGTTGACTTCACAGTAGAAGTTCAGCGTTCACTTCGTGTACTTGACGGTTCAGTTACTGTTCTTTGTGCAAAGGGCGGTGTTGAACCGCAGTCTGAAACCGTTTGGCGTCAGGCTGATGAATATAAAGTACCTCGTATGATATTCGTTAATAAAATGGATATTATGGGTGCTGACTTTTACAGGGCACTTGATATGGTTAAAGACCGTTTCAAATGTAATGCTCTTCCTATCCAGCTTCCAATCGGAAGTGAGGATACTTTCGAAGGTATTATTGACCTTGTAGAAAACCATGCCGTTATCTATATCGATCCTGATAAAGAAAAAGGTATGAAATTTGAAATTAGAGAAATTCCTGATGATATGAAGGAACTTGCTGCTAAATACAGAACTGAACTTGTTGAACATGTAGCTGAAATGGATGAAGACCTCATGGAAAAATATTTCGAAGAGGGCGAAGATGCTATTACAGTTGATGAAATCAAGAAAGTTATTCGTAAATCTACCATTGCTAACTCAATGGTTCCTGTATGCTGCGGTACTGCATATCGTAATATGGGTGTTCAGCCACTCCTTGATGCAATTGTTGACTATATGCCGGCTCCTACCGATGTAGAGTCAATCAAGGGTGTAAATCCTGATACAGAGGAAGAAGAGTTCCGTCATTCTTCAGATGATGAACCGTTCTCAGCTCTTGCATTCAAGATTGCTACTGACCCATTTGTTGGTAAGATTTGTTTCTTCCGTGTATATTCAGGTAAGATTGCTGCCGGTACTCCTTGCCTTAACTCTGTTAAGGACCAAAAGGAAAGAATGGGCAGAATCCTTCTTATGCACGCTAACCACAGAGAAGATATTCCTGTTGCATATTCAGGTGATATTGCTGCTGCTGTTGGTTTAAAGAACACAACAACCGGTGATACTCTTTGTGATGAAAACAATCCTATCGTACTTGAATCAATGAATTTCCCTGACCCTGTTATCCGTGTAGCTATTGAGCCAAAGACTAAAGCAGGTCAGGAAAAGATGGGTATTGCTCTTGCAAAGCTTGCAGAAGAAGACCCAACATTTAAAGCATATACTGATGAAGAAACAGGACAAACTATTATCGCTGGTATGGGTGAACTTCACCTTGAGATTATTGTTGACCGTCTTCTTCGTGAGTTTAAGGTTGAAGCTAATGTAGGTGCTCCGCAGGTTGCTTATAAAGAAACCATCCAGAGCGAAAGTTCTTCTGACCTTAAGTATAAGAGACAGTCAGGTGGTTCAGGTCAGTACGGTCATGTTAAGATTCGTATTATGCCTAACCTTGATGAAAACGGCATCGGCAAGGGTTACGAATTCGTTAACCAAATTGTCGGCGGTGCTATTCCTAAGGAATATATCCCTGCTGTTGACGCCGGTATCCAGGGCGCTATGAAGAGCGGTATCCTTGCCGGTTATAATGTAGTTGATGTTCGTGTTGAACTTTATGATGGTTCTTATCACGAAGTTGACTCATCTGAAATGGCATTTAAGATTGCCGGTTCTATGGCATTTAAGGATGCTGCAAAGAAAGCTAATCCAATCATCCTTGAACCTATGATGAAGGTTACAGTAATCGTACCTGAAGAATATATGGGCGATGTAATCGGTGACCTTAACTCTCGTCGTGGTTTAATCAGAGGTATGGAAGACAGAGCAGGTGCTAAGCAGATTAACGCAAGAGTTCCGCTTTCAGAAATGTTTGGTTATGTTAACGACCTTCGTTCAAAAACTCAGGGCCGTGGCCAATACACAATGGAACCGGACGGTTATGAACCTGTTCCTAAGTCAATTAGTGAGTCTATCATTAGCGAAAGAGCTAAAAAAGACTAATTAGTTGCTTATAATTTATAAAAAACTCTTGATATTTCTATTTTTATTTGATAGAATATCTTTGACAATTTTTCTATTGTAAATTTTAAGGAGGAAAATTCCAATGGCAAAAGAACATTTTAATCGTACCAAGCCACATGTAAATATTGGTACAATCGGTCACGTTGACCATGGTAAGACTACTCTTACTGCTGCTATCACAAAGTATCTTGCAAACAAGGGCTATGCAAAGTTTGAAGACTATGCAGATATCGATAAGGCTCCTGAAGAAAGAGAACGTGGTATCACAATTAACACAGCTCATGTTGAGTATGAAACTGACAAGCGTCACTATGCTCACGTTGACTGCCCGGGCCATGCTGACTATATCAAGAACATGATTACAGGTGCTGCTCAGATGGATGGTGCTATCCTTGTTATCGCTGCAACTGATGGTCCTATGGCTCAGACTAAAGAACACCTTCTCCTTGCTCGTCAGGTAGGCGTTCCAGCAATCATCGTATTCCTTAATAAGACTGACCAAGTTGATGACCCAGAACTCCTTGAACTCGTTGAAATGGAAGTTCGTGAAACTCTTGCTGAATATGAATTCGACGATGAGTGCCCAATCATCAAGGGTTCAGCTCTTAAGGCTCTCGAAGCTACATCAAATGATGACCCTGCTTGCGACTGCATTAGGGAACTCATGGATGCAGTTGACTCTTATATCCCAACTCCTGACCGTAAGTCAGACCTTCCTTTCCTTATGCCTGTTGAAGACGTATTCACAATCACTGGTCGTGGTACAGTTGCAACCGGTAGAGTAGAAAGAGGTAAGCTTAATACTAACGATACAGTTGAAATGGTTGGTCTTCGTGACGAAATCCGTTCAACAGTATGTACTGGTATCGAAATGTTCAGAAAGATTCTTGACTATGCTGAAGCTGGTGACAACATCGGTTGTCTTCTTCGTGGTGTTCAGAGATCTGACATCGAGAGAGGTGAAGTTCTTGCCGCTCCTGGTTCAATCCACCCACACACAAAGTTCTCAGGTCAGGTTTATGTTCTTTCAAAGGACGAAGGTGGCCGTCATACTCCTTTCTTCAATAACTATCGTCCACAGTTCTATTTCAGAACAACTGACGTAACAGGTGTTATCACTCTTCCAGAAGGTACAGAGATGTGTATGCCTGGCGATAATGTAGTAATGAATGTTGAACTCATCACTCCAATCGCTATCGAAGAAGGTCTTCGTTTTGCTATCCGTGAAGGTGGTAGAACAGTAGGTTCAGGCGTTGTTACAGCTATCAACGAGTAATCTATACCTTACTTTTTAAATTAGAGGTTGTCGCTTCGGCGGCAACCTTTTTTTCTGTCTGTATTGATTTTTCTTTTTATTTAGAGTAATATATAATATATAGATTTTTGGAGTTGGTTTGTTTGAAAAACTTAGGATATTATAACGGTACTTATGACGAAATAGAAAAAATGCAAATTCCTATGCTTGACAGAGTGTGTTGGTTTGGCGATGGAGTTTATGATGCAACTTATGCTCATAATCATAAAATTTTTGATTTACCTGCCCATCTTGATAGATTTTATAACAGTGCTAAACTATTGGATATAAATATGCCGATTGATAGAGCGTCTTTGGAAAATCTGCTCCAAAACCTTGTTAATAAAGTTGACAGCGGTGATCAGTTTGTTTATATGCAGATTACCCGTGGCTCGGGGCTTCGTGAGCACGTTTATGAAGATGACATTAAAGCAAACCTTTGGATTACATTAACACCTGAGCATATATCCGATACTTATAAGCCAATTGATGTAATTACTTTTGAAGATAAACGCTTTCATTATTGCAATGTTAAAACTCTTAATTTAATTCCTTCTTGCCTTGCCGCAACTTCAGCTAAAAAAGCAGGCTGTAAAGAAGCTATTTTTCACCGCGGAAATATTGTCACTGAATGTGCACATTCAAATGTTTCTATTTTTAAGGATGGTACGGTTATTACTCATCCGCTAAATGATGAAGTGTTGCCGGGTACTGCGCGTATTCGTTTGCTGTCTTTTGCGAAAAAACTCGGATATAAAACCGAGGAACGCGAATATACGCTTGATGAACTTAAAAATGCAGATGAAGTTGTAATTCATTCAACCGGATCATTTTGCATACCGGTTAAAACGGTTGATGGTATCACAGTCGGCGGTAAAGCCCCCGAGATGCTTAAAAATATTCAAGATGCACTTGTTGCTGATTTCGAAAAGCAATGTGCATTGGATTAGGAGATATTATGAAAAAATTTGTTTCAATTTTAATTGCTCTTTCTTTGGCAATTTCTTCACTGTTTGCATTTTCAATTAACGCTTATGCCAACAGCTTGAAAACTGCAGATCAAATAATGCTCGGCCAGTCAATTAACGCAACTGTTTCAAATGTTGATGATAATGCAAAAAACTATTGGTTTAAGTTCGATTGCCTTTCTTCAAATTATTATGACCTTTTAACTTCAAGCCAAGCGTTAACTAATGCCGATGTTTTCTTAACTGTATATAACGCTGATAAAACAGTAATAAACTCGAATATTAACTCGAATACCGATTTGAATTTTAATACAACTACTTATTTTGAAGCCGGTAAAACATATTATTTTAAGTATGAAGTAAGTGACTCGTCATATAGCTTCACTGCAAGCTTAAATATTCATAACCATAATTATATTTCAACTTTTGCAAAAGCTGTGGCAGATGATGACAGGGAAAATGCGATTGACGGATATGTTAAATATCGCTGTTCTTCCTGCGGTGATGAATACATTGCTCAAAATATTTTTGCACCTGTAAGCGTTTCACTTTCTTCTTTAAAAGTCGCTTATAACGGATATGAAAAATATAATAACATTACAGTTTATGATAAGCTTGGCAATGTCATTCCTGCAAGTGAATATGTTGTTACTTATGAAGATAATATACTTTGCGGAAAAGCTTGGGTGTATGTAAATTTCATCGGTAATAATTACAAGGGTGAGCTTACTTCTTGTTTTATTATCGTTCCTGCAAAGCCTACTACTGTATCACTGACTGCAAAGAAAAACAAAATCACTTTCAAATGGAATAAGGATACAACCGCATCTGGCTACGAAATACAATATTCAACTTCAAAGTCATTTTCTAAAAGCAAAACCAAGTTGGTTACCGTTACTAAAAACTCAACTAAATCAAAAACTTTTTCGAAATTATTAAAAAAGAAAAAGTATTATGTCAGAATCAGAGCATATAAAACTATTGACGGTGTTAAGCAATTTGGTTCTTGGTCAAAGAAAATGAGCGTTAAAACAAAAAAATAAAAGTTAAGCGTAATTACCTATAAAAGAGCAAGCAAATATTTGTCTGCTCTTTTATGTTTTCTATTTCAATTTTAGGTAACTTATGATATAATAAATTTATGTATAATTATGAACGATTGTCAGACGACATAAAGATTGCTGTTAGCTCTGACCACACTTTCGGAACTGATGCTGTTTTGCTTTCCGATTTTGCTAAAATAAAAGCGAGAGATAAGGCTCTCGATATGGGAACAGGCTGCGGAATCATTCCTTTTTTGTGGTTAAGAAATGAAAAAATAAATAATGTATCGTGCCTTGATATTCAAAAAAATGCATACGAGCAGGTGTGCCATTCAATAGAACTAAACGGTGTGCAAAGCAGAATAAAGGCTTATAACTGCGATTTGCGAAAAATAAACGAAGTTTTCGGCGCAGAGCAGTTTTCACTTGTTACAATGAATCCGCCGTATAAACCTGTCGGAACAGGGATAGAATCTTTGGGCGAAAGTGCGCGCATTGCAAGGCACGAGGTTTGCTGTAATATTGAAGATGCTTGCAAGGCTGCTTCATATCTGCTGAAATATGCCGGCAGGTTTTGTATGTGCCACAGGCCTGAAAGGCTTGTTGATACGCTTGAACTTATGCGTAAATATAAGATTGAACCTAAAAGACTGCGCTTTGTGCAGGATAAAACAGGGGAGCAACCTTTTTTATTTTTAGTTCAGGGGCAAAAGGGGGCAAAACCTTTTTTGAGAGTTGAGCCGCAGTTAATTATTAAAAAGGATAATGGCAAATTTACACCGGAAATGCTTGATATTTACGGTTCATATGCCGACGGTTATGATAAATGAGCGGAATATTATATGTTGTAGGTACTCCTATCGGCAATTTAAGCGACTTTTCACCAAGAGCGGTGGAAACACTTGCAAATGTTGATTTTATTGCTGCCGAGGATACAAGAGTAACACTTAAATTACTTAATCATTTTGATATAAAAAAAGAAATGGTATCATATTACGAACATAATAAAAGGCAACGCGGCGAAATAATATGCCAAAGAATTTTAAACGGTGAAAATTGTGCAATTGTGACTGATGCCGGTATGCCTGCTATTTCAGACCCGGGTGAAGATTTGGTTGCACTTTGCTATGAGCTTGGGATAGAAGTTCAATCTGTTCCCGGCCCGACTGCGTTTGCTACCGCACTTGCTATTTCAGGTTTGCCAACCGGCAGATTTACATTTGAAGGCTTTTTATCTGTAAATAAAAAATCTAGAAGAGAACATCTTGAAGAAGTGAAAGATGAAAAAAGAACTATGATTTTTTATGAAGCACCGCATAAGCTTATTTATACCTTAAATGATATGCGCAAGGTTTTCGGTAATCGTAATATTGCACTTGTGCGTGAACTTACTAAAATACACGAGCAGGTGCTTCGCTTCACATTTGATGAAGCAATTGCTTATTATGCAGATAAATCACCGAAGGGTGAATATGTTATTATTATCGAGGGCAAAAAGCAAGACGAAGCAGAAGAAATAACGCTTGAGCAGGCGATAGCTTTGGCTAAATCACTTGTTGAAAAGGGTATGTCGATAAACAGTGCTGCTAAAGAAGCGGCAGCGCAAACTCCTTTTAAAAAGGGCGACATATATAAGGCTTTAATATGATTTGTTCAATTTGCCCGCGCAAATGCAATGTTGACAGAAGTAAGAAATTGGGCTTTTGCCAAAGTCCGGATAATTTTCGTGTTGCCAGGGCTTCACTTCACTATTGGGAAGAACCTTGTATCAGCGGCAAGCAGGGAAGCGGAGCAGTATTTTTCTCCGGTTGTAATTTGAAATGCGTATTTTGCCAAAATAATGAAATCAGCTCTCAAAATAAGGGTGTTGAAATTACCGAAGAAAAGCTTATAGAAATATTTGAAAGCCTTATAAAACAAGGTGCTAATAATATAAATCTTGTTAATCCTACGCATTATGCCTTACAAATAGCCAATGTTTTAAGAAAGTGGAAATCACCGGTGCCAATTGTGTATAATTCAAGCGGGTATGAAGAAGTTGAAACATTAAAGGAACTTGACGGTTTAATTGATATTTATTTACCTGATTTAAAATACATCAGGCCGAATAAATCAATGCGCTATTCAAAAGCATATGATTATTTTGATAAAGCTTCTTTGGCACTAAAAGAAATGCGGCGTCAGGTTAAGGATGAATTTGACGGAAAAATTATGAAATCGGGTATGATAATTCGCCACTTGATTTTACCGCAAAATACTAATTCTTCTATTGAAATATTAGATTACATAAAGTCTAATTTGCCGGATACATATGTTTCGCTTATGGCTCAGTATACACCGTGCGGAGATTTAAGCGATTATCCGGAAATAAACCGTAAAATTACCAAGCGTGAATATGATAAAGTTTTAAACTATGCGCTTTATAATTCGTTTGATAAGCTTTTCATACAGGAACTTTCATCTGCCGATAAATCATTTATACCAAAATTTGATTTTACCGGTGTGTTATGATATTATAAAATAAACAAGTATGAAAAGAGAAATTTTAAAATGAAAAAGTTTTTTAGGGAATTTAAAGAATTTATTTCAAGGGGCAATGTAATCGACCTTGCTGTCGGCGTTATCATAGGCGGTGCTTTTTCAGCAATTGTAACATCACTTACCGATAATATTATTAAACCCCTTATTAACTGTATCGGCGGCGCGGAAGTTCAGGGTAAAATTCATCTTTTGGGTGATAATTATATTGATTACGGTGCTTTCATTTCAGCTGTAATAAACTTTCTTATTATGGCGTTTATTATCTTTTCCATTGTTAAGGCTATTAACAAAATGGTCGACATTACAAAGAAAAAGGAAGAACCTAAAGAAGAAGCTCCTACAACTAAAATTTGCCCGTTTTGTAAGAGTGAAATTCCTATTGAAGCAGTAAAATGCTGCCACTGCACATCAGATTTACCAAAAGATGATGAATAATTTATATATGGAGCAAAGTATTGAATAGTATAGCAATTCTCGGAGCAGGTACATGGGGTATGGCACTTGCTAAAATGTTAAAAAACACAAATAAAAATGTTACGGTTTGGTCTGCTTTGCCGGATGAAATTGAAGAACTTTCAAAAACTTCGCGTCATCCCAAGCTTCCTAATGTTTTATTTCCAAAAGGGATAGAATATACAACGGATATTAAATCGGCAGTTGAAAATAAAGATATAATTATGTTTGCCGTGCCATCCGTTTTTGTTCGCCAAACCGCAAGAAAATGTAAAGATTATATAAAAGATAATCAAATTATAGTTGATGTTGCGAAAGGTATTGAGCCTGATACGCTATTTACATTGACTCAGGTAATTGACGATGAAATAAAAAATAAAACAGTAAAATATGTTGCACTTTCAGGTCCTACTCACGCTGAAGAAGTGTCACGCGATATGCCTACAACGATTGTGTCGGCTTGCCAAGATATTGAAGTTGCAAAGATTGTGCAGGAATTTTTTTCAAGCTCGTTTATGAGGGTTTATACTAATACCGATATTAAAGGAATTGAAATTTGCGGCGCACTAAAAAATATAATTGCACTTGCAACCGGCATTTCGCGTGGGCTTGGATATGGTGATAATGCAACTGCGGCACTTGTTACAAGGGGACTTGCTGAACTTTCAAGGCTTGGTACTGCAATTGGCTGTTCGCCATATACTTTCAGCGGGCTTACCGGTATGGGAGATTTGATAGTTACTTGCACAAGTATTCATTCTCGTAATAATAATGCCGGTTTTCTTATCGGGCAGGGAATGTCACCCGACGAAGCTGTAAAAAAAGTAGGTATGGTTGTAGAAGGTATCAATGCAATTCCTGCGGCTTTAAAGCTTGCTGATAAATATAATGTTGATTTGCCGATTATTTTTGCTGTTAATGATATAATAAACGGTGATGTATCACCGCAATATGCTGTAAATTCACTTTTTAATCGTGAACTCAAAGCTGAAGTTGAACTCAATTTTCCAAAGGAAAATTACTAATATTTTTTCATAAACGAGAGGGGTATAATTTATGAAAACAAAAGAGTACACTTACATCAGTTCATCAAACTTATGTGAAATCAAGGCTTGGCAATGGTATCCGGATGACGAAAATGTTAAAGCTGTGATTCAAATTCATCATGGTATGGCAGAGCATTGCGGCAGATACAAAAATGCTGTCGAAGCATTTGTATCTATGGGTTATGCTGTATTTATGAATGATATGATAAATCACGGTAAGTCAAACAGCGATGAAAATTTGCTGGGATATTTCGGTGATAAAAACGGATATAAAGATGTTATTCGCGATGCAAAAACTTTAATGGATATTGCAAAAAGCGAATATCCTGATAAAAAGTATATTATAAGCGGTCATTCAATGGGCAGTCTTGTTATGCGTTGCTTTATTAACGAATACGGTAACTGCTTTGACGGTGCTGTCTTTATCGGCACTTCAGGCACTAATCCTCTTGCCACAATCAGCATTGCTTTAACGGGGCTTGTAAGTGCTTTTAAGGGCAAAACATATAAATCAGAAACACTTAAAAAAATCGGCTTTGGCGCTTATGATAAACCGTTTGAGCATAGAACCGATTACGATTGGGGTATCAGTATACCTGAAAGTGTTGATGAATACCAAAATGATAAATATTGCGGTTTTACTTTTGCAAGCGGTGGCTATCAGGATTTAGCAAAACTTTGCATTGAATGTAACAGCGATAAATGGTATCAAAATGTAAGCCATTTAATGCCTGTGCTGCTTTTAAGCGGTGAGATGGATCCTGTCGGGAATTATACATTAGGCGTCAAGGAAGTTTATGATAAGCTTATTAAAACCGGTCACTCGTTAACCGAAATTAAAATTTATCCGGGCGTTAGGCATGAGATATTAAATGAAGTCAACAGACAAGAAGTTTACAATGATATAAATGATTTTATTGAAAGAAAAGTATTAAACTAAAAATAAGCGGCTGATAAAAAATCAGCCGCTTGTTTTTAGTTATTCAAATATTTGATCAATTATCTTCGCTTTCTTTTCGCGATTCATTATTCTTAATTTCATTATAATGGCTTTTTCATTATCCGATAAATCATAAAAATTGTCATTAAAATCTTTTAAGTCAAAATTTATTTTGTTGTCATTTGTTTGATTTAATGAGTCGTTTTTATCAGTAGCCAATAATGTGTTTAAATCGAGATTATATACTTTTGCAATAGTTTTTAATGTTTCAAATTTAGGCTTTGTTCTGCCACTTTCGTAATAAGCGTAAGCACTCCTTTTCACACCAATAGTTTCTGCAAACTGAGCTTGAGTTAATCCGGCTTTTTGTCTGCAAGCCTTAAGTATCTGCGAAATGTTTGTTTCCTCCATCAGAGTTTTCCCCCTTCTCAATAATTTAGATATATAATAAACTACAAACAAACTTTTGTCAAGAATTGTCACATTATTTTAACATTATTCTAAATTTGTTGACAAATAACTGCAATTGATGATATTATATGAGCATAAATCTACAAATTGTATATCAATTTGCAAAAAAATATTGTAATTTATTAAAAAATTATGCAGGAGGTAATATTTTGAAAAAAATAATATCAATAGCATTGTCTTTGATTATTGTTATAACAGCAAGCTTGCCCGTCACAGTGCAGGCTCAAACATATGTTGAAAGTTTAATGAGTCAGGGCTTTCCGCAAAGCTATGCCGAAAAGCTTGAAAAATTACATAATAAATATCCCAATTGGATTTTTAAACCGCTTATTACTAACCTTGATTGGAGCACTGCTGTAAACGGTGAGCGTTCAAAACATTCAAATCAACTTATTTCTTTATCAGCAACTAGTGATAAATCAATGTTTTGCGATTGCCATAGCTGTTTGAAAAACGGTAATTATGTTATTCGGGAAGCAAGTAATTGGGTTTCTGCATCTAAAACCGCTGTTGAATATTATATGGACCCAAGAAATTTTCTTGATGAAAAGCAGATATTTCAATTTGAATCTACTTCATATGACGGAACTCAAACAAAAGAGGGTGTAGAAGCTATTTTAGACGGAACATGGATGCATGATTCCTTAATTTCATATCTTACAACAGGTCAAAATGTAAAAACATATGATTCCACAACCAAATATTCGGATGTCATAATGAAAGCGGCTCAGGATTTCGGTATGAACGCTTACTATATTGCATCTAAAATCAAACAGGAAAACGGCGGGCGGA
>FR895321.1:11469-16534 GCA_000434995.1 Firmicutes bacterium CAG:341 | reverse complement strand
CCGCTGCTACTGCTGTTAACGGCTCTACAAGCCCATTTCAAGGCATTTATAATTATTTTAATATCGGTGCATATACTGGAGCTAAAGACGGACTTGCGTGGGCTGCCGGCTTTTTAAAAGCTAATACAAATACGATGCTTTACAGTAATGACCCTAATGTTGACCCGACGGGTGGTGTGCCTACACCTATTTCAAACGGCCAGTATATGACTTGGCGTGCAAACAAAGGCAATTATTATTATGTTCGCCTTTATAATGAAACATCTTCAGGCTATCAGGAGGGTGCAAGCGGCTATGTTGCCAAAAGCGATTGCAGAACAACCTATCTGTATGATACTTCAAATGGTTACGGTCGCCCGTGGTCTAACCCTTATAAAGCTATTTACTATGGCACCAAATATGTGGCAAACAGTTTTAAAACTCAAAATTCAGGATATTTACAGAAATTTAATGTCAGCCCTTCATCAAAAAATAAATATACAAATGAGTATATGAAAAATGTTCAGGGAGCGGCAAGTGAAGCTATTATGGCATATAACGGATATGAAAAAGCCGGTATCCTTTCTATGACACGAACATTTTATATTCCTATATACCAAAATATGAAAGATGAAATCAGCATTTCGGTAGTTGACGCTACGGAAAACAGCGTTACGATTTCGTGGAACAAGATTGAAAATGCTACAAATTATCAGGTTCAGTATCAAGATGTTTACGGTAATTGGATTGATTATGCGTTTACAGCCGATACTGCCATTACATTTGCTAATCTTCAACCTGCAAGCCTTTTCGCAGTTAGAATTCGTGCATTTACTCAAAAAGGGCAGGAAGCATCGTGGGGTAACTTTTTCCAAATCAATGTTGCCACAAAGCCAAGTCAAGTTACAAATTTAAAACTCACTTCTTCCGATACTTCAATAACTGCAAAGTGGAGTGCTGTAAACGGTGCATCGGGTTACAGAATTTATGTCTATAATTCATCAACTAAAAAATATAAATTAAAGAAAACAGCCTCATCCACTTCTTCAAAAATTACAGGCCTCAAGCCGAATAAAACTTATAAAGTTAAAGTTGCCGCTTTTAAGTCTTGTGATAATATGAAATTTGTCGGCACTAAGAGTAAAGCGAAAAAAATTAAAACTAAAAACAAACGAGTTACTTTAAGTAGTGCAAAATCAAAGAAGAAAAAGAAAATTACTGTAAAATGGAAGAAGAAAAGCGGCATATCCGGCTATCAAGTTATGTGGTCAACTTCTTCTAATTTTAAAAAGAACTTTTTAAGCAGGAAGATTTCAGGTTCGTCAAAAACCTCTACCACTTTAACAACAGCAAAGAGCAAGAAAAAATATTATGTTCGTGTTCGTGCGTATAAAAAAAGAGGCAAAAAGTACACCTATTACTCCTGGAGCAAAACAATAAAAGTTAAAGTTAAATAAAAACAATTTGAAATATTTTGTCATAAATTAAATACAACAACAATAAAAAAGCCTTACAGTTTTAATTAACTGTAAGGCTTTAAAAATTATTTCTTATTTTGCAAGGTAAAGAGCTGATGTGTCAACATTTGTGTTGTCAACATACCAAGTATTGCCGATTTTTACAACATATACTTGCTGTGAAGCAACGCTCTTTCCGTCTTCAAGTGTAACATCAACTGTGCATTTTGCAACAGCGGAAATGTCATTTGAATTATCAAGCTTTTCAAATGCACCTATCATATCTGATTTAGGTGTATTCTTTTTGTCGGTATCTTTAAGGCCGAATTTGTCTGCCTTTGCTTCGCCTGATGATGCAACCGGAGTAATTCTCTCCTTATACTCTTTAATGTATGCATCCTTTTCAGTGTCTGTAAGTTCTGTGCATTCCTTAACTGTTGCTGTGAACTTATAATCATTACCGTATATTTCTTGATACTTACCTGTTGAAGCTTCCTGAATAACTGTTTTTCCGTCAGCACCGTATTCTTCTTCAGTACCTGTAAGTGACTTACCGTATTTTGTGACATTTGATTCAAATACAGAGAACATAAAGTCTGTATCCATATATTCGTCGCCGAATATTTCTTTTCTTACTTCAGTGAGTTTAGCAAAGTAATCATTAAATACAGCGTCAATGTCATCAAGTCCGTATTTGGCAACAAGACCAACATAATATTCATACATTGTGTCATAGACTTCGTCAGTCTTTGTGATTTCTTCATCACTGCCTGTACCTATGAATGAAGCTTTTTCAGCATCTTCGTTAATATATGGCTTCATATAACCGTTAATAACAAAGTTACCGAATTTTTGATTTTTTGAAACGAGTGTGTTTTTATAAGCGTTATATCCGTCGCCTGTTTGTACAATTGTATCTACATAAGCTTGTGCTACCTTTTCGGCAGAAAAGCCTGTATATCTTGTTGTAAAAGCAAATATTGTGATAAGAGCAAGCAATACTGCAACCACGATACCTGCGATTACTGCATAAAGAGCGGCGTTAAAGCCTTTCTTTTCTTTTGTTTCAGCCATAACTAATCCCTCCTTATCCTGCAATATCTTCGTTGTCTTCGTTTGCTTCTTCTGCTTTTTCAGCTTCTCTCTTTTCTGCAAGAGCAGCCGTAATTCTTGCCTTCTTTTCGCCTGTCATATCATAGAAGAGAATAGGGACGAACTGAAGAATTACAAAGATAGCCGGAATGATTGTGTAAATCATTAAGAAACGAGAAAGAACTTTATCATCCTGTGATGCATATGCAACATTAGGGTCAGTTGAAATCTTGTACTTACTCCATGTGTATACAAGCCATGGACCGAGGAATTTTGTGAATGCAGAAGCAATCTTTGAGAAAAGGCCATAGCCGGCATAAGCAAGACCTTCCTGCCTTTTGCCTGTCTTATATTCCATTTCGTCTACGCAGTCGGCAATCATAATGTTAGGTGTAACATTTGTGTTACCATGTTGAATACCGCAGAAGAAGTTGAGAATAAGGAATGGAACGATAAGAGTTGAATTGAAGCCGATACCCTTTGATACTAAGTAAAGGATAGCCATTGCCGATGCACCGTAGCAACAGAAAATAATAAATGTTTTCTTTGTAGAGAACTTCTTGAGTACAAAGTTTACAAGAAGTGTACCTACTGCTGTACCGATACCCATAGGAAGCATAAGTGCAAGCTTTAATCCCTTTGAACCAAGAAGATAAATAGCTATGTAAAGTGATACGGTACCATAAACACCACGGCCAAAACCAAATACTTTAGTAAGAGATACCATAAGAAGATTCTTGTTGGTAAATACAAGCTTGATTGATTCTAAAAGTGATACATTTTCTGATGTGAAAGGTACACGCTCTTTGTTATTAGCAAAGAATATCATTACAAATATAATCATACCAAGTGCACAAATTGCAGTTGAAATGATAAGGTCGATACCCTGACCTTCAGCGTTTTTGAACTGCTGCTGGCCCATAAGAGCTTTCATAAGAGCGCCTACAACGATGATTACTACCTGACCGCCTGACTGGCCGACTGAACGAAGGAATGATGCAATTGAAATAGCACTGCTTCTTTCAGCAGGGTTAGGTGAGCAAAGTGCGCCGAAACAGTTAGAAGGTGATTCAACTGCGCAGGATACTGCTGTGTAAAGGCAGTAAATAACAATCATCCAAACTGATGCAAGGCCAAATGAACTTGTGTTAGGTGCTACAAATACAAGCATTGAAATAATTGCAAGCGGAATTGCACCGAAACCAACCCAAGGCTTAACCTTACCAAGTTTGGTTTTTGTTCTGTCAACAAGTACACCGATAACAAGCTCACAGATTGCACCTACAAAACCTGCAATAAGGAATACTACCTCAACAATGTGTGAAAGAGAAGCAGAGTCAAAACCTTTTCCCTTAAATGCGAAGTCGGCAAAGAAAGTTGTGGTATAGTCCGGCATCCATCCTGTTAAAAGAGCTACGCCGAAAAGACCGATACCGAATGTTGCAACTTCAGACGGCTTCATGTACTTTTTTGCTGCCGTTGTAATTTTTGACTCGGCAGCTTTGGTTTTAGCCATTAAAAAACCCCTTTTCGTAAAAAATTTTCATTTAATTATAGCACTTTGCATTTGTAAAAACAATACTGTTTTTAACTTTTATTTAACTTATTTTTTACAAATAAGTTAATATATTAAATAATTATTAAATAGTAGACATTTTATTCAAAATGTGTTGGTTGAGTTTTGGCTTGAACAGCGTTATAATGCTAATATGCAAAGTTTAGAAATATAAAAGGAATTATTGATATGTTTTTAAAATTTATAGTATGCTTAATTGCAGGTATCGGTGCAGGACTCGGAACGGGTTTCGCCGGAATGAGCGCTGCCGCAGTAATAAGTCCTATGCTTATAACTTTTCTTGATATGGACCCATATATTGCAGTCGGCATTGCATTAGCAAGTGATGTGCTTGCAAGTGCGGTATCGGCATATAATTACGGTAAAAACAAAAATATTGATGTTAAAAACGGCATTGTTATGATGATTTTTGTTTTACTGTTTACCCTCGTCGGCAGTTTTGTTTCAAGTAAAGTTCCAAGCACTGCTATGGGTAACTTTTCATTTGTAATGACTTTGTTTTTGGGCATTAAATTTATTGTTAAGCCGGTTACAGAGCCTAAAGCAAGGTTAACCGAGGCAAGTGATAAGCAAAAAATCATACGCTCTGCTTTAAGCGGCTGTATGGTTGGATTTATATGCGGCTTTGTAGGTGCAGGCGGGGGAATGATGATGCTCCTTGTGCTTACAAGCGTTTTGGGATATGAATTGAAAACAGCAGTAGGTACAAGTGTGTTTGTAATGGCATTTACTGCGTTTACGGGTTCTGTAAGTCACTTTGCAATAGGTGGTTTGCCGGATGTTTGGACTCTTGTATTTTGTATGATTTCAACTTTGATATTTGCTCAAATTGCTTCGCTTTGTGCTAATAAAGCCAAACCTGAAACCCTTAATCGTATAACCGGGGTAATACTTGTAATTCTTGGAATAACAATGATTATAGTTAATAAAGTTAAATAAGAAAATGCGCCGAATTATTTTA
>FR895321.1:0-11427 GCA_000434995.1 Firmicutes bacterium CAG:341 | reverse complement strand
GCATTTTCTTATATCTTCAATTTCGTGCATCTGTAAATTATTTCACTCCAAAAGCGTACTAATTAAAAAGCAAGGAAACTTTGGCGCTTCCTTGCTTAATTTCATTATACTAAAATTTAATGTTTTGTCAATCTTATTTTTCTTCTTGTGTAGGCTTTTTCTTTCTGTGAATAATAAAGCGGTTGCAGGGATATGTCCAAATCATAGGAACCGCCATACCCAAAAGCGTCGCCACGGTAGGTGCCAGCGCAACAGGAAGAAAGCTGTTTGTAAACTGTGAAAGCCAAGGCCCGATTATGCCTTTTGCCCAAATAGTAAAAATAACCATAATCACATAAAGAACAGTTGATACTATCGGGTTCGCGTCAGCGTGGAAAGTTATTTTTCTGTTAAGAACAAATGCAACGGCATATCCAACGAAAGTTGAGCAGTAATATGCAATTTTTGTTTCTCTCGATTCGGGAGCATCAGCACACTTAAATACGAGATATACCAATATTAGTTGTGTTGCAAGTTCCGGAATATTTGAAAGTGCACCTGCACAGTTGAATTTAATGAATTTCCAAAATTCTGCGTGCTTTTCAGTCCAACGCACAAATGCATTGTCTTTTTTCTTCTTTTCTTCAGGCATATTTTTTCTCCTTATAAGAATTTTGTGAGTATAACTATAATTGCCGCTATTGCTATGATAATACCTACTGCTTTTGCAATCATAGGTTTAGCCATATCCATTGTGGTCGGCATTACTTTTGCAAGTGCGTCATAAACAGGCTTGTGTAGTTTTCCGTCACATAATTGGCGGTAGGTTCTTGTGTATGTTTCATAATTTGTCGGGTCGTTTTCATCGATTATAAAGCATCTTACGCCGCGTTCTTTTCCGTTTCCGTAAACATTAAAGCCGCTTGATTGTGTAAATCCTATATCTATTCCGTCATATTTTCCTACATAGCTGTTTTTATGGTCATGCCCAACATATACACCGAGAACATCACCCTTTTCTTTAAGCGCGTCAAATTCACCCGTATTTATGTCAGGGATTGACGGCGGTTCAAGTAAAACAGAACCTTTAACACATTTTGTTTCATCAATTTTATAATATTCACCTTTGTGAATTCTGAAAGCGGGAATTGCACCTTTTTCATTTTTCTTTACTTGCTTTAATACATTGTAATGCTCAAACATCGGAATGTGCTGAAAAACAAGAGAGGGGATATAGTGACCGTTCTTTTCTTTTAAATCATTCCTTGTTTTTTTATACCAGTCAATGATTTTAGTGTCAAAAGGTTCATATCCGCCGCCTTTTGCGTCTGTGCCTGTGTCAAATAAGTAAATTCCAAATGCATCCTTGTTTTCATCTTGTGAAGATTTAATGCTTAAAAAGCAGGTGCCGCCACCATCAATGCCATCTGCCTGAGTGCCGACACAACTTGGATGCTTTTTATATATTTGCTCAAACTGTTCTTTGTTGCTTATGCCGACCTGCCTGTCATGGTTGCCGAATGTAACTGCAAAAGGAATATTCCTTTTTGTAACAGGCTCAATCAATTTATCAATCGTTTTGGCAACATTGTTTACTAATTCACTGCCCATGCCTTTGTATGTTACACCGTAACCTTTTATTTGGTCACCGGTATATATTACAAGGTCAGGCTTTTCTTTTTCAACTGCATTTTCAAGTAATTTTAATGTATCAGGTGAAACATTGTATATTTCCTGAATGTCAGTTATCTGCATAATTTTAAATTTACCGTTTTTATTAAATTTCATATCAGCACCTGCCATTAGTATAACTCAAAAATAAAGGGCAAAAATGCCTTTTAGACACCTTTGCCCACAAATTATAATAAATCTTTTTTAGCTATTAGTTAAGCTTATGTTAAATTTAAGCTAAATATATTAACCCTGAGCTTTGATATATTCACTGATTAAATCAACAGTTCCGTCAATTCCAAGTTTGGCAACATTGATTGCAAGGTCATATGTAGTTGCTTCGCCCCATTTTTCTTCACTGTAAAAATTGTGAAATTTAGCTCTCTTTTTATCTGTGTTTTTCATTTCTTTGGCTACATTTTTTGGCTCTACACCATATTTTTCAATAACTCTTTTTTCTCTGAATTTATCACTTGCGTGAAGAAAAATAGTTAAAAGTGCTTCATCTTCTTTTAATATGTAATCTGCGCATCTGCCGACTATAATGCAGCTTCCTTCTTCGGCAACTTTTCTGATTGTATCAAATTGATATTGGAAAACTTGGTCTTCAAGTGCCAAACCGTTTGATGCAATGTTTGAAAAACCGTCTGTCGAAACATTGTAAAGAAAGCTTCGTGTAGGTCTTTCATCATAAAATGTGAAAATATGCTCGTCGAATCCGCTGTCTTTCGCTGCTCTTTTGATGATTTCTTTATCGTAATAAGGAATACCAAGCTTTTCCGAAAGCTTGGTTGCAATTTCGTGTGCACCGCAGCCATATTGCCTACCGATTGAAATAATGTGTTTTTTCATAAATATATCACCCTTAAAAAGAAAATATTATTTTTCAACATTATTATACTACATTTTTATTTTACTTGCAATTTATATTTAAATAAAGTAAAATATTTTTATGAAAAATAAATTGTATTACACTAAAAAAGCAAAATATTTTGAGCAGTCTTTACCTGTGGGCAACGGACGAATGGGAGCGCTCGTATTCGGCAATCTTAAAAAGGAAAGAATTGCAATTAACGAGGATAGCTTGTGGTCAGGTTACCCGAAGGATAATAATAAAAAGGATGCTTATAAATATCTCGCGTCGGCACGCGAGGCTGTATTTAATAAAGATTACAGAAAAGCCGAGGATATTATTAACAAAAATATGCACGGTGTTTGGAGCGATGCATATTTGCCATTTGGCGATATTATTATTGAATATTCAAAAAAGTATTCAAAAGATTATTGCCGTACTCTTGATTTGGAAACGGGTGTGGCACAGGTATCGGCCGGGGATTTGAGCGAAACTGTTTTTGTTTCATATCCTGCACAGCTTATGGTTATAAATATCAAATGTGACAGCGGTGCGTCTTTTACTGTTAAATTTGATTGTCAGCTTAACCATACTGTTACTACTTATGAGGACAGTTTGGTGCTGTCAGGCCAAGCACCTGAAATTTGCCAACCGCCATATTACAATAAAGGTGAATCTATTGTTTACGGTGATAAGGGAATGAAGTTTTGCGGTGCTGTTAAGGTTTTGGGCAATGCAAAATTCAGTGATGATTCAATTATTGTAGAAAATCAAAAGGATGTCACATTGCTTGTTTCACTTGCAACTTCTTATATTGATTTTAAATCTATGCCAAATGCTGATGCAAAGCAAAGGGCTTTTTCATATTTTGAAAATATAAAGAAATATGATGATTTGCTTTCAGAGCATAAAACTGATTTTTCATCACTTTTTAATCGTGTTGAATTTACTCTTGAGGGTGGATATGATGAACTTCCAACCGATAAAAGAATTAAAAATATGAATAAAAAGGGTGATGATTATTCACTTGTTGCACTGCTTTTCCAATATGGCAGGTATCTTACAATTTCATCATCAAGAAAGGGAAGTAAAGCAAGCACCTTGCAAGGTATTTGGAATACTCATTTTCGCGCACCTTGGTCATCGGGCTATACAATAAATATAAATACCGAAATGAATTATTGGTGTACTGATATTGCCAATCTTTCCGATTGTTTTGAACCGCTTGTGGACTTGGTTGAAAAGCTTGCTTTTAACGGGCAAAAAACAGCAAAGGAATATTACAATTGTTCAGGCTTTTGCGCTCATCATAATACTGATATTTGGGGTATGACTTTCCCGGCAGGCGACCCGCAGGGACTTGAAGAAACTACGCAATATGCCCCTTGGCCTATGAGTGCGCCTTGGCTTTTAAATCAGCTTTATGACCATTATTTGTATATCACTGACGAGGAATATAAAAACAGAATTTTACCTATGTTTGAAAGCTGTTTGGCTTTTTATAAAGATTTTCTTGTTGAATATAATGGCAAACTTGTTACTTGCCCATCTATCAGCCCTGAAAATAAATTTAAGGATGCAGGTACTTCTGCTTGTATAACATATATGCCGTCAATGGATAGGGAACTGCTTTATGAATTCTTTGCCAATTGCCGTGAACTCGGGCTTGAAACACCTGAAATTGAACAGGTTGAGCCGGCGTCTGATGGCAGAATTCCGGAATATGCCGAAGAATTCGGTGAAACCGAAGTTGAACATAGGCATGTAAGCCATTTGTACTGTATTTATCCTGCAAGAATTCCTGCAAGTAATGAACTTAATCTGGCTGCCGAAAAGTCACTTCTTAAGCGTGGATTTGGCGGCACCGGTTGGTCGCTTGGTTGGAAAGTTTGCTTATGGGCACGCCTTAAAAACGGTGAAAATGCATATAGGCTTATAAAACAACAGTTGACTTATATAAGTCCGTCATCAAAATTTCATAAGGGCGGCGGTTCATATCCTAATTTGTTTGATGCACATCCGCCGTTTCAAATTGACGGTAATTTCGGTGTCTGCGCCGGTATTGCCGAAATGCTTAAAAATGAAGCTTTGCCAAAGGAATGGTCAGGTTCAATTAAAGGCATTAAGCTTCACGGCGGTAAAGAAATTTCATATTCGTTTAAAAACGGAAAGCGCATATAAATAATTTGAAATCCTGCGAATGTGCTTGTATTTCAAGGGTTTTTCGGGATAATCAAAATTTTTATATGAAAACTTAATAATCAATTATTTGTTTGTTTTTTTGGAAGTGTTACAAGCATTACTGTTCCATTTTTGTCGCTTTTTTCAGCTTTTACCGTACCGTTGTGTAAAAGTACAATTTCCCATACAAGTGATAGTCCAAGACCTACACCGCCGTATGCTCTGCTGCGAGATTTATCAACACGGAAAAATGGTTGAAAGATACTTTCTCTGTACTGCTCGGGTATACCATAACCGTTATCTTTAACTCGTATATAAAGCTGATCATTTTTTTCGTCAACAGTTATAATTACAGAAGCGTTTTCTCTGTTGTAGCGTATTGCGTTTTCAGTTAAATTAAATAATAAACGATAAATTAAGGTGTCACTGCCTATCATCATACCATTGCCGTTGTATTCAAGGCGAATATTCTTTTTTTCTGCAAGGGGAGCAAGGTCGGTAAATATTTCTTCAATCATAGGGGCAATTTCTATTGTGTCTTTGCACTCAACTGTACGAAGCTCACTCATTTCAAGCAGAGTTTTTGTCATTTGTGACATTCTTTCATTTTGCTCTTGCAGCAGTGCAAGAAATTCTGCTGTATCGTCACTCATATTTGGGTGCTCAACAGAAAAAAGTTCAATTTGTGCTTGAGTTAAGGCAAGTGGTGTTCTTAACTCGTGCGCTGCATTTCCTGTGAATTGCCGTTGAGCAGTAAAACCGTTGTCTAGTCGGTCAAGCATATTGTTAAATGATTGACAAAACTGTTTAAATTCAGGCAAAACATCATCGCTTATTTTCATATCTGCCAAATTGTTGGGCTGTATATTCTCTACTTGAGAGGCAAAACTTTTTAGCGACTTTAAAGCACGACCACTGACAAAATATGCAAGTATACCACCAAGTATGCTTACGGCAATTGTTATGTACCAATTAGTAGTATTGAATGAAGCTTGTGCGCCACTGATAATAATGGTAAGCTCACGGTCGAGATTTTTATTTTCCGGATTAAATGAACTCGGTTTTCCTTTATCAATTTCACTATATGCTGATATTCCGTTGCCTATTGAATCCATATATCGTTTGCCTGAAGAACCGATTAAACAATTCATTAGCACACAAGTTATGCAAATTAAAACTGTGGTCATTAAGGTTATTCGCCATTGCAAAGAAAGTTTTTTCATTTTTTCTCCTCCATTACATAACCCTCGCCTATACGGTTGTGAATAGGGTCATAGCCTAATGCATTACGAAGCTTTTTTCTTAATGATGAAATGTGCACTCTTATTGAGTTGCTGAAATTGTCAACACTGCTGTCCCATACGTGTTCAATCAACTCCTCTTGACTTACAGGTCTGCCTTGATTTAACATTAGATATTCAAGTATTCCTGTTTCCTTGCGAGTTAAAGATAATTCTTCATCATTTACATCTGCTTTGCGTGTTTTTGTGTTAAATGAAAGATTTGAACATTTTAAAACAATATCGTTTTGAGTGAACTTTCTAAGGGTAAGGTTTCGTATTCTTGCCGAAAGCTCATCTAAGTGAAATGGTTTTGTTAAATAATCATTTGCACCTTCATCTAATCCTAAAACCTTGTCTGCAACCTCACAACGAGCCGATAAAATTAAAACCTTTGTGTCAATGTCTGTTTGTCTCAGAGTTTTCAATACTGTCATTCCGTCAACATTAGGTAGGTTTAAATCGAGCACAACAAGGTCGAAACTTTCAACACTAAGCATATCTAATGCCTTTTGACCGTCATAGCAATAATCAACACTGTAAGCAAGACGCTTAAGACTTCTTACGATTGTGTCACAAAGAGCAACCTCGTCTTCAACAACTAAAATATGCATAAATATCTCCTATCACTTTGTATTATTGGTAAAATATCTTTATTATAGATTATAACACAAAAAAATAAAATCTTTGTTAAATTTCTTTCTTAACAAGGATTTTATATCGTTCGTGATATAATAAGGCGAAAAATGAAGGGAGTGGTTAAATTGTTCAAAGTAAAAAAAGCAATATCTCAAATCGGTTTCCTTGTTGCTGGAGTGGTTATGCTGTGCTATGGAGCAATGCGTGGTGAGGCAGACACTGTGCTTAGCAAAGCAATAAGAATATGCTTGGAGTGTATTGGAATTGGATAAAAGAAAAAAGAATGTTTCAAAGTTTGTAAGCCGTTTTCGTACTTGTATTCAGGCAGGTGCAACGCTTTTGACAAATATTCATTTACCTAATTTTTTTAAAGGCGGAATATATCAGGGCAATGGCAAGACTGTGTGCGTACCGGGGCTAAATTGCTACTCTTGTCCTGCTGCGTCAGGTGCGTGTCCAATCGGCTCGTTTCAGGCTGTTGTAGGCTCATCAAAATTTAAGTTTTCCTATTATGTAACAGGATTTTTAATTTTGCTTGGCGTGTTGCTTGGCCGATTTATTTGTGGCTTTTTGTGTCCGTTTGGTTGGCTTCAAGATTTGCTTAATAAAATACCGTGTAAAAAGCTTTCAACAAAAAAACTAAAGCCTTTAACATATTTAAAATATATCATCTTGCTGTTGACGGTTGTATTGCTACCTATACTTGTGGTTAATGATGTCGGAATGGGCGATCCGTTCTTTTGTAAATATATATGCCCACAGGGTGTGCTTGAGGGTGCAATTCCATTGTCTGCTATTGATGAGGGTATACGCTCGGCTTTAGGAAATAAATTTATTCAAAAGCTTATTATTTTGATTATTGTAGTTGTACTGAGTGTGGTTTTCTATCGTCCGTTTTGCAAGTGGATTTGTCCACTCGGTGCTTTTTATGCATTGATGAATAAGGTGTCGTTGCTTGGAATAAAGGTTGATGAGCATAAATGCGTGTCTTGTGGCAAATGTGCAAGAGCGTGTAAAATGGATGTTGATGTAATAAAAACACCAAACAGCACTGAGTGTATTCGTTGTGGTAAGTGTATAACTGCTTGCCCTACTGACGCACTAAGCTTTCACTACGGATTTGGTATGCCTGAAAAAAATCTTTGCAACACTGTAAAAGAAAACAATAAAACAGATATTAAAATAAATAACAAAAAAGATATAACAACGGAGGAATAATAATTATGAAAATATCAAAAATATTAACTATACTTATGGTTTTAGTGCTTATGTTTAGCCTTGTTGCTTGTTCAACAGCTAAAAATAACGACAAATCTCAGTCAAATAATACTGCTGATATTTCAAATTTAATGGAAAGTGAACCAAGCGATTTAGATGACGCAACTGCACTTTATCAAAAGCTTATGAAAAAAGAAAATGAAATTTTAACAAGTAATTCACAGCTTTGGGAAAAAGTGTTTATGTCAGCAAATAAGGACACTCCTATGATTGAAGACGGAACAAATTATGGTGACTTTTTGCTCAATACTATTGAAAACGGTAAAGATAAATTTACTGCAGATGAGTTGAAAATTCTTAAAGACGGTGCAAATCAAATTAAAGAAATTGAGGGTAAACTCACAATTTTGGAACAAAAATATCCGGGCTGTGGCAGTAAGCCGAGCGAGGGTGAAAGTGTTGACGCTGAAAGTGCAGGTATGGTAAGTGAAAATAGCGAACTTACTAAGTTTCCAAGCTTTAAGGGTAAGGACCTTGACGGAAATGATGTTAACAGTGATGACATCTTCTCATCTAACAATGTAACTGTTATCAATTTTTGGTTTACTACTTGTAATCCTTGTGTAGGTGAACTTGGCGATTTGGAAAAGCTTAATAAAGAACTTGCAGAAAAAGGCGGCACCGTTATAGGTGTTAACTCATTTACTCTTGACGGTGACAAGACTGCTATATCTGAGGCTAAGGATGTTTTGACTAAAAAAGGTATTACCTACAAAAATGTTTGGTTTGATTCAAAGAGTGATGCCGGTAAATTTGCTTCAGGTCTTTATTCATATCCGACAACATATGTAGTTGATAAAAACGGAAATATTGTAGGTCAACCAATTGTTGGTGCAATAACTTCATCATCACAAGCAAAGCAACTTAATAAACTTATTGATGAAGCAATTGAAAACAGTAAAAAATAAAGATTTTAAATATCTCGGTTCGGGGGTGCAGACATATTCTTGGACTGTTTAAACAGCTAATCCAAGATTATGTTTGTACTCTACCGGGCTCATAAAAGAAACTATTATAACTATTAAAAAAGTGATTTTGAAGCTTACAATATTGAAAAAAGTCTATGTTTTTTATTTCAATTGATATGAATATGAAATTTTAGTTTCAAAATTGTACAAAACACGGTTTTTAAAAAACTACCGATTTGTTCAAGTTTACAAAATTAACACAAATATTTGACAAATTGAAATTTTAGTATTACCATTAAGTCATAAATTTAACAGTCAAAAGCAATGAACAGGAAATGACTTGGCGTAGCACCGTTTACAGAAAGCTGCCGGCTGTGCGAGACAGCATCAAGGAACGCTTTGCCCTCACCTGCAAGCTGTTTCAGTGAAAGAAAGCGAGTAATTGAAACCGGTTCTCACCGTTATTTGAGTCGCTGTTAATTACTATAAATTAGTTATTGACGGGGGATGAGTGGTCGATTTTATCGGCAAGCAAAGTGGTAACACGAAAGCACAAGAAAATAAAGAAGTTTATGCCTTCGCCTTTGCAGAAAACCGGAAACGGTTTTTGCAGGGCGGAGGCTTGTTTTTTTGCTCATAAGTTTTTGACTGCAAATTATAATTTAAGAAAGAAGAGGGTATTTATGAACACGCTTGTAATTGTTTTAATTGCTGTTGTTGTTCTCGGCTTAGGCTATGTCTTATACGGCAGGCATATTGCTAAAAAATGGGGTATTGACCCAAAAGCCGAAACTCCTGCCGTAAAGTATAATGACGGAAAGGACTATGTTCCTACTAACGGATGGACTGTATTTTCACACCAGTTTTCATCAATCGCAGGTGCAGGTCCTGTAACCGGTGCCATCCAGGCTGCTGTGTTTGGTTGGCTTCCTGTATTGCTTTGGATTCTTATCGGTGGTGTATTCTTTGGTGCGGTAACCGATTTCGGCGCACTTTATGCCTCTGTTAAAAATCAGGGTAAATCAATGGGTATGCTTATTGAAAAGTATATCGGCAAAACAGGCAGAAAGCTTTTCTTACTTTTCTGCTGGCTTTTCTCGCTTTTGATCATTGCAGTATTTGCAGATATGGTTTCAGGTACATTTACATCATTTGACGCTGTTACCGGTGCCCCTTTGCCTAATGCTTCAATCAATGGTTCAGCAGGTATGATATCAATTATGTTTATGGTATTTGCTGTACTTTTCGGACTTATCCAAAAGAAATTCAATTTTTCCGGTTGGAAAGAATTTGTTGTAGGTGTAATTTTTATTGTAATCTCATTTGCAATCGGAATTAAAGTTCCTATTACACTCGGCAAAGACGGCTGGAGTTATATTGTATTTGCATATATCTTTGTTGCCGCAATTGTTCCTATTTGGCTTATGAAACAGCCAAGAGATTATATGACTACTATTATGTTTGTATGTATGATTTTTGGTGCGGCTTTAGGACTTGTAATCGGCCATCCAACAATGAATTTACCTGTATTTACCGGATTTAAAAATGAACAGCTCGGTACAATGTTCCCAATTTTGTTTGTAACAGTTGCTTGCGGTGCTGTTTCAGGTTTCCATTCACTTGTATCGTCAGGTACATCTTCAAAAACAATTGCTAATGAAAAAGATATGCTTAAAGTCGGATATGGCGCTATGATACTTGAAAGTGTGCTTGCAGTTCTTGCACTTTGCGTTGCAGGTGCTGCCGCCAAAAACGGTGTTCCGGCCGTAGGTACACCTTTCCAGATTTTCTCATCAGGTGTTGCAGGCTTTTTTGAAAAAATGGGACTTTCGGTTCATTTTTCAACTGTATTTATGACTATGTGTGTTTCTGCACTTGCTCTTACAACTCTTGACGCTGTTGCCCGTATCGGCAGAATGAGCTTCCAAGAATTATTCAGTGTTGACGATATGAAAAACGCAAAGCCTTGGAGAAAGCTTATGTGTAATACATATTTTTCAACAATCATAACTCTTGCCTGCGGTTTTGTCCTTACCAAAATTGGCTATCAAACAATTTGGCCGCTCTTCGGTTCGGCTAACCAGCTTTTGAGCGCACTTGTTCTTATCACTCTTTGTGTATTCCTTAAGGTTACCGGCAGAAGCAATAAGATGCTTTTCCCACCTATGATTATTATGCTTTGTGTAACATTTACTGCACTTGTTCAGCGTGTAATCGGACTTATCAAGTCGCTTTCTGCAGGTCAAGATATTTTTGCAAGCGTAATTCAGCTTGTAGTTGCAGTTTCGCTTATCGTTCTTGCTCTTATTATTGTAGTTAACTCATTTAAAAGTTATGCAAAAAGCAAAAAGAACAGTGAAGTAGAAACAAAAGAACTTGGCTATGAGCAAGGAATTGCGAAAATAGATGAAGTTAAAGAATTTTTAGCTAAATAAGTATAAAACTCCCGATGATTTATCATCGGGAGTTTAGACTGTTGATAAAGCGGCTAAAGCGCGCCTCGTCTAAAGAAATTCCGTGTTTGAATAAATTTTACAAAATTTATAATAAACACTCCATTCATTTCTCCTCTCCCCAAAAAGCTCACGCTTTTCGAGGACCCCGAAATTAAATTAACCTTTTTGCCTCCCTTGTAAAG
>FR895320.1:34065-38793 GCA_000434995.1 Firmicutes bacterium CAG:341 | reverse complement strand
GTTTGGAATGTACTTTCTTGCCAAAGGAATTAACAGCAAAAAAAGCAAATATTTCGTTTTTTCAATGTTATTTTTCGGCTTGGGGTTTTACTGCTACATATTAAGTGCGATTATTATACCGGTTCTTCTTGCAGTTCTTTTCTTAATATTACTGATTAAGAAAAAAGTATCATTTAAAAATACAATTATAAGCGTTATTACGATTTTTATTGTAGCAATTCCTTTTATTTTACAGGGACTTGTTCAGTTCGGTATAATTGAAAATCTTAATTTCCTCGGCTTTTCAATTTCAAAAATGCCGTATTATTCAAGAGGTTCGGAATTAAAACTTAATAACATACTTGAAAACTTGGGCGAAGGAATAATATCGCTCTTATTCACGGATATTTACAGTTTTAATGCAAAAGGTGTAAATTCGTTCAACTTTGCAAATTCATTCGGTTCAGTTGCTCTGCTTGCAGGTGTTATAACCCTTATACTAAATAAAATAAGAAAAAGAAATGATTTCGGCATTTTTTTGAAAGCTGTTATTATTTCAACACTTGTAAGTTCGGCGGCAGTATGCTCGCTCACTTTTTATGCAACTGCACTTTACAGATATAATATATATAATTATATTTTCATCATAATAAGTGCTTACGGTATATACAGTGTATCAAAGCTGTTTAAAAAGCCGAGGTTTAAAGAAGTTACAAGTTTACTCGTTGCAACTTCGCTGATAATCACCACATACTGCTTTGCATATTATTATAAAAACGATGTTATTAACACCAATACATTTTACACATCAAGCATTGAAGAATGTTTAAATTATAATAAAAGCAATAAAAATGTAACGCTTGTTTGTGTGGATGAAGAAACAAATATCAACTGCGGCCAAATAACAGAAAGAATGATAATTGATACTTTATATCATCATATAAACGAAAAAGATTTCACTGATATTGAAGCTTTGCTTTATAAGGCGGGATATTTTAATAACAACGATTTTTCAAACTTGCCTAAATTTACAAAGGATAACAGCATTGAATTCAAAAATCCAAAAGAAAAAATAATCGAAGATTATGTAATAGTTTATTCACCGCAGTTAAAAAACCTTAAATATGATAAAAATAAATATGAAATTATAGATTTCGGAAGTTTTGTCGTTTTAAACAAAAAATAGCAGTATATATAAAATAAAACTGTTAAAGACTTGTTGCATTTTAAATGTAACAAGTCTTTTTGTTGTGCATAATATACAATAATCACACTTTTTGTTTGGTGATTTGATACAATATCTTCGGCATTATATACAAATATTCGCTATATTTTTTGTGCAATATGCTTGACAAACTTATTTTTTGTGCTATAATGAAGGCACAAAAGCAAAGGAGGTTATATGTATGCTTAAACAACTTATCAAGTGTGCAAAAATCCTTGCCGAAATTGACAAGGCATATAACAGATAAGCACACGCTAAAGTGTAAAACTTCGGTCGCTTCATAGGAAGTGACACAAATTCTAACATTCAGCCACAGAGAAATCTGTGGCTTTTATTTTTATTATTATTGAAAATAATATAAAGGTATGCTATATTGAAATTATAAATATATTATAAAGGGGAATTATTATGACAACAGGGCAAATAATCGGCATTATCATTGCAGTGGCAGTAATATTAGTTTTAATTTACATTTTTACCACCTACAATTCACTTGTAAAGCTGAAAAACAAGGTTGAAGAAGCATTTTCAACAATGGATGTATATTTGAAAAAGCGTTGGGATTTAATACCAAACATTGTTTCTACTGTTAAAGGCTATGCAAAGCACGAAGCCGAAACACTTGAAAATGTAATTAAAGCAAGAAACAGTAATTACCAAAATATGAGCGAAGAAGAAAAGATTGAAGCAAATGCAAGTATTTCAAAAAGCATTCCAAATTTCAGTGTACTTGCAGAGCAGTATCCTGACCTTAAGGCAAATCAAAACTTTCTTGATTTGAGTTCACAGCTAAAAAGTGTTGAAAACGACATTGCAAATGCAAGAAAATATTACAATGCGGTTGTAAGGCAATATAACAACAAAATAGAAATGTTTCCTTCAAACATAGTTGCAAATATGTTTAAATACAGCAAAAAAACAATGTTTGCAGTTGATGACACAAACCAAAGGCAAAATGTTAAGGTTGAATTTTGATGAAAAGAATTAAATATATTATAAGCCTGATTATTATATTAAACATTTGCTTTTTACAAGGCTTTTCTGCTTTTGCGCAGGATGATGATTTGCAAAATGAGCCATATTATTTTAAAGCATATGATGTTAATATAATTGTAAATGAAGATAACAGCTTTGATGTTACAGAAAATATCAATGCGTATTTTAATGAATCAAGGCATGGAATTTACAGAACAATTCCGCTTGAAAACCAAGTTAAGCGTGCAGACGGTTCAAGCCATACGGTAAAAGCAAAAATAAAGAATATAAAAGTAAGTGAAGAAGCCGAAACGGATAAAACATCCTCCTACTGTACAATAAAAATAGGCAATGCTGACACTTATATTGAGGGCGAACACAGCTATAAAATTTCATACACATATATACTTGGCGAAGATACAAATGTGGGCTTTGATGAATTGTACTACAACATAATAGGCAACAGCTGGGATACTTACATTCAAAATGTAACATTTAAAATCACTATGCCCAAAGCTTTTGATAAATCAAAACTCGGCTTTTCAACCGGTGAATACGGTACAGCCGGAACATATGATATTAACTATAATGTTAACGAAAATGTGATAACCGGTAATGTTACAAAAACACTTGAACCAAATGAAGCTTTGACGGTAAGATTAGAACTTGACGAGGGATATTTTTATTTTAACAAAGCTTTATATAATTTCAAATTGTCGCTTTTGCTGATAATACCTATTATTGTTTTAATCACCGTGTTTATACTTTGGCTGAAATACGGAAAAGACGAAAAAGCGGTTGAAACAGTTGAGTTCTACCCACCCGATAATATGAACAGTGCCGAACTTATATTTTGGCGTGACGGAATAATAGCGTCAAACGAAAAGCTTACTGCCCTACTGATTGAACTTGCAAATGACGGATATGTTCAAATTGAAGAAATTGACACAGGCAATAAGCGAAAAAGCGATTTTGTAATAAAAGCACTTAAAAGTTCATATACCGGAAATGACAAAGATAAAGAAATATTCTTTAACGGCCTTTTTTCAAACGGAGCAAGAAGCAAAGTATATAAAGAAGATTTAGAGGATAGCTTTTATAACACACTCAACTTAATTCGTGAACTTCATAACGAGCCTAAAAAAAGGCATATGGTATTTAATTTAAAATCGCTTTATATGCGAATTGCCGGCTGGGTATTATCCGCATTAAGCTTATTTGCTGTTTTGTTTAATTTTTCAAATCTTCTTGACAGCAAATATAAATCAATGTTTACTTTTATCGGGGTGTGCATTTCGGTATTATCGTTCATACTTTCATTCTTTATCAGAAAAAGGACTGATGAGGGTACTAAAATGCTCGGCAGAATAAATGGATTTAAAAATTTCCTTGAAAGTGCAGAAAAGGAAAAGCTTGAAGAACTTGTAAACGATAATCCCGAATACTTTTATAATATCCTGCCTTATGCATATGTACTCGGTGTATCTGACAAATGGATGAAAAAATTTGAAGGTATTACTATGGAAGCTCCGCATTGGTATTACAGCTACTATCCATACTCATATATAACCTTCGGTAGATTTATGAGAAACACTATGAGCACAGCAACTAACTATATGGTAGCAATGCCTAAATCATCAGGCTCAGGTGGAGGCTTTTCATCCGGTGGCGGCGGATTTTCCGGCGGAGGAGTCGGCGGTGGCGGCGGCGGAAGCTGGTAAACCATAAAAATTCATAATATTTAAGACGGTAATCTGTAAATCGGATTACCGTCTTTTTTGTATGAAAATGTTTACTTATAATAAAAAATAATATATAATGTATTCGCATTGTATCCGCCGGCAAAATAAATTGCCAAAGTTTGGTGCATTTGTGTGTTTTGCACTTTAGCTTAGGAACAGTAGCAGAAAGGAAATTTAATATGAAAACAAACACAAAAAAAATCGCCGGGGTAGGACTGCTTTCAGCAATCGTGGTAGTATTGCAGCTTTTAGGCAGTTTTATACACTTCGGCCCATTTTCAATCTCACTCGTACTTATTCCGATAGTCGTAGGTGCTTCGCTTTACGGTGCTTTATCAGGCGCGTGGCTTGGTCTTGTATTCGGCATAACCGTTTTACTTTCAGGTGACGCAGCGGCGTTTTTAACTGTAAACCCTGCCGGAACAGTAATTACCGTTATATTAAAGGGTGCGCTTGCAGGCCTTTTAGCCGGCGGAATTTATAAATTACTCGAAAGTAAAAACAAAGCAGTTGCGACAATTATTTCTGCAATTGTTTGCCCTGTTGTTAACACAGGTATATTTTTAATCGGTTGTCGCCTTTTCTTCTTTGACACAATCAAGGAATGGGCAGGCGGAACTAACGCATTTGTTTATATGATAACAGGTCTTGTAGGCTTCAACTTCTTATTTGAGCTTGGTGCAAACATCATTCTTTCGCCAACAATTGTTAAGCTTACAACACTCGGCAGAAGGGAAAGATAAAAATGATTTTAGCTGTTGACATCGGCAATACAAATATTGTTCTCGGCTTTCTTGAAGGGAAAGG
>FR895320.1:0-34038 GCA_000434995.1 Firmicutes bacterium CAG:341 | reverse complement strand
AGGGAAAGAGCTTGTAAATGAATGCCGCCTTTCAACTTCACTTAATGATTCGGCTGAGGAATACGCAATAAAACTGCACAGCATACTTGAAATATGCAAAATAAACCCTGACAGTATCGAGGGAAGCGTAATTTCATCAGTAGTGCCGCCGCTTATCCGTACTGTATCAAAAGCAATTATGCTTATTACAGGCAAAAAATCCATAGTAATCGGGCCGGGGGTTAAAACAGGGCTTAATATAAAAACAAACAACCCTGCCGAACTTGGCGCAGATATGGTAGCAGGCGCAGTTGCGAGCATTGATAAATACCCTTGCCCGCAAATAATATTTGATTTAGGCACTGCAACCACAGCTTCGGTTATTGATAAAAACGGTTGCTTTATCGGCTGTTCAATATTGTGCGGTGTTAAAACAGCATTAAATGCATTATCTTCCAAAACAGCCCAGCTTCCGCAAATTGACATAACAGCTCCTAAAAATGCTATTTGCACAAATACTATTGACTGTATGAGGAGCGGTACTGTTTACGGAACTGCCGCAATGATTGACGGACTTGTTAAGCGATTTGAAAAAGAGCTTGGTGAAAAAGCAACAGTTATTATTACAGGCGGCCTTGGCAGTGTAATAGCAAAGCATTGCGAAACACAGGCAATAGTTGATAAAAACTTAGTTATCGACGGGCTTCGCCTTATATATGATAAAAACACACAAGAGAAAGGGAAATAATAATATGGCTTTATACCGTGCTTTCAAAGCATTTAGGCCTGAAAAATCAAAGCAGGCGCTTATTCCGGCACTTCCTTATGATGTTATGAACAGCGAAGAAGCAAGAGAGGCTGTCAAGGGAAACCCATATTCATTTTTACATATTGACAAGGCTGAAATTGATTTACCGAAAGGCACTGATGTATACAGCGACGAAGTATATCAAAAAGCAAAAGAAAATCTTGAAAATCTTGAAAAAACAGGCGCACTTATTCAAGATGAAAAGTCTTGTTTTTATATTTACAGGCAAATTATGAATGGCAGAAGCCAAACAGGTATAGTAGGCTGTGCATCTATTGATGATTATATGAACAATATAATTAAAAAGCACGAATACACCCTTGCAAGAAAAGAAGAAGACCGTATTCGCCATGTTGACACCTGCAATGCAAACACAGGACCGATTTTCTTGACATACCGCAAAAACGATACAATCAGCAATGCAGTAAACGCTTGGGCAAATAATAATGAGCCTATTTATGATTTTGTATCAGACTCGGTTAAACAAACGGTTTGGAAAATTGATGATGAAAATACAATAAATCTTATTTCAGGCGAATTCGATAAAATCAGCGCATTATACATTGCCGACGGGCATCACAGATGTGCGTCAGCAGTTAAAGTAGGCCAAAAAAGGCGTGAAGAAAAGCCTGATTTTACCGGCGAAGAAGAATTCAACTTTTTCTTATCTGTTGCTTTTCCTGATGACGAGCTTGAAATTATGGATTATAACAGAGTTGTAAAAGATTTAAACGGTATGAGTGATGATGAATTCATCACCGCAATATCTGAAAAATTTGATGTTGAGAAAGTCGGTGGGCAGTATAAACCTTGCAAACGCCATACTTTTGGTATGCTTATCGGTGAAAACTGGTACAAGCTTACAGCTAAACCTGAAATCATTGATGAAAGCGACCCTGTTAAAAGACTTGATGTATCAATCCTGCAGGATAATCTGCTCTCCCCTATTCTTGATATTGACGACCCGAAAACAAACAGAAGAATAGATTTTATCGGCGGAATAAGAGGGCTTAATGAACTTGAGAAAAGATGTAAGGAAGATATGCACCTTGCATTTGCAATGTACCCGACCTCAATTGGCGACCTTATGTCAATCGCTGACGCTGATTTGATTATGCCACCAAAGTCAACTTGGTTTGAACCTAAGCTTCTTTCGGGAATTTTTATTCATCATTTGAGCTGATTTATTGTACTATTTTAATTTTTTGTATATTTATACAGCTAAAAAATACAATACACTTGCAATTATTTTAAAACGGTAGTAAAATAAAACTACCGTTTTTTTGTTTTATTATAAATTTAACTATGGAGGTTGTGTGATGAAAGAAGAAAACAGAAAATATGCGCGTGAAGCAATGGACATCGTTGAACACGCAGCACATAAAATCGGCTCGCGTTTGCCGGGTTCTGACGGAGAAATTAAATTACATAAATATATGGGTGAAAAGCTCCGTGAAATCGGCATTGAACCGCAAACAGAGGAATTTGCCGTATCACCTCGTTCAGGTATCGGTGGACTCGGCTATGCAGGTTGGTCAGGTGTGATAATCAGTATCGGCGCAATTATTGCAATTTCCTGTGGCTTTGAAAAGCTTTGGTATGCACTCGCTGCGCTTGGCTTACTCACTATTTTTTGGCTTGTAATGAGTTGCTTCTTTTACAAAACTTGGTTTGATATGTTCTTCCCGCAGGAAATCAGCCGTAACACGCTCGGTGTTTTAGAGCCGGAAGACGGAAAATACGATTATACAATCATACTTTCAGGCCACACCGATACATCTTGGTGCTGGAGGCACAGTGAACACTCATATAAATATAAAGATACAAAACCTGCAATGGGACTTGTTGCTACATACGGCAAAGTAGGCTTTGGTGCAGTTTGTTTCTTCTTCATCGCTCTTTTCTCTGCATTTATGGCAATAGTAAATATTTGCAACTTTGCAGGCGCATCTTGGACTCAAACTATGATGGCATCACATGGTTGGGAAGTATTTATGTTTATTATGAACTTTGTTCCTATTGTTACCGCTATCGGCTCTTTATTCGTAGTAATGTGGGGCGACCCTAACCCAAGAAACGCATCGCGCGGCGCTATGGATAATGCAACAGGTATCGGCTTAAGCTATGCAGTAATTAAGTATTTCAAGGAAAATCCTGATAAAATGCCAAAGAACTGCCGCATAGTTGACGCTAACATCGGTTCTGAAGAAGCAGGATTAAGAGGTTCGATGTACTTTGCACAGGAACATCGTTTTGATGATTTAACAAAAAATGCTTGGAATATTAACATTGACTCCGTTGCTGATAAAGATTACTTCGAAGTTGTTATTAAAGATGACTGGCAAGGTGTTAGGTTTGATGCCGATATGGAAAAAATGTTTAAAGATACATTTAACGAAATGGGTATTAAATCACTTACAAACGGATGTATCCACAACCCTGTCGGAGGCTGTGATTCAACCCCTATGACAAAAGCAGGCATTAAATCAGTTACATTTGCTGCTCAAAACCCAATGCTTACTTACTATTATCACACCTGGCGTGATATGCCGGAGCGTTTTGAAATGGAAACAGTAGGCGACGGATTTGATGTTGTACTTTCTGTTATTGACAAGATTGCTAAATTCCAGGAAGAAAAAGGTTACAACGGCCCTCAAAAGAAATAATCACTATATAATAAAAACCGCTGATGATATTTTTTCATCAGCGGTTTATTTTTATATCTTTTCGGGATTATCTGTTCTGTCAAGCAGGAAATCTATATTGGTATTGAAAAAATCTGCCAAAATAATAAGTGTTTCGGTTGGGGGAATACGCTCGCCCGTTTCATACTTTGAAATCAAGGCCTGCTCTATCCCCGTTTGCATTTGAAGTGCAATTTGAGTCATTCCCCTGTCTTTTCTTATTTTTTTTAAGTTTTCACCCATATAATCACCTAATGACATTATGTCATATTTTATTATTGACAATTATGACAATATGTCATATAATATTGGTATTAAACAAAACAGAAAATGAAAAAAGTAAGAAAAGCAGACAGGAAACTACATCCTGTCTGCTTTTCTATTTTAGGGATTAGTTATATAAAACTATCTGTCATATTCGCAAATAGTTTTACGGGTTTGTAAAATACTGCCCGGTGAAACAGAGAATTCATCAAGTCCCCATTTTATCAAATAAGGAATAAGCTTTGTATCTGCCGCAGCTTCGCCGCACATACCTACTTGAATTCCTGCTTTCTTAGCATTTTTAATTGTGGTTTCAATTGCACGAAGTACAGACGGTTGAAATACATCATAAAGATTTTCAACTTTTGCATTTCCTCTGTCAACCGCCATAGTATAGCCTGTTAAATCATTAGTACCGATTGAAAAGAATTTAACTTCTTTTGCCAAAATATCCGAAATAAAAACAGCCGAAGGTGTTTCAATCATGATACCTACATCAACACTTCTGTATTCCTTACCCTCACTTGCAAGTTCAGTTTCACATTCCTTAATCAACGCTTTTGCACTTGTTACTTCTTCTACGCAAGTTACGAGCGGAAGCATTATTTTTATATTTCCGTATACAGCTGCACGAAGCAAAGCACGAAGCTGCTTTTTAAACAGTTCTTTATTATCCAGGCAATACCTGATGGCTCTGTGGCCCAAAAAAGGATTATCTTCTTTTTCAATATTAAGATAAGGAATATCTTTATCCCCACCGACATCAAGAGTACGGATAATAACTTCTTTTCCGTCCATAGCTTTAGCCACGGTTGAATATGCTTCAAACTGCTCTTCTTCACTCGGTTCACTTTGGCGGTCCATAAACAAAAATTCCGTTCTGAAAAGGCCTATACCCTCACCGCTGTTTTGCAGTACATTTTGCACATCTTCAGCCTTGCCGATATTACCGTAAACTGCTTTTTTAATTCCTGATTTTGTAACAGTCGGTTTGCCGAAATACTGCTTTAAGCTTTCTTTATCTTTAAGATAGTCTTCCTGCTTTTTTTCAAACTCTTTAATTTCATCATCAGTCGGGGACACAATAACTTTGCCTTTAAAACCGTCAACAGCAACCAAATCACCGTTTTTGATTTCTTCGCAAACTTTATTTATCGAAAGTACGGCAGGAATACCCATAGCCCTTGCCAAAATGGCACTGTGGCTTGTAATTCCGCCTACTTCTGTAAGAATTGCGCTTACATTTTCCTTATTTATCTGCCCCGTCATTGAAGGGGTAAAATCCTTTGCAATAAGCACAGAACCTTTAGCAACTTTTGAAATATCAACACTGTTTACCCCAAGAAGTATTCTTAAAAGGCTGTCTTTAATATCTTTTACATCACTTGCTCTTTGCTGAGTGAGTTCATCATCAACACCGGAAAACATATCAATAAACATTGAGCAAACAGTATCAACAGCCTTTTCAGCGACCGAGCCTGAATCAATATTATCCTGCATTTGTGAAAGCATAAACGGGTCAGAAAGCATAACTATATGCCCCTCTAATATTTCCGCTTCTTTATCGCCTGCACTTTTTTTAACATCTTGAACAAGCTGCCTTGTTTCTTTAATAAAACTGTCTACCGCTTTTTGAAGCCTTTCTTTTTCTTCATCGGCACTAGTGTATTTAATATGGTTATAATCAAGCGACGCATCGTTAATAACAACTGCGTTACCGATACCGTAACCCTGGCTTGCGCCTATTCCATTAAGCATAACTATTCCCCCTCATATACTAAAAGGTGCAATGTTTTTGCACTGCACCTTTTGAATTATATATTATTCGCCAAAACCAGATTCAATAAGAGCAATTGCTTCATCAAGCATAGCCTGTTCATCTGTACCGTCACATTCAACTGTAATTTCTGTGCCGCACTTAATACAAGCTGCCATTATATTCATAATGCTTTTACCGTTGATTTTTTTATCACCGGCAATAATATCGATATTTGATGTATATTTAGCCATTGCAGTTACAAAAATATTTGCCGGCCTCATATGAAAACCCATTTCATTTGTAACTTTAGTAACTTTTGAAACCATAATTATTCTCCAATCCGAAATTCATTATTTTGATTTAACTGCACTGTTAACATTTTTCTTTAAAATTGAGAACATAAATGCGCCTGCTACCGAACCTACTGCAAGAGCTACTATATAAAGGAGCGGGTGGTCACATACAATGAATGTGAATATACCGCCATGAGGAGCAGGACAAGTTACATTAAACAGTGAAGTAAGTGCGCCGGCAACAGCAGAACCTACCATACAAGAAGGAATTACACGAAGCGGATCAGATGCAGCGTAAGGAATTGCGCCTTCGGTAATGAAGCAAAGTCCCATAAGATAGTTAACAGGGCCACTCTTAAGTTCTTCTTTAGTCCACTTTTTCTTATTAAATGTTGTTGAAAGAGCAATTGCAATAGGAGGAACCATACCGCCAATCATAACTGCCGCCATAATCCAAGTGTTACCGTCTGCAATAGCCGCTGTACCGAATACATATGCAGCCTTATTGAACGGGCCACCCATATCAATTGCCATCATTGCTGCAAGTACAATCGAAAGTAAGAGCTTACTTGTTTCACCAAGTGATGAAAGGAAGTTTGAAACACCTGTGTTGATTGCGCCTACAACAGGGTTGACAAGGCACATAAATATACCCATAAGAAGTGTACCTAAAAGCGGGTAAATAAATACAGGTTTAATACCGTCCATTGATTTAGGCATCCACGAAAATGCTTTTTTAAGAAGATTTACAAGCAAGCCTGCTACGAAACCTGCAAGAAGAGCGCCGAGGAAACCTGATACGGCACTGCCGTCACCTACAAGGTCTTTATTTTCCATAAATGCCTGGAAAGTATAACCGTTTGCCGCAAACACACCGCCTACAATACCAGGAAGCAAACCAGGACGGTCTGCAATAGACTGTGCAATGAAACCTGCGAGAATAGGAAGCATAAGTGCAAATGCAGCTTTACCTATCCAGAACACAGCAGAAGCAATAGGGCTTGTGAAACCGAATGTTCCGCCGGCATCCGCATTGCCTGCGATTGTATCAATCAGGAAACCAAGGGCAATAAGCACACCGCCGCCTACTACGAAAGGAAGCATATGCGATACACCGTTCATCAAATGCTTATAAACCTTATGACCGAAGCCTTCCTTTTCATCGTCATCCGTTGCTTCAAGTTCATCGCCTTCTGCATGATAAATTGAAGCTTTACCGTCAACAATTTTCTTAATAAGCTCTTCCGGCTTGTTAATACCGTTTGAAACCGAAGTTTTGATTACATGCTTACCGTCAAATCGTGCCATTTCAACATTTTTATCGGCAGCGATGATGATACCGTCACATTCTTCAATTTCTTTTTTGGTTAAAATATTTTTAGCTCCGCCTGAACCGTTTGTTTCAGCCTTGAGCGGATAGCCAAGCTTTTCACCTGCTTTTTCAAGTGCTTCGGCTGCCATATAAGTATGTGCGATACCTGTCGGGCAGGCTGTAACAGCTAAAATTCTGTATCCTTCTTTTTTTGGAACTTCTGCCTTTGGCTCTTCAGGATATTTTTCAGCTTCTTTTTTATCTATAATTGAAAGGAACTCATCTGTTGTTTTTGCACCTCTTAATGAAGCACAAAATTCAGGTTCCATAAGCATTACCATAAGCCTTGAAAGAATTTCAAGATGCAAATCACCGTCAAGCGGAGCAGCTATCATAAATAAAATATCGCTGTTTTTTCCGTCAGGAGCTTCATAATCAACTCCGTTTGGAACTGTGATTGCCGAAAGGCCCGGTGTTTTTACACTTTCACTTTTAGCATGTGGAACTGCAATTCCCTCACCGATAGCAGTTGAGCCCTGAGCTTCTCTTGCAAGTATTGCATCTTTATATGCATTTACATCAAGAAGATTGCCTGCTTTTTCGTGAAGCGCAACAAGCTTATCTATTGCATCACTTTTTGAGGCAACTGATGTGTTTAGCTCAATTGCATCTTTCTTAAGTAAATCAATGATTTTCATAAGTATACCCCTTTTCAAAAATTATTTTAAATATTCGCTTTTCAGCATTAAATCAATTGTAGCTTTATCTGCAAGGCCTGAGCAAAACGCTGTTGCATTGCCGCAAGCCGAGCCAAGCTTAAGTGCATATTTGTAATCGTGAGTTTTTGTATAGCCGGCAACAAAGCCTGCCACCATTGAATCCCCACAGCCTACCGGATTTATAACCTTACCCGGTACATTACCCATTGAATGAACCTCTCCGTTTTCATCAATTAGCGTTGCACCGTCTTTTGAACGGGAAACAAGCACATTTCTTGCACCCATTTCCTGAAGATTTCTTGCATAATGTGCAATTTCATATTCGCTTTTAACTTCAACACCGAAAATATCGCCGAGTTCGTGATGATTTGGTTTAATCAAAAAAGGTTTATATTTTAAAACATTTAAAAGCAAATCACCTGTTGCGTCAACAGCAAAGTTAATTCCTTTATTTTGAAGCTTTGCAAGTATTTCTTCATAAATATCGTTTGGCAGCGAATTCGGAATAGAACCTGCCAAAACAAGAAAATCACCGCTTTGAAGTTTTTCAAGTTTATCAAAAAGTGCGTTGATTTCGTCTGCTTCAATATCAGGGCCTTGCGCATTTATGTCATAATCTTCATCTGCTTTGATTTTAACATTTATTCTTGTATATCCTTTTTTCAAATATACAAAATCATTATTTATACTTTCTGCATTAAGCATTTCTTCAATCTGCCTGCCGGAAAAACCTGCAAGAAATCCAAGCGCAATATTATCAACCCCAAGTCTGGAAAGGATAGCGGAAACATTTATTCCTTTACCTCCGTAATAAAGCTGTTCGCTTTCGGTACGGTTAATATCCTTATATTGCAACTCTTTAAGATTCATAACATAATCGAGTGCCGGATTAAAAGTCACTGTGTAAATCAAGCTACAACACCTCTTTTATTACTGTCAGTTTTTTTAGCTTTGCATTTGGGCATTTATCTGTTACTATGCAGGCACAATCTATTGAACCAAAACTTACTGCCGAAACTTTATCAAATTTTGAATAATCGGCCAAAACATAAGTTACAAAGCTTTTTTCGATTGTAACTGCTTTAAGCATTGCCTCTTCGGTATCGGGTGTGGTATAACCCTGCTTTTCGCTGATACCGTTAGCGCCGATAAACGCTTTTGTAAATGAATAGTTTTGCAAATTTTTTGCAGCCACCAAACCTATAATAGCTTCTGTTGACTGCTTAAGCTTTCCGCCTAATACAATTACATTACATCCGTTTTTTGCAAGCTGTTTTGCGTGGTCAATACCATTGGTAACAAATGTTGCTTTTGAATTTTTAATAAATGTTGTCATCAAAAGCGTTGTTGTTCCGGCATCTATAAATACAAAATCGTCATCTTGAACCTGTGATGCCGCATACTGTGCAATTTTTGATTTTTCATCAGTATTTTTCGTCAATTTTTCCTCAATATTATCTTCAAGTTTAATAAATTCTTGGCTTATTGCCGTTGCACCGCCGTGCACTTTGTTTATTTTCCCTTTATTTGCAAGAAATGATAAATCTCGCCTTACAGTTGACTCACTTGTTTCCAATATTTCTGTAAGCCTTGTAACCGTGATTGAACCTTGCTCCTTAATAATATCAAGAATTAACGCCTGTCTATCTTGACTTAGCATGCTTAATCTCCTTAGTGCTGAAAGTTAACTTCTCATTGCACCTTAAGTATAACAGCCCTTTCATTTTCAGTCAATACGCTTCATATATTTTCGTCATTTCGCTCATTTTAGCCTTAATTATTTGTGATTTGGGGCATTTTTGCACAGCACTTTGAACTATTTTGACTGTTTTAAATCAAGTAAGCAAATTTTCAATCAAAAACAAAAAAACAGGAGTGAACTTTATTCACTCCTGTTTCAATATTTAATATTACTTATTCAGTTACCGTAAGATTTTTAAGGCTTACATCCATAATCATAGCTGAATGAGTAAGTGCTCCGCAAGACACAAAGTCAACACCGATTTCGGCTATTGATTTAAGCCTTTCCTTTGTGACATTGCCTGAACATTCGGTTTCAGCTCTGCCTGCAATAATTTGCACCGCTTTTTTCATAGTATCATTATCCATATTATCAAGCATAATAATATCCGCACCGGCTTCAACCGCTTCTTCAACCTGCTCCAAAGTTTCCGTTTCAATTTCAATCTTTCTTACAAAAGGAGCATAAGCCTTTGCCATTTTTATAGCTTTTGTGATTGAGCCTGCCGCACCGATATGATTATCTTTAAGAAGTACACCGTCTGAAAGATTATATCTATGGTTTGTTGCGCCGCCGACTTTAACCGCATATTTTTCAAAAGGGCGCATATTAGGAGTAGTCTTTCTTGTATCAAGCAAAGTGGTATTTGTACCATCAAGCTCTTTCATATATTCCCTTGTCATAGTGGCAATGCCGCTCATACGCTGAAGGTAGTTAAGACCCGTTCTCTCACCGCTGAGTATTGCCTTTACATCCCCGTAAATCACACCTAAAAGGTCACCTTTTTTAACTTCGTCACCATCTTTAAAATTAGCTTCAAAACGGGCAGTTTTATCAAGAAGTTCAAAAGTTCTTTCAAAAATACCCAAGCCGCAAATTATTCCGTCTTGCTTGCAAATAAGTTCAGCCTTGCCTTGCTTATCTTCAGGCATAACAGCATTGGTTGAAACATCTTCTGAAGTAATATCCTCTTTAAGTGTATTTAAAATATAATCATCAACATTAACCTTGAATGTTACACCATTTATCATAAAAATCTTTATCCTTTTCTTTTATTTCATCCATAATGAGCTTTTTAAATTCCTTTTGCCTTTCTTCCTTTGCAGGATATGACGAAAGGTCAACCTCATTATAATCTTCTTTCTTTTCGCTGTTATCATTAGCAATTACATCTGCCGCACGCTTTGCAAATACGAGACTTTCAAGAAGAGAGTTTGAAGCAAGCCTGTTTTTACCGTGAACACCGTTGCACGCTGTTTCGCCTGCTGCATAAAGATGAGCCATCGAAGTTCTGCCATAAAGGTCTGTTTTAACTCCACCCATCATATAATGCTGAGCAGGAGTAACAGGTACTCTGTCTTTAGTAATATCATAGCCTTCTTCCATACAAGCGTCAAATATATTAGGAAAACGCTTTGCCGCTTCCTCTGTATTCATAGTAGGCAATGTGATATAAACATGGTCTGTACCGTATTTTTTCATTTCCTTTACTATTGCGTCAGTCACAACATCTCTCGGCTGAAGCTCATCTGTAAACCTCTCACCGTCTTCATTAAGAAGAATTGCACCTTCGCCCCTTACACTTTCGCTTATAAGGAAGCGTCTGCCCTTTTTCTTACTATAAAGGGTTGTAGGATGAATTTGAATATAGTTAATATCCTTAAGTTCAACACCGTGCTTAATTGCAAGTGCAAAGGAATCACCCGTAATATGCGGATAGTTTGTAGAGTTTAAGAATAAGCCGCCGATTCCGCCTGTTGCAAGAATAATATCCCTTGCAATAATTGAACCCATTTCGCCGTATTCATCTTCACATACAATACCCTGGCAAACATTATCTTTTTCTATAAAATCAATCATAGTGGTTCGCGGAACTATTGTAATATTTTCTTTTTGCTTTGCAATATCAAGAAGAGTTGCGGTGATTTCCTTGCCGGTTTCATCTTTATGGTGAAGTATTCTGTTTCTTCTGTGCGCACCCTCACGGGTGTAATCATATTCACCGTTTTTATCCGTATCAAATTCTACACCGAGGTCAATAAGAGTACCTATTACCTCCTGTGATGATTCAATCATAACTTTGACGGAATCCGGGTCGTTTTCCCAATGACCTGCTTTCATTGTATCTTCAAAATAGCATTTAAAATCATTTACATCTTTAAGCACGCACACTCCGCCCTGTGCAAGCATGGAATCACATTCGTTTGTATTTTCCTTTGTAATGATAAGAACATCCTTATCTTTAGGCAGGCACAGTGCTGCAAATAAGCCTGCTACACCGCTGCCGACTATGACAACATCTGTTTTAATGTATTCTTTGTTTTTCATCAGTTTTATTAAGAGCCTTGCTCTTTTCTCCTATATAGTTAATAATGATATATTCGCACAGTCAAAAACCTTAATAATTTTTAACTATACTTATTCTAATATATAATTATTTTTCTCAATTGTCAAGGTTGATAAGTAATATAACTTATGATAAAATAAAAAATATAAGCAAAATTATACTGATTTTTGCAAAGAGGACTGAAATTATGAATGTTTTTGATTTTGACAATACGATATACGACGGCGAAACACTTATCGATTTTGCACTGCACTATGTTAGAACAGATCCTAAAATATGGAAATATGTTCCAAAGCTTTTAATAATATGTTTTAAAGATGCATTTCATCTTTTTTCGGTTGAAGAAGCAATTGAGGCTTATGCAAGTTTTTTAGAAGGATATTTTATTCATATCAAAACTCTTGATGAAGATGTAATTAAATTTTGGAATAAAAATGAGAAAAAAATCAAACCTTGGTACAATGAAGTAAGGCAGGATGACGATATTATTGTTTCCGGCTCAACTGATTTTTTGCTTGATGAAATTATGAAAAGAATGGGTATTAAAAACTATGTCGGTTCTTCAATTGATAAAAAAACAGGTAAATTTAAACGCCTTTGTTTTCTTGAAAACAAAGTAAAAATATTTAATGAATTATATCCAAACGCTCATATTGATAATTTTTATACAGATTCAATGAATGACAAAGCAATGATGGATATTGCCGACCATGTTTATTTGGTAAACGGTAACAAAATAGAGCAAATTAAATAAGAGGTAACGATATGCTCAAATTAACATTTATTTCAGATACACACCATTACAGCAAAACATTAGGCACAACCGGGCGCCAATATTTTTTAAGAAGCGGAAGCGACCAAAAATGCCTTGCCGAAACAGGTGAAATAATAGACAGCGCATTTGATAAAATTGCAAAAAGCGATACCGATGCAGTTATGATAATCGGCGATGTAACAAATGACGGTGAAAAAATATCTCACATTGAATTTAAAGAAAAGCTTGAAAATCTTGCAAAGCACAAGCCGGTTTACATCATCACATCAACTCACGATTGGTGCTGTGATGAAAACCCAAGAAGATTTCAGGGCAACATTGTAACTCACAATGTTGAAACTATGAAAAGCAATGAGCTGCGTGATTTTTACTATGATTTCGGTCCAAAGCAAGCTATAAGTGAATACATAACCCATATCGGCACAACATCTTATGTAATTGAGCTAAATGAAAAAGTGCGCCTTCTTGCCCTTAATGATGATAAAAACGGAAATGACCACGCAGGATTTACGGAAGAACATTTTTGTTGGATTGAAGAGCAAATAAAAAAAGCTTATGAAGATAATTGCTTAATAATAGGAATGGAGCATCACCTGTTAACACCACATATAAGCCCGCTTATCACGGGCGGCGGCACTTGTGTTGCCGACAGGGAATATGTTGCTTCCCGCCTTGCAGACGCAGGGCTTAAATATATGTTTGTAGGCCACAGCCATATGCAAAGTACCACTGATTTTAAATCAAAAAAAGGGAATATTATTAAAGAAGTTAATGTGGGTTCGCTTGTAGGTTATCCCGCTCCGATAGTAGAAGTAAATGTTAACGATGATATGACCTTGACATATGATGTTAAACACCTTGAAAGCTTTACTCTTGAGTCAAAAGAAATTGACGCACAAAAATTTTTGAAAAATCACTGCACCGCCCTCGTGCATAGGCTGCTTGACTGTGCAAACAAGGAGGAATTTGCCGCAAGGCTTAATGCGCTCGGAATCAGCGGTGATAAAATCGCAAATTTATTTTTCATTGCAAGGCCTGTTATGAATATTATTAAATACAAAACAGTAGGCTATGCATACGGCAAATTAAAACATTTTGGCTTTGGCAGATTTATTGATAAAAATCTTGCCGAAAAATTTAAAAATCATAAAATATTAGATATTGTTGACCAAATCACGCTTTCTATTATGGATGGAAGTATAGTAAAATATGACAGAGAATCAGATTACTACAAATTAGTAATGAGTTTTATATCTATTCCAAGTAAAATTTTCAAGAAAAACATTGATTTTAAGAAATTGATTTTTGCAGTTGACGCTGTTTTAACAGGCGGCAGATACAACAATCAGCACGACACTTTATAGTTTATATAAATATTTACTAAAAAGCTTAGTTTTCACTTGACATTTATTACAGACTGTGTTACTCTTTTGTTACCTTTTGAATATACAATATTTTGACAATTATTTGTAATATTTTAGTAATATACAATATATAGTATGGTTTCAGCGAAATTGGCATATTACCATACTATCTGAAGTGGTTACATTTTAGAAAAAATATTACTAATTTCATTTATTTTCTTTCAAACTTTTGCTATAATGGTAAAAGTTTTGGGATGCATACCCATACATATTTAAGATTTTAACGCAAACATTATATATATAACATAGACTCACGCAGAGAGGTGAAATGTACTTGGAGAATTTTGTAATTCGTGGCGGTCATGAACTTTTCGGAGAAGTAAACATAAGCGGCGCTAAAAACGCTGCCGTAGCAATAATTCCTGCCGCTATTCTTGCTGACGATATAGTACGCATAGAAAATATACCTAATATCAGTGATGTAAGCTTAATGATTCAAACGCTTGACAGAATGGGTGCAAAAATCAAGCTTATAAATAATAATACAATTGAAATTGATTCACGAACCGTAACCTACAAGCCTGTACCGTATGAACTTGCTTCTCATTTCAGAGCAAGCTACTATTTAATCGGCGTAATGCTTGGCAGATTTAAAAAAGCAGAAGTTGCAATGCCGGGTGGATGTGATTTCGGTGTAAGGCCGATTGACCAGCATATTAAAGGTTTTGAAATGCTTGGTGCTACGGTTGAAACAATTGACGGAATGGTATGCGCAAATGCCGATAAACTTGTAGGCGCTTCAATTTATATGGATGTAGTATCGGTTGGTGCTACAATGAACATAATGCTTGCCGCTGTATTGGCAAGGGGCCTTACAGTTATTGAAAACGCAGCTAAAGAGCCACATATTGTAGACCTTGCATTATTCCTTAACTCAATGGGCGCAGATATCAGAGGTGCCGGCACTGATGTAATAAAAATCAGAGGTGTTGAAAAACTTCACGGCTGCACATATTCAATCATTCCTGACCAAATAGAAGCAGGAACATATATGGTTGCTGCCGCTACCTGCGGTGGTGATGTTCTTGTTAAAAATGTTATACCAAAGCATCTTGAATCAATCAGTGCCAAGCTTGAAGAAGCAGGTGCAGAAATCATTGAATATGATGATGCAGTGCGTGTAACTCGCTTTAAGCCGCTTACAAAATGCAATGTTAAAACAATGCCGCATCCCGGTTTTCCTACCGATATGCAGCCGCAAATCGCAGTATTGCTTTCACTAGCCAAGGGAACAAGCATTCTTTCGGAAAGTGTTTGGGATAACAGATTTCAATATGTAGGCCAGCTTTTAAGAATGGGTGCAAACATTCAGGTTGACGGTAAAATTGCTGTTATTGAGGGTGTTGACAGCTTATCGGGTGTAAATGTTAAAGCAACCGACCTTCGTGCCGGGGCTGCAATGGTAATTGCCGGCCTTGTTGCAAAGGGTGAAACTACTGTTGAGGACATTCAGTACATTGACAGAGGATATGAGGATATTTGCGAAAAACTCACTTCTTTAGGCGCTGATATTAAGCGTGTTGTATTGAATGACGATGAAGCGGTAGTAAATGCAGGATAATAAATATAATAATTAACTTAAGGGGGTTTATAAAAACTCCCTTTTCTTAATAGATGTAATAACGGAGAATTTTATGGCAAAAGTATGTCAGCTGTTTTCAGGCAGCAGCGGAAATTCAATATTAGTTTCGTCATCGGGGCATAATTACCTTGTAGATATTGGTGTATCAGCCAAAAGGTGCGAAAACGCATTAAAAAATATAGGTGTTGAACCCGACAGTATTGAGGGAATATTCGTTACACATGAGCATACAGACCATGCAAAAGGAATACGGGTTTTTGCTGACAGGTATAACACACCTGTTTATGCATCCAAGTTGTGCTATGATGAACTTTACAGGCAGGGCCTTGCAGATGATAAAACCGATTTAAACATTATAGAAAATCATATTGAACTCGATTCAATAAATGTTTTATCTTTTCATCAAAGCCATGACAGTGCTGATTGCTTGGGATATAGGTTCAACTTCAGCGACGGGCGTTCAGCTTCAATTTGCACCGATACGGGATTTATTACCGATAATGCAAAAGAAATTATGCCTAAATCAGATATTGTATTTATAGAATCAAATCACGAAATTGCAATGGTTAACGCAGGAAGTTACCCTTATATTTTAAAGCAGCGAATTTTAGGCGCAAACGGTCACCTTTCAAACTTCGCTTGCAGCGAGTACATAAAAGAACTTGCGAAATCAGGCACTACACGCTTCGTATTATCGCATTTGAGCCGAGAAAACAACTTACCTGAACTTGCACGCCAAACGGCAATTTCAGCCCTCAGCGAGCTTGACATGGAAGAAAACAAGGACTATCGCCTTTATGTTTCCCCACCTGAAAACGAAGCGAGGAGCATTGTACTATGATTAACATTACTCTTATTGCTGTTGGAAAATTAAAAGAAAAATATTTGCGTGACGCAGTTGATGAATATTACAAGCGGCTCGGCGCATTTTGCAAAATAAACATTATAGAAATTGATGAAGAAAAAATCGGTGACAATCCAAGCTTGGCACAAATTCAAAATGTGATTGAAAAGGAAGGGCAAAGAATAATCAAAAAAATTCCGAAATCAAGCAATATAATAAGTCTTTGCATTGAAGGAAAGGAATATTCAAGCCCTGATTTTTCAAAACTTATTGAAAATATATCAATGACTTCATCAAGCATTTGCTTTATAATCGGCGGTTCATTCGGGCTTAGTGATGAAGTAAAAAAACTTAGCAATTACAAGCTTTCTTTCGGTAAAATGACGCTTCCGCATCAGCTTGCAAGGGTAATTTTGCTTGAGCAGGTATATCGGGCATTTTCGATTTCAAATAATTCTAAATATCACAAATAATTGACTTAAACCAAAATTTTAATTATAATTAAGCTAACAATTTAGTCGGAGGGATAATATGGCTTTAAGCGCAATGTTTATTTTGGAAGTTGTGATTGTATTTTCTTTCATCATCACTTCCCTGTTTATGTTCATACCAAAGAAAAACGAAGTTGTACATAAAATATTTTTTGCATTATCAATAATGCTGGGCATACTTGTTACATTTATAAGCGCAACATCACTGCCGGCAAATATGAAACTGCAAACCGTTGCCTGCTGGATGTGCCTTGTTCCCGCTGCAATAGGAATAATAATTTCAGTAGCAAAAAGTAAACCCAACGCATTTGCAAAAATATGCTCAATGCTTACTACAATACTTGGAATACTGGGATATTTCTTTTTCGGATAATAATAAAAATCAGGATAACTTTAAGTTTATACGCTTAAAGTTATCCTGATTTATTTTTGGGTATAAAAAAACACGAACCGATGATGTAGGTGGTTGAGGGATGGTCCGTGTTTTTTTATTAACTTAAGGAGTAATAGTTAGTATTGACTAACTACATATAAGTTAGCATATTCTAACTCGTTTGTCAATACTTTTTTTAAAAAAATCCTGCCTTTTTTTAAAAAGGCAGGATTTGCTGTTTATTTGGTATTACTGGAAGTCAAATACATTTACCCAAGAGTCAAGGAGTTCCTTTTCTTCAGGTTTGTTTTTAACACTTTCACTGCAAGCAACAATAGGCATCCACTGCTGTACAAGTTGCTTTGGAATATCAGCTTTTTTGCAGAAAAGATTAAGATACTTTTCTGCAAGTTCTTTTTGACCGTTAAGGTTAAATACAAGATATGTTCTTGCCGCATCTTCTGAAGCGTTACCCTGAGTTGCGTGCGCCCAGTCAATTACATAATATTCACCGTCAGGTGTAACAATAATGTTTGAAGGGCAAAAATCACCGTGAAGAACCTTATTATGAGGTTTCATACCCTCAAGTCTGTTATGAAGGTCATATCTCAAAGTAGCTTCATATGATGAAGCACTGATTTTAGCGTGCATTTTATCCTTAATTTTATTAAGCATAGGGCATTTCTTTGAATGAATTTCCATTTGAAGATTAACGAATTTTTCAAGATATTCGTCTTCCTTTTCAGGATTTTCAGCCATAAGTTCAGAAAGACTTTTGCCTTCAATATATTCCCTTGTGATAGCCCAGCCGCCGTCTACTTTTCTTACATCAAGAAGCTTTGGAATTTTAAGTCCTGTTTCCTCAACTCTTGCATTATTAAGCGCTTCGTTAAGAACTTGTGCTTTTGTAAAAGCTTTTTCATCAAAAACTTTTACAAGCTTATCACCGTCACGATAAATTTCTTTGTTCTCTCTCTTAATAATAGTTGTCATAAAAGACACCCCCTATTTATTATACATAAACGAAAATTTACAGTCAAGTTGATCATTTGCCGTAATAAGCACGAAGATACATATCTTTAATTTCTGACATAAGAGGAAGCCTTGGGTTTGCGCCTGTGCACTGGTCATCAAATGCATCTTCTGTCATTTGGTCAAGAGTATCAAGGAAGTACTTTTCATCTACGCCGTAATCCTTAATTGTCTTTTTAATGCCTACATATTCTTTAAGGTCATCAATCTTTTTGATAAGCCCTTTAAGTTTAGCCTCATCATTTCTTCCGCTTACACCAAGTGCTTCGGCAACTTCTGCATAACGGCGAAGTGTCTTAGGATAATCATACTGGCTGAATGTACCCATCTTTGCAGGAACTTCGGCAGCGTTAAATTCAAGAACATAATCAATCATAAGTGCATTTGCTACACCGTGTGGAAGATGATGATATGCACCGAGCTTATGCGCCATTGAGTGGCATACGCCGAGGAATGCATTTGCAAATGCCATACCGGCCATAGTAGCCGCATTAGCCATCTTTTCTCTTGCAACCGGGTCATTTTGACCGTTATCATATGCTCTTGGAAGATATTCAAAAATATTCTTAAGAGCTTCAATAGCAAGACCGTCTGTATATTCGGTAGCCATCATTGAAGCATAAGCTTCAAGTGCGTGAGTTACTGCGTCAATACCTGATGCTGCTGTAAGACCTTTAGGTGCTGTCATATGGAAATCAGCATCTACAATAGCCATATTAGGCATAAGCTGATAATCGGCAAGAGGATACTTTGTACCTGTGCTTTCATCTGTAATAACTGCAAAAGGAGTAACTTCAGAGCCGGTACCTGCTGAAGTAGGAACAGCAATAAAGTATGCCTTTTCACCCATTTTAGGGAAAGTATAAACTCTCTTACGAATATCCATAAATCTCATAGCAAGGTCATAGAAATCAACTTCCGGATGTTCATACATTACCCACATAATCTTTGCAGCATCCATTGCTGAACCGCCGCCGAGCGCGATAATTACATCAGGCTCAAATGCCTTCATCTGTGCCCAACCCTCTTTAGCACAAGCGAGTGTCGGGTCAGGAGCTACATCGAAGAATGTTGTGTTAACAATGCCGAGTTCATCAAGCTTATCTGTGATTGGCTTTGAATAACCGTTTTTATAAAGGAAAGAGTCAGTTACAATGAATGCTCTCTTCTTACCCATAACTGTGCCAACCTCGTCAAGTGCAACAGGAAGGCAACCTTTTTTGATATAAACCTTTTCAGGCGCTCTAAACCAAAGCATATTTTCCCTTCTTTCTGCAACTGTCTTAATATTGATAAGATGCTTTACGCCGACATTTTCACTTACCGAGTTACCGCCCCAAGAGCCGCAACCAAGTGTGAGTGACGGTGCAAGGTCGAAGTTATAAAGGTCACCGATACCACCGAAAGAAGAAGGTGTGTTAACAAGAACACGACATGTTTTCATACGAGCTTCAAATTCAGCAAGCTTTTCTTTTTCGGTAAGTTCGTTAATATAGATTGAAGAAGTATGGCCATAACCGCCGTCTGCAATAAGCTTTTCAGCCTTTGCGAGTGCGTCTTCAAAATTTTCACTCTTATACATTGCAAGTACAGGTGAAAGCTTTTCGTGTGCAAATTCTTCACTAAGGTCAACAGATTCAACTTCACCGATAAGAACCTTTGTATCTTCAGGGATTTTAACACCTGCAAGCGCTGCAATAGTTACAGGCTTTTGACCAACGATTTTTGCGTTAAGTGCGCCATTGATAATAATAGTTTTACGAACCTTATCAAGTTCATCTTTTTTAAGGAAGTAGCATCCTCTGTATTCAAATTCCTTGCGTACTTCTTTATATATTTTCTTATCAACAATTGTTGACTGCTCTGAAGCGCAAATCATACCGTTATCAAATGTTTTAGAATGGATGATTGAGTTAACAGCTTTAAGAATATCTGCGCTTTCATCAATGATTGCAGGTGTGTTACCGGCACCTACACCGAGTGCCGGCTTGCCGCTTGAATAAGCAGCCTTAACCATACCCGGACCGCCTGTTGCAAGAATAATATCTGCTTCTTTCATAAGAAGATTTGTCATATCAAGTGACGGAGCATCAATCCAAGAAATAATATTTTCAGGTGCGCCTGCTGCTACTGCTGCATCAAGAACGATTTTGGCTGCTGCTGCGGTAGATTTCTTTGCCCTTGGATGAGGTGAAATAATGATACCGTTTCTTGTTTTAAGAGAAATAAGGGTTTTGAAAATAGCTGTTGATGTTGGGTTTGTTGTAGGAATAACAGCACAAATAACACCGAGAGGTTCTGCAATACGCTTTGTTCCGTAAGCCTTATCTTCATCAATCACACCGCAGGTTTTTGTGTTTTTATACTTATTATAAATATACTCTGCTGCATAGTGGTTTTTGATAATCTTATCTTCAACTACGCCCATTCCTGTTTCCTCTACTGCCATTTTAGCAAGCGGAATTCTTGCCATATTTGCAGCCTTTGCAGCAGCAAGGAAAATTTTATCTACCTGTTCTTGAGTATAGGTAGAAAATTTACGCTGTGCTTCACGAACTCTTGCAAGCTCTTCTTCAAGCTTTTCAACGCTGTCAATAATTTCTTTTGCCATATTGATTACCTCCAAATATAATTTGAATCATGAATTAACTGTTTTGGTTAATATTGTTATTTTTTTAACAATATCATCATGGATATAATAAGCCATTATTTAATTTTTTTCAAGAGAAAATGCGTAATTTTAGTGATTTTGATAAACTTGTTATTTTTTTAACAATATTTTTGTGCATAATTTTATGACTTTTTAACCGTTTGTTACATTTTTGACAATCTCGTTAAAACATATAACATTATCATTAAATACAACTAATTATGAAATTTAGCTTGCAATAAAAATGTAATATGTTATTATATTTATATTATATATTCAGCAAATAAAGAGGGTATAAAAAATGACAGCGTGCAAAGTAAGCATAATCGTTCCGGTATATAACACATCAAAATATTTAAAAAACTGCATTGATTCACTTTTAGCGCAAACTTTAAATGAAATTGAAATAATTGCAGTAAATGACGGAAGCACTGATAAAAGCTTTGAAATACTTAAAGAATATCAGGCACTGTATCCAAACAAAGTTTATGTTTACAACACAGAAAATATGGGTGTAAGCCACGCAAGAAACTTTGGTGTTACAAAATCAAGCGGGCAATATTTATGGTTTGTAGATTCTGACGACAGTGTAGAGCCTAATGCCTGTGAAGAATTATATAATAAAGCAACAAAAGATAATAATGATTTGGTACTTTTCAGCAGATACGATGTAAATGCCGAAACAAATGAAAAAATCGGCAACCGTACTTTCCATTATAATCAAAATTTCAAATTAAGCGAAAAGCCATATGAATTTTTAAAGCTTTCCCCTTTTCCTTGGAATAAATTTATTAAAAAAGAACTTTTTGATTCAGTTGAATTCCCGGATAAAATCAGGTTTGAAGATTTGCCTGTTTCATTCATCCTTGCAAGCAAAGCTAAATCTATCGGTGTAATAAATGACTTTTTCTATAATTACTCGGTTCAGGTCGGATTTTTAAGCAAATTTAACGACTCTACCTGCGACATTGCAAAAGCTATTGACTATTTGATTAAAAACCTCAAAGAGCGCGACTGCTTTGATTTATATAAAAACGAAGTTGAATATATTACGGTTCGCCATTTCTTTTACAGATTTGAGCAACTTTTAACGGTATACGGAGAAGAAAGCTTTGAATTAAAAGTTAAACTTATTAACACATTATTTGACTATCTTGAAGAAAACTTTCCAAAATTCAGGCAAAACAAATATATTAAATATAATCTGCCTTACAGAATTTATAATCTTTTCGCCTTTTATTCATCAAGGGAAAAACTTTTGGACTTTGTGGCAAAATGCAAAGATATGAGTAAAGAAGAGCAAGACGAATATGTTGAAAACATAAAAGCGGAATACGAAAAAATTAAGGAATTCGAATTCAAAACCTTTGATAAAATCAAAGAAGAAACAAAAGATGCTGACGAAAAATACTTCAAATTGAAAAAAGAATTATCACTTAAAGATGAAGTTTTATATATAACAGCGCAGGAACATTCACTTCCGTCTTCTATGCTTGCTATGATTAAATATATTAAAACCGAGAAAAACGATTACAAGCAAATCGTGGTGGCAAACAGTGAAAACAAGGCAGAATGTGAAGATAGATTAAAGCGTTACAACTTCAGCGATGTCACGGTAATCGGCAGTGATAACGAAGAATATATAAAAGCACTTTGCGAAGCAAAATACATTTTTTCCGACCGTGCGCTTGAATACTTTTTTGAAATTAAAGAAGGTCAAAAATACATCAATTTGCAAACCGATTGCATATCGGCAAAAATGGCAAAAAAAAGAGAAATGGAATGTTTTGAATTTGCAACTGTACAAAAAAGCATTATCGCATCAAGTGCAAGCGTATATCTTAACGAAGTAAGCCAAAACTCTTTTGAAAAAGCATACAGGTGCGAAATGCTGCCTACAAGCACTGTAATTGCAGACAGCCCTGCGCTTGATATGGCAGGGGTTACAAGCTTTGCAACAGCTAATGATAAAATCAAGATTTTATTTACCCCGCAATTTAAGGCAACAAACGGTAAAAACTCTGCAACAGCATACAGAAAATTTATGGCTAACTTAATGATTATTGACAGTGAATTAAGCCAAAAATACGAACTTTATGTCAACCTTGATACTTATCCGTATAATGCCGATTTCACAGTATTTAACCATATCAAAAAAATGCTGGGCGAATATGACTTGTACGATTTTGCATCAAGCTGCGACTGTGTTATCACAGATTATCACACAATATTAAACGTGTTTAAAAACAAAGATTTAAAGCTTGCCCGCTTTATTCTTGATGCAAACAGATTTATAAGTGATGAGGAACTCGGAGCAGACGATAACATTCCGACTTTTGAAACAGCGGTTGAACTTTGCGATTTCATCAGAAAGCTTGAAAAATCAAACCACACATTTTCAAAGCACGAAAATGCAAAAGAACTTTTTGAAAAAATCGAGAAAAACGGCATAAATAAAAAGCAAATTGAAGAAGAAATTTGCATTTACTATATGGGCGGAAACCTTACGGAAAACAGAGTTAAAACCTTCAAGCGAATCAGAAAAGAGCAAAGCTATAAAACATTTTACCTCAGCTTTGATGAAGAAAAGAACCCTAATTACAAAGCAGACGGTGAAGAATATCTTAAAGGTGTACGCCTTCTCCCTATGCGATTTGACAGTTTTGACAGCTTTGAAGAAAGCGACATTAAAGGCGCATATCTAAAAGCAAAACTCGGCTTAAACCCATCCAAAAAATTTGAAGCACTTTGTGAAAGCGAAAGAAGAAAATATTTTGGAAATATAAGGTTTGATGACGAGTATGTTTTATCCACCTCGGCAATTTCAAAAAATCTTCTTTTCATAGGTCTTTCCAAACATTTAAACTATGAATTTAATTGGTTTGATAAAAACAAGTATTCTTCTAAAAAGCCATTTAAAACAAAGGTTAATTACATCTGTTCAAGGCTTGAAAATGGCGCAAGCGTTAAAATCAATGATGATATGAAAGATTTGAAATGCGTTAAAAAGCTGAATATTGAATAAAAAAAAGGACACCTGCTTAATAAAGCGAGTGTCCTTTAATTACTTATTAGTCTGATGTGTAAGGGAGAAGAGCTAAATGTCTTGCTCTCTTAATAGCAGTAGTAAGCTCTCTCTGATGCTTTGCGCATGTACCTGTTACACGACGAGGAAGAATCTTTGATCTTTCTGATACAAATCTCTTAAGTCTTGCAACATCTTTGTAGTCGATTTCATCAACTTTTTCTACACAAAAAACGCAAACCTTCTTGCGACCCTTGCGTGGGCCACCGGCTCTGTTATATGCCATAATTAGTTTCCTCCTTTAAAATGGTAAGTCGTCGTCATCATCAACGATTTCTTCAAAATCTGAATTATCAGCTGTTGAGTAGCTTGGTGCAGGCTGAGAAAATGCAGGATTTGCACCCTGGCTTTCTGCCTTTGAGCCACAGAAAGAAACCTGATTTGCAACAACTTCTACGGATTTCCTCTTGTTTCCGTCACGGTCAGTGAAATTATTTGTTTGAATTGAACCTTCAACAGCAATCATTGAACCTTTGTGGAAATAACGAGAAACAAAATCAGCAGTTTGACGCCAAGCAACTACATCAATAAAGTCAGCCTGTCTTTCCTGTCCCTGTGACTGATAATTTCTGTCAACAGCCATTTGGAAACGGATAACCGAAAGACCACTTGTTGTAGTTTTAAGCTCCGGTTCATAAGTTAATCTGCCCATAAGAACAACAGAATTGATCATTCAAATCCCTCCTATTATTCGCCTTTAGCTACGATTAAAGAACGAAGTACGCCGTCAGTAATGTTGATAACACGGTCAAGTTCCTGTGGGAATGCTTCATCGCTTGTGAAGTCGATAACTACATAATAGCCATCGTTTTCATAGTTGATTGGATATGCAAGCTTGCGCTTACCCCATTCCTCAACATTGCCGAGAGTGCCATGCTTTGCGATGAGGTCAGTAAACTTCTGCTTTAATGCCTCAACTGCTTCTTCTCCATTTGCAAGAGAGTAAACCATTACGATTTCATAATTCCTTAATGCCATTCTTCAGCACCTCCTTTTGGTCTTTTGGCCTGCACATTTTGCACAGGCAAGGAATACTTTGTTTTCCAAAGCTGTGTTATTATATCAAAAATATATTTATATGTCAAGTATTATTTCAATATTACAGTTACAAGCGACATAGGCTTGATTTCAAGCTTTTTAATATTGTTCATATTATTTTCGTCAAGCTTGTGCTCCTGTGTAGTTTCAACAATACGGCAGAAAGAAAATTTTCTGTCAAATTCAAGAACTCTTTTTGCTTTGCTGAAATTAACTGCCACAACCGCATATTCTCCGCTTTCAAGTTTAAAAGCAAAAGCAGAAAATCCGCGCGTAGTATCAAAGCCAATATCAAGGCTTTCACTGCCGCTTGGTATATATTTTGAAAAATGTGCCATTGCATAATATCTCATTGCAATATAATAATCCGACCAATCATCCTTTGCAACAAGAAAACCGTCACTGTAACATTTACCGTCACGCATTGCGTTATCCCACTGGTTTGCACATACCCAAGCACTCCAACTGTCAACCCCGGTGTAAATCAAATCTTCACCGATAATGCGTGCCATCATAAGCGCAGACTCAATTGATTTTGTATCGTGCTTGCATGGAAGTTCGCACCATTCGCTCATATCAAAGCGCGGAGTTTTAATATTATTCTTTGCCCATTTGCCGAATTCAACTTTTTCATTCACATTTTCATCCGAACCGTATGAATGATATGCAAACACATCAAGATACTTCATTATAAGTTTATTTGATGATAAAAGCTCATAATATTCTTTTGTAAAATCTTTTATATTTCCGCTTTCAGGGCCGTAAAGCTTAAGGCTTGAATTTCTTTTTTCAAGTTCCTTTGCAAATACCAAATAGCAGTCAAATACCTCTTTCGGTTCATAATGGCAACCCTCCTGCCAAACATAATCGCCGCCCCATTTCCACTGCGGTTCATTGATAGGGCTGATATATTTTACAGGGTAACCCTCGCTTATAAAATGCTCTGCAATATCAATAAAATACTTGGCAAATGCTTCATATTTGCTTTTATCAAGATTTGAAAAACGCTCGGTAAATCCACCGCTTGTTTGCCCGGTTACCGTTTGGGTATAATGGGGTGAATTTGCAAAAAAGATAAGCGTATCTATATTGCCCAATGCCAAGCATTTTTTCATCATAGAAACAGCATATTTATCTTTTGAATAATCAAAAGTACCGTCGCCAAGCATAAAGCTTTCAACATATCGCCAGGGATTATCAATTCTCAAATTATTTTTTTCATATCCCCCGCCCACATTAAAGCGGTAAATATTCATTTTAAGACCTGAATCACCGTAAAGAAGATTTGCAACATCGTCACGAATTTTTTCATCCTTGATTTGCGGTGACCACCAGCACGCAGAACCGCCGAAACCTTTAAGTGACTTAATTACTTTTGCATTTTTCAAATTGATTTTCATAGCACTAACCCTTTATCATTTGCTCAAGCTTTTCTATATCCCTGCTGAAACGACGCTGGCTTACAAGAACAACTACTTCATCGCCCTCTTTAATAACCGTATCTCCCTTTGGAGTGATTGATACACCGTCACGCTCAATGCTGACTATTACACAATGCTTACCCCAATCAACATCCATAATTTTCTTTTTTGCAACGGGGCTGCCGACAGGAATAGTATACGTTTCAAGCACCTTTTCATCAGTTTCAAAGAATCTCGGTTTTTCGTGCTTTGAACTTACAATTCGTTCAAACAAAAATTCATAAAACGGTGTAACACCGATAAAGTTGGCAGTTGCATAACTGATTAAACTTACCACCGCAAGCGGCAAAATATTATTCATATTACCGGTAAGTTCAAATACAAGCACAATGCCCGTAATCGGACTTCTTACAATTGAAGCAAAAAGCCCTGCCATTCCGATAACTACAAATTCCTCCCACATTGCAGGAGTAATTGCATCAAAAGTATTCACACTGACTGTGCCGAAAACAGCACCCATATATGCACCCAAAATGCAAAGAGGATAAAGAGTACCGCCCGGCGCACCGCTTGCAAAGCAAACTGCACCGAATAAAAATTTAGTAGACAGCAAAACAACCAAATAAAGAAGCGAAGGATTTTCCTTTAAAAGTATAACTTCCATGCTGTGACCACCGCAAAGAATCTGCGGCATAATTAAGCCGACAACACCGCTAAACACGAATATAATAGGCATTTTGATATAATTAGGCGCTTTAATTTTCTTATACAAATCCTGAGCCTTGCCCATAACCACATTATATGCCGAACCGCAAAGGCCGAGAAAAACCCCCATTATAAGCAAAAGCCAATAATATTTAAGCGGAAAGTTTACGGTGTCATAATTAAATACGGTATTTTGCCCGAAAAAGAGTTTTGATATATAATCGGCAGTAACAGCTGAAACAATGCCCATGCAAAGAAGACTTTTATCAAAAGTGTGATGTATTTCTTCAAGTACAAACATAGTACCTGCAAGGGGCGCATTAAACGCCGCTGCCATACCTGCACCGGCACCGCAGCTAATCATACGAAGCTCAGTTGTTTTATCAGCCTTTGTAAGCCTTGCAATACCTTTTGCCGCCATACCGCCGAGCTGAACGCTTGGGCCCTCCCTGCCAAGTGAAAGGCCCGAAAAAACAGAAGCCGTTCCGCCAATAAGTTTAACAAGAATTACTCGCCACCAGCTTGGGTTTATATGCCCCTTAATTTCACCGCTGACTTGGGGAATACCAGAACCGCCGCCCTGCGGCTCCCATTTGACAAGCATTGAAACAAAAAAGCCAATAAGTGCAAGGATAACAAACCAAACAGCAATTTTAACAGGGTTACCTTTTACATACGAAATTATTTTCATCAAGTAATTTTCCGCAAGGGAAAGTAAAAATCTGTATAATACGGCAATAAGGCCGGACGCAATGCCGACCTCAACACCTCGAACTAAAAGATAAAAGCTTTCTTTTCTGCGGAATTCAATTTTTCTGTAAGTAGATTTATCTTTATTTCTCATAATTTTAATATTTCTTTAATTGATCCTCGTTTACATTTTCAAGGAATTCATCGTAAGTTCCCATTCTGTCAATCACTCTGTTGCCTGAAATTTCAATAATTCTGTTTGCAACCGTCTGCACAAATTGATGGTCATGCGAAGTGAATAAAATAGTTTCAGGGTAACGGATAAGTCCGTCGTTAAGCGCAGTGATTGATTCAAGGTCAAGGTGGTTTGTAGGCTCATCAAGAATAAGTACATTTGCACCTGAAAGCATCATTTTGCAAAGCATACAGCGAACACGCTCGCCACCTGAAAGAACATTAGCCATTTTAAGAGCTTCTTCGCCGGAGAAAAGCATTCTGCCGAGCCAGCCCCTAATATCAGCTTCAAGAGTGTATGTTGTGTATTGGCGAAGCCAGTCAACAAGAGTAAGTTCAACCCCGTCAAAATATTTGCTGTTATCACTCGGAAAATAGCTTTGTGAAGTAGTTACGCCCCATTTAAAGCTGCCCTCATCAGGCTCTAATTCGCCCATAATAATTTTAAACAAAGTTGTTTTAGCAACAACATCAGAACCTACAAAAGCGACCTTTTCTCTTGGATGAATAACGAAAGATACATCGTCAAGCACCTTTCTGTCACCTATGGTTTTAGTTAAATGGTCAACTCTTAAAAGGTCGTTTCCGCATTCTCTGTCAGGCTTAAAATCAACATACGGAAAACGCCTGCTTGATACCGGCATATCAATCATTTCAAGTGCGTCAAGCTGCTTTTTACGGCTTGTTGCCTGCTTTGATTTAGCGGCATTTGCAGAGAAACGGGCAATAAATTCCTGAAGTTCTTTAATCTTTTGTTCATTCTTTTTATTTTGGTCTCTTGCCTGACGCTGACGCATTTGTGTATATTCATACCAGAAATCATAGTTACCTGTATAAAGCTGAATTTTACCAAAGTCAACATCACAGATATGAGTACAAACCTTATTTAAGAAATGACGGTCATGCGATACTACAATAACCGTATTTTCAAAATCCATAAGGAAGTTTTCAAGCCAGCGAATAGCCGAAAGGTCAAGGTGGTTTGTAGGCTCATCAAGAAGAAGAATATCAGGATTGCCAAAAAGTGCCTGTGCAAGAAGAACCTTAACTTTCATATCAGACGGAAGCTCTGCCATTTGCATATAGTGGTATTCATCGGGAACGCCTAATTTATTAAGCATAAACGCAGCGTCGCTTTCAGCGTTCCAACCGTCCATATCGGCAAATTCAGCTTCAAGCTCACCTGCTTTAATACCGTCCTCTTCAGAAAAATCCTCTTTCATATAAAGGGCGTCTTTTTCTTCCATTACTTCAATAAGGCGCGGATTACCCATAAGAACTGTTCTGATTACTTCATATTCATCATAAGCAAAGTGGTCTTGCTTTAAAACAGAAAGCCTTTCACCCGGAGTAATAAAAACTTCGCCTTTTTGCGGGTCAAGCTCACCTGAAAGAACTTTTAAAAAAGTAGATTTGCCGGCACCGTTAGCACCGATAATACCGTAGCAGTTACCGGCTGAAAAAGTAACATTTACTCTTTCAAATAATACACGACCGCCGAATTGAACGGTAACATTATTTGCCTGAATCATTATTTTTCCTCCAAAATACAACAAGATATTAGATACTTAAATTTTCACGGATATATAATACTACATTAGTTTATCAAATACAAGTATTATTTATTTTAAGTTGATTTTATAAAAGAATTAAAGTATAATATATTGTAATTTAAAATAAGGGGTATAAAAATATGGATATAAAAATTTCACCTTCAATGCTTGCCAGCGATTTTGCAAACCTTGAAAGCGAACTGAAAAAATGTGAAACAGGCGGTGCGGATTTAATTCACCTTGATGTAATGGACGGGCATTTTGTGCCTAACATTTCAATCGGAATACCTGTAATTGCAGCGATGAAAAAAGTTTGCAAAGTTCCTTTTGATGTGCATTTGATGATAAGCGACCCATATTTTTACATTGATGATTTTATAAAAGCCGGCGCAGACATAATCACATTTCATATTGAATGTGACAGTGATATTGACAAAACCATTGATAAAATCACGGCAGGTGGCTGCAAAGCTTCGCTTGCAGTTAAGCCAAACACCGATATTGAATCTGTTTACCCATATCTTGATAAACTTTCAATGGTGCTTGTTATGACGGTTGAACCGGGATTCGGCGGGCAAAGCTTTATGGAAAGCACTATGCCTAAAATTGAAAAACTGCGTGCAAAATGCCCTGAACTTGATATTCAGGTTGACGGGGGCATAAATCCTGATACTGTAAAAATTGCAGGAAGAGCCGGCGCAAATGTAATGGTTGCGGGCTCGGCAGTATTTAACAGTGAAAATCCAAAAGAAACCATAAAACTTCTTAAACAAAATGCAAAAGCATAAAACGGCGTGATATAATTTATGAAAAAAAAGCGTTTTTATAATAACAAAAAGCGAAATATAAAATGGACGGAAAAGCAGACCGGCCGAAAAATCAGCTTTGCAGATAAATATATTGAAGCAGGCAGTGGCAGTGACAAATTTGATGCCAAGCGTCCAAAACAAAAGAAAAAAAGAATAACAAAGGAAAAATCAGCAAGGCTGTTTAAAAATATCACTGTGATTATAGCCTGCTTTCTTATAATAAGCGTGGGTTACAGCGCAATGGACCTTTACATTGACCGAAACGCAATGCCGCAAACACAGGAAAGCACAGGTGAAAGTGCAAGCTTCAGCGATGTAAACCTTATGCTTAAAGCTATGGCTGTTGAATCTATTTCGCTTGATGATTCAGTTATGCTTGATTCTGCAATTAAAAGTGCGGAGGATGAAGGTTATTCATCAATCACTTTTGACCTTAAGCGTGATGACGGAACAATCGGCTACAACAGTAATTTAGCAACCATAAAAGCTTACGGTGCAATATCATCACCTGCAAATCAGCTTGAAAAATCAATAGCGAAACTAAATCAGGCTGATATTATACCTATCGGCAAAATTTCTTGCTACAAAGATAATATTGTAGCACTTTCAGACCTTGACACCGCCATAAAAAGCGGAAAAAGCGTTTACAGGGATTCTGACGGAAATGCGTATTTAGACCCAAATAATGATACAACATATAACTATATCAAAAGCATAGTTGAAGAAGCAAAGGCAATGGGTGTAACAGTATTTTTGCTTGACAACACTAGCTTGCCAAGCGAAATTGAGGGTGAGTACAATGACGGTTTTGAAAAACTTACAAAAATGCTGTATGCACAATTTGGCGAAGATATAAAGTTTATTGAAGCTGTGGATGTAACAATAAATGATTACAACATTTCAAACGAAGAAGTAACCGATGAAAACGGTGACACTGTTTACAACACCACATCTTCATCATCCGACAGTGAGGAATTCACTACCGGCTACGGCGATTCAAGCGAAATTGACGGTGAAGAAACATCTGCTACCAAAAAGCGTGAACCGCTTACCGATGAAGACGGTGACATTATTTACGGTAATGACGGGCAGCCTGTTTACCCTACCGAGCAGGGCGAAACCACAAAAGAAAGAGTGCCTCTCACTGATGAAGACGGTGACATTGTTTACGGTAACGACGGTTTACCTGTTTACAGCACAGAAGAAAGCTCAACAAGTCAGCTTACCACACAGAGCAACAATTCACTTGAAAAGCAGATTGAAAATAAAATAAGTGAAAAATCATCAAACAATAAAATGTATTACATTTCAACAAACAATGCAGAAAAAGTCAAAAAAATACTTGACAATAAAAAAATTACAAACTATATTATCAAAAGCATCAACTGATGCCAACAAGGTGATATTATGAAAAAAGCACTTTGCAAGGTTAGTATTATACCGCTGATTATCTGCTTAATATTCAGCGTTTATCAATCTACTGCATTTGCAAAATCAAATGATACAAGCATTAAAGATGTAAAAATAAGCTGTGGGGTTCTTGACCCTGAATTTAACAGCGAAAAAACTAAATACACGCTTTATATTCCGAGTGATTTAACGCAAATTATTATTACACCTACTGCAAACAGCAAAAATGCTACTGCAAATAAAATTAACCTTACGCTCAGTGAAATGCAAGAGCCGACAATTTCAATAACTTGCAAAGCCGAAAGCGGCGACACACAAAAATACACATTTAAAATAAAAAGAATTGATAAAACAGTAAGTGAAATAGAAGAAGAGATCGGCAAAAACGGCTATGCTGTTTATATTAACAAATCAAAGTTTTATCAGCAAACAGATTTTCTCATCTGCCTTGGCACAGTTTTAACAGGAATAATAATTTTAATACTGCTTTACCTGTTTTTCAGAAAGAAGCTTATTAAGCCTTATGATGAAAGCGAAGAACAGTTTTACCTTGCAGATTGAAAATAAAATTTAGGGAAAGCGAGATGATAATATGGAACTCGAAGAATTAACAAACGAGCAAATTGCCGAGAATATCTCCGAGCTTTGCAAAAATAAGAATTACCATAAAATCAAGGATATTCTTATTGAAATTAACCCTACCGATGTGGCTGCCATATTTGAAGAATTGCCAACTGAGCAAAGACTGTTATTATTCAGACTTTTACCAAAAGAGGAAGCGGCAGAAACCTTTGTAGAGCTTAACGGTGACACCCAGGAAGCGCTCATTACAGCATTTTCCGATACAGAGCTTAAGGAAGTTATTGATGAGCTTTACCTTGATGATACCGTTGATATTATTGAGGAAATGCCGGCAACGGTAGTAAAAAGAATTCTTAAAAACACAGACACGCAAACCCGAAAATCTATCAACACACTTTTAAAATATCCTGAAGACAGTGCCGGTTCAATTATGACACCGGAATTTGTTGATTTGAAAAAGGACAGTACAGTTGAAGATGCGTTTAAAAGAATCAGGCGAACAGGTGTTGACAAAGAAACTATCTATACCTGCTATGTTACCGATGCATCCAGGCACCTTATCGGTGTTACAACGGTAAAGGAACTTCTTTTACACAATTATGATGATAAGATTGAAGACTTTATGGAAACAAACATCATCTTCGTAAACACGCACGATGATAAGGAAATCGCCGCAAATTACTTTGATAAGTATAATTTCCTTGCTCTTCCCGTAGTTGATATGGAAGAAAGGCTTGTAGGTATCATCACATTCGACGATGCTATTGATGTATTGCAGGAAGAAAACACCGAAGACATCCATAAAATGAACGCTATGGTGCGTACAACCGAAAAGCCTTATTTAAAAATCGGAATAATTGATACTTTCAAATCAAGAATCCCTTGGCTTTTACTTTTGATGATAAGTGCAACCTTTACCGGAATGATTATTACATCATTTGAAGAAAAGCTTGCCGCTATGATTGTTCTTACCGCATTTATTCCGATGCTTATGGATACCGGCGGTAATTCCGGCGGCCAGGCAAGCGCAACAATTATTCGTGCGCTTTCGCTTAATGAAATTGACCTAAACGATATATTTAAAGTTATTTGGAAAGAAATAAGAGTAGGTGTTGCTTGCGGTTTAACACTTGCCATTGTAAACTTCTTCAAAATTTTGCTTATTGATAAAATGTTGCTTGGCACTAAAGGCATTACCTTTAAGGTTGACCTTGTAATAAGCTTAACTTTATTTATCGAAATTATATTTGCAAAAATAGTCGGCTGCACATTGCCGATATTTGCAAAGAAGCTTAAATTTGACCCTGCGGTTATGTCGTCACCTTTTATTACAACAATAGTTGACGCACTTTCGCTGCTTATCTATTTTGGATTATCAACAGCAATACTTCATATATAACAAAAACTCCCGATGATAAATCATCGGGAGTTCAG
>FR895319.1:5932-6684 GCA_000434995.1 Firmicutes bacterium CAG:341 | reverse complement strand
TTATCTATATTTGAAATTACCTGTCCATTTGCCACAATAACTACAAGACCAGCACTCATATCCATATGGCGATTTTGAATAATACTCGCTATCTGATATTTCTCCTTTATCCCATTTTTCTGCAAGTGCATTACATTGATTTTTCCAATATGTTTCTATGTCACTTCTACTATTAAACCATCTTCCTATATTGCCACAGCTCATACTATGATTGTTATTGTTTGTACAATGTTTCATTATAGGTTTTATTACTTTGTTTTTACTCCAATTAGAATATATATTTTTCCCCTTATTTTTTTTATAGCTTCTGATTAACACATTTCTTTTTAGACCAATTTGAATAGTATGTTTTCTTATTAACTATTTTATATGTTCTTATCCGAACATAATATTTTTTTGAAGGTTTTAATCCTGTTATTTTTTTCGATAGAGTTTTGACTTTTTTTATCTTGATTGTCTTATTCCCCTTTTTAAACTTACTATTAGCAGAATATTGAATTTGGTATCCTGCAATATTTGTTTTTTTCTTCCATTTAATCGTAAATGCCTCACTTTTTGCTTTTACTGATGTAATTGTTGTTGATGGAATATTTGTAGCAAAAACTGTAGTTGTAAATGCCAGCGATATAACTAACAGTAATACTACTATTACTATCGAAAAGATTTTTTTCATTGGTTTTCTCCTATTCTTATTATCTATATTTAAAATTTCCTGTCCACTTTCCACAATAACTACAAGACCAACATTCATA
>FR895319.1:3748-5842 GCA_000434995.1 Firmicutes bacterium CAG:341 | reverse complement strand
CATTTGCTATTCCATTTTTCACAATAATTTTCATAATAAGTTTTAAATTCATTTTTGCTTGCAACCCATATCCCAGCATCTCCACAACTTGTACTATGATTGTTATTGTTTGTACAATGCTCACAATTCTTAGTAGTTACATTTTTCTTTTTAGACCAACTTGAATACGATTTCTTTTTCTTAACTATTTTGTATGTTCTTATCCGTACATAATATTTTTTTGATGATTTTAAATCGGTTATTTTCTTAGAGGCTGTTTTCGCTTTTTTGATTTTAACTGTTTTAGTGTTTTTCATGCTAAATTTACTGCTTGTTGAATACTGAATTTGATAACCCGTGATTTTTGTCTTTTTCTTCCATTTAACTGTAAATCCGTTATCTTTTGCACTTAAAGAAGTTATTGACGTAGCCGGAAGCTTACTTGCGGCAAAAGCAGAAAAATCAACAAGTGAAACAATACTTATAAGCATTACAAATGACAAAAGCAAACTAAAAATCTTTTTCATACAAAACCTCCGAATAAGACTAAATATTACATTTTATATAATATCATCGGCAAAATAAATTTGCAATAAAATAAAAAGAAATGTTGTTGTACAAATATATAATTATATGATATAATACCTTTATATTGAATATCGGAGGACAGAATATGCAGGAATACAAAACCTCGTGGAGAGAAAAAATCTGCTTTGGTGTAGGTGCGGTAGGACTTGATTTAAGCTACGGAATGTTTTATTCATTTTTAAGCTATTATTTATCAAGCGTGCTTGGGCTTAAAGAAGCGTTTTTGCTTCTTCTCACTCCTATTGCAAGAATATGGGACGGAATTAACGACCCTATGATGGGTACAATAGTTGACAACACAAGAACAAAACACGGTAAATACAGACCTTGGATACTTATCGGTGCTATGTGCAACGCAGTTGTACTCTTTTTACTTTTCACAAACTTTGGAATGAGCGGAACGAAGCTATATATTTACATAGGTGTTATGTACATACTTTGGGGTATGACGAATACAATGGCTGATATTCCGTATTGGAGTATGGTACCTTCTTTCACATCAGACCCTAAAGACAGAAACCTTGTTTCAACCGTTGCAAGAACTTTTAGTGGTTTGGGCCAAGGCATAATTACGGTGGCAACACCTATTATTTTGCCTATGCTTTCAACCGGAATGACAACGGATAAAGGTTACAGTGCAACAGGCTTTTCACGCTGGGCAGGAATATGCGGAATAATGCTTGTACTTTTTTCAACCATATGCGTACTTTCAACCAAGGAAAAAAATGTAGTATACGGTGAAAAAACCAAGTTTTCATTTAAAAAGATTTTTTCCGTTATTGCACACAATGACCAACTTGTTGTATTTATGATAGTTGCAATGCTTTCAAATGCCGGTTGGTACTTAACATCAGGCACAGCGGTGTACTATTTTTCAGATGTACTTGGTGAGCCAAAAGCACAGAGCCTTTTCCAAACTATCGGTGCTGTCGGCTCAGTTTTAGGTCTTGCTGTAATTCCTATACTTTCAAAATGGATGAATAAAAAGAAAATTTATCAAATTTCACTTATCGCCACTATAATAGGATACATTATGATGTATGTTTTCGGGCCTATTCTTAAAATAACCATAGCACTTGATATTGCATATATCGTTTCATCAACGGGTATAGCGGCAATGTTTGTAGGTCAAACAATTTTTCTTGCAGATATTGTTGACTACGGTGAATATAAAAACGGAGAAAGAAACGAATCAATCACCTTTTCTATGAAAGGATTTTTGCAGAAAATGGCTTACACCATTCAAACAATAGTTCTTTTCGGCGGATTGGCAATAATGGGATATAACAAGCAAATTACAAGTGCCACAAAAGCTATTAACGAAAGCACAAAAGCCGGAATAGGAATTATTTGCTTTGCAATTCCTCCGATTTTGATTTTTATTTCGCTTATTGTTTTCACCAAGAAATTCAAACTTCACGGTGAACTTGCAGATAAAGTACACGAACACATAGTTGAAAAGAGAAATAACGAAAAAGCATAATAATAGCTACCGGCTAAGCCGGTGGTTTAGATTGTAAAAAAAAC
>FR895319.1:0-3641 GCA_000434995.1 Firmicutes bacterium CAG:341 | reverse complement strand
GATTCAAAATTACTTATTTTTGTTTTGTGTATTTTCAATACCTTGGCGAATTCTGCGAACATCACTGAGTGCCTTATAAAGTGAATCATCAATAGCAAGAAGTGTATCATCAGCATAATTATTAACTGCTGTAAGCATTTCTCTTGATTTATTCTGTGCTGTTGTAACCATTTCATTTGCCTGGTTTGTAGCGTTACCGAGAATATCTGAAGCCTGGTTTTGAGCGTCTGCAATATAAGAATCGCCCTGTTCTTTAGCCTTGGCAATAATATCGGCAGCTTCTGCCTGAGCAGTTTGAGTGATTTGGTCACGGGCAACAAGTTCCCTTGCTTCCTCCTGTGCTTTAGCAATAATATCGGCAGCTTCTTTCTTTGCTTCTTCAAGAATATTGTTTCTTGAATCAACAATAGCTTTAGCCTGCTTTGTTTCCTGCGGAGTGTTAAGACGAATATCTTCAATAATAGTCTTAATTTTGTCTACATCAACTGCATACTTTTTGCTCAATGGAATTGATGTTGCGTCATCGAGTACATCTTCCAAATCTTCAAGTAAAATATCTGTATTAGTCATTTTTAATGTCTCCTTTACATCTTTCGTAAATATCTTTTAATATTTCTTGCGGCACAAACGATGATATATCACCACCGAGTGAGCATACCTCTTTAACCATACTTGAGGACAAAAACATATTTTCGCCCTTTGCAGGAATAAACAGTGTTTCAATTTTTGGATAAAGGCTTTTATTGATAAGTGCAAGCTGAAATTCATAATCAAAATCAGACACAGCACGAAGCCCTTTAATTATGGCATTAACATTATGTTGCCTTGCATAATCAACCAAAAGGCCGGAGTATGTATCAATTTCAACATTTTCCTTATCAACACATCGTTTTATAAATTCCATACGCTCATCAAGTGTGAACATAGGCTTTTTAGAGCTGTTATTAAGTACCAAAACGATAACTTTATCAAAAAGCTGCGAAGCCCGCTCAATAACATCTTTATGGCCCAAAGTTACCGGGTCAAAACTGCCGGGGCAAATAGCAATTTTCATCTTATTTTAATTCCCCCTTCTATAAAGGGTAATTTTAGTTTTACCATAAGTTCTGACTCTATCAGCATAAAATCCGTTAAGTTCATCAGGCAAGTTTTCATCACGCGAAGTTTCGCATATTACTATACCGTCATCACTCATCATAGGAAAAAGAAGAGGCAAGCACTTTTCAATGATTCCCTGCTTATACGGCGGATCAAGAAACGCTATATCAAAACTATCCCTTCTTGAAAGAAATGCACAAGCGTCACTCATAACTATTCTCGCGTTCTGCTCAAGCTTACAGTGCTTAATATTATTTTCAATAACATTATAAGCCTGCTTATTATTTTCAACAAAGGTGCATTTTTTAGCTCCCCTTGAAAGTGCTTCGATACCGAGCTGGCCCGAACCTGCAAACAAATCAAGAACATTTTTATCTTCAATTTCAAACTGAATCATAGAAAAAACAGCTTCTTTGACCGATTCTGTTGTAGGCCTTGTGACATCTTCGCCCGGCAAAGTTTCAAGCTTTCTGCCGCGCGCAATGCCCGTAATTACTCGCATCATAAATCAGATTCCTCTTAATTTCAAATAAAAAAGTTACAATCTTTTTGATAAATCATTTACCATTATACAAATTACAAAAATAATAGTCAAGTCAATTAAAATTATTTTTACAATTTATGATAAAAATTGTAAATTTCTTGAGCGTTTTTTTCAGAAATACCGTCAACCTGCCTAAGCTGTTCAACCCGTGCTTCTTTAATTGCAGAAATTGTTTTAAAATATTTCATCAAAGCTTTTGCTTTCGCATCGCCTATACCGTTAATTTTTGTAAGAGAGGTTGAAAGCGTGCTTTTTTTATGTTTATTATGATGATAAGAAATAGCGAAACGGTGTACTTCCTCCTGAATATTAGATACAAGGGTAAATACCCGGCGGTGAGAATTTATTTCTATCTCGCCATTACCCACTTCAATAGCGCGCGTTCTATGCTTGCTGTCCTTAACCATACCGAAAACCGGTACATTAAGTCCCATTGATGCAACAACGGGCAATACTGCCCTAACCTGCGGTTCACCGCCGTCAAGCAAAATCAAATCAGGCAAAATTTTAAATGTACTTCCGTCTTCATCATTATAATAATGATTAAACCTGCGCGTTAAAACCTCCTGCATTGAGCCGACATCATTCTGCCCGTCAAAACCTTTAATAGCAAATCTTTTATAAGCACTTTTCATCGGTCTGCCGTTATGAAAAACAACCATACCTGCCACATTATCCGCACCAAAAGTATGCGAAATATCATAAGATTCAATATATTCAGGCATTTTATCAAGTCCGAGAAGATTTTTAAGTTCTTCAAGAGTTGCAATTTCCCTGCCGAGTCTACCCTGCTGCTGCGCCAAATGCTCATTTGCATTTGATATACACATATTCACAATTGACAAATGCTCGCCCTTTTGCGGATGAATAAATTCAACTTTTTTCTGCTTTTTGTTTTCAAGAAATTCTTTTAAAAGTTCTTCATCTTCAACTTCACCGTCAATCGCAATGCGAGATGCAACCCTGTCACGCATTGAATAATATCGTTCGATAAGTTCAAATCTTGCCTGCGGCAAATCATCAACAGAATCAATAAGCCAAAATTCCGTATCCGTAAGTTTTCCGTGTTCAAATCTTATAACTTCAAAGCAAGCTTTTTTCTTACCGTTTACAAGTGCAAAAACATCCTCTTCAGGTACATTGATTGAAACCACTTTTTGCTTTTCTTCAAGATTTTTAATGGCTTTTATTCTATCCCTAAGCTTTGCGGCTTCTTCAAATTGAAGATTTTCGGAACATTCAAGCATTTTTGCTTCCATTTCTTTCACGGCTTTTACACTTCCGCCTTTAAGAAATGCGATTGCTTCGTCAATATTTTTTCTGTATTCTTCAAGCGATATTTTACCTGCACAAGGTGCACTGCAAATCCCCATAAACCCATTTAAACACGGGCGGCTTTTTTTATAATCTTTCGGAAATTTTTTATTACAGCGCGGAAGTTTAAAAATACGCAAAGTTTCATCAACCGCCTGCTTAACAGAAAAATTAGAAGTATATGGGCCAATATACTGCGAGTTGTCATCTGCCATTTGCTTACATTCCCTGATTTTAGGATACTGTTCTTTAGTAATTTTGATATAATTATAGCCCTTATCATCTTTAAGCAAAATATTATATTTAGGCTGGTGCTGTTTAATAAGAGAACATTCAAGTACAAGCGCTTCAAACTCACTGTCACAAAGAATGTAATCAAAATCATCAACATTTTCAACCATTCTGATGACTTTAAGCGAATGATTGGAATGACTGCCAAAATATTGAGAAACGCGGTTTTTAAGTTTTTTTGCCTTGCCGATATATATGATTTTTTTATCTTTATTTTTCATTATATACACGCCGGGATGAAGCGGCAATGCCATAGCTTTTTTGCGCAATTGCTTTTCAGTCATTAAATCACCTGCCTAATAAGTTTTCATAAGTATAACATATTTATACTAAAAAATAAAGGCATTGCCGAAAGGAGGGGCTACATAGGGAAGTAGCTTCTCTCTTCGGCTTT
>FR895318.1:151658-165471 GCA_000434995.1 Firmicutes bacterium CAG:341 | reverse complement strand
TCTTTTCTTGCGACTTTCACATATTACCACCTATTTCTCCCTTTGTCAACTGGTTTTTTGAATTTTTTCATCTATTTTATGATATTGACATAATTTAATAACAAAATTCAACATTTATGTGCACAATTTACTACAAATTGATACTATATAACAGAAAAGGTTTCAAATTGTAACTATTAAAGGTATATATGGTATTTTTCCGCAACACAATATATATTATTTTATCTGATATATAGAGAATAGATTATATTATACATTATATAGATATTGAAATTTGGTGACTATTTTGATATAATTGTTTAACACTTAAAGAAAGGGGCTGATTAAATGCCAATTCGTATTGACGACAAATTGCCGGCTAAACAAAATTTAGAAATAGAGAATATATTTGTAATGAGTAAGTCAAGGGCTAATATGCAGGACATCAGACCTTTGAAAATAATTATTTTAAACTTGATGCCTACCAAGCTTGAAACAGAAACTCAACTTCTGCGGTTACTCAGTAATTCGCCGCTTCAGGTTGATATTGACTTTCTTCAGGTAAAAAGCCATAAATCAAAAAATGTTTCAAGAATTCATATGGCTAAATTTTATAATACATTTGATGAAATCAAAAACAACAGATATGACGGAATGATAATTACCGGTGCTCCCGTTGAGCAAATGGAATTTGAAGAAGTTGACTATTGGGATGAACTTTGCACAATAATGGAATGGAGCAAAAAGAATGTATATTCAACATTTCATATATGCTGGGGTGCGCAGGCAGGGCTTTACTATCACTATGGTGTAAATAAATATCCACTTAAGAAAAAAATGTTTGGGGTATTTCCGCACAAATCACTTGATGTAACACATCCGCTTATGAGAGGACTTGATGATGTTTACTATGTTCCGCATTCACGGCATACTGAAACAAGGCTTCAGGATATTGCACTTGTAAAGCAACTTCAAGTTATATCTTACAGCGAAATTTCAGGCGTTCATATTATATCGGATATGGATTGCAGGCAATTTTTTGTAACAGGCCACAGCGAATATGATAGAGATACACTCGCAAAAGAGTACTTTAGAGATAAAGAAAAGGGACTTGATATTGATGTGCCTTTTAACTACTTCCCTAACGATGATGACAGAGCGGTGCCGATTATGAGCTGGAAAAGTACAGCAAATATTATATTCAGCAATTGGCTTAATTACTTTGTATATCAAAAAACACCATATGACTTGGCGCAATTATAATATATTTAGTATAGTAATAACCCCCGACACAATTAAGTGTCGGGGGTTATCTGTTTTATTTAGTTTTAACGCTCTTAACCTTTGACCAAGAAGAATAAACCTTTTTACCGTTCATTATTTTATATGTACGAACTCTTACATAATATTTTTTCTTTGCCTTAAGCTTTTTAACAGTAGTCTTTGTAGTTTTCTGCTTCTTGATTGTTACGGTTTTCTTGTTCTTCTTAAACTTCTTGTCTGTTGCAACTTGAATTTGATAACCTTTTACACCGCCGACTTTCTTCCATTCAACAGATACTGCTTTCTTTGCCGACTTAACCGCTTTAGGACTAACCGATTTTGGCTTTGCAACTTCAGTCTGTGCAACAGTGCCTTTTTTATTGTAAATATTTGCGAAGTTTTTTTAGAAGTGATTTTTCCTTGCGTGACACCTGAACCTGCGATATACCGAGTACTTTGGCAGTTTTTGCCTGGGTAAAGCCTTTATAATAGCGCATATCCACTATTGCCTTTTCGGTATCATCAAGAAATTTAAAAAGGCGATGAACAACAAGGCGGTTAAAAAGTTCTTCGCTTTCATCTACCGGAACATCAATGGTATACTCACCGTCTTCACTTGCACTGCTTAATGATACCATAGGGGCAATAACGCCCAAAATTTCAGGTATTTCTTCAGGCGGGCAATCAAGCATATCTGACAGTTCAGATACCGTGGGTTCGCGAAGTTCGGTGTTAATAAATTTTTCACGCAAAGCTTGAGCTTTAATAGCTTTTTCTTTCAAGCTTCGGCTTACTTTAACTGCACCGCCGTCACGAAAAATGCGTTTTATTTCGCCCATTATTACGGGAACGGCATAGGTAGAAAAAGCGAAGCCTCGTGATTCATCAAAATTATCAACCGCTTTGATTAAACCGACGCAGCCGCTTTGAAACAAATCATCATATTCTACACCTCTGCCTTTAAAACGATTTGCAATAGAATGAACAAGACCTATATTATCTTCTATCATTTTATCACGAGAAGTTACCATTTTGACTTTCCCTCTATTTTTTTAGTAAGAGTTACGGTTGTGCCGAAAGTCAATTTAGACTTAACGGTTATCTTATCGCAAAAGCTTTCCATAACAGTAAAGCCGAGGCCTGCTCTGTCACCCTCACCGGTTGTAAAAAGCGGTGTCATAGCTTCAGAAACATCAACAATACCACAGCCCTTATCTCTGATAATTATTTTCACCGTATTATCATCATAAAGCTTGCCTGTAATAAATATTTTTCCGTATGTATCTTTATAAGCGTGAACAATGCAATTTGTTACAGCTTCACTGACTGCGGTTTTTAAATCGGCAATTTCTTCAAGCGTAGGGTCAAGCGGAGTTACAAATGCTGACACAGCAACTCGTGCAAATGCTTCGTTTACGCTTTTACTGTCAATAGTAAGTTTAAATTCATTAGTTTGCTTTTTTGTATTCATTTTCTGTCTCCTTAATTTTTGCAATAGATGAAAGACCTGCAAGTTCCATTATTTTTTTTGTTTGCAAAGTTACATTTTTAATTTCAATTTGTGATGACGGGTTAATGCTTTTTAAAAGTCTGTATCTTCCCATAACAAGACCTATTCCCGAGGAATCCATAAAACTTACATTTTTAAAATCCAATATCAATGTATTTGGCTTTTTAAACATAAGGGTATTATCAATTTTTTCTCTGACATTTCCCGCTGTATGATGGTCTATTTCGCCGATAAGATAAGCAATAACAACCGTACCGCTGCTTTCAATCGTAACATTCACTTTTATCACTCCAATAAAAAAATACCAATCTGCGATAATACTAACAGATTGGTATTGAATAATTTATCAAAATTTGTATTTAATTTAATTCTTTTCTTATTTCACGATAAAGATAAAACGAACCGCAAACAAGTGACAGATTATTTTGCTTTGCCGATTCAACAGCTTTTATTGCATCATCAAAAATCAAAACATCATCACAGTATTTTTTCGCAATTTCTGCAAGGTCGTAAGCTTTCATTGAGCGTGAATTATTAACCTGCGTTGCATAAATAGTTTTGCATTTAGGTGCAACGAGTGAAAGATATGCATCAACATTTTTATCTTTCATCATAGCAATGACAGCTACTTCGTTATTTATTTTATCTTTAAGTGCCATTCCTGCGTCTTCATTATGCCCGCCGTCAACAAGAATACCGCCGACTAAACTTTGCCTTGCCGAAAGTTTTGGATTTTCTGCTTTAATGTTAATTGAAAGTTCATCCAAAACCGCCTGCGCACACGCAATATCGTTTTTAAGAAAATTGCCCGTATCATCAATTTTTATAAGTTTAGAATTATTTTTATTGCAAACATTTTCAATGATTTTTTCGCATTTAGGGTTAGGATAAAGTACACAAGTGCATCCCTGCTTAATAATACCTGACTTTTCTTTTGCAATTTCTTCAACAGTGTTGCCGAGAAAAGCAGTGTGGTCAACAGCAACAGAGGTTATTACCGAAATATTTTTACTTTCAACATTAGTAGCGTCACCCCTGCCGCCCATACCGCATTCAACAACAGCAAAGTCAACATTTTCATCTGCAAAATATTTATACATAATTGCTGTCAAAAGTTCAAATTCGGTAGCATCACATTCAATATATTTTTGAATTAAATTTGAAAAAGCGGTTTTAGAAATCATATCACCGTTTATTTTAATTTGCTCACGGTAATCTTCAATCCAAGGGGAAGTAAAAAGCCCGACGCGATAACCTGCTTTTTGCATTGCACCGGCGATTGCGCACGCAACAGTACCCTTACCGTTTGTACCTGCAATATGAATAATATTAAGTTTTTCCTGGGGATTACCCATTTTATTCAAAAGCTCACAGATACGACTAAGCCCCGGTTTAATACCGAGGCTTTGCTTTTGAATTATTAAATTTAAAGCATTATCGTAAGTCATTTATTTACCTAATGATTCAATAGAATTTTTAATATTTGCAATCTTATCTTCAAGCTTCAAAGCATCTTCTTTATTTTGGTTAACCACCTTTTCAGGTGCTTTATTAACGAAGCCCGGATTTGAAAGCTTTTTGTTAATGAAATCAAGCTTATCCTGTGCTTGAGCAAGTTCTTTTTCAAGGCGCTTGCGTTCAGCTTCAAAATCAACAAGGTCACCCATAGGAATATAGATTTTGGCATTATCGGTAACGATAGTCACTGTATTTCCAAGGTTATCAAAGCCTGATTTTACTTCAACTTCATTTGCAGAAGCAAGGCGAATAATAAATTGAGCACCTGCTTCAAAAAGTTCTGTATTTTCGGTTTCGATATAAACCTTTGCTTTTTTGCTTGGCGGAATATTCATTTCTGCCCTGCGGTTACGAATAGCACGAATTGCAGACATAAGAACTTCCATTTTAGCTTCATTTTCTGCAAAACAGAGATTTTCATCATATTCAACCCACTTTGAAATCATAATTGATTCACAATCGTGAGGAATTGCCTGATAAATTTCTTCTGTAATAAATGGCATAAAAGGATGAAGAAGTTTAAGAATATCGGTAAGAACATATACAAGGACACTCTTGGCGGTATTTTTAGCTTTTTCATCATCACCTTGAAGTCTGATTTTTGCAATTTCAATATACCAATCGCAGAAAACATCCCAAATAAAATCATAAAGCTTCTGAATTGCAATACCGAGTTCATATTTTTCAAGATTATCGGTAACATCTTTCGCAAGAGTATTAAGCTTTGATACAATCCATTCATCTTCAACAGCAAGTTCACTTGGAAGTCCGTCATATTTGAAATCATCTGTAAGATACATCAAAACAAAACGAGCCGCATTCCAAAGCTTATTCGCAAAGTTACGCGATGCTTTAACTTTTTCATCAGAAAAGCGCATATCATTGCCCGGCGAATTACCTGTTGCAAGAGTAAATCTTAAAGCGTCGGCACCGTATTCATCTATTATTTCAAGCGGGTCAATACCGTTGCCGAGAGATTTAGACATCTTTCTGCCCTGGGCATCACGCACAAGACCGTGAATAAGAACAGTATCAAACGGTGCTTTATCTGTATAAGCAAGACCGGAGAAAATCATACGACTTACCCAGAAGCCGATAATATCATAACCGGTAACAAGAGTATTAGTTGGATAATAGTGCTTCAAATCCTCTGTGTCATCAGGCCAACCGAGAGTTGAAAAAGGCCAAAGAGCAGATGAAAACCAAGTATCAAGTGTATCAGGGTCTTGCTTTATATTTTCACTTCCACATTGAGAACACTTACAAGGGTCTTGCTTTGCTACGGTAGTTGCACCGCAATCATCGCAATACCAAGCAGGAATTCTGTGTCCCCACCAAAGCTGGCGGGAAATACACCAATCGCGTGAGCCGCGCATCCAGCTCATATAGTTTTTCTTGAAACGCTCCGGCACAAATTTAATGTCACCGTTTTCAACCGCATCAATAGCAGGGCCTGCAAGCGGGTCCATTTTAACAAACCATTGTTTAGAAACCATAGGTTCAATATTAGTATGGCATCTGTAACAAGTGCCTACATCATGCTTAAGAGGCTCAATTTCCTTAATGTATCCACCTGCTTCAAGGTCGGCAAGAATAGCTTTTCTTGCTTCAAGAGTAGTCATACCTGCATACTTGCCGCAATCAAGAACTTCAGGTTCATTTTGAGTTGCTTTGCCGCTTTTAATAATTTCATCGGCAGCTTCCTTATCAGCCTTACCGGTCATATGGCCGTCATAAGTGAAAGTACGAATAATAGGAAGATTGTGGCGAAGCCCTACTTCAAAGTCATTAGGGTCGTGCGCCGGAGTGATTTTAACAACACCTGTACCTTTAGTCATATCGGCATGTTCATCACAAACAATCGGAATTTCCTTATTAAGAAGCGGAAGAATAACATGGCAACCGTGAAGATGTTTATATCTCGGGTCATCACCGTTAATTGCAACAGCGGTATCACCAAGCATTGTTTCAGGGCGGGTAGTAGCAAGTTCAAGCTTTTCACCCGTTTCCTTTACTTCATAAAGAAGATGCCAGAAGTTTGAATCCTTTTCTTCATATTCAACCTCGGCGTCAGAAATTGAAGTATTACAATGCGGGCACCAGTTAACCATACGGTTACCGCGATAAATAAGGCCTTTTTCATAAAGTCCTACAAATACTTCCCTAACAGCTTTGCTGCATCCTTCATCAAGGGTAAAGCGTTCCCTGTCCCAGTCGCAAGATGAACCCATCTTTTTAAGCTGTTCAATAATTCTGCCACCGTATTGCTTTTTCCAATCCCAAGCACGCTCAAGGAATTTTTCACGGCCAAGGTCATCCTTGGTAATTCCCTCTTTACGCATAGCTTCAACAATCTTTGCTTCTGTTGCGATTGAAGCATGGTCTGTACCCGGAAGCCACAAGGTATCATACCCTGCCATTCTGTGATAACGAACAAGAATATCCTGAAGTGTATTATCAAGTGCATGGCCCATATGAAGCTGACCGGTAATATTCGGCGGAGGAATAACTATTGTATATGTTTTTTTGTTTTTTTCTCTTTTAGCGTGAAAATATTTTTTATCACACCAAAACTTATAGGTACGATCCTCAACTTCGCTAGGATCATACTGCTTTGCAAGTTCCTTTGCCATAGCAAATCTCCTTAAATCAAATATAGTATATTTGTTTTATAAAAACAAAACGCTTTCGCCCCAAAATGAGACGAAAGCGAAAATTCCGTGGTACCACTCAAATTGCATCAATAATAATGCCACTCAAATCTTTAACGCAGATATACGGATAAAGCTACTTAATTTCACCCTATCGGCTCAAAAGCTACCTTCGCCCATATCTTCTATGTTCTTGCACCTGACGAACACTCTCTGAAAGAATAAACAGGTTACTCCTCTTTTTCACAGCCGTTTAATATGCAAATATATTAGCAAAAAAACATTAAAATGTCAAGCCGAGCATAAAAAAATGAACGAGTATATAATACTCGTTCATTTTTTATATTATTATCTGTCTTCTCTGAAATATGAAAGTCCGAGTGAAGCCGGCGGCTGATCCTCTCTCTTTTTTCTGACGCTTACTATAATAAGTACAATAATTGTTACAATATAAGGAAGCATTTTGAAAAGTTCCTGTGTACTCATTTTAAGCCCCGGAATAAAGAGGTAAACAATATAAAGTCCGCCAAAAAGGATTGAACCCAAAATACCAATATCCGGTTTCCAAATTGCGAAGATAACAAGTGCGATTGCAAGCCATCCTCTGTCACCAAAACCTTCGTTTGACCAAACACCGTTAGCATAGTCCATTACATAGAAAAGACCGCCAAGACCTGCGATAATACTTCCAACCGAAGTAGCAAGATATTTTGATTTTGAAACATTGATACCTGCTGCATCAGCAGTTGCAGGGTTTTCACCTACTGCACGAAGATGAAGACCGCCACGGGTTTTCTTAAGAAAGAAAGCAACCAAAAGAGCAATAATGATTGCCGCATATGTTAAAAATCCGTATGAAAGAAAGATTTTGCCAAACCAACCTGTTGTTTCGGCAATAGGAAGTTTCTTTGTAAAGAAAGCACTTGTTCTTGTAAGAGCAACAGAAGGAATATCACTGCCTGTAATCTTAACAAGAGAAGAACCAAAGAAGTTACCGAAGCCTACACCGAAAGTTGTGATAGCAAGACCGGTAACATTTTGATTTGCACGAAGAGTTACAGTTAAGAAGCAATAAATAAGGCCTGTTAAAAGTGAACCCAAAATTGTGCAAAGAAGCGGAATAAGAACTGCAAGAAGAGGATTAAGGTCATTTACACCCATTGACTCTTCATAAAGAAACGCACCGATAACACCGCTGATACCGCCAACATACATTATACCCGGAATACCGAGATTAAGGTTACCTGATTTTTCAGTAAGTATTTCACCTGTTGAACCGTAAAGAAGCGGAATACCCTGCAAAATCGCACGCTGAATAAAAGTGATTATAGTTGTAGCAGAAAACATATTATTCACCCTCCTTATGCGATTTACGGAAATTTATTTTATAATTTATAAAAAATTCACTGCCGATAATAAAGAAAAGAATTATACCGGTAATGATTTCGCTGAACGATTCATTAAGTCTGTAAACAGTAGCAATCTCTGTTGCTCCCTTATCAAAGAAAACCAGCAAAAGAGATGTAATAACCATATAAATAGGATTAAACTTAGCAAGCCAAGATACCATAATTGCGGTAAATCCCCTGTTATCAGCAGTTGTGGTGGTAATTGTATGGTCAGTACCGCCAACAAGAAGAAGACCTGCAATACCGCAAACAGCACCTGAAAGAAGCATTGTTCTGATAATTACTTTTTTAACATTTATACCGATGTATTTAGCTGTGTTTTCACTTTCACCTACAACCGAAAGTTCATAACCGTGCTTACTGTATTTAAGATATACATACATAAATATTGTAAGTACAAGAACTATGAGAATATTAAGCAAATATTCGTAATTACCAAGTTGCGGAAGCCAACCTGCGTGGCTTGTTTGGTTAATAATACCGATTTTGCCCGAACCTTTAGGTACTTCCCACACCATTACGAAATATGATACAAGCTGAATACCTACATAGTTCATCATAAGGGTAAAAAGAGTTTCATTTGTATTAAAATTAGCTTTAAACACAGCAGGAATAACTGCCCATATCGCACCTGCAAGCATACTTGCTATAATCATAACAAGAATAAGAAGTGCATTTGGAATTTTACCGCCGAGGCAAATCATACACGCCGCAGTTGCAAGCCCGCCGACAAGGACCTGGCCCTCACCGCCGATATTCCAAAATCTCATTTTAAATGCCGGGGTTAACGCGAGCGCAACGCAAAGTAAAATTGCGAGGCTTTGAAGAAGATTCCAAACCCTTCTTGATGTACCAAAAGCACCATCAATCATAGTGGCATAAACGCTGATTGGATTTTGGTGAGTTAAAAGCATTGTTACAGCGCCGCTTACAATGAGCGCAGCAAGAATAGAACCAAGGCGAATAAGCCATGAAAAATACCAAGGCATTGACGCTCTCTTGCTGATATGAAAGAGAGGTTCATGAATTTTTTGTTTATTGCTCATATTATGCTTCCTCCCTTGCTTCAGTTTTAGTCATTAACAAACCTATTTCTTCTTTAGTAGTATTTCTTCCGTCAAGCATACCTGTTATCTTACCGGAATTTATAACCATAATTCTGTCGCAAAGTTCAACAAGAACATCAAGGTCTTCACCTACAAATACAACAGCTACACCATTTTCTTTTTGCTTTGTCAAAAGATTATAAATCATATATGATGAATTTATATCAAGACCTCTTACCGGATAAGCTGCCATAAGCACCTTTGGATTTGCCGCAATTTCACGACCTACAAGAACTTTTTGAACATTACCGCCGGAAAGTCGCCTTACAGGTGTTGTTGCACCCGGTGTAACAACTTCAAGACTTTCAATAATTTTTTCTGCAAGCTTTTTAGGGTCTTTACGGTCAAGAAAAGCACTGTTGCCTTTTTTATAGGAACGAAGCATCATATTATCAATAATATCCATATTGCCTACAAGTCCCATACCAAGCCTGTCTTCAGGTACAAATGAAAGTCTTACGCCGAGTTCTTTAATTTGAGTTGGGGTTTTAGCTTTAAGGTCAACTGTTTCCCCTTCAGGTGAATAATAAATAATTTCACCGTTTTCAGGCCTTTGAAGCCCCGCAATAGTTTCAAGAAGTTCCCTTTGGCCACTGCCTGCAATGCCTGCAATGCCAAGAATTTCACCGCTTCTTATTGTAAATGAAAGGTTATCAATTGCCTTAACGCCCTCTGCATTAAGGGTAGTTACATTTTTAAGTTCAATTCTGTCTTGCGGATTGACAGGAGCTGTTCTTTCAATATTAAGTGATACCTTTTTACCGACCATCATTTCTGTAAGCGACTGCTCGGTAGCAGTTTTTGTATCTACCGTGCCAATATATTCGCCCTTACGCAAAACAGCAACTCTGTCGGTAAGTGCCATAACCTCGTGGAGTTTATGTGTAATTATAATAATTGATTTTCCGTCTTCTTTCATACGACGCAATACATCAAATAATTTTTCAGTTTCTTGAGGTGTAAGTACAGCAGTAGGCTCATCAAGAATAAGAGTTTGAGCGCCCCTGTAAAGCACCTTGACAATTTCAACAGTCTGCTTTTCTGATACAGACATTTCATAAACCTTACTTTCAAGGTTTATATCAAAACCGTATTTATCGGTAATTTCTTTTACCTTTTTTTCGGCTTTTTTAATATTAAACTTTTCTTTATCGTTAATACCGAGAACTATATTCTCGGTAGCTGTAAAAACATCAACAAGTTTAAAATGCTGATGTACCATACCGATTCCGTATTTAAACGCATCTCTCGGTGATTTGATTACAACTTCTTCACCGTTTACATAAATTTGACCTTCATCAGGAAAATAAATGCCCGAAAGCATATTCATAAGTGTGGTTTTACCACTGCCGTTTTCGCCTAAAACGGCTAAAATTTCACCTTTTTTTACTTGCAGATTAACATCTTTATTTGCAACAATCTGCCCAAAAACTTTGGTGACGCCTTTTAATTCAATTGCAAAAGTATCACTCATATTGGCCTCCGCAAAATTTAATATCACTTAAAACAAATCTACCGTGACCGTACTTTTGAGGGTACGGCCACGGGTTTTATATGTAAATTATAACAAATTATAATTTAATTACATTTTTTCGTTAAGAAGCTTGATACCGTCAATCTTAACATCAAAATATGGAGCTGAACGGAATTTAGATTCCTTGAATGCACCGTCTTCAATTACTTCTGTATCAGGTGTGTACTTATCATCAGTATCAACATCTGCTTTGTAGCTATCAAGCTTTTTGCCGTCAACTGTGAAAGTATCTGTATCAAATACCTGAAGAGAACCGTCTTCAAGCTTAGCCTTTGCTTCGTCGATAGCCTTTTGAGTACCAGGAGCAGCAGCCTTTTCGTTTACATCTGTAAGAAGAACAGAGTTAGTAGCAAGAGTACCTGTCCAGTCAGCGTCGATCTTTTTACCGTCCATAACAGCCTTAATTGCATATTCATAGTATGGAGCCCAGTTGATTCTTGAAGAAACAATAAATGTGTTAGGGCAAGCACTTACAGTTGAACCGTTGTATGATACATTAGGAACACCTGCATTTTCACAAGCAGTCGGTGCACCCATTGAGTCAGCGTGCTGGCTGATAAGCTTACAACCGTTTGCAATAAGGGTATTAGCAGCTTCCTTTTCAGCAGCTTCATCATACCATGAACCTGTGAACTGAACTTCCATTGTTGCACTTGGGCAAACTGAACGAGCGCCAAGGAAGAATGAAGTATAGCCTGAAATAACTTCTGCGTAAGTATAAGCACCTACATAACCGATTTTAGCATCTTTAGCATCAAATTCGCCGTTTTCAATCATTTGATTAAGCTTCATACCTGCTGCAACACCTGCAAGGTATCTGCCTTCGTAAATTGAAGCGAATGCGTTATGATAGTTAGGAACGCCTTCTGTATGAGCTCTTGTACCGGTTGAATGGCAGAACTGAACATCAGGATATTTCTTTGCAACTTCAATGATGTATGGTTCATGACCAAAGCTGTCTGCAAAGATGATTGAGCATCCCTTGTCAACAAGGTCTTCTGCGGCTTCGGCACATTCCTGACCTTCAGGAACATTTGTCTTGTAAATCTTGTTTTCATCAGCAATTCCGAGAGTTTTACAAGCTTCGTCAGCAGCTGTGATGAAGTTCTTATCGTAAGTTGAGTTCTCATCGTGAAGGAAAATAAATCCAACCTTCATGTCTGATGTTGCAGATGACTTTGTTTTTTCACCTTTATCATCGGCATTGTTTGCAGAACAGCCTGCGAACACGCCTACAACAAAAAGAACTGAAAGAACAACTGCAAGAATTTTCTTTGTAAGTTTCATTTGTCTTACCTCCGTACAAATAAATCAATATTATTATAAGGTGAAAACACCGAATAACCAAAATAAAAATGCGATTAGTCTCTGAAATAAACCTTACCTGTTTCGTGGTCCATACTTTCAACAATTGCAAGAGATTCAACCTTAATACCCTTGCTTCTGAGTTCATCGCCACCGTGCTGAAAACCTTTTTCAATTACAACACCGCAACCAGCAAGTGAAGCACCGCTGTCATTAACAAGGCTGATAAGACCTTTAAGTGCATTACCGATTGCAAGAAAGTCATCAACAATAAGAATTTTATCATTTTCATCAAGAAATCGCTTTGATACAATAATATCATATGTAGTGCCATGAGTGAAGCTTTCAACCTTTGAAGTGTAAACATCACCGGCAATATTTTTAGTTTTAGTTTTTTTAGCAAAAACCAGCGGGCAGCCGAATTCCTGTGCAACAAGAGCACCGATAGCTATACCCGAAGCTTCGATAGTAAGGATTTTATTAACACCTTCATCTTTAAACAGACGGTGAAATTCTTTGGCAACTTCCTGCATAAAAGGAATATCAATTCTGTGATTTAAAAATCCGTCTACCTTAAGGATATTGCCCTCGTAAACTTCGCCTTCTTCTAATATCTTTTTCTTTAACAAATCCATATTTTATACCACCGAAAAACACATTTAATAATAATGTGTGTATATATTATTACTAAATTACATTTTTTGCAACTATTCTTTATAATTTGACACCAAATTTTAATATTTTCATTGTTTATATAAAAAATGCGGTATGTATAAAGCAGTATATTTGTATATATTGCATATATGTAAAGAAATATACTTTACATCAAAGTGTGGACTTATCTTAAATATTGTGGTATTATGCTTTTGGTGATAATATGAATAATAAAAAAATCGCAATTTTGGTAATCATATTTATAGTATTTTTTATGCTTCTCGCAACTTTAATCGGTATAGCGGGTAAAATACCGTTTATTTCAAAACCGCTTATGCTGATTTTAGCGGTAATCTTGGTTTTATTTGATTTAACCTTCTTTATTTTGATTGCAAAAAGGAGAAAATAGATGAAAATTTTAGTAAGTGCCTGCCTGCTTGGCGAAAACTGCAAATATAACGGCGGCAATAACAAAAACGAAGATGTCATTAAACTTGGTGAAAAGCACACCTTAATTCCGATTTGCCCGGAAACTTTTTCCGGATTGCCAAGCCCGAGAATGCCGAGCGAAATAAAAGACGGAAAAGTATATTCCAAAAACGGCGAAGATTTAACCGATTTTTTCTTTGACGGGGCAGAAAAATCATTATATATTGCAGAAGAAACAGGTTGCCAAATCGCAGTACTGAAAGAAAGAAGTCCCTCTTGCGGTTTCGGCAAAATATATGACGGTACATTTACCGGAAATCTAACATATGGCAACGGAATTACTGCACAAATGTTATATGAACACGGAATAAGGATTTTCGGTGAAAGCAAAATCAATAATTTACCGATTGATGAATAGATAATTACAATACATATGCAAAAGGCTCTCAACCTAA
>FR895318.1:124521-151630 GCA_000434995.1 Firmicutes bacterium CAG:341 | reverse complement strand
AACCTAACGGTTGAGAGCCTTGAATTTATTTGTTAATTATTAAATTTTAAATCTTATAATTAAATTGATTAGTACATCGGTCTATACCTCATATATTTAATGACCTATTCTAAATTACTAATTATTAAGTTTTAGTATTTAGATTAACTTACTAACCCATTGGACTATACCTCTTTAAAATTATTTTTATATGGCTTATACGCCACAGATTATTGGCAGGATAATCAATATATACCTTTACTATTAAGTTTTTACGCACCCGATAGTAATTTACCAATTCTGCCAAATAACTTTTAATTCATACTTCATAAAGCTTGTATCCGTAAGTAATTCCGTTTTACTCCTGCCGATACATTTAATCCGTTATTTTATTGGGTTACTTTTCGGGTGCTTGTCTGACCTGGTTCAATATCCATCGGACAAGCCTCCTTTCGTAATTTAAACAAGTTAGTGATAGAGATTTTTGGCTTTTCCTTACCTCAAGTTTCCCTCTCTCAAGCCTTTGTGTCTATCTCCTTTGTTCATCTACATAATAGCACGCTTATTGTTAATTGTCAATAGTTTTTTTAAACATTTTTATATTTTTTTAGCAATGATTAACAATTGTTAAATTATTCTCAATTCTATTGACTATATAGCGCAAAACAGATATAATATTACAGGTAATTAAATTAAGGAGGCTGAATTATGGCTGAAAACGAAGAATATTATGAACCGGACATTATCAGCGTGACAGATGATGACGGCAACGAGCTTCTTTTTGAACTTCTTGAAAGATATGAAACTGATGACGATGTATATGTTGCCATTACCAAATATAATGAAACAGATGAAGATATTGTTGATGGTGACTTTGAAGTAATCACTCTTAAAGTTCAAACAGATGATAACGGTGATGAATACCTCATCGAAATTGAAGATGAAATGGAATATGAACAGGTTTCCGATATTCTCATGCAAAAAATTGAAGAAAAATACGATGTTGAATATTTTGAACCTGAACAGTAATAATAATCATTAGAATCTGCCCTTCTCGACAACCGTCAGCTTTAGTAACCCGAACACGTTTTTTTAGGGATTTGACTTCTTTGAAACGGGAATGCAGACCTCCCTTATTTATAAGGACGCTGGTAGCACAAAGTGATGAGAGCATAACCCACCTGCTAAGAGAGCAGGTTATTGTCAGCAGGCGGCGGCTGGGTGGATTTTTTAATAAAAAAGAAGTGAAAGTTTTATACTTTCACTTCTTTTTTATTTTTCGGTTTCATTGCATTATAGGATGTTAAAACAGCTTCATCTGAAATATTACATCCAAAATCATAAATAGGAACTTTTGCAAAGATCTGCTCAAGCACATCAAAAAGACTTTCCATTCTCGGAGCGCTGATTTTATGCACAGTTTGTGAAAATATATTGAAAACCGCTTTGCCTGTTTCAGCCTTTTTTATCCAATTAGTTTCGCTTCGCTGAAGAAAGCAAATACCTGCAAGTTCAACTATTTTAGGTGTTGAGTAATCATACTTTCCGCTCCAAGGAGTACCGCAAGCATAAACTTTACCGTCAATCAATCTTATAGCCGGCTTATCATCATTAAGTATATATGCCCTATCGCCGAAATGTTCAAGCCAAAGCTGTGTATGTGTAGACTTACCCGTTCCGCTGTCAGCCGAGAAAACATAGGCATAATCATCAACCACGACACACGAAGAATGAAGAAGTATACCATTATATTTAATAAGTTCGGTATAAAAATCAGAGCCGGTAAGCATATATTCCCAATCGTCCTGCACAAGTTCCGGATGTTCTTTCATAGCCTGAAGCACCCTTTTTTCATCAACATCAATTGTAATGTCAATATTTTTTTCATCTTGATTTTGAGCAAGATAAGGAATTGCCTGCTTTTCAGTTCTTCCATTTTCGTTTTTTATCTCAACTTTTAAATTTGCTATATCGTAAATCATATTTTCACCTATAAATTTATTAACCACATACAATAGTTAGTATAACTTAATAGCTACTCACCGTCAAGTGATAAAATTTGTACTCACCATAATATGCCATTGACATTATAGAACATTTGTTTTATAATGCGTGTGTTAGAACAAATATTCTATTTATGATATAAGGAACATTTTTATATTATGGAAAGACAAATACTTCATATCGACTGTAATAAATTTTATGCAAGCGTCGAATGCTTTTTGCACCCTGAATTAAGAGATAAACCCGTAGCAGTCGGCGGAGATGAAGAAAGCAGGCACGGAATAATACTCACAAAAAATGAAATAGCATCAAAATACGGATTAACGGTAGGTGAGCCGATATGGAAAGCAAAGCAAAAATGCAGGAACTTAATTATAGTTACGCCTAACTTCCCTACCTATATCGAATTTTCAAAAAAAGTACGAAGCATTTTAGAAGATTACACCGATTTAATTGAACCTTTCGGGCTTGACGAAAGCTGGATTGATGTTAGCGGCGACTGGTTTAAAAACGGGCGTGAAATAGGATTTGAAATTAAAGAGCGAGTAAGAAAAGAAGTCGGAATAACTGTAAGTGTCGGCGTAAGCTACAACAAAATTTTTGCAAAGCTCGGTTCGGATTACAGAAAGCCAAACGCTATGACAGTTATAACAAAAAAGAACTTTAAAAAAATTGTTTGGCCGTTAAAATGCAGTGATATGATAATGGTAGGCCCGGCAACAACAAGAAAGCTTAATCAATACGGAATATATACACTTGGTGACTTGGCAAACAGCAACGAAGCTTTTTTAAAAAACATTCTCGGCAAAAACGGCATACTTTTAAGAAGGTATGCGCGCGGCGAAGATATGTCACCCGTCAGGCACAAAGATATTGAAAGAGATATTAAAAGTATAGGAAACGCCACCACAACCATAAGAGATTTAAAAAATGTGCAAGATGTAAAAATAATATTTACGGTTTTGGCAGAAAGCGTTGCAAGAAGAATGAGAAACCTTGGATTAAAAGGTACAACACTTTCAATTTATGTAAGAGATAAAAATCTCGGCAGTTTCATAAGGCAATGCAAACTGCCTGCACCCACAAATGTAAGCGGCGAACTGATAGAAAATGCAATGCGGCTCTTTATTGCCAATTATGATTGGAAATTGCCGATAAGAAGTTTGGGAATAACAGTTACCGATTTTGATTTCGATTTTATTTCGCAATTTGATTTTTCAAAAACAATTGAAAAAAGAGAAAAGCTAGAAAAAATTGATACTGCGGTTGAATTGATTAAAGACAGATACGGCAGTTACTGCATTGGCAGAGGAACAACACTGATTGATAAAGAGCTTTCACATTTCAGCCCTTATGACGACCATAACATTCACCCCGTATCACCGCTGTAAATGGTAAAACTTACTTTGGAATAATTTATGATTTTTATTTGCGAATTCGATTTTTATTTGATATAATCAGACCACACATTAGATGTGAATTTAATTTTGGAGTTGTTTATATGATTAGAAGAATCATTCAAATAGATGAAAACAAGTGCAACGGTTGCGGTGCTTGTGCAAATGCGTGCCACGAGGGCGCAATCGCAATGGTAAACGGAAAGGCAAAGCTTTTGCGTGATGATTATTGCGACGGACTCGGCGATTGCCTGCCGACCTGCCCTACCGGTGCTATCACATTTGTTGAAAGGGAAGCGCTTGAATATGACAGAGAAGCTGTTGAAGCAAATATGAAAAAGAAGCAAGATAAAAAAGAAGTTTTTCACACTTGCCCATCAAGTATGGCACACACTTTTAACAGATTAAGTGAAGATATTGAAAAAAGTGCGGCAAGCTTCAATAAATCACAGCTCGGTCAATGGCCTTGCCAAATAAAGCTTGTACCTGTAAACGCACCGTATTTTGATAATGCAAATTTGCTTATTGCGGCTGACTGTACCGCATATGCCTATGCAAATATGCACAATGAATTTATGAAAGGCAAAATTACGATTATCGGCTGTCCGAAGCTTGATGATATTGATTACAGCGAAAAACTTACTCAAATAATTAAGCAAAACAATATCAAAAGCGTAACGATTGTGCGTATGGAAGTGCCTTGCTGCGGCGGACTTGAATATGCGGCAAAAGAAGCCATTAAACAAAGCGGTAAATTTTTACCGTGGCAAGTTGTAACAATCAGCATTGACGGAAAAATAATAAATGACTAAAAAAAGCGATGAAGAATTTGATTTTTCTTCATCGCTTTTTATATTAAACTTCTTTACCGTTATCAAATTTTTCAAGTGCCTTAACACTGATTGCAAAGCAATCTGCAAGTCCTTGAAGGTTCATATTATCATATGTATCTCTTCTTGTGTGATAATAATCTTCAAGCTTATGGTTAAGACCTGTTATACCGGTAGCACGGAAGCCTGCCTGTGCAAATGCTGCCGAATCGGTAGCACCGCCGAGTGGCGGAACCCAACCTTTTTTACAAGGAATATTAAGGTCAGCGGCAGATTCCATAAATAAATCAGATACAGCCTTATCAACCTTAACAGTACCGTTGAGGTCACGATAATTTGTCATAAGATATTTAGGGTCGTGAATTGTATCATAAGAAAGAATAATTGTAGGAACATCATCAAATTCACCCTTATGAGCTTCACACCAAGCTTTTGAACCGCGAAGTCCGGCTTCCTCACTGCCTGAAAGAATAACACCTACTTCTGTATTTTCAAGAGTTATTCCCTCATCTGCGAGTGCTTTAAGAACAGCGATACCCATATAGCAGCCTGAAAGGTTATCATTAGCACCGTCAACTATTCTCTTTTCATTCCACATCCAATAAAGGCCGACAAGGAAAGGAACAAAGATAAGTCCCCACAATGCCATTTTGAAAAGATTGGTATCAGAGCCAATCATACCGAAAGCTGCATTTTTAACAGTTGCCAAAATTGAAAGAACAAGATAATAAACGGCACCGATACCGCAAATAATAGCGTGTGCTTCAAAGCCAACACCGCCCAAAGCATAGTTTACAGGCCATTCCCAAGCGGCGTCAGGGTGACCGTTAAAAAATATGCGGCGTTTAACTTCGCCTGAACATTTTTTTACTGCGGTTACATTATGTCCTGTTTTTTCAGGGAAAAATCTATCAACACATTTTTTGTAAAATCCAAATTCCAAAAGAACGATTGCAAGTCCTAACACAATAAGCAAAGCCGAAATAATCGGGCAGAAAAAGAAAAGTACGATTGCAGCTAAAACAAAAGTGATTGTGAAATAAATCCAACCGAAAAACGAACCCGGATTTTCTTTAAAGCTTTCAACATCGGTTCTTTCACAGCCACATTCATTTTTAAGCACATCAGCCATATACTCACAAGCCTGCTTTTCACCCTTTGAACCCGGGTCACGCTTATCCATATCCTTGCAGATATGAGTAATCTCTTTGAGCATATAATCTGCATACTCACCCTTTTTGTTAATAATGTTCTTTAAATCCATTCCTATTCCTCCTGTATATTTTCTTATTACACAAAGTAAATATATCTATATTAAACCACAAATATTCTTTTTCGTCAATAATTAACACTGATTCACATTATATATCGAGTGCATTATTTAAAAAAGTTTTAAGCTTATCACTTTCTGGATTTTCAAAAAGTTTTTGCGGCTCACCGTATTCTTCAATAACACCATCAGCCATAAATATAACTTTATCAGAAACATTTTTTGCAAATTCCATTTCGTGAGTAACAACAATCATTGTGCTGTTTCCTGTTTTAAGACTTTTAATAACCTTAAGCACCTCACCGGTAAGTTCAGGGTCAAGCGCAGATGTAGGTTCATCAAAACAAAGAATATCCGGTTTAAGCATAAGCGCTCTTGCAATAGCCACACGCTGCTTTTGCCCGCCTGAAAGCTGGCAAGGATAGTGGTTGATTCTGTCTTCCAAGCCGACTTTCTTTATAATTTCTCTTGCTTGAGCTTCAAGTTCATCTTTAGTTCCCATTTTAAGCAAAGACGGAGCAAGAGTAAGATTTTGCAAAACATCATATTGTGGAAACAGATTAAAATCTTGGAATACCAAACCAAAATGAAGCCTTTTCTCTCGCAAATCTTTTTCTTTAAGCTTTTTATCTGTTTCACCGTTATAAATAACTTCTCCGTTAACCTTAACAGTTCCCTCCTCGGCAAATTCAAGAAAGTTAATACAGCGAAGAAGTGTTGTTTTGCCCGAACCCGAAGAGCCTATAATTGAGAGAACTTCACCTTTTTGAAGGTCAAAGCTTATGCCCTTGAGTATTTCATTTTTACCAAAGCTTTTTTTGATATTGTTTACTTCTAAAAATGCCATAAAGCTTAACCTCCTTAAGAATTAAAATAACTGAGTTTCTTTTCAATTTGGCCGAAAAGAATTGTAAGAATTCCGCAGAATACAAGATAAAATGCACCTGTATAAAACAGCGGCCAGAAAAGACCTGAAGATGTAATATAATCTTCACCGACACGGATAACTTCAATAATAGCAATAGTTCTTGCAAGAGAAGTATCTTTAACAAGGGTAATAATTTCATTACTCATAGGCGGCACAATATTTTTAATAACTTGCAAAAGTGTAACTTTAAAAAATATCTGGCTCTTAGTCATGCCAAGCACAAGCCCGGCTTCCTGCTGACCTTTAGGTATACTTTCTATACCGCCACGGTAAATTTCCGAAAAATAGCAAGAATAGTTAATAATAAACGCTATAACAGCGGCTTTAAAACGGTAATCATTGCCAACTTGCATACCGAAAAGAAGACCCGGACCGTAAAATACAACTATGATTTGAAGCATAAGCGGTGTACCGCGAATTATCCAAACAAGTAATTTAACAAGATATTTAATCGGCTTAAATTTAGACATTGAGCCGAAACTCAATATAAGTCCTAAAGGCAAAGCGCAAACAAGGGTTATACCGAAAAGCTTGAAGTTCACCCAAAAACCTTTTAAAAGTTCAAGGGTTATCTGCCAAAACGATGTTCCCATACATATTTCCTCCCAAAATCATTACTGCTATTCAGCAAATTAGGCAGAGAGCATTGAAAGCCCTCTGCCTGACAAATATTACAATGTTAAAAATTATTAGAATTATTTAGCAAGGTTAACACCGTACTGCTTTGAAAGCTTATCCATTGTACCGTCTGTTTTAAGTTCGCCAAGAATTCTGTTAACTTCTGCTGTAAGGTCAGAACCTTTTCTGAAGCCTACCGCATATTCTTCAGTTGTAAGAGAAACAGAATAACCGAGGTTTGAAAAATCTGTTCCCTCTTTGGTCATTGAGTTAGCCATTGTTGAGTCAATAATACAAGCATCTGCTGTGCCTGATTTTACTTCTTTAAGTGCATCTGACTGAGCTGAAAGTGAAACAACATTTTTTGAAAGCTTCTTTGCTTCTGCCTCACCTGCAGAGCCTTTTTCAACTGCGATAGTTAAATTAGCATTTTTGATAGCATCTGCATCAGCATACTTTGAAAGTGAATCTTTCTTCATAACTACAACCTGGCTGTTACCTGCATAAGCATCAGAAATGTCACAGTTTGTTTTAACTGAATCTGATACAGTCATACCGTTCCAAATACAGTCAATTGTACCTGAATTAAGTTCAATAAACTTATTATCCCAGTTGATAACTACAAATTCAACATCAATACCCATTTTTTGAGCAACTGCTCTTGAAAGGTCAGCATCAAAACCAATCCACTTACCGTCTTTATCTTGGTAATCAATAGGTTCATAATCTGTAATACCGATAACAAGCTTATTTGCATCCTTAACTTTATCAAGGTCTGCGACTGTTTTAACAGTTGAATCACTCTGGCTTGTTGAAGAAGCCGCATTCTCATCTTTTCCTGATTTTGAGCAGCCTGCAAATCCCGCAACTACACAAGCAACCATTGCAAGTGCTAAAATAACTGATAAAAACTTTTTCATCTTTAAATCCTACTTTCGTGATTTTTCACATTAACGCTTTGCCACGCTAAATTGATGTTTTAATTATAACAAACACGAAAAGAAAAATCAAGCATTTTTTTAAGTTTCCAAATTATACATTACTTTGCACAAATATTTGCCCGTATTTGTTTTGAAAATCTTGCTAAATGCTGTATTTATTACACCAATCGTGGCATTATCTTCATATAAGTTAACAAGAAAGTCTGCTTCAATAAGTATTTGCAAATCTAATGCATCAATATCTTTATATGTATGATGATGTGAAATTAAATAACAAATGCGTTTTATATCTTCCCCGTCATAGTCAAGCACATTTAACATTTTTTCAGCTTCGGCAGGGCCTTCAATTTCTTGGTGTCTGCCATTGCAGTCGCCATACTTTTCCTCGGAAATTTTAATTCCTATATCGTGCGTTAAAGCGGCAGACTCCAAAATAAACTGTGTATGCTCATCAAGATTTTCACCCAAACCGATAAATTTTGCAAATGAGTGAACTTTGGTAAAATGCTGTATTCTTTTAGCATCACCCTTGTAATATTCCACCATATTTTTTTGAAGATTAAAAAGCTTATCCATATCGTCACCTCTTGCCTATTATATAGCAAATAAGAAAAAAATAAAAGTTATATTCCATTAAATGAGAGTGAATTGTGCGAAGCACAAGAGACACGAGGCTCCAAATTCATTTATGAATTTGGCAGAAACAGTACAGTGTACTGTTTCGTAGCAAGTGAGAATAAAACAGCTCCCGCTCGCAAAATACAAAATTTATCTCACTTTCTCAAAGTCTACCAGCGTGTAGAAATTTATAATTTGTTTTCTTCTTCGTATTCCTTTGAATATTCCACATTTTGAGTATCCGGTATAGGTACACCCATTTCGGTTTTTCTGTCAGGCTGTACAGTCGGATTTGATATGGAAGTCAAATATTTATTTGTTAAGTCATTGTTTTTGTTAAGGTTATATTTTTTCTTGTATTTGTCTTCTTTCATAAATTCACCCCAAGGGTATTATTTACAAAAGTTCGCTGATTATTAAATTGGATACTAACATTCCTTCGGGCGTCAGTGCTATATTATTGCCCGTTTCTTTCATCAATCCCATTTTTATAAATGATGAAAAGTCCTTTTTAATAAATTTTTTGTCAATCCCTTTGTTAAGTCTTAATCCGAGCATTATCCTCTCTTCTTCATAGTCGACTTCGCCCTCGCTTTTCAGCGACCAATCTGTATCATAATAAAATCTCTTGCCGCCCCAAAACGAATGTGCACTTTTGCCCAAGCCTAAATAATCATCCAATATCCAATATTTTGTATTGTGCCGGCTTTCAAATGACGGTTTTGAAAAATTGCTTATTTCATATTGATTAAAGCCGAGTGATTTTAGGGATGATATTGTTTTTAAATACATTTCGCAAACAGTGTCTTCATTCGGCAGTGCAAGTCTTTCTTTAATATCGTAAAAGCGTGTGCCTTCTTCAATTTTCAGCATATATGCACTTATGTGGCTTACATTCATTTTATCAATAAATTCAAATGTTTCTTCAAGTGAGGCAAGGCTTTGCTTCGGAGTGCCAAGCATAACATCAAGGCTGATATTGGTTATTCCGGCCGCCTTGGCGTCAAATACAGCTTTTTTAACTTCTGCCTTCCCCGCACTTCTGCCAAGGGCAAAGCGTTCTTCATTTCTTGCACTTTGCATACCTATGCTCACTCTGTTTATTCCGTATTCGGCATAGTTGTAAAAGTCTTTTTCAAGATTTTTTGATGGGTTGCATTCTATGGTGATTTCGGCATTTTTGTCAATATCAAAATGTTCTTTTACTGCCGATAATATCTTGCCGATTAAGTTATAATCTAATATTGACGGAGTTCCGCCGCCAAAGTACACCGTATCAAATTCACCGGTGTAATCGCCCATAGTTTTGATTAACTCATCTGTGTATTTCTCCGCAAGGCTTTCATCATATTTTACAGAGTAAAAATCACAATAAGGGCATTTTGATTTGCAAAAGGGAATGTGTATATAAAGTCCTGCTTTGTTTTTCATAATTCATTCCACCTAAAAAACAACCCGATAGCCAAACTATCGGGTGCCAGCTCCCGCTCACAAAATACAAAATTTATCTCACTTTCTCAAAGTCTTACAGCGTGTAGAAATTTATAATTTGGCTTTTTCTACACGCTGATGTGCGTTCCCGTATTAAGAGAACGCACTTTTTATTTTAACGGTTATTTCCGATTATTTTTCTTGCTTTTTTAATTTGATTTTCAATACTTGAAACGCTCGGTCCGCCTTCAACAAGCCTGTCATTAACGCATTTTTCAAGGTTTATTGCGGTGTATACGCCCTCATCAAATATATCGCATACTGCTTTATATTCTTCAATAGGGAGTGTTTCAAGTGTCAACCCCTTATCAATGCAAAGTGCAACAAGCTCACCTGTTGCCTTGTACGCATCTCTGAAAGGTAATCCCTTACCTACAAGGTAATCTGCGCAGTCGGTAGCATTTATAAATCCCTTTGCTGCGGCATTTCTCATATTATCTTTAAGAACGGTCATTGTATCAATCATCGGGGTGAAAGCGTTAAGGCACATTTTAACTGTATCAACAGCGTCAAATATTGCTTCTTTATCCTCCTGCATATCTTTATTATATGCAAGTGCGATACCTTTCATCACGGTTAAAAGTGCAGTTAAATCACCAAATACACGCCCGCTTTTGCCCCTTACAAGTTCAGCAATATCCGGGTTTTTCTTTTGCGGCATAATGCTTGAACCGGTTGAAAATGCATCATCAAGTTCCACAAATTTGAATTCCCAGCTGCACCACATAATGATTTCTTCACTAAAGCGTGAAAGATGAACCATAATAAGCGAAAGCGCAGATGCAAGCTCAATGCAAAAATCTCTGTCCGATACACCGTCAAGGCTGTTTGACGATACACTGTCAAACCCTAAAAGTTCGGCTACCATATTTCTGTCAAGCGGGTAAGTTGTTCCTGCAAGCGCACCGGAGCCAAGCGGTAAAACATTCATTCTTCTTTTAATGTCTGCAAGCCTATCAATATCACGAAGAAGCATTGATGCATAAGCCATAAGGTGATGACCGAAGGTTATAGGCTGTGCTCTTTGAAGATGGGTGTAACCCGGCATAATAACAGTCTTGTTTTCCTCTGCCTTGTTGCAAAGAACTTCAATAAGCGATTTAAGTTTTTCGCTTATTTCATCAATTTCTTTTTTTAGTACCATTCTTATGTCAAGTGCTACCTGGTCGTTACGCGACCTTGCGGTATGAAGCCTTTTGCCTGTTTGGCCGAGGCGTGCGGTAAGTTCACCCTCAACAAAGGTGTGAATATCTTCGGCACTCATATCTATTTCAAGTTTGCCTGACTTGATGTCATCAAGAATACCGTTTAATCCGTCAACAATCTTGTCACTTTCACTTTTTTCGATAATTCCCGTTGCGCCGAGCATTGTAGCATGTGCAATACTGCCCTTAATATCTTCTTCAAACATTCTGCTGTCGAACTTGATTGAAGAGTTAAAATCATTGGTTTCTTTTGCAAGTTCTTTTTTAAATCTGCCTTTCCAAAGCTGTGCCATATTATTCTCCTTATAACAAAATCAAGGGCGAACAGTATTGTCCGTTCGCCCGATATTATGATTTTTAATTAGTCGTTAGCTTCTCTTTTCTTGTCAAGAAGAGCTTTAACCTTAGTTGAAAGGCCGAAGAGGTTGATGAAACCTGCTGAATCAGCCTGGTTGTAAGCACCGCCGTCATCACCGAATGATGCAACATTTTCATCATAAAGTGTGTATGGTGAGGTTACGCCGGCATTCATTACATTGCCCTTGTAAAGCTTGAGTTTTACATCACCCGTAACAGTTTCCTGTGTTTTGTTAACAAATGCATCAAGAGCTTCGCGAAGAGGGGAGAACCACATTCCGTTATATACAAGTTCACCGTACTTTTCAGCAACAAGCTTTTTGTAATGTGCAGTGTCACGGTCAAGAGTAATCATTTCAAGAAGTTCATGTGCTTTATAAATAATTGTTCCGCCCGGAGTTTCATATACGCCACGGCTCTTCATACCTACAAGACGGTTTTCAACAATATCAAGAAGGCCGATACCGTTCTTTCCGCCGAGTTCGTTAAGCTTTTCCACAAGAGCAAGCGGACTGAGTTTTTCACCGTCAATTGCAACAGGTTCACCCTTTTCGAAATGAAGTGTGATATATGTAGGTTCATCAGGTGCTTTTTCAGGTGCAACACCGAGTTCAAGGAAACCGTCTTTAAGATATTGCGGTTCGTTTGCAGGGTCTTCAAGGTCAAGACCTTCGTGGCTCAAATGCCATACATTCTTATCTTTTGAATAGTTTGTTTCACGGTTTATTTTAAGCGGAATATTGTGGGCTTCTGCGTATTCGATTTCTTCTTCACGAGATTTAATATCCCACTCACGCCAAGGTGCGATAATTTCCATTTCAGGTGCAAGTGCTTTAAGTGCAAGCTCAAATCTTACTTGGTCGTTACCCTTACCTGTGCATCCGTGGCAGATAGCGTCAGCACCCTCTTTAATTGCAATTTCAGCAAGTCCCTTTGCAATGCAAGGGCGAGCGTGTGAAGTGCCGAGAAGATATTCTTCATATTCTGCACCTGCTTTTACGCAAGGGAAAATATAATTTTTTACATATTCTTCTTTAAGGTCAAGAATATAAAGCTTTGAAGCACCGGTTGCAATGGCTTTTTCTTCAAGTCCGTCAAGTTCCGTACCCTGGCCGACATCGCCTGATACTGCAATTACTTCGCAGTTGTTGTAGTTTTCCTTAAGCCAAGGAATGATGATTGATGTGTCAAGTCCGCCTGAATAGGCAAGAACTACTTTTTTAATATCCTTTTTGTTCATCGTTATATATCTCCTTTGGGAATTTTTACTTGTTGTCTACATTATAGTTATCTGTATTCAATATTGCAAGCAAATTTATAAAGTTTGTATAAATATGCACAAAAGTAGATAAAACGCACCGTTGTTTTGTATAATATTACAATAAAATAAGGCAAAAATGGCGGAAATGCTATATTTACAGCAAAAGCGATTGTGTATAAAAATACAAAATAATGTATATTTTATCGCAGATAATTTACGCTTTTAACTTCTTTTCCGTCTTTTACATACATTCTTGTAACTCTTCGTGATATTCGGCAAGGCAGTTCATAGTTAAACGAATATGCCTGTTCGCTGACTTCTTCCATAGAAAGATATTCATCCCCGTCGCGACCTATAAGAGTTACCGGTGTTTCAAGTTTAACATTAGGTATATCGGTAATATCAATCATAAATTGGTCCATACATACTCTGCCTAAAATATTTGCATATTTTCCGTTAATCAAAACTTTGCCGATATTTGAAAGGCAACGCGGGTATCCGTCTGCATAACCAACCGGAATTGTAGCCACAACAATAGGCTTTTCAACCTTAAATGTTCCGCCGTATGAAATTTCGCGCCCTGCTTCAAGTGTTTTGATATGTGAAACATAAGTTTTCCATTCCATTACAGGTTTAACATCAAGCAGGTTTTCGTCAATTTCGTGTGATGGGTAAAGCCCATATAAAATAATTCCTGCTCTCACCATATCAAAGCAATCATCAAAATGCATAATTCCGGCAGAGTTATTAAGGTGTTTTATAGGAATTTCTATTCCTCGTTGCCTTAACATTTCAATAAATGTTTTAAATTTATTTTGCTGTTCATATGTCTTGGATAAATCTGTTTCGTCAGCAGTTGCGAAGTGAGAAAAAAGGCCCTCTGCATTTATGTTAGGTAATTTGCAAATTTCTTTGCAAATGTCTGCACTTTCTTCATCAACCTGAAAGCCTATTCGGCTCATACCGGTATCAATAGCAAAGTGAAAATCAGCTGTTTTGTTTTGCCTTACAGCTTCATCTGATAATGCCTTGGCACTTTCGTAAGAAAAAACAGGTACTCTTATGTCATATTTAACGGTAATGCTGAATTCATCAGGCGAAACATAGCCCAAAACAAGTATTGGCAGTTTAATTCCCGCTTCTATAAGCTCTGTTGCTTCTTCAACACAGGCAACGCCGAAAAAATCACATTTATTTTCAATATATTTTGCTGTTTCAACAGCACCGTGGCCGTAAGCGTCGGCTTTAATTACACCGAGAATTTTGGCTTTTTTATTTACTTTTTTTGATATTGAGTCGATATTATATTCAAGTGCGTTTAAATCTATCTTAACATAAGTTCTTTCACGCATAATAATCACCATAGCCTTTCAGGTAACAAATACTTTATTAAAAATACAACTAATCTTGTTTGTCAATAGTATACTATTCTAATACTTTAAAGGTAAAAAGTAAATATCAAAGATAAATAAATATATTAAATTTTATTCATATTTTTATGCGTAGTGAAAAAGAAAGAAAGCCGAAACACTTTAAGTGTTCCGGCTTTCCCCTCTCTGTCATTACAAACTATGGAGGACCAAGAGTTTGAAATGGTGCGGTCCATTTCAAATCAACCTTATTATAGTGCAAGTTGCATAATATGTCAAGCAAAATGTTAAAATTATTTGATATATGTTACATATAATGTATAAAATTGTCGAATTATGCGATGTATTAAAAAAAGAGAAAAAATATGTACTGTATAGTCATATTTTGTTGACATAGAACGAATGTTTGTATAATATCGAACTCAAAGGTATGGTCCTTTTGCCACTCAGGTTTCTGTTTCACCCGCCAGTACCTAATAGGGCGACACCTAATAATTTTTCTGTAAAGGCAGGTCGATTTTGATGAATATTGACGAACTCGCTTATGAGTATGATAAGCAGTACAAAGTGCTTTGTGCCAAGGTTGACGGACTTAAACCGCTGCTTAGCGTATATCGCGGTGAAGATTTGGTTAGGCTTAGAAGAAAGATAAAAATTTATTATGATATGGCTTGTGAATGCAGGCGTGTATTTTTTATGTTGTCCCATTATTATGAGGAGGAAGATTTATGATTCGGTTTTTTGAAGAATATATGGGTTCATATAATCCGTTTGAAGACAGGGGATGTGACGAGCAAAGAATTTTGCGTAACTCTTTATACGCTGTTCTTCCTAAAATTGTAAAAAATGAGTTAACTCAAAAGCAGAGGCTTTGTTTTGAAATGTTTTACATAGATAAGAAAAATCAAAAAGAAATTGCAAGTATTTTACGCTTATCACAGCCTACTGTGAGCAGGCATATCAAAAGTGCCGAAGCTATTATTGAAAAAATCGGCAGTTATTGTATTTTCAGTATAAGTAAAACAAATGAACAATGGATAAATCTTCAATAAACGCACAAATGAAGCGATACCGCAAAGCACCGCTTCTATGTGAACGGCTGATACGGCTAAGGCTGTTTTAAAGATGCTTTGCACCACCTAAGCTAACAGCCGAAAAGCAAAAAGAAAAATCCCAAGCGTACTTTGCAGTGCGTTTGGGATTTAATTATATCAGTACCGCACCTGTTTATACTATGAAGCGGTGCGTATTTTTGTGAAGCATTATGCGATTATAAATGCTATAATCAACATTATTAAATATATTGCAGGCTGGTGCAAAATGTAAACCCAAAGGCTGTTTTTGCCTACCGTGCAGAGAAATTTGCTCCTTTGTTTATACATAAATTTCGGCAAATTTTCATCTTTTGCAAGTTTGCCGATAAATGCGCCAAAAAGGAATACGAACAGCCACGGAATAATTGAAAAATAGTCAGCGCTTTTAAAATTATTTGAATAAATGCCGATGGGAGCTAAAAAATCGTATTGATATAAAGCGTCAGGCAATTTGATTAAACCGAAAAGCATAGTTCTTGTGTTAATGCCGTATGTGAAAATGAATAAAAAGGCTGAAATCACGGCGCCGAGTTTGTAATTTATTTTGTTAATGATTGGCATTAAAAGCCCTGTGATAATCATACAACTTCCCAAGCAATGCAGTATGCCGAAATAAATTTTGCTCCCCTCAAAGCCGAAAAGCGGCATAATTACTGCTGTAAAAAGAGTTATAATCAAGCCTGCACCCAAAACTATAAATCCGCGCTTTATCGTATTTCTCGAAAGTCTTGAGCATATTCCCGAAATAATAATAAATACAGCCCAAAACAGCGGTTGAACGGTGCAAAGCGCATTAAAAATTTTATATCCCCAAGTAAGTCCCAATACATCGCCTACATCAAGAAAAGCGTGATGAACTATCATACATAAAATTGCAAATCCCCTTAATTCATCAAGGAAATATATTCTTTTTCGTTTTGATTTTTCTGCCATAGTGTACTCCTAAAATGTACAGATTGTGTTAACAAAAGTATAACATAAATTATTTGTATTGTATACACCGAAATTTTGTGATATAATGTTTAAGATTTTAAAGATATAATTCTGTTTTATTTTAAAAGAGGTGTACTTTATGAAAGAATTTCACGGCGAATATAAGGGCGAAGCTCTTGTAACGGTCAATTCAACAAATACGGCTGCGGCTGTCGGTTCAGGTTCACTCCCTGTTTATGCAACTCCGATGATGCTTTCCCTTATGGAAGAAGCGACTTGCCAGGCAGTTTCACCGCTTCTTGATGACGGGGAAACCACAGTCGGCACAAAGATTGATATTACGCACGATAAAGCAAGTTCAATGGGAACTACCGTATCTGCTGTGGCTAAGCTTGAAGAAGTTGACGGCAGGCGACTTGTTTTTTCAGTCAGTGCTAAGGATAATGACGGCAATGTAATAGGCAAAGGCACAATTGAAAGATTTGTTGTTTTGGCTGATAAATTTATGAAAAAGGTAAACGGATAATGAAATATAAGGCAGTAATATTTGATTTTGACGGTACGATTTGCGATACCGGCGAAGGTATACTTAAAAGTGCAAAATATGCACTTGATTATTATAATATTGAGGCTCCGGAATATACAGAACTTACATTTTTTATCGGCCCTCCGCTTCTTGTTACTTTTCAGGAAAAATTCGGCGTTGACGCTAATATGGCAGATAAGCTTGTAAAAAAGTACAGGGAGCGTTATACAAATAAAGGCCTTCTTGAAAGTGAACTTTATGACGGAATAAAGGAACTTCTTTCAAAGCTCAAAAAGGAAAATATCAAGCTTGGTATTGCTTCTTCAAAACCACAGGATTATGTGGAAGCTTTGCTTGACCATTATGGTGTGAAATCATATTTTGATGTTATCTGCGGCGTTACTTTTTCTGCCGATTGCGAGTCAAAAGCTAATATTATTTCGCGCTGTATTAAGGAACTTGACACCCAGGGTAACGAAACCTTAATGGTAGGCGATAAAAAGTATGATATTGAGGGTGCAAAGGCTAATATGATTGACAGCGTAGGTGTAATGTGGGGATACGGAAGCCGCGTTGAATTTGCTTCTGCCGGTGCAAAATTTATTGCAGAAAAGATTGATGATGTTTTTGCCATTGCTCTCGGCTATTTTGAGCAGACTCAAGATGTGCAAGGCATATTCAGCGGCAGAATTATTGATGTGCATAAGGATACCGTTATGCTCGTTGACGGGGATATTGCGGACAGGGAAGTTGTTGACCACCCGGGCGGTGTGGGAATTATCGGCTTGACTGAAGATAATGAAATCCTGCTTGTAAGGCAATTCAGGTATCCTTATAAAGAAACCATTTATGAAATTCCTGCCGGTAAGCTCGAAAAAGGCGAAGACCCTAAAGAAGCGGGTATCAGGGAATTTTCAGAGGAATGCGGAGCCGAAGCGGAGATTTTTGAATCCCTCGGCGAAATTTATCCGTCACCGGGTTACTGCGGTGAAATCATCAGGCTTTTTTATGCCAAAGGTATTACTTACGGAAAGCAGCATCTTGATGATGATGAATTTTTAGATGTAATTAAAATGCCGATTAAAGAAGTTATATCTAAAATTATGACTAATGAAATTAAAGATTCAAAAACTATTGCGGCAGTATTTAAGTTAAAGGAACTAATGAATTTATGAGTGCGTATTTAGATAATTCAGCAACAACTAAGCCTTGTGAGGAATGTGTAAGTGCTGTTGTGAATATGCTTACAGATAATTTCGGCAATGCATCAAGCTTGCACGATTTGGGCATTAAAGCTATGAAGGAAATTATCTTGGCAAGGGGTGCTGTGGCAGATTCCCTCGGTGTTGATAAAGATGAAATCATATTCACTTCCGGTGCAACGGAGGCTAATAATATGGCTTTGTTTGGCTCAACCCGTGCAAAAGGGAGGCTTGGCAAAAGGATTGTTACAACTGCTATTGAGCATGAAAGTGTGCTTCAGTCCGCACAGCAACTTGAAAAACAGGGCTTTGAAGTGATTTATTTAGAGCCTGACAGTCACGGTAATATTACCGAAAAGCAGCTTTTTGACGCAGTAAATAAAGATACAATTTTGGTTTCAATGATGTATATAAATAACGAAGTCGGAACGGTAATGCCTGTTAAATCCATTGCAAAAGCAGTTAAAGCGGCAGGTGCGCCCGCACTTGTGCATATAGACTGTGTTCAGGCTTACGGTAAGGTTAATATTAACCCCAAAAAGCTTGGGGCTGACCTTGTTTCAATCACGGCACATAAAATTCACGGGCCAAAGGGTATAGGTGCTTTGTATGTTAATAAAAATGCAAATTTGACCGACCAAAATTTTGCCAGAACTTTCGGCGGAGAGCAGGAAAAAAGGCTCAGGCCGGGAACGGAAAGTTCACCGCTTATTGCCGGTTTCGGTGCGGCGGTAAAGGCACTTCCTAATGTGAATGAACAGAAGAAAAAAATTAAAGAACTTAATTTGTACGCAAGGCAAAAGCTTGCTGAAATAGACGGAATTAAGTTTAATAATGATGAGGATACATCACCTTATATTTTGAATGTTTATATTCCTACTTTTATGAGAAGCCAAACTGTTTTGCAGGAACTTTCGGCAAAATACGGTGTTTATGTGAGCAATGGTTCTGCCTGCGCCAAAGGTAAAAAAAGCCATGTGCTTACCGCTATGGGCCTGCCGAATGAGATTATAGATAAAAGCATCAGGGTTAGTTTTTCAAGGTATAATACAAAAGATGATGTCGACTTGCTTGCATCTTCACTTGATGAACTTGTTAAAACCCACCCATTAAAATAGAAACGGAAAATAGTAATGAAAGAAATTATACTTGTAAAAAACGGTGAACTTGCACTTAAAGGGCTTAACCGTTCAAGCTTTGAAGACAAGCTTGTTAAAAATATCAAACACAGAATATCAGACCTCGGCGATTTTGAATATACAAAAAGCCAATCAACCATTATGGTTGAGCCGCTTGATGATGATATTGACCTTGACGAAGCGGCAGACAGAATTTCACGCGTTTTCGGTATTGCCGCATTTTCACGCGCGTGTGAATGTGAAAAGAATTTTGATGATATTAAAAATAAAGCTTGCGATTATCTTTATGATGAACTTTCAAGCGTTAAAACTTTTAAGGTCGAAGCTAAACGCTCGGATAAAAAATTCCCTATGAAATCGCCTGAAATCAGCAGGGAACTCGGCGGCTATATCCTTTCAAAATTCAATAATTTAAAAGTTGATGTGCATAATCCCGATATTATCGTTACAGTTGAAGTCAGGGAAAAATACGCTTTTGTAAGGGGTAATAATATCAGGGGCGCAGGCGGTATGCCAACCGGCACTAACGGCAGGGCAGCTATACTTATCAGCGGCGGTATTGATTCTCCTGTTGCGGCATATATGATGGCAAAAAGGGGAATTGAACTTTGCGCTGTTCATTTTGCATCTCCGCCTTATACATCGGAACTTGCAGAGATGAAAGTTATGGACTTGCTTAAAAAAGTAGCACGCTATTCGGGTGTTATCACAACTTATGTTGTACCTTTTACCGAACTTCAGGAAGCTATAAGGGATTACTGCCCGGAGGAGTATTTTACAATTATTATGCGCCGCCTTATGATGAAGCTTTCGCAGAAAATTGCCGAAATGCAAAATTGCACCGCCCTTATTACCGGTGAGAGCGTGGGCCAGGTTGCAAGCCAAACTATGTATGCACTTGCTTGTACCGATTGTGCGGCAGATATGCCTGTTTTCAGGCCTTGTATCGGTATGGATAAAGAAGAAATTATCGCAGTTTCACGCAAGATTGATACTTTTGATATTTCTATTCAGCCTTATGAAGATTGCTGTACGGTATTTACACCTAAGCACCCTAAAACAAGGCCGCATATTGATGATGTAATTAAAGCAGAACAAAAGATACCTAATCTTGATGAAATGCTTGAAAAAGCAATAAATGATGTTAAAAAGGTTATTATTAAATAATTATGAGTGAAGATAATAAAGATTTTGAAGCAAACAGCATTGATGAAATTTTAAAGGAATTTCAGGCAAAGCGTGATAATAATGATTTGCCCGGCGAAAGGCATATTGATGAACCTCTTGCTCCGCCTAAGCCACATACCGATTTTTCAAATGAAAAATCATTGCAGAAAGAACCCGAAGCTAAAAAAACCAAAGCAAAAAAGCCAAGCTTTGATTTTAAAAAGTTTGATTATTCAAAGCTTAAAAAAATACTTAAACCTACTATTATAATAGTAATAGTTATAGCACTGTTTTTTGCATGCGTTTTCGGTATAGGCGGTGCAATTAAATCATCAAAAACCGCTTATATCCATAAGTATGAAAAGAAATATACAGATGTTTCTTTTCCGTCGGGTATTATGGAAAAATATTGTGACCTTTACGGGCAAAATCCTAATATGGCGGGGTATATAACTATCAGTGATATTAAGCTTAAATCGCCTGTTTTGGTAAAGCCAGACGGTAAAAATCCGTATGCCGAAGCATCACAAAAAGGTGCTAAAACCACAAATTTTGTGGTTTACCTTAATGATGATTCGCTTGAAAAATATTATTCATCTATTGATGCATATAATCATTCAGCGTCAGGCTTTGTGTCTTATTCCGATTTAAAGCAGGATTATAATTTCAAAATTATCGGCGCTTTTTATATCAATACCAAAGAGAGTGATGATAACGGTTATATTTTCCCGTATAATGTAACCGAACAGCAAACCCCGTCAAGTTCACTTGAATTTTTTGAAAGATTGCATTATAGATTTATTTATAATACAGATGTTTCGCCTACCAGGGATGATACCCTTATCACTATTTCCTGCCCAACCTCTTATCACCAAGATTTCAGATTTGTAATAGTAGGCGTGGCAAGGGATGATAATAATAAGCTTAAAGCTATGCCTAAAAATTTGGTGCGTTATCCGCAGGTCATCTGTAACGAAAAGGGAATAGCAAATAACTTTTTAGGCGCATCAAAATGGTATCCGCAAATTGTGATTTCATCTAATGGCAAGAAGAATGAAACCACTACCAAAATAATTAAACAAAGTATAAAAGACTACAAATAGAAAAACAGCAGAATGAAATAAATAAACCTTTTTGCCTCCCTTGTAAAGGGAGGTGGGTGCAACTTATTGCACCCGGAGGGATTTAAAAATAGCTTGGACATTAAGTCCAAGCTATTTTTGTGCTTCTGCTGTTTTTTTGCGATATTTTGTAAATAAATGTTAAAAATTGTAAACATTTTCGGGCTTGAAATCACCTAAATCTATTGACATATAATTTAATAAATGCTATAATTATGCCAAATATCAGTGTAAAAGGTGTTACTATGCCTTTTTGCGCTTGTAAGGGCGTTTTTGCTTACCGGTATCGTGCATTTTTGGTCAGGTTAACAGCGATGTTTGGTGAACAAAAAGTACCTGCAAATTTTAAGGAGGAACGAAAATGAAAAAAAGGCTTTCAAAAAAGGTTTTGGCTATTTTCCTTGCTGCATTGATGGTGGCAACTTCAATTCCGCTTTCTGTTTTGCATGTTTTTGCGGCAGATGCGTGGACTGACGCAGCACAGGATGCCGAAGTTATAAAAATTGAAAATAAAATGTCCGAATTTGAAAGTAAACTTTATGAAAAAGATGTTGTTTACTGCAATGTTGAGCATGCATACGCAGCGTATGTAGCATGCCGTGAAGCTCTTGACGCTTATATCTACGGCGGCGAAACAAACGCACTTAACGGTAAGTGCGATGCACTTGATTCGGCTATAAAAGCTATGACTGAATTTACAGGCAAAGTAACTATAAGCAATACTTATGATAAAGTATTCGCCACAGAAAGCACAGGTGGCGCAGGATACCTTTCTAATGTTATTTGGGCAGGCACTGTGGCTGATACTTCAAAAAACAACGGTAAAGCTACTTGTGAAGACAAATATAATGCTTTGACTCTCTATTATCCTGAAGTGACTATGCTTTATGACGGCAGTGGCACTCCGCTTGTAACCAAAATAATGGCAAATGCAGGTGGTGAAAAAAGGGGTAAAAACAGATATGTTTTCGCTATTTCTTCTACAGCGAGTGACTTAACTCTTAATTCCGAATGGAAAGGCAGAACCGGCTCTAATAACTACCTTGACTGGAACTATGCTTGGACAAAAGGTACTGATAAGCTCTCTAATTCTTCCGCTTCCATTACATCTAATTACCAAGTAACAAAGCAAGGTCTTGGGACAACGACATGGCAAAACTTCTTTGCAAATCAGCTTGTTTACAGCGGCACCCTTGCGAGTGACCCTGCAAATAGCCCTGTTTATAAAGTCGATTTAACTCCTTCATTTAAAGCTTATGTTTCCGGCAATCAGAGTGAAGTAAGTGACACCAATGGTGCGAATGTTACGGTATCAGGCTCAACTCCTATCCATGTAGTTAACTATGCAGTAATTAAAAATGCTGTTAAGGTTGACGGCAAGAAGATTGAAACCGTTCAGTTTAAAGATTACTCACAGGGCGGACTTAAAACTTACTTCACCGCTATGGATAGCCTTACTTCATTTAACCCTAATGATTATTTCACTTCATCAAATGATTACAGCGGTTATGCTACCGAAGCTGAAAACAGAGTAAGCTCTGCTAACAATGCTTCGTTTACTGATACAGATAAAGCAGGTTACGCGGCTATTCGTAATGCTATGAGTGCCGATGTAAGAAAAAAATATGATAATGCTATTGAAAATGACGGTGCTGCGTATACGCCTGAATCATGGGCAAATTTCAAGGCTATTTATGAAAAATGCAAAGAAATTATGGCTAAAGTTAATGACAGCGGTTTTAACTATGAATCAGGTAAGCCTTATTCTACAAGCGAAGCTGAATTAGAGCAATGGGCACAAAGTTTAACAGAAGCTGTACTTGTGGATAGTGTTGATAGGGCAGATACAACACAGCTTGTTAATCTTATAAATGATTTTGAATCATATGACAGTGCTGATTTCACTAAAACTTCATATGACACTTTCGCAGGTGTTGTAAAAGAAATCAAGGAAGCTGTTTGGAAATCAGAGACAAATTGGGGCGATTCATCATTTGCACCGAAAGCCGATGAAGCCGGAAATAAGCTTGTTGCAGATAATGAGGCAAGGTTCAAAGAGGAAATTAAGAATCTTCGTTTATCACCTGATGCAAAGGCTACCACAGCAGATGGCAGAACAACACTTAATCAAGTGCTTGAACTTGAAGCTAAAGCCGGCGATGCATCAAATTATACCAATTATTCACAGTTTAGTGATGCTCTTGTTGATGCAAAGACATATCTTGCAAAGCTTGATTTAATTCCGTTTACTGATTATGAAGCTCAAATGACTGAGTACAGAAAGTATGTTAATAAAGTTGTAGATGCATACAAAGCTTTGGAACATGGATTTATTGCAACACCGAACGGTACAGCAATAAATAATTCAGATACTACCGGTACAGGTTCAACAGGCATTATGAATTCAAATGACCACAGAACCCAATCTGTTCAGGCTGATTATTCAAGCAAAGGTATCATCCTCAGAACTACTCATGATGCAGTAAATGCTAAGTATGGCCATTTTGATGTAACATTCGGTACTAATGTTGACGGTAAAGATAATAACGCACTTGATTCTATCTCAATCAATGCTACTGCAGCTAAAATCGGTGATAACGGTTCAGCATTGCATATCAATAAAGAAAAGAGAAGTGAAACACCGACAGCATTGTCAGAAGAACAAAAGAAAACTTATGCAGGTTGCTTATCATATAACAACTTTAATGTAAATAATATTAAACTTGAAAGTTATAATAACAATACTAATACATCAGGTTTATTTGTTACCGATAAGAGCGGTAATAAGACTGCAACAGGCACAGAACTTTATAATACCGACCTTACAGATGTTTTATCAACAACCGAAGGTCAGAGCATGACTCCTATTGCCGGCGGTGTATTCCTTAGATCATCAAACAGCGATTCAGAAGCAAAATACACTCTCAGGGGTGATTTGAACTATTACCTTGGTGAAACACAAAAGCAAACCCTTACCGAATCTACTGTTCCTACTTTAACATCATATACGCTCGGCACAAACTTCGGCGCAGTTTCAGTATGGACTGTTAATAATGTGGGTACTTATTCAGCGTATAACTACTACACATCAGCGCAAAACAGCAAAACACTTGATACAACAGTTCAGGTACTTGATGTTACACCTCTTAAAGACCTTGCTGATGAATGCAACGCAATGCTTGACCAAAAGAATAAGTATACCGATGCTTCATGGAAAGTATTTACCGATGCACTTAAAGCTGCACAGAATTTCCCTGGTTATGCTACAATGTCGGCAGATGCAATCCTTTCAACAGTAGTTGGCAAGTATACAAACTTATTTAACGCAAGGAAAAACCTTGAAGTAAGAGATATTACATATACATTTAAGTATAAAGTAAATGAATTTGATACAGACGGTAACATTGTTAAAGACAGCAACGGCAAAAATGTAATTAAGGATGAAACTCGTAATATTACACTTAAATATGGCGAAGTATTCCAGGAAAATGCAACAGCATTTGAGCAGTTTAATAAGGAATTCCCTACTTATGTAAGTGAAGACGGATTAAATACATGCACAGTTGATGTGACTACTTGGGTATCATCCCTTGGCATTGCGTTTAACCCTGAAGCAGCAGTAACTGAAGATACTACATTTACTTGTAGCTACACTCAAACTCCAAACAGTGCAAATTGGACTGATTATAATGCTGCACAAAGCGCACTTAATGCAAAGCTTTTGAAGGATGAAACTTATACTTATGATTCATTGGCAAATGCTGTAAAAGCAGTTAACGATTCATCAATTAAGTTCTATTATCTTGATGAAGCTACTAAAAATGCAATGATGTCTGACCGCCAGGCAGAAATCACTGCTGAAACACAAACACTTAAAAATATTGCTAACAGCTTGGTAGAAGTTAACGCTGACTTATCAGTAGCTAAAGCAGTAGAGAAAGTAAAAGAAACACAAAAAGCAGACGACACCAAGAAAGACTTGGATATGTATCGTGATGCTTCACAGGAATTTGTATTTACAAAAACCGTAAGCTACACAGATGTAAGCACAAACGAAGTATTTGAAGTTAAGGGACTTCTTTACAGCGATGCAGCTGCTCTTGACACCGCTATTAAGAATTACTTAAATAACGATCTTCAGTTAAGAACATATGATATTTACCTTAACGGCAATAAGCTTACAGGTATATATGAATACGGTACAGCTGTAACAGTTTATGCTGACGGTACAGTTAAGACCGGTGAGCAGGCAACTGCACCTACCGGCTCAAATTACGCTTGGACTTACAGCTTCTCTGCTCCGTCAAGAGATAACGATTTCGGCAAGGACGGACACGATAATAAAGTCAATGCTACACCTGAAAAGTATATGCTTACTGCACCTGCATTAAGCTTCATAGTAAACGGTGAAACATATCTTACAACTAAAGCTGTTGACAGCGCCGCACAAGGTTATATTGTAACTGTTAAGTCGGGTCTTAACGGCAGTGTACTTAATGTTATTCAAACTGAAAGCGACGGTTCATTCACATTGCCGGCAGCACCAAGCATTCCTTTCTACACATTTGCTTCTTACAGTGGCGGATTCACAGCCGGCTCACAAAAAGTCAGTGAGAATACCACAATCACTGCTAATTACACAAGTGAAGAAAAGTTGACAGTTGATATTTTCCATACAATGAGTCCTTGGGGCGAAGCAACACCGACTGAGCATAATACAGTTGATTATAACACAAGATTGAGTTATACTTATGATGATGTATATTGCTGGGCTTATGCAACATATATTTCCAGCGGAAATGTTAACAGAACAGTATATCGTGTAATTCACTATGGTTCAAGTTACACTTTCTATGTAAGTAACACAATTTCAAATGCTGACGGACAGGGTATTGTAGCTCTTACAAAGGATGAATATCAAAACCTTGTATTTGGCCAATCTGAATATGGCATTACAGGAAAGCCGGCAATAAGCTACAACGATACAACAGACCTTATTGCGAATGCAAATTGCTTTATTAGAGATGATGGTACTGTTGATGACAGCACCTTGATTCTTGCAAATGTTGATGCAAGCAATAACAAAACATTGAATCCTGCAGAACCTGCTGTTACATCACTTGAAACACCTGTTTATGCAAGCGATAAAACACAGATGACATTCATCGGCACATTTGTATTACCTGAAGGTTATACAATGGTTGAAAGCGGTTTCTTGTTCTCAGGTTACGCTGTTAACAGTACCACAAAGCCATCACAAGCACCTGACCTTAAATTAGAAAATGTAAATAATAAGTCGATTAGAAGACTTAAATCTACAAAGCATACAATCGGTAACCAATTTGTTATCAATGTAGCTATCAATTCTAAATCAGGCAGTTGCTATTACAGGCCATATACAATATTCAAAAAGGGTGACCAAAAGATTACTGTATACGGTGCACAGTTTGCCGTTGATGATATTCAGGCTGCATTAAGAAAATAAGAAGGGGGTTAATAGTTATGAAAAAAATATATGAAGAACCAGAGATTCAAATTCGTAATTATGTTCTCCCGGTTAGTGATGTAGTTATGACATCTACACTTACCGATGGTGATAACTACGGTGGCGATGGCGACGGTAGCGGCGATTACTTTGGTTAAATAAAATAGACGAAA
>FR895318.1:113221-124489 GCA_000434995.1 Firmicutes bacterium CAG:341 | reverse complement strand
AAAGACCGTGATTTAAAATCACGGTCTTTTTTATTACAATTTTATTAAATATCTTGAAAAAGTGAATTTCTTGTTTGACATATTATAAGTTATATATTATTATTATAGTAATTAACTATGTCTGGAAGTGGGCTTATGAATATTCTTGTATGCGGACTCGGCCTTATCGGCGCCAGCCTTGCAAAAACTTTGAAAAAAAATACAAATCATCACATTATGGGTTGGAACAGAACGGATTCTGTTGCAAAGCGTGCATTGGCTGACGGTGTTATAGATGAAACAGGTGAGCTTGAAGCAATGATGCCGAAAGCTGATGTAACAATAGTGAATTTTTACCCGGAGGCAATTGCTCCTTTTATTAAAGAGCATAAGGATTTATTCAAGAAAAACAGCATTGTTACCGATTCTTGCGGAATTAAAACAAAAATTTGCCGCGAACTTGAAAAGGAAAATTTTGATTTTTACTTCGTAGGCGCTCATCCAATGGCAGGTAGAGAAGTAAGCGGATATGATAATTCGCTTGATGATTTATTTGATAACGCTTCTTTTATTTGTACACCTTGTGACGGTATTCCGAGATATATATCTGACGCACTTGTAGGCCTTGCACAAGAAATGGGATTTGCACGCACAGTTGTAACAACTCCTGAACATCATGATGAAATGATTGCGTTTACATCGCAGATTGCTCATGTTTTGGCATGCTCATATGTTCTTTCACCGCTTGCACCGTACCATGCCGGATATTCGGCAGGCAGTTACCGTGATGTAAGCCGAGTTGCACGAATAAATGCAGATATGTGGACTGAACTTTTTATTGATAATAAAGAACCGCTTGTTCGTGAAATTGATGACCTTGTATCAAATCTTATGAAATTTAAGTATTGCATAGTAAATGAAGATGCAAACGAACTTTGCGAATTGATGAAAAAAGGTAATAAGATTAAAGAGGAAATCGGTTAATGAAAGAACTATGCGTAAATGTAAGCGATAACAGTATAAGTAATATTTATATTGAAAACGGACTTATTTCTAAAGCAGGAAAGCTTATAAAAGAAAAATTTAATTGCAAAAAAATCGCACTTGTTAGCGATACAAATGTGTATCCTATTTACGGTGACATAATTAAATCTCAACTGGAAAACGAGGGATATGAGGTATTTACTTACATATTTAAAGCCGGCGAAGCTTCAAAAAATACAACCGAGCTTGTAAAAATAGTTGAGTTTATGGCACAAAGCGGACTTACCCGTGAAGATATAGCAGTAGCTTTAGGCGGCGGAGTTTGCGGGGATATGGTTGGTTTTGCGGCGGCTGTATTTTTAAGAGGAATTAAGTTTGTTCAAATTCCGACTTCACTTTTGGCGCAGGTGGATTCATCAGTCGGCGGTAAGACCGCTGTTGATTTACCGCAGGGTAAAAATCTTTGCGGCGCGTTTCATCAACCGTCAATAGTAATAATCGACCCTAATGTGCTTTCAACTTTAAGCGAGCATTTCTTCAGCGACGGAATGGGCGAAGTTATTAAATACGGATGTATTAAATCGTCTTCACTTTTTGAACTTCTTGAAAAAGGAAATGCAAAAGATAATATTACCGAGATTATTACCGAATGTGTAAGTATAAAGCGCCAAGTAGTTGAAAATGACGAAAAAGAGCATGGCGAAAGAGCACTTCTTAATTTCGGGCATACCTGTGGCCACGCAATTGAAAAATTATGGAATTTTCAAACCGTAAGCCACGGTGAAGCTGTGGGAATGGGCATGGTGATGATTACCCATGCAAGTGAAGATTTGGGAATAACCGAAAAAGGTACAACCGAAAGGATTATAAAAGTTCTTGAAAAGAATAATTTGAAAATTAGTGATTCACATTCAAAAAAGGAAATCATTTCGGCTATGAGCGGGGATAAAAAGAGAACCGGCTCCGGCATTAAATTTGTAATGATTGATAAAATAGGTTCAAGCTTTATAAATCCGATTAAATATGAAGATATAAATAAAACATTTGGTGTAGACTGACGGAGAAAATATGAGCATAGCAAAAATTCAAAAGTCAATATTTAACGGTGATGTTACTGTTCCGGCATCTAAATCTGTTGCACACAGGGCATTGATATGTTCTTTTCTTGCCGGTGGCGGAACTGTTAAGCCTATTATTTCGTCTAAAGATATGCAGGCAACGGTCGGTATTATTGAAGCACTTAAAAATAATGAAACTGAACTTAATTCAATAGAAAGCGGCTCAACTCTCCGTTTTATGATTCCGGTTGCGGCGGCACTCGGAAAAGAAGTAACTTTCACAGGGCAGGGCAGTTTGCTTACACGCCCAATCGGTGAATATCTTGAACTTTTACCGCTTCACGGTGTTAAAATCAACTCTGACGGTTACTTGCCGGCTGAAATAAGCGGTAAACTCCAAAACGGCAGTTTTGAAGTGAACGGCAATGTTTCAAGCCAATATATTACGGGTTTGCTTTTGGCACTTTCGGCACTTGAAGGTGACAGTGCTGTAATTCTTAAAACACAACTGCAATCAAAACCGTATGTTGATATGACGGTTAAGGTTTTGGCTGATTACGGAGTAAATGTGTTTGAAACGGATTTCGGCTATCTCATTAAAGGCGGGCAAAAATTTAAAGTTCAGGATTATACGGTTGAAGGCGATTGGTCACAGGCTGCATTTTTCCTTGTAGGCGGGGCAATTAACGGTGATGTTACAGTTAAGGGGCTTGATATGAGCTCAACACAGGGTGATAAAGCTATTGTGGATGTAATCAAAAAATTCGGCGCAAATGTAAAAATTCTTGAAAATGCTGTCAGGGTACAAAAAAGTGAACTGCACGGTATAGAATTTGATGCAACCGATATTCCCGATATGGTTCCTGCTATTGCGGTTCTCGCTTCGTTTGCAAGCGGAAAAACCGTTATAAAGGGCGCTCAAAGGCTCAGATATAAAGAATCAGACAGAATAGAAAGCGTGGTTTATAATCTTAAAGAACTTGGTGTTGATGTAAAAGAAACGCCTGACGGAATGGAAATTAGCGGTGGTAGGCCGCTTCATTCGGCGAAGCTTAAGGGTTATAACGACCATAGAATTGTAATGGCATTTTCAGTTGCGGCAATGAATATAGGCAATTGTGAAATTGATGATGCTCAAAGTATAAATAAATCATATCCGTCATTTTTTGATGACTATAATAAACTTGGGGGTAAAGCTGATGTCCTCTGAATTCGGCAATAAAATTAAACTTTCAATATTCGGTGAAAGCCACGGGGAAGCTATCGGCTGTGTTATTGATTCGCTTCCTGCCGGTGTTAAGCTTGATATGGATAAAATCTATTTTGATATGGCCAGGCGCGCTCCGGGTAAGGATAAAACAGCAACTCCAAGGCTTGAAAAGGATATTCCTCATATTCTTTCAGGTGTGCTTGATAATGTTACAACAGGCGCACCGCTTGCAATGATAATAGAAAATACAAATACAAAAAGCGGCGATTATTCAAATTTAATGGCAGTGCCGCGCCCGTCGCACAGCGATTATCCGGCTTATGTTAAATATAAAGGATATAATGACATCAGAGGCGGCGGCCATTTCAGCGGCAGGCTTACTGCACCGCTTGTTTTTGCCGGCGCAATAGCAAAGCAAATTTTAGCTCAAAAGGGTGTTACCGTTGGGGCACATATATTAAGCATAAACGGTGTTTATGATGATAGCTTTGATAAGGCTGAAGTAACAAGCGAGCAGCTTATTGCTGTGTCATCAAAGCCTTTTGGTGTTATTAACGATAACATTGAGGAAAAAATGCGCCAAGCAGTTGAAAAAGCAAGGCTTGACGGTGACAGTGTCGGCGGAATAATTGAATGTGCCGTTTGCGGTATGCCTGTCGGCGTGGGGGCTAATATTTTTTCTACTGTGGAGAGCCATATTTCATCATCACTTTTCGGTGTTCCGGCAGTAAAGGGTGTTGAATTCGGCGCAGGTTTTGACCTTGCGAATATGACGGGTTATGAAGCGAATGATACATATTCGATTAAAAACGGAAAAATATTTGTTAATAAAAATAATAACGGCGGTATTCTCGGTGGAATGACTACGGGTGCACCGATTATAGTTAAGGCTGCGATTAAGCCGACACCGTCAATATCAAAGCCGCAAAAGAGTGTTAATTTGCAGACTATGACTGAGGAAGAGCTTGTTATTCACGGCAGGCACGACCCTTGCATTGTGCCTAGGGCTTTGCCGGTAATTGAAAGTGCGGTTGCATTTGCTCTTCTTGACCTTATGGCATAAAATTAACGAAAAAGGAAATATAAATGGATTTATTAGAACTTAGAAAAGAAATTGATGAAATAGATGATGAGCTTATTCCGCTTTTACTTAAGAGGATGAGTGTATCTGAAAAAGTGGCAAAGTATAAGGTTGAACGCGGTATGCCTGTTTTAAACAGTGAGCGTGAACAGCAAATTCTTGACGATGTTGCAAAAAAATGCGGCAAGCAAGGCGAAACCATAAAAACCGTATTTGCCGCTACGATGGACGCTTCAAGAGCTTTACAGCATAAAATAGTAGGCGGCGGCAAAGAACTCAGGGAAGATATTGAAAATGCTATCAAAATTGATAAGCTTGATACTGCCGGCAAACCGATTGCCTGCCAAGGTGTTGAGGGTGCGTACAGCGGAGTAACAGCAAATAAAATTTTTCCGAATACAGATATTCATTTTCATAAGAGATTTGAAGATGTTTTTGAAGCTGTAAATAGGGGAGATTCAAAGTTCGGCGTTATTCCTGTTGAAAATTCAACAGCCGGCTCTGTTCACGAATCTTATGACCTTATTATGAAATACAGATTTTTTGTTGTAGGCGCATATGATTTGAAAATAGAACATTGCCTTTGTGCAAAGAACGGTACAAAATATGAAGATATTACTGATGTTTACAGCCATCCGCAAGCCCTTTCGCAGTGTAATAATTTTTTGAGAAACTTTGATTTCACGGGAATCAACTATTCAAATACTGCCGCTGCGGCAAAATATGTAAGCGAATCACCAAAAAACAATGTAGCTGTAATATGCAGTGAATTGGCGGCTAAAAAATACGGACTTAATGTTCTTAAGCGTAATATTCAAAATAATGATAAAAATACCACAAGATTTATAGTTATATCAAAGGAACTTGCAATTCCGAGTGATGCGCAAAAAATATCGCTCATATTTGCACTTCCGCATAAAACAGGTTCGCTTTACAGGGTTTTGGGCCGCTTTTCAATGGCAGGCTTAAACTTGACTAAGCTTGAATCAAGACCTATTGAAAACAGTGAATTCAGCTACTATTTTTATGTTGATGTATTGGGAAATGTTAAAGATGAGGAAACGCTTGACCTTATTTGTGCGCTTTCAGATGAACTGCCTGAATTTGAGTTTTTAGGCAATTTCCACGAAGCTTGTTAATAAGTATTAGTGTAAGAATATTTACGGAGATGAATTTGTGAAACAGCAAAAAAGGCATCAAACAAATTTAATATCTGCGGTAACGCTTGTAATTACAGGTGCTGTTTTAATCTTTCTCGGTATTGCACTTTATAATCACGCAAAGCTTGAAGTGAGGTTTGACACGCTTATAAATTATCTTAAGCAAATAGACGATTCCATTGTCAAGCTTGACAGTGATGTTGAAATAATTATTTGTATTTTTGCACTGTATATTGCAAAATGCCAATTGCCGATACCAATGGGATTTTTATGTGTAATATCCGGTATGGTATTTCCGCTTGCAGAGGCTGTTGCGATAAATATTATTTTTACCGAGTTTTTCTTTATAGTAAAATATCTTGAAGGTAAATTTATCGGCGGCGGATGGACAGGAATGATACTTGGAATAAAAAAGTTTAAGTTTATTAAGGATTGGATTGAATTTAAAGGTAACGGTAATCCGTATGTTCTTTTTGTATCAAGGCTGTTTCCCGCAATTCCGCTTGGAATGGTATCAAAATATTATGGCTCAATGCGATATGATTTTGTTTATTATTCGCTTTTAAGCCTTATGGGATTTATGCCGCGACTTTTTATTTATACAAAAATCGGTTCGGCAATTTATAATCCTTTTTCTGCGCAATTTCTTGTGCTTTTAATAATTATTGTAAGCTTTACAGGCTTGTCAATCATTTTATTTAATATATTTTACGGTATTAAATCAAAACAGATGAATCAAACACTTTTGATTTATTCTGAAAAAGAAAAATATAAAATTGTTTTATAAGGAGAATATAAATGAAACCAAGCGAGTTAATTACTAAAATCGAAAATAATGAGTTTGACAGCGAACTCAAGAAATTATATGTCACAGACAGTGCGGTTAATGCGCAGAAACCTCGTTACATAAGAACCATTAACGAATTTATTAAACTTTTTGGTGATGATAGGGATGTATTTATTTTAAGTGCACCGGGCAGAACCGAAGTTTGCGGCAACCATACAGACCATAATAACGGTAAAGTTTTAGCCGCTTCCATTAACCTTGACGCTATTGCAGTAGCTGCTAAAAGGGATGATATGGTTATTAAGGAAAAGAGTGAGGGACATAACCTTAATGATGTTGATATTTCTGTTTTAGCACCTAATGAATCTGAATACGGAAAATCGGCTGCGATGATTAAAGGTGTTGTGGCAGGTCTTAAGGAATATGGATATAATATCGGCGGATTTGATGCTTGCACCACAAGTGATGTTATGGGCGGCTCAGGCTTATCGTCTTCAGCGGCATTTGAAGTGCTGATTGCAACAATAGTTAATCATCTTTATAACGGCGGAAATATTGACGCTGTTACGGTAGCAAAAGCATCACAATTCAGTGAAAATGTATATTTCGGCAAGCCTTCAGGCTTGCTTGACCAAATGGCGTCTTCGGTAGGTACATTTGTAACTATTGATTTTAAAGATACTGCAAATCCGATTATTAAAAAAGTTAATTACGATTTTGCAAAAAGCGGATATGCCCTTTGCATTGTTGATACTCATGGTAATCACAGTGACCTTACAGATGATTATGCTGCTGTAAGAAGCGAAATGGAAGATGTGGCAAAAGCATTCGGCAAAAAAGTTTTGCGTGAGGTGGAATATGATGATTTCTTAAATCACCTTGCAGAACTTCAAGACAAGGTTAATGACCGTGCTATTCTTCGTGCATTTCATTTCTTCGGTGAAAATGACAGGGTAGATAAAGCTGTAACAAGCCTTGAAAATAACGATTTTGAATCTTTTAAGCAAGCTATTACAGAATCAGGATTTTCATCTTTCCTTTATAACCAAAATGTATACTCCCCTAAAACACCTACCGAGCAAAAGCTTTCTTTAGCTTTATGCTTAAGCGAAAAGCTCCTTAAAGGTAAGGGTGCTTGGAGAGTTCACGGTGGCGGATTTGCAGGAACAATTCAGGCTTTTGTGCCTAACGATATGCTTGATGAATATAAAAATACTATTGACCGAGTATTCGGTGAGGGCTCGTGCCATGTACTTATTATTCGCCCGTTTGGCGGAACAAAAGTAATAGGCTGATTATGATAAGTCGATGAAGAGGGAATAGAAAATGAAATACATATTTATTATAAATCCTATTGCCGGCAATGACGATAAAGCAAAGATTTTTTCAAGAATTAAATCAACATTTCGTATGAGTGATGACGAAATGATAGTTGAATCTACTCACGAGCGGGGTGACGCACAGCTCATTGCAAAAAAATATGCTAAAGAATACGGCAGTGAGTGTGTAATTGTATCTTGCGGCGGTGACGGAACGGTACACGAAATTGCAAACGGGCTTGCCGGTACAGATACACCTCTGCTTCTTTTGCCTCTCGGCACAGGCAATGATTTTGCCAAAAAAGTTTACGGTACAAAAAATATAAATGTTGAAAATGTAATTAAGGCATTTGGCTTTTATAACGGTAAAATAAACTATGATGTTAAGCCTATTGACCTTATTGATTATAACGGTGAAAAATGCATAAATGTTATGAGCTATGGGCTTGATACAAAAGTTGAAACCATAGGCAGAAAAATAGCAGGTAAAATTCCGTCACTTGGGCATCAGGCTTATAATATTGCAATAGTGCCTGTATTGTGCAAATCAATGACCTATAAAATAAATATTGACCTTGATTGCATTGATGATGAAGGAAAGCCTTATAAGTACACCATTGCCCCTTGTGATTACACCCTTTTTGCAATTTGCAATGCAAGTTATTACGGCGGTGGCTTTTGTCCTGCGCCAAATTCGGTGCTTGATGACGGAATTCTTGATTTTGCACTTTGCCATCCGGTAAATGCTTTTCAGGCGCTTCCGCTAATTCCTAAATACAGTAGCGGCGAAGTTGAAAAACTGCAAAAGCATATTTCATTCGGCAAGGTGGTAAGCGGCAGAATTTGGTCTACTGACGGAAGTGCGCTTTTGGGTAACTGTGACGGTGAAAATTTCGATTACAGCGAAGTTAATTTTAAAGTGCTTCCGAAATCACTTAAACTCTGTTTTATTAAAAATTGATTTTTATTTGATAAGAAGGATATAAAAATGAGGAAAATAATATCGTTTATTTTGTGTGCAGCTATGGTATTGTCATTTTCAAGCGTAACTGCGTTTGCAGATGAAATTACCTATAAGGACATTTCTATTTCGGCAGATGAATTAGCAGGCACAGCGGACGAAAATGTTAAAACCATACAAAAAGCTTTAGATGAAGCAAGAAATAGTGCGACTGATGAAAAAAGATACAGAATTTATCTTCCTAAAGGAAGCTTTAATCTTAATTCAACATTAAATATTTTTAGTAATACAGAGCTTTATCTTGATAATGAAACCACGCTTATTCAAACAGCACCTAAAGGTCAAAATATAATTAAATCAGGAGATTTCGGGCAAAAGCATATTCTTTATAACGGATTTAGAAATATTAAAATTGACGGCGGCACTTGGAATATGAACTTTAACGGTTCTTGTGCTATGCGTTTTGGCCATTGTACTAATTTGAGCATAAATAATGTTAAAATTAACAGTGTTAAAGATGCGCATCACATTGAAGTTGCAGGTGCAGATACAGTATCAATCACCAACAGCTTATTTACAGCTTCTTCAAGGACTTCTGAACGAAGTGGCTCGTGTGAAGCTATTCAGCTTGATATTTTGCACGACAGTGTGCATTTTGTAGGGTTTGAGGAATTTGATGATACTCCTAATAAAAATGTCACTATAAGCGGATGTACATTTGAAAATTTGTATTCGGGTATCGGTACTCGCTCGGGAGTAGTAAGCAAATATTTTGATAATGTTGTAATTGAAAATAATATATTTAAAAATATTACCGAAAAAGCAATCAGTTGTTTTAATTATAAAAACAGCAAAATTATCAACAATACTTTCAGTGATGTAAGTGCAGGTATCAGCTTTGAATATTTACCTAATAATATTTTTGATAAAAGCTATTCGCAAAGAATGTATATTCCAAATGACGGCAAGGTAGGCAGTATAAATTCAAATTCATCCACCGTTATAAGCGGCAATGTTATGAATATTAAGCAAATGGCAGATAAATCAAGCTACGGTATTTATGCATACGGTGGTAAAATTGATGCTCAAACAGCAGCAGGCAAGGGCGTTATAAATTGTGCCGGTGATTATACTATCAGCGATTTATCAATAAGCAATAATACTGTAAATTGCAGTTCTTCCGAATCACGCGGAATATTTGTAACAGGTGTTAATAACAGTGAAATTGTTTCTAACAGATTAACCGATTATGCATCGGCAGAAAACGGAATTAACGCTGTTAATATATGCGCCAGTTCTAAAAACACTGTTGTGGGCAATGTGATTGACGGTAATTTTAATAACGGAATTTCACTTTATGATGCTAATTCTTTAAGCAGTAAGAATATTGATATAGATAATAACAGTATTACAAATATAAAAAGTTACGGAATAAGGGTTGCAAACGACTCATTTGCGGTTATTAAAAGCAGTAATAATATTTCTGCCGGTACAAGCACTATTTGCCTTTATTCTAAAAATTACAGCCAAAATTTAGCTAATGTAACGCTTGCATCAACATCATTTTCGCTCAGAAATAAGCCCCTTATTACCTTGAGTTCTGTTAACGGAAATACGGGTTATAAGGTTTATCGTGCGCTTTATAACGGTACATATAAGCAAATTGCAACTGCCAAAGTCCTTAAATTTGAGGATAAGTCGGCAGGTGCATATTCAAGGAATTTTTACAGAATTGCACCGTATACAAAAGTTGCAAAATCAGAAATTATCGGCAAAAATTATATAGATGTTGCATTTTAAAAGTTAACAAAAAATCAACTCCTTCATAGAATATTACTGAAGTTTACTTCAATATTTTATAAAGGAGTTTTTTTATGCCTGATAATCTCAATTTAGACACAGGTGAAAGACGCATAAATGAGGCGGTTTGCATTGATACAAAGCGTATTTTTGACAGCTGCGTAAGCAAAGATTGCCTTGAAGATTTAAGAGTTACATTTTTTTCAAGAAGCCAGCGACTTATTGACGAAGCGGTTACGGTAAAAACCCGTGATTGCTGCATTGAAGAGGTTAGTATTGATGTTGAAGAAGTACCGTTTAATCGAGGCTTTTACAGCGTAGATATTACATTCTATTTTAAGCTTTGCTTCGATACTTATTCAGCACCTTGCACCACACCGCAGGTTGCAGTCGGCTTTGCAAAATTTAATAAAAAATGTATTCTCTTCGGTTCAAACGGCGATGTAAAAGTATTTGTTTCAAACTCTGTAAGCGAAACTACAGATTGCCCTGTTGCACCGCAATATACAAACCCTGTTGCAAAGGTTCAGGCAGTTGACCCTGTTGTACTTTCAACCGATATTTGCGATAGCTGTGATTGCAACATTTCTGTATGCTCTTCGTTCCCGCAGTCTATTTTTAATTCTATGGAGGATACAATTCCGTCCTGCGGTGCATCTAAAGCAATACTTGTAACTCTCGGTCTGTTTTCAATTGTTCAAATGGAGCGTGACGCACAAATTCTTATCCCTGCATATGATTATTGCATTCCTGACAGAGAATGTAACTGCAATACTTCCAACCCGTGCGAAACTTTCCAGGGTATTGATTTCCCTGTTGAGCAATTTTTCCCAAGTGAAAAAGAAGGCTGTTCCCCTTGTAATCCCACAAAGCCGATTTGCGACAGCGAAGATAACAAGTAGTAGACTATAAAAAAAGCGTGCAGGCAA
>FR895318.1:109570-113174 GCA_000434995.1 Firmicutes bacterium CAG:341 | reverse complement strand
CAATTTTTTATTTGTTTTTTTTATCATCAAATGCCGGGTACATTCTTCTGAAAAGTGAATTGATGTGCTTGAAATATGATGTGTCAATATTATCAATTGTATCTCTTGTGGTGCGAAATCTCCAATTTTTATCCGGCACACCGGGAATATTCATTCTTGCGTCAGAGCCGAAGCCGCACATATCCTGAAGTGCAATGATTGCCACATTTGATGAACTTTTCCATACGGTTTCAATGATTTTCCTGCACGATGCGCTGTAATATCCGCCTTCGCCCCAATTATCCCCGTAAAAGCCGCAATATTCAAGTGCAAATTTTCTTTCTTCTTCGCCTGCTTCCCAAAGCCAGCCTAAAATAGTGTTGTTATCGTGCGTACCTACATAATTTATGCTATTTGGTACTGCGTTATGCGGCATATGTGATGAATCGGAATTCGGGTCGAATCCAAATTGTACAACCTTCATTCCCGGAAAACCTGTATCCGCCAGCAATTTAACCACATCTTCGCCGAACACGCCTAAATCTTCAGCTATAATGGGAGCGTTTGGAAATGCATCAAATATTTTGTTGAAAAGTTTCATTTTAGGGCCGTCAAGCCATTCGCCGATTTTGGCTGTTTTTGACTCGGCAGGCACTGCCCAATATGATGCAAAGGCTCGGAAATGGTCAATTCTTACGGTATCATAAAGCTTTAAAGAATGCCCTATTCTTGAAACCCACCAGCTGTAATTATCTTTTTCCATGGCGTCCCAATCATAAATCGGGTTGCCCCAAAGCTGACCGTCTTTGCTGAAATAATCAGGCGGTACACCGGCAACTTTTTCAACTTTCAGCGTTTTTTCGTCTATTAAAAACATAGGAAGATTTGACCAAACATCAACGCTGTCCATAGCAACATAAATCGGCATATCGCCTATTACTGCAATGCCTTTTTTATTTGCATAAGATTTGATTTCGTTCCATTGCCTGTAAAAAATATACTGCACAAATTTCCAAAAAGCCGCACTCTCTTCATATGAATAAATATCTTTAATGCATTCAAAATAATGTGCGTGTTTATCGCTCCATTCCCACCAAGGCTTCATATTTTCCTGCTCTTTTACAGCCATAAATACGCTGTAATCGGTAAGCCAGGAGTTATTTATTTCAAATTCTTTTATTTCCTTTGCAATATCGTCATTTATATTTAAAAAGGCTTTTTTCAGAAGTTCAAGCCTTTTTTTTGCGGCAAATTCATAATCTGCGGTGTATGGTGTGCCGGTATAAATATTTGATTTGTAATCCTCTTCGCTTACAAGGTTCATATCAAAAAGACCTTTTGGATTTATGAAAAGGTAATTGCCTGCAAAGGCGGACGGTGAGCAATACGGTGAATTGGCACCGTCAAGTGGGTTAAACGGTAATACCTGCCAATAGGTAAATCCCATATCGGCAATTTTGTCAATAAAATGAATGACATTTTCATCAAAAACACCTACGCCGTATTCGCTCGGCATAGAGCTTATGTGCAGTAATACGCCTGCTCCTCGTTTTTTTAGCATAATCACTTTGCTTCTTTCTGAAAATTAAAAATTATATGATATTTTATCATTAACATAAACAAAAATCAATTATTTAAAATTATTATTTTATTTATAATTATATATTGATTAAAGTATATATATTTGATATAATATTTTCCGTATAATGCAAGGGTATATGTGCGAATAATTTATACGCATATACGGTGGCAAACTTTTTGATTGTGAGGGCGAATAATTGAGCGAAAACACTAAAAAATCACATACTGTTTCAAATGAAGAACTTAGCAGGCAGAAGCAGTTTACACAAAAGGTAAGCTCTGTTATTTCGGCGTCTTATGATGAAAAGCCAAAGGCTTGTGTAATCACATACGGTTGCCAGCAAAATGTTGCCGACAGTGAAAAAATCAAGGGTATGCTTGAAATTATGGGATATGATTTCACTGATGACAGGCTTGAAGCAAAGCTTATAATTTTTAACACCTGTGCAGTAAGGGAGCATGCCGAGGACAGAGTGTTCGGCAATGTCGGCGCACTTAAAAGCTATAAGCAGAAAAATCACGATGTTGTAATTGCACTTTGCGGATGTATGATGCAGCAGCAACATATAGCCGATAAAATCAAAAAATCTTATCCTTTTGTAGACCTTGTTTTCGGTACTCATGTTGTGCATAAGCTTCCCGAACTTCTTTATAAAGCACTTACCGGTAAAAAGCGTGTGTTTGATATTGATGATACGGATCAAGTTATTGCCGAGGGTATTCCCGTTAAGCGTGATAATGACGCTAAGGCTTGGTTGCCGATTATGTACGGGTGCAATAACTTTTGCTCTTACTGCATTGTGCCGTATGTAAGGGGAAGAGAAAGAAGCAGGGAAAAAGCGGATATTATTGCCGAGTTTAAGTGCCTTGTGGAGCAGGGGTATAAAGAAATTACTCTTTTAGGTCAAAATGTAAATTCTTACGGTAAGGATTTAGAGCCTAAAGTTACTTTTGCAGAACTTTTAAGGCAGCTTAATGATATAGACGGTGACTTCAGAATAAGATTTATGACAAGCCACCCGAAAGACTGCACAAAAGAGCTTATTGAAACTATGGCTGAATGTGACAAGGTGGCACAGCATTTGCACCTGCCTTTCCAAAGCGGAAGCAACAGGGTTTTAAAAGCTATGAACAGGCATTATACAAGAGAACAGTATCTTGAACTTATAAACTACGCCCGCAAGCTTATGGGTGATGAACTTTCAATTACAAGTGATATTATAGTCGGTTTCCCGGGCGAAACTTACGATGAATTTCAGGAAACACTTTCACTTGTTAAGGAAATAAAAGCTACCCAGCTTTTTACATTCATTTATTCAAAGCGTGAGGGTACACCGGCAGCGAAGATGGACGACCCTGTTCCTGCCGAAGAAAAATCAAGATGGTTTAAAGAACTTACCGATTTGCAAGAAAAAATAAGTGCCGAGCAAATGAGCCTTCATCAAGGCAAAACTTATAAATGCTATGTATACGGTAAGGGCAAATTGGCAGATAATTATGTTGCCGGCAGAAACGACGGTAATTTGATTATAGAATTTGAAGGTGACGAAAGCCTTATCGGAACTTTCCAAAACATTAAAGTAATCGAACCGCTTACATTTGTTATGAGGGGCGAATTAGTAAAGGAGAAACAAATATGAGTATTGAATCAGCACTCAGAGAATTAGGCAAAGAAATTCAGAAGGACGAGCGTTTTATCGCTCTTCAGGCTGCTGCAAAGGTAAATGATGCAGACGAAAGTCTTCAACAGCAAATGCAGGAGATGCAGCTTATATCTCTTAAATATCAGCAGGAAGCTGAAAAAGGCGAAGAAGCATCACAGGAAAGAATTCAAGAACTTCAAGAGGATTATCAGAAGCTTTATACAGAAATTATGGCAGGCGAAAATATGCAAAACTATTCTTCAGCCGCTTCTGAAATGGAAAAAATGGCACAGTATATCAGCGGTATGATCGGTCTTTTCTTTGACGGTCAGGATGCCGAAACCTGCGAACTTCCACCACAGGATGCCTGCACACATAACTGCTCAACCTGCGGCGGCTGC
>FR895318.1:77964-109537 GCA_000434995.1 Firmicutes bacterium CAG:341 | reverse complement strand
CTGCCACTAATTAAATTTACTCGGTACATTTTACCGGGCATAAATCATTGAAAAGGAGGAACAAAAATGGCTAAAAAAGACAGTAAACTGTCACCTATGATGGCACAGTATTTTGAGGTGAAAAGTAAATATCCCGATACAATTTTGTTCTTCCGTGTCGGTGATTTTTATGAGATGTTTTTTGATGACGCCAAAACAGCTTCATCCGAGCTTGATTTGGTGCTTACAGGCAAAGACTGCGGGCAGGAGGAGCGCGCACCTATGTGCGGTGTTCCGTTTCACAGTGCCGATAATTATATTGCAAAGCTTGTAAGCAGAGGATACAAGGTTGCTATTTGCGAGCAGACGGAGGACCCGGCAAAAGCAACCGGCCTTGTTAAAAGAGATGTCATAAGAGTCATGACTCCCGGTACCGTAATTGAAAGTAATATGCTTGAAGACGGTGCAAATAATTACCTTTGCGCTATTTATAAAAATGCGGATAGATCAAAAGCAGGTTTGTGCTTTGCGGATGTTTCAACAGGTGAGTTTCACATTACATCACTTAATACAGCACCTTTGCAAAGGCAGATTATGAACGAGCTTTATACATATATGCCGCGTGAAATTATTGTTAATAATGACGCATTTGATATGTCACTTCTTGATAATTATACAAAGCGCGTTGATGCTCACCTTGAAGTTGTGAGCGCAGAGAAATTTGATTATGAAACTGCAATAAAGCTTATTAACGATAATTTGAGTTCGGCGCAGATAAGCGAACTTAATGTAAGCGAAAACGAAATAGCGGTGTGCGCACTCGGTGCAGTAATATTATATCTTAAAGATACTCAGAAAAAAGACGAAATCGAAGCACCGAGCGAGCTTGAATTATATGATTGCGAAAAGTATATGAAGCTTGATATGTCTGCAAGGCGAAATCTTGAACTTACAAGGTCAATGATGACGGGGGATAAAAGGCATTCGCTTTTATGGGTTATTGATAAAACCAAAACTTCGGCAGGTAAAAGAATGATTCGTTCCTGGCTTGAAAGGCCGCTGATGTCCGTCGCTAAAATTACAAAGCGTCAAAATGCAGTCGGCGAACTTGCGGACAGCCCGATGCTTCGTGATGAAGTAAGGCAGGCACTTACGGGAATAAGCGATATTGAAAGATTGCTTACACGAATTGTTTATTCAACCGCAAATGCAAAGGAACTAAAATCACTTCAATCAACTTTGGAAAAATTGCCGTTGATTAAAAATTTGCTTTCATCATCAAGTGCATATCTTTTAAGAGCTGTGTATAACGATATTGACTTGCTTGAAGATGTAAGAAATCTTATTGACAGTGCAATTGTTGATGAGCCACCGTTTACCGTTCGTGAGGGCGGAATGATTAAAGAAGGTTTTAATGCCGATATAGATGAACTTAAGTCTATAATGAACGACGGTGCGGGAATTATAGCTTCAATTGAAAATGAGCAAAGGGAATTAACAGGAATTCCGAAACTTAAGGTTGGGTATAACAAAGTATTCGGCTACTATATTGAGGTTACCAATTCATATAAGGATTTAGTTCCCGAAACATACATAAGAAAGCAAACGCTTACAAATTGCGAAAGATACATTACCCAGGAGTTGAAAGATTTAGAGGGTAAAATTATCGGCGCAAAAGAAAGATGCATAGCACTTGAATATCAAATGCTTTGCAAAATCAGGGAAAGTATTGCAAATGAAGTTAAAAGGCTTCAAAAAACAGCGCGTGCGCTTGCAACCCTTGATGTTTTGGCATCTTTGGCAGAAGTGGCAGTTAATAATAATTATACTTGCCCGCAAATTACAAATGACGGAATTATAAATATTAAAGACGGCAGGCACCCGGTAGTTGAAGCCTTGCTTGACGGTACACCTTTTGTGCCGAATGATGCAAAGCTTGATTTAGATGAAAACAGATGTGAAATAATCACCGGGCCTAATATGGCGGGTAAATCAACTTATATGAGGCAAATTGCTCTTATCACCCTGTTAGCACAAATAGGTTCTTTTGTACCGGCGAATAGTGCGCAAATCGGAATTGTTGATGCGATTTATACAAGAGTAGGTGCCAGCGATGATCTCGCAACAGGGCAGTCAACCTTTATGGTAGAGATGAATGAGGTTGCAGAAATTCTTAAAAATGCAACAAACCATTCGCTCATCATTCTTGATGAAATCGGGCGCGGCACATCAACCTTTGACGGAATGAGTATTGCAAGGGCTGTGCTTGAATTTGTTTGCAAGAAAAAGACACTTGGAGCAAAATCACTTTTTGCAACTCATTACCACGAACTTACTGTTATGGAGGGGTTGCTTGACGGGGTTAAAAATTACTCGATAGCTGTCAAAAAGCGCGGCGATGATATTACATTTTTAAGAAAAATTGTAAAGGGCGGCGCAGACCAAAGCTTTGGTATAGAAGTAGCGAAGCTTGCCTGTGTACCGGACAGTGTTGTAAAGCGTGCAAAAGTTATACTTAAAGAGCTTGAAGCTAATTCAACACCGATTGAATTTACTGCTGAAAATGTCAGCGAAGATGATGAACAAAGCGATATACAGTATAATTTTACAGCGCAGGGTACTGATGAAATACTTGAAATACTCAAAGCTACCGATATAAACTCAATCACTCCTATGGAAGCACTTCAAACACTGTTTGATTTGAAGCAAAAAGCACAGGAGCTTGAATAAATTTTTTGATTAAAGGAGGGTGCGCTATGGCAAGAATAAATGTTTTACCGAAAGAAATATATCAGCTTATTGCAGCAGGCGAAGTCGTTGAGCGCCCTTCAAGTGTTGTAAAAGAAATGATTGAAAATTCGCTTGATGCAGGAGCTAAAAATATTACTCTTGAAATCAAAAACGGCGGTTCAACATATATCAGAATTACTGATGACGGATGCGGAATTGAGCGTGATGATGTAAGAAAAGTATTTGTTTCCCACGCAACGAGTAAAATTTCGCAAAAGGATGATTTGAATTCAATCGGCACTTTGGGTTTCAGAGGTGAAGCTATGGCTTCAATATCCGCTGTATCTAAAGTTGAACTTTTAACAAAAGCACAAAATGAAGAAATCGGCACAAGGTATGAAATCGAGGGCGGGCAAGAAATTGAATTTGATGATGCCGGCTGCCCTAACGGAACAACTATTGTTGTAAGGGATATTTTCTTCAACACCCCTGCAAGAATGAAATTTTTAAAGAAAGATGTGACGGAGGGCAATCAAGTTGCCGCAATAGTTGACAGAATGGCTATTTCACATCCTGAAATTTCATTTAGATTTATTCGTGACGGTAAGCAAATGCTTATCACATCAGGCAACGGGGATTTAAAATCGACCATTTATTCTGTTTTGGGTAAAGAAATAAGCGACAGTTTAATGAGCGTTGATTATTTTTATGATAATATGCGTCTTTCAGGTTTTGTATCAAAGCCTACCGCTTCAAGAAAAAGCAGGGCAATGCAGTTTTTCTATATAAACAATCGTGTCGTTAAATCAAAAACAGCTATGGCGGCATTGGAGCAGGCATATAAAAACACAATTATGGTAGGTCGTTTTCCTGCTTGTGTGCTTAATATCGAGCTTAATCCTGCACAGGTTGATGTTAATGTTCACCCGGCTAAAACCGAAGTTCGATTTGCAAATGAAAAGCCTGTTTTCGACCTTGTGTATTATGGGGTTAAAACAGCAATTGAAAATGACACAACGGTAAAAGAAATTCAGTTTAAAGAAAATACGGGATTTAGTTCTTCGCCTAATATTATTTTTAACAGCGCAAGGCAGGAAAGTACATATCAGTCTAAATTTGAATTTTTTAAAAAGAAAGACGAACCGCCGGTGCAGCAGGTGATTAAAACCAAGCCGAGCGAGGATTTTTGGCGAGTTGAAGCACCTAAACCAAAATATGAAATAACCGAAAAAGAAGATATAATAGAAAAATCAGAAACGACTTTACCTAAAGCGGAGGAAATACCGCAGGAAGAAGTGGTAATTAAAGATGAAAAGGATTATGAAAACATTATTCCTAATTTTAAGCTGATTGGTGAAGCATTTAAAACTTATTTGATAGTTGAAATTGAAAATGAACTTTACTTTATAGATAAGCACGCCGGCCACGAAAGAATGAATTATGAAAAATTCAAGGCTCAGGCCACGGTTGAAACTCAAATGCTTTTAGCTCCGGTTGCGGTTAATTTGACAAAGGATGAATTTATTGCAGTCAGTGAAAATATGGAACTTATTAAAAGCTGCGGCTTTGAGCTTGAAGAATTCGGTGAAAGCCAAATTATTGTGCGTGCAATACCAAGCCTTGTTGATAATGATGATGTAAAAGATTTAATGCTTGAAATTGCACAAAAATTACTTGACCATAAAACAGATATTATACCTGATAAAATTGATTGGATATATCATTCGGCTTCGTGCAGGGGCGCGGTTAAAGCCGGCGATTATACTTCAAGGCAGGAGCAGGAGATGTTTATTAAAAAGCTTCTTTCAATGCCAAATATTCGCTTTTGCCCGCACGGAAGACCCGTGTTCATAAAAATGAGCAAGTATGATATTGAAAAACAATTTGGCAGAGTTTGATTTATTATGAATAAAGTTATAGTTATTGCAGGGCCTACTGCGTCAGGCAAAACAGGGCTGGGAATTGAAGTTGCAAAAGCAGTCGGCGGTGAAATAATATCAGCCGATTCAATGCAGGTATATAAAAATATGCCGATTGCAACCGCTTGCCCGACAGAAGAAGAAAAAAATCAGGTACCGCATTATTTGGTGGAGTTTTTGGATAATGATGAAAGCTTCAGTGTTGCAAAGTGGTGCGAGCTTGCGAAAGAAAAAATCAATGATATTCTTTCAAGGGGAAAAGTGCCGATTATAGTCGGCGGAACAGGTTTATTTATTGATAGCCTGATTGATAATATAAGTTTTGCCGAAGTTGAAGTTGATGAAAAATTAAGGCAAGAGTTAATGAATCGTGATGTTTGCGACCTTTATGATGAACTTGTAAAAGTTGACAGGCAGGCGAGTGAAAATATACATAAAAATAACAAGAAAAGGGTTGTTCGCGCTCTTGAGCTTTATTATTTAGGAAGCGGGAAGACGCAGCAAAACGAAGCGTCGCGCAAAGAAAAAAGCCCTTATGATTTTCTTTATTTTGTACTTGAATACAAAAACAGGCAAATTCTTTATGACAGAATAAACGACAGGGTTGATAAAATGCTTGAAGCAGGGCTTCTTGATGAAGCAAAGGCTATGTATGGCAAATATCAGGCAACATCGGCACAGGCTATCGGGCATAAAGAACTTTCAAAATATTTAAGCGGCGAAGCCGAGCTTGAAACTTGCATTGAAAAGTTGAAGCAGGAAAGCCGCCATTATGCAAAAAGGCAAATTACATGGTTTAAAAGAAGGCAGGACGCTGTACATATCATCTTTGATGATGACAGAAATGCTGCTGTTAAAACAGTTATAGATAAATGCGAGGACTTTTTAAATGGCTGATAAAAAGGCGAAAAAAGTGAATAAAAACGCAAAATATGTTTCTAAAGATATTATTGTTATCGCAATAGTTTTAATCGCAATTGTGGCTTACATTGTTGCTGAATGTTACAGTGCAACTCATGTTGATGTGCAAACTATTACGGCAGTTCAGTCAACAGTGTACCAAACGCTTGATAAAAAGGCACTTATAATTCGTGATGAACATATTGTTGAAGGTGATTCAAGCGGGGTTACGGTGGCTTGTTTAAATGACGGCGAAAAAGTAAAGGTCGGCGGAAATATTGCTATGGTTTTTGCGAACAGCGAAAATGCAGAAAATTATGCAACTGCCGCTGATTTGCAAAAGCAGTTAGATTATTATATCAATTTGGAAAGTAAATCGGCGGGAACAGCAACCGATGTTGAGCAGATTGACAGTGATGTTATTAACGATGTTAACGATTATGTTCGCAATGCGTCAAATTACAATATATCGTCTGTTCAAAATGCGTCGCTTGACCTTAATGATAAATTAACAAGGCGGCAAATGATTATCGGGCAGGATATTGATTTCAGCAAGGTTAAGCAAAATCTTGAAAAAAAACTTAATTCCATAAATCTTGATTCCTGCAAACCTAACGGATACATCAGCACAAAAGAATCGGGCATCTTTTCATCATACAGTGACGGATGCGAAACTGCTTTTGATTACAAAAATATAGACAAGCTTGATGTTAAAACGCTCGATAAATATATTTCACAGGCTCAAAAGGCGAAGAAAACAGACAGCCTTGGCAAGCTTGTAACCGATTATGAATGGTATTTCGCCTGCAAGGTAAGCGCCGATGATGTGAAAAATATTGATGACGGTGACATATTAAATGTTGCGTTGAAAGACAGTGATAAAGTCATCGAATGTGAAGTAATCAGCGGTGCAACGCTTGATTTGGGCGTAAAAGAGTCTGTACTTATTCTTCGTTCAAGCGAGATGGACAGCGAAATTGCGTCAATGCGACTTGAAGATATTGAAATCAGATTTAACGAATACACCGGATTTAAGGTGCCTTCTTCAGCAATTCATATTAACAATAAGGGCGAAAAGATGGTTTATACCCTTGTTGCAAATCAGGTTGAAAGCAGAGAAGGAAACATTATTTATTCAACAAAGGATTATGTAGTGTTTGAATACACACCGGATGATGAAAAGTCTATTCGTTTATATGACCAAATAATTACGCAAGGAAAGGATTTACACGATGGAAAAGTTTATACCTGATGAAGCAAGAATTCAATCAGTACAGGATAATTACAAAAAAGTATTATCAAATGTTCAGGAAGCTGCAATAAAAGCCGGCAGAAAACCGGACGATGTAAGGCTTATGGCTGTTACCAAAACAGTTGAAAGTGTTTATATTAACAAGGTTCTTGATTTAGGTGCTGACTTAATAGGTGAAAACAGAGTTCAGGAATTCTTGGGTAAAAAAGATGAGCTTCATTTAAACGGAGTTGAAAAACATCTTATCGGCCATTTGCAAACAAATAAAGTTAAGCAAATAGTAGGCGAGGTTGATATGATTGAATCTGTTGACAGTGTTCACCTTGCAAAAGAAATCAGTAAAATATCTGCTAAAAAGGATATAATCACCAATATTTTACTTGAAGTTAATGTTGGCAAGGAAGAATCGAAAAGCGGTATTTACCTTGAAGGGCTTAACGAGCTTGTAAGTGAAGTTGCCGAAATGGATAACATTAAAATCAAAGGTCTTATGACAATTCCGCCTATATGTGACAGCGAAGCAGAGGTTTCAAAGTATTTTGAGTCAATGTATCAAACTTTCATTGACATTAAGAATAAAAAGATTGATAATGTAGATATGGATATTTTATCAATGGGTATGAGCCACGATTATGAAGCTGCTGTTAAAAACGGTTCAAATATAGTCAGAGTAGGCTCTGCAATTTTCGGGGCAAGAAAATATTTTTAAAAGGAGAGAGAATATATGGGCTTTTTTGATAAAATTAAAGAAATCGTTACTGAAAGTGACGATGACGAATATGATGATTTTTATGAGGATAATAAGGGCGGTTCAGTAGGTATAGCTCCTCCTATAAGGGATAGATTTTCAAGAAGAGAATCTTCTTCAAACGAAAGAGAAGAAAGATATTCCGAGCGCCCTCGAATTAAAAGGCATGACAGCGACAAGGTTGTTAATATTCACACAACTACTCAACTTCAGGTTGTTCTTGTAAAACCGGAAAAGTTTGATGAAGCAGCAGCGATTGCCGATAACTTAAATGAAAAGAGAACGGTTGTGCTTAATCTTGAAAGCACAAATCGCGATGTAGCACGAAGGCTGCTTGACTTTTTAAGCGGCGTTGCATATGCAAGTAACGGCCAAATCAAGCGTGTTGCAAACAGTACATATATCATTACACCGTATAATGTGGATGTTATGGGTGATTTGATTGATGAACTTGAAAATAACGGTATGTTTATGTAAGTGATGAAATTATAATTTTTATATGTATATAATTATGGAGGAAGAATATAATGATTACACCAAGCCAAATTCGTCAAAAGAAAATTTCTACCGTTGAAGGCGGTGGATATGACAGAAATGAGGTTAACGAGCTTTTACTTGAGGTTATAGAGTCTTATGAAGCTGTGTATGCCGAAAATAAAGAACTCTATCGCAAAATGGAAATTCTTGCTAATCGAATAGAAGAATACAGAGCTGACGAAGATACTATTAAAAACGCATTTATTACGGCACAAAAAACTGCTGATAAGCTTATGAATGAAACCAAGCAGAAAGCTGCCGAATCACTTGAAGAAAGTGCAAAAACAGCACAGAAAACCGTTGTTGACGCAAAGGAAAAGGCAGATAAAATTATTTCAAGTGCAAGAGATTATGTTGCTAACCTTACAAATGAAAAGGAAAAAGCAGCAGGCGAAATAGTAGACGAAGCAGAAAAGAAAGCAAACGAAGCTTTAAGCGGTGCAAAAATAGTTGCACAGGATGTTCTTGAAAAAGCAAAAACACTTTCACAGGAACTTATAAGCAAAGCAAAGGCTGAAAAAGAAGCACAAAAAGAACTTGTCGAAAAACTTAACGCTCAGTCCAAAACATTTAAAGAAAATCTTATTTCTCTTTATGAGCAACAACTTGAAGTTGTTAAAAATATGGCAGAAGATACAGATATTTCAAATATCAGTGCTGACGAAGAAATTGAAAATGAATTAAATCATATTTATGCTTCAATTGACAAACTCGAAAATGATGATAATGTTGACAGCGTTATTGAAAAAGCAAAGGAAACCGAAATCAAAGAGGAAACAGAAGAAAAAGCTGAAGAAACAGTTTGGGAAGATGTGCAGGAAACAATTGAAACTCCTGTAAATGAAGAAGCTGATGTTGAAGAAGCTGAAGAAACTGACGAAGTTCAAAATGCCGAAGAAGAGGTAAATGAGCAAGACGCGGTAGACGAAATTATTGAAGAAATTGAAAGCAGCGGAAAAAAGTCAATCGGTTCTCTTAATGAAGTTGAGGAAGAAACAGTATCTGAAGAGGAAGCAAAGGCAGCGCTTGACGCTTTTTCGAGTGATGAAATTACACCGATTGAAGATACGGGTGCTATTCCTGAAATTGATGATGAGCCTGAAATTGATGAAAAGCCACAGCCTTTTGAAAATTATTTTCATGTAAATCGTGAAGATCCGCATAATACAGATGAAACAATTTCTCTTATTCCTGAAGATGATGAAGACGAGGACGAAGAGGATAACAAAAAATTCAAAGGATTTTTCAAAAAGAAAAAATAAACCTATCAAGGAGTTAACATAATGGATTACAACCAAACATTAAATTTACCTAAAACCGAATTTCCTATGCGTGCAGGTTTACCAAAAAGAGAGCCTGAATTTTTAGCTCGCTGGGAAGCAAACAATCAGTATGAAGAACTTATGAAGCATAATGAGGGCAAGCCGCTTTTCGTTTTGCATGATGGACCTCCTTATGCAAACGGTGATATTCATATCGGTCACGCTCTTAATAAAACACTTAAAGATTTTATTGTAAGATATAAGAATATGACCGGCTTCAAGTCACCTTATGTTCCGGGCTGGGATACTCACGGTCTTCCTACTGAACTCGCAGCAAGAAAAAAAGCAGGTATCAGTGCAGAAACAAATATTTCTGACCTTGAACTTCGTAAAATCTGCCGTGACACCGCACTCGGCTTTGTAGATGTGCAAAGAAAGTCATTTAAGCGCCTCGGTGTTATAGGCGAATGGGATAACCCATATATCACTCTCAAAAAGGAATTTGAAGAAGAGCAGATTAAAGTGTTTGCTACTATGGCAAATAAGGGATATATCTATAAAGGCTTAAAGCCTGTTTATTGGTGCCCAGATTGTAACACTGCTCTTGCCGAAGCTGAAATTGAATATGCTGAAGATCCTTGCCATTCAATTTATGTTAAGTTCAATGTTACAGATGACCTCGGCAAGCTTACTGCTATGGGTGCAGATTTAAGCAAAACATATTTTGTAATTTGGACTACTACAACTTGGACTCTTCCTGCAAATGTTGCTATTTGCGTAGGCCCTGATTTTGAATATTCACTTATTAAATCAGGTGATGAATATTATGTAATGGCAACTGACCTCGCAGCTTCTGCTATGGAAGCAAAGGGCGTAACAGATTATGAAACTTTGGGCGTAATCAAAGGTTCAGAGCTTGAATATATGAAAACACAGCATCCTTTTATTGACCGTACATCACTTGTTATTGTGGGCGACCATGTAACTCTTGAAAGCGGTACAGGCTGCGTTCATACTGCACCGGGCCACGGTATTGAAGACTTTGTGGTTTGTAAAAACTATCCTGAAATTCCTATTATTGTTCCTGTTGACGCAAAGGGCAGACTTACTGAAGAAGCAGGTATGTTTGCAGGTTTAACAACTGAAGAAGCTAATAAGCCTATTGCTCTTCATCTTGAAAAAATCGGTGCTCTTTTTGCACTTAAGAAAATCGAACACCAATATCCACACTGCTGGAGATGTCATAAACCTGTAATTTTCAGAGCTACAAGCCAATGGTTCTGCTCTGTTGATGACTTTAAGGATGAAGCAGTTAAAGCGGCAGAGGATGTTAAGTGGTTCCCTGAATGGGGTAAAGACCGCCTTCAATCAATGGTTAAAGAGCGTGCAGACTGGTGTATTTCCCGCCAGAGAAAATGGGGCGTTCCTATCCCTGTTGTATACTGCCAAGATTGTGGCAAGGAAATCATTGATAATGATGTTATGATGAAAGTATCAAAGATTTTCGGCGAAGAAGGTTCTGACGCTTGGTTTGCTCACGATACTGAATACTTCCTTCCAGAAGGCTTTAAATGCCCGCATTGCGGAAGCGACAAAGGTTTTGATAAAGAAAAAGATATTATGGATGTTTGGTTCGATTCAGGTTCTTCACACGCTGCTGTTTGCAGAAAGAGGGGATACCTCAAAGTTCCTGCCGATGTATATCTTGAAGGTGCAGACCAATACAGAGGCTGGTTCCAATCATCACTTCTTACATCTGTTGCAGGCGGAAACGGCGCTCCATATAAGCAAATTATTACTCACGGTTGGACCGTTGACGGTGAGGGCAAAAAGATGTCTAAATCTCTCGGTAACGGTATTGACCCGCAAGAAATCGTCGGCAAGTACGGTGCTGATATTCTTCGCCTTTGGGTTGCAAGTGCTGATTACCACGCAGATATTCGTATCAGCCCTGAAATTTTAAAGCAAATTTCAGATAACTATCGTAAGCTTCGTAATACAGCAAGATATTGCCTTTCAAACCTTTACGATTTCAATCCTGACAGCGATATGGTTTCAAATGATGAGCTTGAAGAACTTGATAAGTATGCACTTATGAAGCTTGATGAAGTTCTTGAAATTGCAAGAAATGCATTTGAAGTATATGATTATCACACTGCTGCTCATTCACTCCATAATTTCTGTGTAGTTGAAATGAGTAACTTCTACTTTGATGTTCTTAAAGACAGACTTTATACATCGGCACCTGAAAGCAAAACAAGAAGAGCGGCGCAAACAGTTCTTTATAAAGTTCTTGATGCACTTACTCTTATTCTTACACCTATTCTTGCATTTACAGCAGATGAAATTTGGCAGGCAATGCCGCATGATAAGAGCAGAAACGGTGAATCACCGCTCTTTAATGAAATACCACAGCCAAACTTTATTGAAGCTGACAGCGAATTTATCGCAAAGTGGGATAGAATTCATTCTGTAAGATATGATGTTCAAAAAGCACTTGAGCTTGCAAGAAATGAAAAGATTATCGGCAAGCCGCTTGAAGCAAAGGTTAGCCTTTATGCCGACGGTGAGCTTTATGACTTCTTAAAGAGCGTAGAAGCACAGCTTCCTGAAATTTTCATCACTTCATCTGTTACTGTTGAAAACGGTGAAGGCGAAGTTAAGGGTGATGTTGAAGGCTTGAGCGTTACAGTTTCAAAGGCTGACGGTGAAAAGTGTGAACGCTGCTGGAAGTTCTCTGACACAGTAGGTCAGGATAAAAATCATCCTACTCTTTGCGCACATTGTGCAAAGGTAATGAAAGAACTTTCATTATAATAAATTTTCAAATAGGCACACACTGTTTTTCTGTGTGCCTGATTTGATATATAAACGGAGAGGTTTTTGTGAAATTAAAGAATAAAAAAATATGGTGTGCGGTTATGATTATTGTGATTGTTGCCATAGACCAAATAACTAAATATTTTGCGAAAACCTATCTCTTGGGTAATGGCGCAAAGCCATTTATTAAGGGCGTAGTTGAATTTGTTTATGCCCAAAATACAGGAGTTGCATTTTCCCTTTTTGATGGCGGACGCTGGTTTTTTATCGCACTTACGCTTGTTGTTACGGTTTTGTGTATTATATATATGTATAAGGGAAAAGGGCAGAGCAATTTATGGCTTTTTTGGTCACTCGGAGTAATTGTGTCGGGAGCAATCGGTAATTTGATAGACAGAATTTTTTTGGGCTATGTTATTGATTTTATAAATCCGACTTTTGTTAATTTCGCTGTGTTCAATATAGCCGATTGTGCTGTGACTCTCGGAACAATAAGTCTGATGGCTTATCTGTTGTTTGACATTTTTAAAAAGGAGAACAAGGATGAGCCGGCAAATTGACTTAATTGTTGAAAATGATTTTTCAGGTGTCAGAATTGATAAGTTTTTGGCGGAAAATATTGATTTTTTAACTCGCAGTATGATTGCCGGGCTTATTGATGACGGAAATGTCAGCGTATTTGGCAAAAAAGCACAAAAAAGCTATAAGTGTAAAGTGAATGATGAAATCACTGTTATAATTCCGGCTCCAAAAGCACTTGAAACAAAAGCAGAAAATATACCGCTTGATATTGTATATGAGGACGATGACTTATTAGTAGTAAATAAGCCAAAAGGGATGGTTGTTCACCCTGCTCCCGGTAATTATGAGGGTACGCTTGTAAATGCTCTCTTGTACCACTGTGGGAGTAGTTTGAGCGGTATTAACGGTGTAATAAGGCCCGGTATAGTTCATAGAATTGATAAGGATACATCAGGGCTTTTAATAGTAGCAAAAAATGATTTTTCACATTTGCATCTTGCAAAGCAGATAAAAGAGCACTCGTTTTATCGTGCGTATCAAGCAGTTGTATATGGAAATATTAAAGAGGATAAGGGAACGGTAAACGAGCCTATCGGCAGAAATCCGAAAGACAGGAAGAAGATGGCTGTTGTTTACAACAATTCGCGAAATGCGATAACTCACTATGAGGTTATTGAACGCTTTGGAAGTTTTACACATATTAAGTGTATACTTGAAACGGGAAGAACTCATCAAATAAGAGTTCATATGGCTTATTTAGGCCATGCACTTGCAGGCGACAGTGTATATGGGCCGAAAAAGGTTATTACCAAGCTTTCGGGTCAATGCCTGCACGCAGGTGAAATAGGATTTATTCATCCGAGAACAAACGAGTATCTGCATTTCACTTCACCTTTGCCTGATTATTTTACAAATTTTTTGGCAGAGCTTGAAAGAAAAAAATTGACACCGTTTATGAGGTAAGAGATGGAAAAAACATTTGAAAATTGGCTTGTAGTATCGGATATTGACGGTACTCTCAACAATAAAATTCGCAAGCTCCCTAAAAGAAATTATGATGCTATTAAGAAATTCACCGAACTTGGCGGCAATTTCACATTGGCATCAGGCAGGCTTCAATCAAGCCTTGAAAGAAATTATAACAGAATAACACCAAATCAGCCGGCAATCGTGCTTAACGGTGCAGGGTTATATGATTATAAAAACAGGAAAATGCTTTGGCGCAGTACAATCGGGCAAAAAGGTCAAGATTTTGTGAGGCAAGTTGCAAAGCATTTTAATAAAATCTTTAAAAGTGTAGATATTGGCATTTACTTTGACGATTATGTTTATATAGTTAAAAGCGGACTTTTTGCAAAAGGCACAATGTATTTTGATAAAGCACATTACGAAATAGTTAAATCAATAGATGATGTGCCGACTGAGGGCTGGATGAAAGTCATTTTTTGGTCAAATCCAATAACTATAAAAAAACTTCAAAAATACATAAAAGAAAATGAAAATCCCGATGCTAATTTTATGTCATCTTCAATATTTTCTCTTGAAATGTTGCAAAAAGATACACATAAAGGTGTAGGAATAATGAAACTTGCCGATATGCTTGGTATTGAAAAAAGCCATGTTGCAGCAATAGGCGATTATTACAATGATTGGGATATGCTTAAAACCGTAGGCTTGCCTGCCTGCGCGGGCCAAGCTCCACAGCCGATACATAATATTTGCAAATTTGAAGCTTGCCATTGCAATAAAGGCTGTGTTGCAGATTTGCTTGAATATATTATGTCAGGCAAGGCAGAGGAAGCTATAAAAAAAGAAACGCAAAAGAATAGAGGGTAAAAATATGCTTACAATCGGTGCACATTTGAGTGCTTCAAAAGGGTACACGGCAATGCTTAATCAGGCTTTGGAAATAGGTGCAAATACATTTCAGTTTTTCACTCGCAATCCGCGCGGCGGCAGTGCAAAGGCTATTGATGAAAATGATGTTAATAACTTTTTAAAGCTTATGGGTGAAAACAGTTTCCCCGTTATATTGGCGCACGCGCCTTATACTCTTAATTTGTGTTCGGCTAAGCCTGAAACCAGGGAATTTGCAACCAATACTTTTGCCGATGATTTAAGGAGAATGGAATATACTCCGAATCAGCTTTATAATTTCCATCCAGGTTCACATACAGGGCAGGGTGCAGATGTCGGAATTGATTTGATAGCCGAAGCACTTAATAAAGTTCTTTTCCCTGAAATGACCACTACTGTTTTGCTTGAAACAATGGCGGGAAAAGGTACGGAAATAGGCAGAAGTTTTGAAGAACTCAAGGCTATTATAGATAAGGTTGAACTTAATGATAAAATCGGTGTTTGCCTTGATACCTGCCATGTTAACGATGCAGGGTATGATATTGTAAATAATCTTGACGGTGTACTTGAGGAATTTGATAAAATTATAGGTATCGGCAGATTAAAAGCGATTCATATTAACGATTCTAAAAATCCGCTCGGTGCGCATAAAGACAGGCACGAAAAAATCGGTGAGGGATACATCGGTAAAGACGCAATGGAAAGAATAATAAATCATCCTTTATTGAAAAAATTGCCGTTTTATCTTGAAACACCTAATGAACTTGACGGATATGCCAAGGAAATTGCACTTTTAAGGTCTTTATATAAGGACTAATCGGAGGTAAACTATGAGCGTAGAAAAAAGAAATTTTGGTTTCATTGCCGGTAAAGGTGATGTAGAAATTTATAAAATCACTAATGATAACGGTGCGTTTGTTGAACTTATGACTCTCGGCGCAGGTGTTCATTCTATCAATGTACCTGACAGAAACGGTAATCTCGGCGATGTTGTTTTGGGATTTGATGATGTTAATGATTATGTTAATCCTGATTTAGGGTACCAGGGCCTTGCAGTCGGCAGATATGCTAACAGAATTCGTGACGCCAAGTTTTCTATTGACGGTGTGGAATATAACACTCCTAAAAATCAGGGTACTTGGACTTTGCACGGCGGCGGCCGCTTTAGCTTTAATATTTGGAATGTTAAGGAAGTGGGCGATAACTTTGTTACATTTTCTTTCTTTTCACCTGATATGCAAGATGGTTTTCCGGGCAATTTCACAATGACTGTAAAGTATACTTTTTCAAACGAAAATGTGCTTAAAATTGAATACACTGTTTTATCTGATAAAAAGACAGTTGCAAACCCTACAAATCATACATATTTTAACCTTTCGGCAGACAGTTCAAAAACTATTGAGGATGAATATTTGCAAATAAATGCCGATAAGTTTACAGAAACGGATGATTCCCAACTTCCTACCGGTGAGCTTGGATCGGTTAAAGATACTATGATGGATTTCACATCACTTCATAAAATAGGTGATAAGATTGATGATCCTTTCAGAGCTATTATAGATGGTATAGGATATGATAATAACTATTGCTTATATGATAAGAAAATAGGTGAGCTTACAGAAGCTGCCATACTTTATGATGAAGCAACCGGCAGAAATATGGAAGTGTGGACTGACCTTGTAGGAATTCAGGTTTATTGCGGCGGTTGGCTTGCTAAAGACGGTAACGCAGGTAAAGGAAATTCAAAAGTTACATACAGGCGCGGTGTTGCACTTGAAACACAGTTTTACCCTGATTCAGTTAACCATTCAAATTTTCCGTTTAAATATGTTGAACCAAACGAGGAATTTAAAACAACAACCGAATTTAGATTTTCAGTTAAATAATTATATAAAAAAACGGTGGACAGCTTATTAAGCTGCTCACCGTTTTTCATTGTATGTTTTTAGTATATTGACCTAACTTTAATTACACCGTTGATTGCTGTAATATCATCAAGCACTTTTTGCGCCGGGGTTTCATCAATATCAATAATTGAGTAAGCAATTTCGCCCCTGTTTTTATCTTCAAATGAAGCAATGTTGATTCCGTCACGGCTGATTGTATCTGTAATAGTAGCAATCATATTAGGCTGGTTTTTATGAATTACGGTAATTCTTGCGACACCGGTTTTAGCCATTGAAACGGAAGGAAGGTTAACTGAATTCTTAATATTACCGTTTTCAAGGTAATCAATAAGTTCATCTGCACCCATTGATGCACAATTTTCTTCGCTCTCAGGTGTGCTTGCACCAAGGTGAGGAATTGCAATAACACCGTCAATACCGATAATATCGGCAGATGGGAAGTCGGTTACATATGCAGCCATCTTACCCTCTTCAAGTGCGTTAACTACTGCTTGTGAATCCGCAAGGTCACCGCGTGCAAAGTTGAGAATTCTGACAGTATTTTTCATTTTATCAATGCTTTCGTCACAAATCATTTGCTTTGTATCCGGTGTGAGCGGTACATGAAGTGTAATATAATCGGCAACAGGGAAAATCTCATCAAGATTATTATTTACTGTAATGCCTGGTTTAAGTGAAGCACCTGCCGGTAAGAATGGGTCGTAACCTATAACATTCATTCCAAGGTCAACAGCGGCTTCTGAAACAAGCCTGCCGATAGCACCAAGGCCGATTACCGCAAGGGTTTTACCTTTGATTTCAGGGCCTGCAAAAGCACTTTTACCTTTTTCAACTGTTTTGCCGACATTGTCACCCTCGTCTTTAATGGTTTTGCACCAATCAATAGCCTTGGTAACTTTTCTGCTTGCAAGAAGCAAACCGCATATTACAAGTTCTTTAACTGCATTTGCATTAGCGCCCGGTGTGTTAAATACTGCAATGCCGAGATCTGTGCATTTAGGGATTGGAATATTATTTACACCTGCACCTGCTCTTGCAATAGCAAGGAGAGATTCAGGCATTTCCATATCGTGCATTGCGGCACTTCTTACCATAATAGCGTCAGGTGACTGTGTGTTATCATCAATAGTATATTTTGCTTCGTCAAATTTTGATAAGCCTACATTTGAAATTTTATTAAGAGTTTTAACAGTGAACATTATTTGTTTTCCTCCTCAAATTTAGCCATAAATTCAACAAGCTTTTCTACACCCTCAATTGGCATTGCGTTGTAGATAGAAGCTCTCATACCGCCTACTGTTCTGTGACCTTTAAGGTTAACGAATCCGTTAGCTTCAGCTTCGGCAATAAACTTCTTTTCAAGTTCATCATCACCGATAACAAAAGGAACATTCATAAGTGAACGGTCTTCAGGCACAACTGTACCTTTAAATAATTTAGAATTATCAAGGAAATTGTAAAGAATAGAAGCTTTCTTTTCGTTTCTTTCTTTCATCTTTTCAAGTCCGCCGATGTCATTCTTAATCCATTCAAGAACAAGCTTGCAGATATAAATAGTCCAGCAAGGTGGGGTGTTGTAAAGTGAATCTGCGTCTGCCTGAACCTTGTAGTTCATCATAACAGGTGTAATATCTCTTGCGTTGCCCAAAAGGTCTTCGCGGATAATTGCTACTACAAGACCTGCCGGTGCAACATTCTTTTGCGCACCGAAGTAAACCATACCGAATTTGCTGATGTCAAGCGGCTGCGAAAGAGCGCATGATGATACATCGGCAATAAGAACCTTATCACCAACAGGTGGGAGTTCCTTGTAAACAGTACCGTAAATAGTATTGTTCATGCAAATATATACATAGTCTGCATCATCACGAAAATCTTCAGGCTTTGTTTTAGGAATGTATGTAAATGTTTTATCTGCCGAAGATGCAGCTTCAACAACATCACCGTATTTTTTAGCTTCTGCAAATGCTTTCTTTGCCCACTGGCCTGTAATGATGTAATCGGCTTTTTTACTGCCGTTCATAAAATTAAGCGGGATAGCTGAAAACTGTGCTGATGCACCACCCTGAAGGAATAATACTTTGTAATTATCAGGAACATTGTAAAGCTCACGCATAAGTGCTTCTGCATCTTTAATGATTTTATCAAATACTTTTGAACGATGGCTCATTTCCATTACTGATTGGCCACAGCCCTGATAGTCCATCATTTCATCTGCTGCTTGCTTTAACACTTTTTCAGGAAGTGTTGACGGACCTGCACTAAAATTATAAACTCTTGCCATAATTGGTTTCCTCTCTTATATAAAAAATTGATTTTGTTTAAAACCTGTATCACCTATTATACTATTGTTTAACTTATTGTCAATGATTGTATGCGATTTTTGTGAATATACACAAAAAATTGATAAAAAAATCACAATATTGTTGATTCTTAGCGAAATATTATGTTTGATAGCATATAGAATTGATATTTTTTGATTACACACCACAAAAATAGTTATGTGATTTTTACTTTACTTATGCTAATTGCAAATAAAGAAATTACAATACAGTTTCAAATTTTAATTATTATAATTTAACTCTTGACTTTTTATTATACATATTATATAATCTTTACACCGCATATTATGGGCAAGCAAGAAATACTCGGTATTCGCCTATTGTAGCGAGACTTGAAAAGGAGATTTATAGACTATGTACGCTGTTATTGTTACAGGTGGTAAGCAGTACAAGGTTAGCGAAGGTGATGTTCTTTACATCGAAAAGCTTGATGCTCAGGCTGATGAAAAAGTAACATTCGATTCTGTTCTTGCAATTGGTGCTGATGATAGCTTCAAAGCAGGTAAGGATTGTGCTAAAGCTACTGTTGATGCTACTGTTCTTAAGAATGGCAAGGGTAAGAAGATTACTGTATTTACTTACAAGCCAAAGAAAGACGAAAAACGCAAAAAAGGTCATCGTCAGCCATACACAAAGGTTGAGATCACCAAAATCAATGCGTAATGATTAGTATTGAATTTTACAGTGGAATAAACGGTCTGTGTGGTTTTGAAGCGACGGGGCATTCAATGAGTGCTGACTCAGGGGAAGACATTATATGTGCTTTCGTATCGAGTGCGTGTTTAATGGCCGCCAATACTGTGACTGAAATCATCGGCCTTGATTGTGACGCTCAGTCAGATGATGGGTATTTAAAACTGATGATACTTGAAAATTCCACAAAAGCACAGGATGTGCTGAAAGGTTTAAGGTTGCATTTGACCGAGCTTTCAAAGCAATATCCTGAAAACATAAAAGTGATTTATCGGAGGTGTAATAATGCTTAAATTAGATTTACAGCTTTTCGCTCATAAGAAAGGTATGGGTTCTACAAAGAACGGCAGAGATTCAGAATCAAAGCGTCTTGGCGCAAAGAGAGCTGACGGCCAGTTTGTTCTTGCAGGCAATATCCTTTACCGCCAGAGAGGAACACACATTCATCCGGGCAATAATGTTGGTATCGGTAAGGACGACACTCTTTTCGCTCTTGTTGATGGCACCGTTAAGTTTGAAAGAATGGGTAAGGACAGAAAGATGGTTTCTGTTTATCCTGTTGAGCAGTAATTTAAGATTTACAAAACCCCACAGATTCTGTGGGGTTTATTTTTTGAAAAATAAAAGGCAACTGTCGTTTGAAATACGATAGTTGCCTTTTGTAATTACATCATATCTGCAAGTGCGTCTGAAAATTCTGTAGGGTTTTCCAAATCAAGCCCTGCAATAAGCCTTGCCGATGAATAAAGCAGATTTGTATATTTCTTTAAGTCATCATCACTTGCACCTTTAAGCTTATCCACAATCGGATGTTCGGCATTGATTTCAAGTACAAGCTGTGCCTTTACACCTTGGTTTGCACCGGGCATTGAGTTCAAAACTTTTTCCATTTCAAGCGATACATAACCCTCTGCTGAAAGGCAAACAGGGTGTGAACCGAGCTTGTTTGTAAGCTTTACGGCTGTAACTTTACCGTCAAGCGCGTCTTTCATTTTATCAAGAAGTTCTTTTGCATCATCATTTTTCTTGGTGATGGCTTCTTTTTCGGCGTCAGTACTTAAGTCTAAATCGTCTTTGCAGATGTTTACAAAGTGCTTTCCGTCATATTCCATAAGCATTTGAATTGCAAATTCATCAACTTCATCTGTGAAGTAAAGTACCTCGTAGCCTTTTTCTTTAACAGCTTCAATTTGAGGCAGGAGAGCTATTTTTTGAGCGTTTTCGCCGCAGGCATAATAAATGTCATTTTGTGAATCAGCCATTCTGCCTACATATTCCTTAAGTGTAGTCGGTTTATCATCGGCAGAAGTTTCAAATAAAAGTAAATCTTTAAGTCCGTCTTTTTCCATACCGTAATTTGCATATACACCGTATTTTAACTGTAAACCGAAACTCTTAAAGAATTTTTCGTATTTTTCTCTATCGTTTTTGAGCATTTTTGTAAGCTCGTTTTTAATCTTTTTATCAATAGCTTTTGCAATGATTTTGAGCTGGTGGTCGTGCTGAAGCATTTCACGGCTGATATTAAGGCTTAAATCTGCGCTGTCAACAAGGCCTTTTACAAAGCTGAAATAGTCAGGCAAAAGGTCAGCACACTTATCCATAATAAGTACACCGTTTGAATAAAGCTGTAAGCCTTTTTCATATTCCTTTGAATAAAAATCATACGGTGGATTTTCAGGAATGTAGAGGAGTGCGTCAAATGTAGCTTGACCCTCGGTTTTGGTGTGAATTACATGGAGTGGGTCGCTGTAATCCATAAATTTTTGCTTGTAAAATTCATTGTATTCTTCAGGTTTGATTTCGCTCTTGTTCTTCCTCCAAAGCGGAACCATTGAGTTAAGTGTTTCTTCGCTTACTTCTGTGGTGTATTCACCCTCTTTGTCAGGGTTTGGAACTTGATGGCTCATTTCCATTACGATAGGGTAGCGAATATAATCTGAATATTTCTTAACAAGTTCGTTTATTGTATACTGTTCAAGATATTTTGTGTAATCTTCGTTTTCGGTATCTTCTTTTATATAAAGTGTAATTTCTGTGCCGGCATTTTCCTTTTCGCATTCTTCAATGGTGTATCCGTCTGCGCCGCTTGAAACCCATTTGTGTGCAATGTCTTCGCCAAACGCTTTTGAAATCACTTCGACCTTATCGGCAACCATAAATGATGAATAAAAGCCGACACCGAATTGACCGATTACAGAAATATCGTCAGCTTTTTCATTATCGGCATTTTCTTTTTTGAAGTTGAAAGAACCGCTTTTTGCAATAGTACCAAGGTTATTTTCAAGTTCTTCAGCTGTCATACCGATACCGTTATCGGTAATTTTAATTGTTCTGCTTTCTTTATCCAAATCAATGTGAATTTTAAAATCTTCTCTTGCAAGTTTTACGCTGTCATCTGTAAGGGATTTAAAATACAGCTTGTCTATCGCATCGCTGGCATTTGAAATAAGCTCACGCAAAAATATTTCTTTGTGAGTGTAAATGGAATTTATCATCATATCAAGCAGTTTTTTAGACTCTGCTTTAAATTGCTTTTTTCTCATATTTATCACCTTTTTAATCAAATTAGCACTCTTATAACCCGAGTGCTAATTTATATTATAATCCATTTTCTTTTAATGTCAATAGGTGTTAATAATTTATTTACATAAAAAAAGCCACTTCTTTTGAAGTGGCTTCAGACTGTCGATAAAGTGGCTAAAGCGCGCCGAATAAAATAAATAAACCTTTTTGCCTCCCTTGTAAAGGGAGGTGGGTGCAACTTGTTGCACTCGGAGGGATTGTGAAAAATAGCTTGGACATCGAGTCCAAGCTATTTTTTGCGCTTTTTGTCTTTTGGTTCAAGCCACTTTTGGCGCTTTTTGTCTTTTGCTCGGGGGCAGTACCATCGCACAGCTCCCACTCGCAAAATACAAAATTTATCTCACTTTCTCAAAGTCTGCCAGCGTGTAGAAATTTATAATTTAACTTTTTCTACACGCTGAAATGGCTGCCTCACGAAAGAGACAGCCATTTGTTATATATGTTTATTTAGTTTTAATAGTTTTAACTTTTGACCAAGAAGAATAAACTTTTACAGTTTTGCCGTTATACTTTGCATTTTTGTAAGTACGAATTCTTACATAATACTTCTTCTTGGCTTTAAGCTTTTTAATTGTTGTCTTTGTAGTTTTTTGCTTTGAAACTGTAACCGTTTTCTTGTTTTTCTTAAACTTCTTATCAGTAGCTACTTGAATTTGATAACCTTTAATTTTACTTACCTTTTTCCAAGTTGCTTTAATTGATTTCTTGCCCTTTTTAAGTTTTGAGATAGATGCTTTTTTAAGTTTGCGGTCAACCCAAACACCGTCAACTTTTTTGGCATTTGCAGTAGGTGCGGCTGCCACGATTGTGCTTGTTGCAGGAGAAGCAGCTTGTGTGGTTGATGTAGTGGTTGAAGTTGCAGGTGCAGTTGAAGGAACAACCGGCTGTGAAGGATTTACAGGTGCTTTATAGTTAGGGTTTTTAGTACCGCAACCGTTAGCACAATATTCTGCATTGTTATCAAAATTGTGCGGCTTTTTAGAAATTACATTTTCACCAAGTACATTGCCTGTAACAGCACAAATTACCTGAACACGACCTTCTTCCTGGCAAGTAGCTTCCTTAACTACTTTTTCAATATGCTGGCAAGCAACTTTGCTTGATAATACTGCTTTGTATGATGCACTTGCGCTGACATCAGTAAGTTCTGGTGACCATTTGTAGTAAGTATCAACATCGTTTTTATGGCTGTGATATGCTTCAAATGGGAATTCAGGAGCTTTTTCAGCAAGTTCCTTTGCGGTTTCACCTTCAAGTGCATTAACAGTAGTTGATTTGCCGTTTACTGTAAATGTAATAGAATAAATGCTTTTTGAATCAATATCATCTCTCTTTTCAGCATAATCTTTAACAGTTGAGTTGTTAACATCAAAAGTGTAAATTGCAACTCTGTTAACAGATGCTAAAATGCCTTCCGGTGCTAAAGAACAATAAGGATTGTAAACGATAAGATTTTTAAGGTTTGAAAAATCTGCAAATGCATTTTTTTCAACTGTTTGTACACCTTTTTCAAGGCAAATGTTTTCAACAGCGCTGTAAGCATCACCTGACGGTGAAGTGCTTGCTGATTCATCTGATGAATTATTAACTGCGTTACCGTATACTTTTTCAAAATCATCAAACAAGCTTGCACTTACGGTGCTTACACCTGTAATTGTGATTGTTTTTGTGTTCTTATCAAAAGTGTACTTTGAATCATCTGCGCTTGCACTTATTGCAAATACGCATGAAGTCATAGCCAACACAATTGAAAGAAAAATTGATAATGTTTTCTTCATAAGAATTTCCCCCTTAATATTTGTGCTTAATTATAGCAAATAAAAATGTATTATTCAACATACATTTTGTTAAATAATTCTAAATAAATATAAGATTTATTATTTTTTTCTGCTTTCGGCTTTAAGACGAAGCGATTTATCAAGAATTGTTTTTCTTAATCTAATAGATTTTGGTGTAACTTCCAAAAGTTCATCATCAGCCAAAAATTCCATACTCTGCTCAAGTGAAAGAGTAGTAGGCGGTACAAGCTTTAACGCTTCGTCAGAACCGCTTGCACGGGTGTTTGTAACATGCTTTTTCTTACATACATTGCAAACAATGTCTTCATCCTTTGCGCATTCGCCTACAATCATACCCTCGTATACTTCTACACCCGGGCCTACGAAAAGGCGGCCTCTGTCTTGTGTGTTCCAAAGTCCGTAACCTGTGGTAGTACCTGTTTCGTGAACTACTATTGAACCTCTGTCTCTTGTTTCAATTTCGCCCTTGTATTCCTCATATCCTACAAAGAGTTGGTTCATAATACCATTACCGTTTGTATCGGTCAAAAATTCTGAGCGGTAACCGATAAGACCTCTCGACGGAATTTTGATTTCAAGGTGAGTCATACCTGTTGAGCGGGTATCCATATTTTCAATTTCACCCTTGCGTGAGCAAAGCTTTTGCATTACATTGCCCACATAATCTTCAGGTACTTCAATAATTGCAAGTTCCATAGGTTCAAGTGTTCTTCCGTTTTCATCTTTTTTAAGAATAACTTGTGGGCGTGATACCTGAAATTCGTAATTTTCTCTTCTCATAGTTTCAATAAGAATTGAAAGGTGAAGCTCGCCTCTGCCTGATACTTTGAAAGTGTCCATAGAATCGGTTTCCTCAACTCTCATTGATACATTGGTTTCAACTTCTTTAAAAAGTCTGTCACGAAGATTACGAGAGGTTACATATTTACCCTCTTTTCCGGCAAACGGTGAGTCATTTACCATAAAGTTCATAGAAATGGTAGGCTCGTCAATTTTTACAAACGGTAGCGGTTCAATGCAGTTAGGGTCACACGCTGTTTCACCGATATTAAGGTCTGCAATACCTGCGATACATACTATATCACCGAATTCTGCTTCGTTGCAGTCAACCCTTTTAAGTCCTTCAAATTGATAAATTTTAGAAAACTTTACATTTTCCTGTGAACCGTCTTGCCTGCAAAGTACATATGGCGAATTTACTTTTATTGTACCTCTTTCAACTCTGCCTACACCGATTCTGCCAACATAATCATCATATTCAAGTGAAGAGAAGAGAATTTGTGCCGGGCCGTCAGGGTCACCGGTAGGGGACGGTATGTATTCAAGAATTGCATCAAGAAGCGGGCGCATATCACCCTCTCTTACATCAGGGTCAAGGCTTGAATATCCGTCTTTAGCCGAAGCGTAAACAACAGGGAAGTCGATTTGGTCATCATCTGCGCCGAGTTCGATAAAGAGGTCAAGCACTTCATCAATAACTTCTTTAGGCCTTGCACCGTCACGGTCAATTTTATTAACTACAACAAGAGGTGTTTTTTTAAGGCCTAACGCTTTTTTAAGAACAAAGCGGGTTTGCGGCATACAGCCCTCAAATGCGTCAACAACAAGGATTACACCGTCAACCATTGTGAGTATACGCTCAACCTCACCGCCGAAGTCAGCATGCCCCGGGGTGTCAACAATGTTTATCTTTGTATCTTTATAATGAATAGATGTGTTTTTAGAAAGAATTGTAATTCCACGCTCTTTTTCAAGGTCGTTAGAGTCCATAACTCTTTCCTGTACTGCCTCGTTATCACGGAAAATACCGCTTTGGTGTAACATTTCATCAACAAGTGTGGTTTTACCATGGTCAACATGGGCAATAATTGCAATGTTTTTTATATCTTTTCTTGTACTCAATTAAATCACCTTATTTCTATTTCTGCGTTATTTTGTAATTTTAAAGCTGTCACGCAGTGCAACGGTTCTGTTAAATACAGGCTTTTCGTCTGTTGAATCCTTATCCTTGCAGAAATATCCGTTTCTCATAAACTGATATTTAGCTCCGACTTCGCAATTGCCGAGGGCTTTTTCAACATATCCTTGGGCAATTGTAAGCGAGTCAGGATTAAGATTATCTTCAAATGAGCTTACGCCCTCTTCATCACTTGGGTTAGGAACATTGAAAAGTCTTTCATAAAGTCTGATTTCGCAAGGCACATTTTCCTTTGCCGATACCCAGTGAATTGTGCCTTTAACTTTTCTTCCGTCAGGTGAGTCACCGCCGAAAGTTTCCGGGTCATATGTTGCGTGAACACAGCATACTTCACCGTTTTCATCAAGGTCATATCCTGTGCAGGTAACATAATATGCTTTATAAAGTCTTACTTCGTTGCCAACGTAAAGACGCCTGTATTTTTTAATCGGTTCAACCATAAAGTCGTTTCTTTCGATCCAAAGTTCTTTACTGAAAGGAATGGTTCTTGAACCGTATTCAGGATGGTCAGGGTGGTATTCACATTCAATTTCTTCAATTTTTTCTTCCGGATAGTTATCAATCACAAGCTTAACAGGGTCAATTACCGCCATAGCCCTTGCAGAGTTTGCACCGAGATTATCCCTGACACAAGCTTCAAGAAGTGCGAAGTCAATAACGCTGTATGCTTTTGATACGCCTATTCTTTCACAGAAATCACGGATAGCTTCAGCAGGGTAGCCCCTTCTTCTCATACCGCTTATTGTTGCCATTCTTGGGTCGTCCCAGCCGGAAACAATATTATCCTGCACAAGCTTTAAGCACTTTCTTTTAGATGTGAGTGTATAATTAAGATTCATTCTTGCAAATTCAATTTGCCTCGGCTTTTCACCGTCAATGAGTTCATCAACAAACCAGTTGTAAAGCGGCCTGTGGTTTTCAAATTCAAGTGAGCAAAGCGAATGGGTTACACCCTCATAAGCATCTGAAAGCGGGTGTGCAAAATCGTACATAGGATATACGCACCATTTATCACCTGTTCTGTGATGATGTGCAAACATAATTCTGTAAATTATAGGATCACGCATATTGAGGTTAGGTGATGCCATATCAATCTTGGCACGAAGTACCATTTTGCCCTCTTCAAATTCGCCTTTTGTCATTCGCTCAAAAAGTTCAAGGTTTTCTTCAATGCTTCTGTCACGGTAAGGGGAATTTTTGCCCGGCTGCGTAAGTGTACCGCGGTATTCCCTCATTTGTTCAGGTGTAAGTTCGCAAACATATGCTTTTCCTTTTTTGATAAGCTTTATTGCACATTCATATAAAAAGTCAAAATAATCTGATGCGTAATACAAGTTGTCCCAATCAAAGCCGAGCCATTTAATATCTTCTTTAATAGCGTCAACATATTCGGTATCTTCTTTTGTAGGGTTGGTATCATCAAGGCGAAGATTACATACACCCTTGTATTTTTCTTTTACACCGAAGTTTATGCAAATAGCTTTTGCGTGGCCTATATGGAGATAACCGTTTGGTTCAGGCGGAAAACGGGTTTGAATTTTTGAATATTTACCGTCTGCCAAATCTTCGTCAATAAAATCATGAATGAAATTTGACGGTGCTTTTATTTCTTCGTTGTTTTCTATTTCAGCCATTATCTGTTCTCCTTGTAATATTCAAGTGCGTTATTAAGTCTTTCTTTAACTCTTTCTTCACCCAAAAGTGCAGTGATTGAAAAAAGGTCAGGTGTGTTGGTTCTTCCTGTTAGTGCAACACGGATTATTGTTGATACATCGCCTACATGGCCTTTAAAATCATCCGGATTTTTCTTGTACTCCTTAACATTAGGGGTACAGCCGCAAGGGGCGCAAATATCTTTAATTCTGTTAAACCAAGTATCCTTATCATCATCTAAATTTACAACATCAATGTATTTTTCCAAAACATCAACTGCAAGTTCGTTTGTTGCATTGCCGCAAAGTTCAAAGCAAGGTGTAAATGTTTCATCATACATATAGCTGATATATTGAGGAATGTCAGACCATTTTGCAATGTCTTTTCTCGGCTTTTTGTTTTCACGGTCAATATTAAGAATGGCAGTTGCGTACTGCTCGTCTTTTGCATAAAGATTTGCGAGTTTTTCGTTATATTCTTTAGCCCATTCGTTTGATAATTCAAAAACTTTAGCTGCCGGCATTTTGCTGATTACATTTTTAGAAATATCGGCGAGCTTTACAAAATCAAACAGTGCGCCGGAAGCACTCATCTTTTTAAGATTAAACGGGAAGTCAAATAAGCTTGTGTCTTGATTTGCTCTTCTCCAATCTTCAAAATTAGAGTTTAAAATAGTCATCATATATTCGTTAACCGAATCGGCAGGGTAGCCGACTTCTGAATAATATGAAACTGCAGCTTCAGGGTCTTTCCTCTTTGAAAGCTTGCGCTTGCCGCCGTTTTCTTCTTTCATAATCGGCGCAACATGCGCATATTTTACCGGCTTAAATCCAAGTACTTTGAAAAGCTGAAGATGAAGCGGAACGGAAGCAATCCATTCATCACCTCTTGTTACATGTGTTGTTCGCATTAAATGGTCATCAATTGCGTGAGCAAAATGATATGTCGGTATACCGTCTGTTTTAAGAAGTACAACATCAATTACATTTTCAGGCATTTCAATTTTGCCTTTAATCATATCGTCAAAATAGCATTTCTTTTCAATGTCACCCGGCGATTTTAACCTTAAAGTCCAAGGCAAACCCTTTTCAATATTTTCTTTGATTTGCTCAAATGTAAGGTTGCGGCATTTAGCATACTTGCCGTAGTAGCCCTTAATATCTTCACCCTCTTGCTGCTGCCTGATTTCCTCTATTTCATCGGCAGAGCAAAAGCAAGGATATGCAAGCCCCTGCTTAACAAGATTTTTTGCATATGTTTGGTAAATATCTTTTCTTGCACTTTGGTAATAAGGGCCGTAATTGCCTGTTTCGGTTTCTTCGCCGATTACACCCTCATCTGCTTTTACGCCGTAAACCTCAAGGCCTTTGAGCATAGCGTCAACTGCACCATCAACTTTTCTTTTTTGGTCAGTATCTTCAACTCGCACAAAAAATACGCCGTCTGTATTTCTCGCTGTGAGATATGAAGCAAAACAGGTGTAAAGATTACCGAAATGCAGATAACCGGTCGGGCTTGGCGCAAACCTTGTAACGCGTGCGCCGTCTTTAAGCTGTCGCGGGGGGTATTTTTCTTCGTAATATTCAGGTGTCTTGTCTATGTTTGGAAAAAGTAAATTTGCAAGTTCGTCAAAATTCATCGTTTTTCACCCTTATGTATAAAATTCCATTATAAAATTACATAATATTATTACATAAATTATTAAAATATTCAATATAAAATTATATATTTTTTATTAAATAGAATATTATTATTGAAAATAAACATATTATGTGCTAAATTAAAATATAATCTATATAATTTAATAAATTTTCGGAGTTTAAAATGGGTAAAAGAATAGCACTTTGGGATAATCTGAAATTATTTTTAATTTTTTTGGTTGTGCTTGGCCATTTGACCTTGCAATATTTTTGTTCAAGCCAAATGTTTTGTACTGTGACTATGGTAATTTATACTTTTCATATGCCTGCATTTGTGTTTATAAGCGGCCTTTTTTCAAAAAAAGCTATTAACGGTGAAACACCGCCTGTTAAGCGTTCATTTTCGTTTATAGCGGTTTATTTATTTGTAAGAGTATTAAATTATTTATCAAATATTATTTTTGGCGTTCATTCTTATTTTAGTATTTTTTCATCTAAAGATATACCGTGGTATATGATGGCTATGGCTTTATGGTATATGATAACTTGGGCAGTCAGAAAAATTGATGCCAAGTATGTGCTTGTTACAAGCATAGTTATGGGTTGTTTTATAGGGTATATGAGCGGGGATACAGACTTTTTATGTATTATGCGTTTAATAACTTTCTTCCCGTTTTTCTATATAGGTTATTTGCTTGATTTGGATGATGTAAACAAAATAACTTCAACTAAAAAAGCTAAAATATTTTCCGCTGCTTTTTTTATCGCTTTTGTTATTATAGTGACAGTAACTATTGATAAAACAAAAGAGCTTTTCCCGCTTTTAAGCGGCAGAAGAAGATTTTTTGCACTTGAAGATAATATTGAAGATTATGGTTGTCTTCTTCGCCTGGCATATTATGTGATAGTATCATTACTTATTTTTTCTATTATATCTCTTTGCCCGAGAAAAGAATTTATGTTTACGGCGGCAGGTAAAAAGACGCTTCAAATTTATGTTTATCACCGTCCGCTTTTATATATAATGAAAAATGCAGGGCTTTTTTATCTTGTTAAGCAAGTAGGTCCAGGCTGGGAATGGATTGCCATTGCAATTGTGATGCTTCTAACCGCATTATTATGCTTTGATTTTTGGCGAAAGCCGCTTGATTTTATTATGAACCCAAAATTGAAAGGAGAAAAATATGCAACTGCCAAATGACCCAATAATGCTTATGAGCGTGATAAATCTTAAACTTCGTGATTTTTATTCAAATCTTGATGCTTTGTGCGCTGATATGAATATTGATAAAGAGGAATTGTGTGAAAAACTTGCTTTTGCAGGGTTTAAATATGACGAAAAACAAAATATGTTCTTTTAATGAAATCAGCCATAATTTTATTATGGCTGAATTTTTTTTGCAAAAAAGTGTTGACATTTAGAAATTTATGTGTATAATGAGAATTGTAATCAATACAAATTAACAATGATTACAATGTGCTTGAAAGGAAGTGAGTATTTGCAAACTAAAGAAATTACAGAGCTTTTTAAACAAAAAGGTATTAAAGCCACTGCACAAAGAATCGCGGTTTATAAATATCTTTATGAAAACAGAATTCATCCTGATGTTGATACTGTTTATAAAAATTTGGTTGAGGATAATCCGTCTTTTTCAAAAACTACTGTTTACAATTGTTTGCAGACACTTGCTGATTGCGGGCTTATAATTCCGGTTATGATTGAAAGCGAGAAAATCAGATATGACGCAAACCCGAATTTTCATTCGCATTTTAAATGCAGATGTTGCGGCGGAATATTTGATTTTACCTGCAAAGTAAATGATATTGAGGGATTAGACGGCTTTGATGTAGAGCATAGGGATGTATATTTCAGCGGAATATGCAAAAATTGTAAAAGTAAAAATTAAAAAATTTTAAATTTAAAGGAGTAATTTATTATGGCAAAGAAGTATTATTGTCCGGTATGCGGATACGAAAGTGATGAACCTATTGATGTTTGCCCGGTTTGCGGTGCAAAAATGGCAGTCAGAGAAGAGGGCGAAACCTCATGGGCTGCTGAGCATAAGGTAGGTATTATTGACGGTGTAAGCGAAGAAATCGTACAGGGCCTTCGTGAAAACTTCCAGGGTGAATGCACAGAAGTAGGTATGTATCTTGCAATGGCAAGAGTTGCACATAGAGAGGGATACCCTGAAATCGGTCTTTATTGGGAAAAGGCAGCTTATGAAGAAGCTGACCATGCATCAAGATTTGCAGAAATGCTTGGTGAAGTTGTAACAGATTCAACAAAGAAAAATCTTGAAATGAGAGCAGCGGCAGAAAACGGTGCAACTCTCGGTAAAACACAGCTTGCAAAGCTTGCTAAAGAACAGGGTCTTGATGCAATCCACGATGCTGTACATGAAATGGCAAGGGACGAAGCAAGACATGGTAAAGCTTTTGAGGGACT
>FR895318.1:76976-77836 GCA_000434995.1 Firmicutes bacterium CAG:341 | reverse complement strand
AATAGCGTAATGAGTAAAAGTGTACCAAAACAGACTTGTGTCTAATATAATGTGCGTTTTTGTCAAGAAAAATGGTGGAATTTTGTGTAATCGGTATAATTATTACAAAAAGGTTACAAATTTGTTGTAAAATATTGCCATAGATTACAAAATGTAATTTATGATAGAATGTCTCCGTTGCTTACAAAAGGAGGCGTTATATTGGCAAAAATACTGAAAAATGGTATTCTTTCAGTTATTATGACGATGGTTATATTAACTCTTTCACCACTTACAGCATTTTCACAAGAATACGAACCAAGACTTACAGCTCCGCAAGGCGAGCCGTATTACACAAGCAAATTAAATGTATATTCACAAACAGGATACGGTATGCCAAACTGTGTCGCATACGCTTACGGCAGGCTATATGAACTAAACGGTGAAGCACCGAAGCTTAACCGAGGTGATGCAGGCCAATGGTGGTTTATGAATAAGAGAAATAATTATTATGACTATGGCAATGAAGCAAAATTGGGCGCGGTTGCCTGCTGGTCAAACCATGTGGCAATTGTAGAAAAAATAAATGATGACGAAAGTGTGACAATATCCGAGTCGCATTGGGGCGGGAATTATTTTAATACTAAAACATATTATAATATAAATTCGCACTACGGTCAGCAGTTTTACGGATACATATATGCATATAATAATGATGACGCTGACGCAGAAGAAACTGCCGAATTATATGATTTTCAAGATAACGGTCATTTTAAACCGCAGGAAAAAACAGCGTTTACCGCACTTGAATTTAAACAGAGCGATAATGTAATAATGAATCCGCAAAATAACTTTATAATTAACAGCGATAATATGTAAAA
>FR895318.1:66802-76884 GCA_000434995.1 Firmicutes bacterium CAG:341 | reverse complement strand
TTAAATTATTCTTCCCATTTCATAATGGTTTTGCCAAAAGATTTTTGTGTATCTTTTTCAAAAGCGTTTTTTATATCGGTTGTAGTACGAACTGTGTTAACAGAGCTGATAAGATTACCGAGATAATCAATTATTTCAGGGTGCTTTTTGTACATTTCGACTGTTTTTGCAAAGTCTTTAACACCGCTTCTTGACGAGCCGAATACGCGAAGTCCTTTTTCAAGAATCATTCTTGTGTTAATAGGAACAGGATATTCGCTTACGCCTAAAATTGAAATTGTGCCTTCAGGTTTAATAAGGCCGATGATTTGCTCAATTGCAATCGGACTTCCGTTTCCGCCTACACATTCAAATGCGTGGTCGGTTGTAAAACCGTCGGGTACTTCATTAACAAGATGTGTTTCATCCGCAAATGTGAAATCGGCAAGCTTGTTTGCGTCTGTGCCGAATACAACGATTTTTGATTTAGGAAAATGATATTTTAAAAATAACGATGTGATGTAACCGAGATTACCGTCACCCCATACAGAAACAGTATCTCTTCTGTTATGAGCGATTTTATCAAATCTTGAAATTGCGTGTACGGAAACTGAAACAATTTCTGTAAATGCGGCAACAGTCATATCAATATCATCTGGAAGCTTAACAAGCCTTTTAGGTGATATTTCAACAAATTCCTGCAAAAAACCGTCCATTGAAGAACCGCAGAACTTTGAAGAACGAAGGTAGTTTTCTGCAATGTAGTCATCTGTTTCAACGGGTGCGTTAGGCACCATTACAACCTTATCTCCCGGCTTGAATGTATTTGTCGGGTCAAAAAATACTTCGCCGACACCTTCGTGAATTAAAGCCATAGGTAATTTTTCGGCAAGTACCTTTGCATCACGGGTGCCGAGGTAATATCTCATATCGGCATTGCAGATAGATAAATAAGTTGGTCTGACTATTGCGTTTTCACCAAAAAGCTCAATATCTTCAAATGCAATTTCAAATCTTCTCGGTGCAACAAGTCTGTAAATTGTGTTAATCATCGCTTTCGTCCTCCAACAAAGACTTGGCTACCTTAAGGTCATAAGGATAGGTTATTTTCATATTATAAGTTTCGCCTTGAACAAGGGCAACTTTTTCACCTTTGATTACAAAAATCTTTGCGGCGTCAGTCAAAATGTCCTTTTCGTCAGCCGTAAGTGAATTATAAATATTTTTGAGCTTAAGAGCGTTGAATGACTGCGGTGTTTGGCCCTGATACATTTTGCTTCTGTCAGGAATTGAGCTGATGATTTCATTATCGGCAGATTCAACAATAGTGTCGGTAGCAGGTACAACTGTGTCACATGCGCCATACTGCTTTGCAAATTCAATGTTTTCTTCAATAATTCTGTTTGTAACAAAAGGTCGTACACTGTCGTGAGTTACAATTATTGTGTCATCATTGAGGTTGCCCTCACTTTCGATAAATTTAATTGCATTCATAATAGTTTCATTTCTAGTGTCGCCGCCTTCAATTACAGCTATTTTGTTGCTTGCAGGAGCAATATGCTTATCAATAAGATTTTTGGTATGCTCAACCCATTGCTTTGGGCAAAGAACAATTATTTTTTCAAATTGAGGTACAGCAAAGAACTTTTCAATTGTGTATACAATAATAGGCTTGTCTTTAACTGTAAGATACTGCTTCGGCTTGTCACCGCCCATTCTTGAGCCGATACCGCCTGCTAATATTACTGCGTAAACCATAAATTTTAACTCCTTTTATATTTCATAATTATATTATATATCTAAATTTTTTAAAATCAAGTCCGCAACTCGTTTGCTTGATTTACCGTCAAGGTCATCAAAAAACTTGTTTTTAAATCCGTTGACTTTTTCACTTTCAAAATCTTTTGCGTTAATGCAATTGATAAGTTCATTTTCGCTAAAAACAATTTTGCCGGGAACAAAACCTTCAAAATCGTAATAAAAATCCCTGCTTGCAATGTAATCATATAAATCAAATGCATAAAACATCATCGGAATATTGAGAAGCGAAGCTTCAAATATTACACTTGAATAATCTGTTACAAGCAAATCGGTAACAAATAAAAGGTCGTTTAGCTCGTCTTCTTCACTCATATCTATAATTACATCACTGTATTGATTAGGTATTTCAAATCTTTCTTTGCAAAACGGATGAAGCTTAATTAAAATTGCATATTCGCCGCCTAATCCCTCGTATGCTTTTTCAATATCAAATGCATCAATAGGGTAAAACGCACTCATTTGCCCATTGCCTCTGAAAGTAGGGGCAAAAAGTAATATTTTTTTATTTTTAAGTTGTGGGTATCTTTCATAAAATGATGTGCGAACTTTATTTGCGTATTCTTCATCCATAAATATGTCGGTTCTCGGAATACCTGTTGCTACGACATTTTCATCACTTAAACCAAAGCCCTCCGCATAGTGCTTTGCAATTTCTTGTGAACTTACTATTGCATAGTCATACATTCTGTGGTTAGGGTCGGTTTGCTTTGGACCGCCCTTTTTGCCCAGGCGGGTAAAGCCAAAAGTTTTAAATGCGCCGCAAGCGTGCCATAATTGGAAAAGTTTTACATCCTCACGCTTGGTAACCAAGTTCAGCAACCTGAAATAATCATCAACTATTACAACTTTAGATGTTGCATAAAGTTTAAGAAATTTAATTACATTTTTTATTCTTCTGTGGCCTGCCGGATCTGAAAACATAAGAAATTTAAACTCAATATCTTTGCGGTCTTTAATTAAATTGTAAACATATTCGGGGTTGCCGCCTATTTCATCTCTTCTGCCGGACATAAATGCAATTTGATTTTTAACAATAGGTTTTTTTGATAGGAATTTATAATAAATTCTGGCAAGTTCGTAAATCGGCCTGCGTATGTTTTCAAAAAATAAATCTCTTTTAAAGCTTGTTTTCATAAAAGATGAAACATTAACTTTAATTTGAACAAATATATTTTTTGCAAGCGAGTCGATTAACTGCGTTTTTCTTCTCGGTAAAATATCTAATGCGGCTAAAAATCCATCAATAATAAAGTAAGGGAGCAAAACAACGCTTAAAACAATTCTTAAGATAAAGAAAATAAATCTTATAAGAGGAATAATGACTACACTTTTTTTAATAAAGCTCTCATTATATTTATTTTCCGGTATTTGATGAATAATAAATTGATTGTTTTCGCAGTCAAAATCAAAAGAATAAGAGTTTTTCGACTTCTTTCTGTCATTATCAAATTCGCTTTCATCTGAAAATACGGTTACACCGTCAAAACATTCATATTCAATATATTTTTCATCAAGTTCAATATTGCTGTTTTCAGTTAAAACATTGGTGGAAACAGTGAACGGTATGCCGATAACTTCATTGTCACCGTAATAAAAATCAATTCTGACTTTTATATCATCGTTGCAGTTATAATTATAATATATTTCATCAAGAAAAAATGAATATGTACAAACAATTATGCAGGAATCACTTTGCTTTTGCCTAAAATAGTTGGTTACGAGAAACGGCAAGCGCCTTGTTTTTCCGTTACATTCAAATATTATTTTTGCTTTTGGTGATGTAACATCAATATCAAACGGACAACTGATTGAAACAGAAAGGTTAAGTTTGTTTTTTTCAATATTCATTTTGTTGATTATCATTTTGCAATCAAACATTCTTTTCTAATAACTCCTTTGTAAATTCAACAACATTTTTTGTAGCCTGGCCCGTCTTTTCCCCAAAATATCTTTGCCTAAATGGCTTAACAAGCTCTTTTTTATAATCGTTGCAATTGATTGAATCAATCATTTCTTCGGTGTTTAAAACAATTTTGCCCGGAACAAAAGTTGAAAAGTTGCAATAAAAATCTCTGTCACGGCTGTATTCATTAAGGTCAAATGCATAAAACAGCATAGGTACATCTACTATTGAAGCTTCAAAAATAACACTCGAATAATCTGTTACAAGCAAATCGGTAACAAATAATAAATCGTTGATGTCATACTCTGATGTGAAATCAATAAGCCTGCTTTTATATTTATCACTGCAATTCGGGCGTTCCTGAAGATAAGGGTGCATTTTAACCGCAATTACCCAATCTTCATCGATTGAATCGAAAATTTTATCTGCTTCAAATTTTTCAATAGGGTAGGAGCAGTTGCCCATACCGCCACCGCGAAATGTCGGCGCAAAAAGAAGTATTTTTTTGCCTTTAAGTTCAGGATTATCTTTATAAAAGTTTTTAACAAATCTTTTTTTGTAACTTTCGTTTTCAAGCACATCACAGCGCGGTGAACCAAGCGGTATAACCTTTTCCATAGCTACACCGAAGCCTTCGGCATAATACGGAATAACCTCATTTGAACTTACAATAACATAATCATATTGCCTGTGGTTCGGCGAGCTTTGGCGAAGATAACTGTCACGCCCAAGCCTTGAAAAGCCAAAAGTTTTAAACGCACCGCACGCGTGCCAAAGCTGAATGAGTTTGACATCATCTTTCTTTTTTATATAAGAAAGGAAGTGATAGTAATCATCAACAAATACTACCGAACTTGTAGCATAAAGCTTGAAAAATTTGAATAGGTTAGGCAAATTATCTTTAAGTCCGCCTTTTTTGCAAAGTACTGTTATATCAACATTATCAAGCTTAGTCATTTCAAAAAATACAGCTTTAATGTTGCCTGTCAGCCTGTCAGCCCTGTTAGATAAAAATGTCACCTTATTTGGCTGAACTTTCATTCTTCTGTATGGTAAAAAAAGAACTGACATCAAAAGCGTGAATATCATTTTCGATTTTTCTCTTCTGCTGCTTGAAAAAAAGCGCGTCAAAGCACGTTTCTTTTTTATAGGAATAGTCAATTCGTTTTCCGGCTTAACTATTATGTTTTCCCCGTTTCCGTCACTGAAAAGAAAATCAACTTTAACATTTTTACTGCTGTTATCATTATAAAATAAAAACGGTGTGTCGAATATACCGATAGCAACAGCCTTGTTGTCATTGCAGGATTTTAAATCCATCGGTAAAATTCTGTTATCGCTTTCACTGTAAAAGCAAGCTGAAATTCGCGGATAGTAAAGCTTTTGGTTTCCCTCAAGCTCTATCGTGAGTTCAACATAATTGTTCGTCACATTCAAATTGACTATGTTAACTTTATAGTCACCCATATAATACCCTCATATAATACCCAAATAATCACCGTAATTGCCGATAGGCACAATATTACAGTTTAATAGTTATATAATATCACAATAATCAAAACTTGTCTATACTGATAATATTATAAATATTGTAATTTTATTACATATATAAAAAATAAAACCGTCTTAATGACGGTTTTGTTTAGTAAATATCTCTTGATATATCGTTTCGTATTCTTTCGCTGTTTTTCTTAAGCGTGTTCAGCACTTTTACAAATGTGCCGAATTCATCATCACTTAAATTGCTTGCTAAATCATAGAAAAAATGGGCGATTTCTTTTGAGCATGCCTCGTTAATCATTTTTGCTTTTTGAGTAGGTACGACTTTTTTTAACCTTGCGTCTATAATAACGCTCTTTCGTTCAATAAGTCCATCTTTTTCAAGTTCTTTAAGAATAGTTGAAACTGTGGAGCGGCTTAAGTCGAATTCACGCTCAATATCTCTTTGAAAGATATTTTTATCTTCGTTTTCACAAAGGTATGATATTATGTATCCGTTAGATGCGCCAAAGGCATTTGAATATATTTTCTTTTGAAGCTCTGTTCTGCGATGATTATAAAAATTGGCTACCGCAGTTAAGTTTGAGCCGATTTGGTTAACATTAAATTCGTCCATTTCTTTCCTCCCGAATCCTAACGCAGATATTTTAATACAAAATAATTTTTATATCAATAGGCTAATTATAAACTTTTGCTAAAATATAGAAAAGTTATTAAATTTTTTTATTCGCGTTGACAATTATACTGTTTGTTGATATACTTATTGAGTAGAAATATGTCGATTTATTTTGAAGGTGTAAATTATGAATAAAAATAAAGTTCATGTAAAAATAGGCGGTGCAAGTTATACAATCGTAACTGAAGATGAAGCCGAATATGTTGAAACTCTTGCTGATGAAATCAGCGAAAATATGAGGGCTATCATCAATTCAAATCCATCTCTTTCTATGACTCAGGCAGCTGTTCTTGTTGCCCTTGATAATGCTGATGCAAGCAAAAAAGCTACTGCTTCAGCTGATAATCTTCGCGCGCAGATTAAAGATTATCTTGAAGACAGCGCAAGAGCAAGAATGGAAGTTGATGTTGCAAGGCGTGAAGTGGAGCGTCTTAACCGTGAAATCAGCGAATTAAGGGAAAAACTTGCAAACAAATAATTTTGAATGAGAGATAATATGAAATTTGAAATTTTGGCTCCTGCGGGAAGTATGGAGTCGCTTATTGCCGGTGTGCGTAGCGGTGCAAATGCGGTTTATCTTGGCGGTAAATCGTTTAACGCCAGACGCAATGCCGGCAATTTTGATAATGAGGAACTGAAAAAAGCAGTTGAATATTGCCACTGCCGTGATGTTAAAGTTTATTTGACTCTAAATATTCTTGTTCGTGATGATGAGATGAGAGAAGCTTATGATACTGTAAAAGCCGCGCTTTTATGCGGTGTTGATGCTTTCATCGTTCAGGATATAGGCGTTGCAAAAATGATTAGGGAGCATTTTCCGAGCGCAAGGTTGCACGGTTCAACTCAAATGACGGTGATGACGCCGAGCGGCGCAAAGGCGGTTAAAGATATGGGCTTTTCCCGTGTTGTATTGCCAAGAGAAATGAGCTTAAAAGAAATTAAAGAAATAAGGGAAAGTACCGATTTGGAACTTGAACTTTTTGTTCACGGGGCGCTTTGTATGTCTGTATCCGGGCAGTGCTATCTTTCTTCAATGATTGGTTCAAGAAGCGGAAACAGGGGACTTTGCGCCCAACCATGTCGCTTGCCTTTTACAGCCGGCGGTGATACTGCCTGTGCACTTTCATTAAAAGATTTGAGTTTAATATCACAGCTTGATAAGCTTGAGGGAATAACAAGCCTTAAAATAGAGGGCAGAATGAAACGCCCTGAATATGTATCAATGGCAGTCAGCGCAGTGAAGAAAGCAATTGACGGTAATTATTCGCCAAGTGATGAATTTATGCTTAGAAGCGTATTTTCAAGAAGCGGATTTACAGACGGATATTTGAATTCAAAGCTTGGTAAAAATATGTTTGGCACAAGGCAAAAGGAAGATGTGGTTGCCACTACAAATGATGTGCTTAAAGAAATTGCTAAAAATTATGAAAAGGAAACTGCGCTTATCGGTGTTGATATTGATTTTGTATGTAAAGAAAATCAAAATGCGGTTTTGACTGTAAAAACCGATAAAAAAGAAGTAAAAGCAGTAGGTGAAATTCCTGAAAAGGCTATTAACAAGCCAATGAATACAGCTACGGTAAGCGAAAGGCTTTCAAAATTCGGCGGTACGCAATATTATGTGAAAAATATAAATGTCACCCTTGATGACGGGCTTATTATGCCGGCTTCTAAAATTAACGAAATGAGAAGAACGGCAATTCAAAAGCTTGATGAGCAGGAAAAAATAAAGCTTAGATACAAAGCTTATGATGTGGCGTATCCAAAATTTGAAAAAAATGATGTGCCATATGCCACAGCTTCATTTGCAAATGCAAGCCAAATACCTGATAATCATCCTTTTAAAAGAGTGTTTATCCCTATAAATTCAAGCCTTGAAGATTTTGTTGATAATCGCGCCGGTGTTGTTTTGCCGAGGGGGCTTTTCGGAATTGAAAATGAAATCAAGGCTAAACTTGAAAAGCTGAAAAAAGCAGGGGTTAGCAAAGCACTTTGCGGCAATATAGGCTCATACACTCTTTGCAAAAATATGGGATTTGAAGTTTACGGTGATTTCGGACTTAATGTTTTTAATTGCGTTTCGGCAAACCAAATTGAACATCCTATTTTATCATTCGAGCTTACGCAAGCGCAAATAAACAGTATTAAAGCAGAGGATACCGGTATGATTGTTTATGGCTATTTGCCGCTAATGCTTACAAGAAATTGCCCGATTAAAAATGATATTGGCTGCATTGAATGTAATAAGCACGGAAAGCTTACTGACAGAAAAGGTATGGAATTTCCTGTTATATGCAGTGATTTTCCTTGTGTTGAAATGCTTAATTGTTATCCGCTTTATATGCTTGACAGAATTAAAGAAGTGAAAACGGATTTTGTTCATTTCTATTTTTCAATTGAAAGTCAAAAGCAGGTTGAAAATGTTATATCGCTTTATGAGCAGGGGGCAAAGCCTGACTTTAAATATACAAGGGGACTTTATCAAAGGGGTACATTATAATGATTATTTTAGCGTCAAAATCACCGAGAAGAAAAGAACTTTTATCTTTTATAACAGATGATTTTAAAGTTGACAGCGCAGATGTTGACGAAACATTGCCTCAAAATATAAAGCCTGATAAGGCAGTTGAATATTTATCAAAAATCAAAGCAGAACCTTTCAGAAGCAGTGATAATATTGTTATTGGTGCAGATACGGTGGTTGCAATCGGCAATAAAACTTTAGGTAAGCCGAAAGATAAACACGACGCTTTTTTAATGCTTAAAAGTTTAAGCGGAAAAGAACACAGTGTTTTTACCGGAGTAACGATAATTAAAAATGATAAAACCGAAACTTTCAGCGTTCAAACAAAAGTTAAATTTTTTGAACTTTCGGATGATGAAATCAATAAATATATTTCAACAAACGAGCCTTTTGATAAAGCCGGCGCATACGGTATTCAGGGTAAAGGCTCACTTCTTGTTGAAAAAATTGATGGTGATTACTTCAATGTTGTCGGTTTGCCGATAAGCATTTTGGCAAGGAAGTTGGAAAATTTTTACAATTAGTTGTTAAAAAAGTAAATAATTGTCTAAAATAAACTTGAAAAAAGAAAAAAACTGTGTTATCCTATATGTTGAGGGACAGACTGCTATTTTACTCACTGTAATATATATCGGTACAGTGAGCATAAGTTTTTGGCAGCTATCGCCCAAATATACACGATAGGCAGTTTAAATGTCTATTAAACGGAAGGAGATTGTTATGGCAGCAGATTTACATTGTCATACAAAACTCAGCGACGGATCTGTTGGTATAGAAGACCTTATTGTTATAGCTCAAAAGAGCGGTATTGAAACTATTGCCATAACAGACCACGATTGCCTTGCAGGTACTGTAAGAGGGCAGGTTATCGGTAAACGTTACGGTGTTAATGTTATTCCGGGCGTTGAACTTTCGGCTTTTGATAATGAAGCAGGTAAAAAAGTTCACATTCTTTGTTACCTTGCAGATACACCTGACAGACTTGAAGGCTTGTGCAAGCGCACTTCAGTTGCACGCAAAAGAGCCGGCCAAATAATGATGCTTAAAGTTGCGGCAAGATTCCCGATTTCAACCGAATTTATTATCGGGCACGCTTCGGGTTCTACAAATCTTTTTAAGCAACATATTATGCACGCACTTATGGATGCCGGATATACCGATAAAATTTTCGGCGACCTTTATTATGCTCTGTTTTCACCGGACAGTGAAACTAACCTTTTGGCTCCTACAAAATATCCTGATGTCAAAGAAGTTATTGATGAAATTCACGGTGCCGGCGGCATCGCTGTTCTTGCTCATCCGGCATTTCTTAATAATTATGATGAAATTGAGAATTATATAGAAATGGGACTTGACGGAATAGAAGTTTGGCATCCGTCAGCAACCGATGCCGATGTTGAAATGTTTGCAGGTATATGCAAAAAGCATAAGCTTCTTATGACCGGAGGTTCAGACTTTCACGGTATTTACGGCAGTTCAACCGTTACACTCGGTTCCTGCACTACACCTGATGAACAGCTTGATAAACTTATGGGATATAAAGCCAAGAGAAAGAGGGCTCAACGCAAGGCTGAAAAGGAAGCACTTGCAAATGCGCAAAAAATTTGATTTTGTATGACGGCAGATTTTGCCAAAGCAATCCTCCAACAATGTTGGGGGATATTTTTTGCATAAAAAGA
>FR895318.1:0-66752 GCA_000434995.1 Firmicutes bacterium CAG:341 | reverse complement strand
CTAACCAAATAGGCATCCGCTCTTCTCATATTTTGCTATATATTATTTTGTTTTAGACGGAGTGAAATCAAAACTTGATGCATTGTAACCGAAGTATTTTTCAACCATAGGTGTGAATTCGTCTTTATCGTTATAATCAGGGCTTTTAAGTTCATAGATTGCTTCATTCCAGTTGTCAACAACCCAGTCACCTTTCTTAAACATAAAGGCATATGATGTTTCGCCGAGAGAACCGTTTAATACTTGATAGCTTTCTGCTGTGTCAAGCGGAGAAAAGCTGAATTCATCGGTTACTACTGCGTCAACACTGCCTTTATCAAGAGCAGCAAGCGCATCTTTAACGGTTGGATAAACAATATTCTTATTATTGTTTTTAATTGTCGCATTTTTATCAAGAGCGGCTTTTGCATTATCAGTAACTACTGCAAGCTTTTTTCCTGTAAGGTCACTGTAATCAGAAATGTTATTGCCTGATTTTGTAACAGTGATAATTTTATTAGTAATAATGTCATCCGTAAAGCTGAAATCTTCATTAACAGATCCTACATTTTTCTGCACTGCACCTATCATAGTGTATGCAATGTATTCAGTACCCTTTTTATCGGTATAAGCTATATCGTCGCCTACTTTATAATCTTTATCGACTTTTACGAATTTGTAATTTTTTGTATCGTTTTTAACATTATCATAAATTTTTTCAAATAAATCTACATCAAAGCCTGTAAGCTTTCCGTTTTTATCTTTATAGAGAAACGGTTCAACCTCTTCGGTATAAGCTATAAGCATTGTTTTGTCTGTAATTTCATCCGCCTCACCGCTTTTTGAGCAACCGGCAAATACACAGCCGATAACGGCAATGCATAATAAAAATGCAAATATTTTTTTTATGTTTTTCTTTGTGTTAACCATAATAATTAAACCTTTCTGCCTAAACAGATTTACTTTTTATAAGCTATATTCAATTTTATAATATTAACTGTATAAAGTCAATAGAAAAAATATTTATTGATGCTAAAGTTATTTTGCAGGTGTGATTGACAAATCAAAATTATAAGAGTAAAATGACCTATGGAAATTATATTTAATTTACTTAAGAGGATAATAATATGCTTACATTAGACAGAGTATACAAAGCAAAAAGGGTTTTATCAGAAGTTGTAAGGAAAACTGATATGATTCGTGCTAAAAACATCAGTTCGCAATGTGATGTTTATTTGAAAACGGAAAATTTACAGGTTACGGGTTCATTTAAAGTAAGAGGTTCGTATTTTAAAATAAGCCAGCTTTCAGATGAAGAAAAGGCAAAAGGTGTAATTGCATGCTCTGCCGGTAATCATGCACAGGGTGTGGCACTTGCAGCTACTAAAAACGGAATTAAATCACTTATCTGCTTGCCTGACGGTGCGCCAATCAGTAAGGTTGAAGCTACAAAGCGTTACGGTGCAGATGTTTGCCTTGTAAAAGGTGTTTATGATGATGCTTATAACAAAGCTATCGAACTTCAAAAAGAAAAGGGTTATACATTTATTCACCCTTTTAATGACCCTGATGTAATTGCAGGCCAGGGTACAATCGGCCTTGAAATTCTTGAGCAGCTTCCTGATGTTGACGCAGTAGTTGTGCCAATCGGCGGCGGCGGACTTATCGCAGGTGTTGCATATACTATCAAGCAAATCAATCCTAATTGCAAGGTTTACGGTATTCAAGCGGCGGGTGCTGCGTCTATGCAAAAGAGCATTGGCGACGGTAAAATTGAAACACTTGAAAGCGTGCAAACTATTGCAGACGGAATTGCAGTTAAAACTCCGGGTACTAATACTTATGAACTTGTAAGCAAGTATGTTGATGGTATTTATACAGTCAGCGATGATGAAATTGCACTTGCTATTCTTACACTTATGGAGCAGCAAAAACTTGTTTCGGAAGGCGCAGGCGCTGTTCCTGTTGCCGCTGTGATGAACGGCAAAATTCCTGACATTGAAGGTAAGAAAGTATGCTGTGTTGTATCAGGCGGTAACATTGATGTTACTATTCTTTCAAGAGTAATTGAAAGAGGACTTAAAATGGGCGGCAGAAGTGCATATATCACAATTGCACTTTCGGACAAGCCGGGCCAACTCCTCGGTGTAAGCAAGGTTGTTGCTGAAAACGGAGCAAATGTTGTTTCCGTTAATTATGACAGTACAGACCTTGATATGAATATTACCGATTGCTATCTTAAAATCGGTATTGAAACAAGAAACTATCAACATATAGTTCAAATCAAAAATGCACTTAAAGAAGCAGGCTTTGAAGTCTGCGACTGATGATAGGAGGAATATACTATGGAATATGTATCAACAAATAATGCACCGGGTGCAATCGGCCCTTATTCACAGGCAGTAAAGGCAAATGGTTTGCTTTTCACTTCGGGTCAAATTGCAATTAACCCTGAAACAAACATGGTAGAAGCAAAAACTATTGAAGAGCAAACACATCAGGTTTGCAAAAACCTTAAAGCAGTTGTTGAAGCAGCAGGAACTTCAATGGAAAAGGTAGTTAAAACAGTTTGCTTCCTTGCAGATATTAACGATTTTGCAAAATTTAATGAAATTTACGGCACTTATTTCACTTCAAAGCCTGCTCGTTCATGCGTTGCAGTTAAGGATTTGCCTAAAGGTGTTCTTTGCGAAGTTGAAGTTATCGCTGAATTATAATTTTTAAAAGTCAACAGCCATCGGATTTTCCGATGGCTGTTTTTCTGTATTATATTGATTTTATTATTTCTTTCATAAATGCGGAAAATTCTTTTTCAACCTTTTTGCCTGTTTCCATAACTTCAATGTGGGTTAAAGGTTTGTCAAGTATTCCGGCAGCCATATTTGTCATACACGATATGCCCAAAACTTTCATTCCGGCGTGATTTGCACATACAACTTCGGGTACTGTTGACATTCCGACTGCGTCTGCACCGGCAGTTCGTAAAAATCTGATTTCGGCAGGAGTTTCAAACATTGGACCTTTGCAGTAGCAATATACACCTTTGTGAACATTCAGTTTGCATTTTTGTGCGGCTTTTTCTGCAATTTTGATTAAATCTTTGTTGTAAGCTTCACACATTGACGGAAAGCGTGTTCCGAATCTTTCATCATTTTTGCCAAAGAGTGCGCTTGGGCAAAAAAGGCCGATATGGTCGCTTATTATCATTAAATCGCCGGGTTTATAATTAAGATTTATAGCACCGGATGCGTTTGTGACTATATAGTTTTTTACATTTAAAAGTTGAAAAACACGAACGGGAAAAGTTACCTGCTCAACGCCGTATCCCTCATAAAGATGAAATCTGCCTTGCATTGCGATTATTTTCTTTTCTCCGATTTTGCCGAATATAAGCTTTCCGTTATGGCCCGGTACGGTGGATATGGGGAAATTCGGAATATCTTTATAGTCAAGTACAAGTTCTTTTTCAATTTCATTTGCAAACATTCCAAGTCCGCTGCCGAGCACAATTGCGGTATCGGGAATATTTTTTATTTTTGATTTTATGTAATTTGCTGTTTCGTTTGCTTTATCATAAAGGCTCATTTTATCACCTGCTTTTACTAATTTATAAGTCAATAATATATCAATTTTTTAAAAAAATCAAATATAAACAAATTTTTATTAAAATTCGCAAAAAAATCTGTAAATTCTACAATTGACACAAAGCTTTATCGTGATATACTAAATAATCGTAATTTTAATTAGGTTTGGTGAAAAGATTGAAATATGTTAAGCAATTTTTAATTATACTTTTAATTTCATTTATGGGCGAGGGACTTAATTTTCTTATTCCTGCGCCTGTTCCGGCAAGTATTTATGCCATGGTGATTTTATTCGTGTGCCTTTGCACTAAAGTTATTAAACTTGAAGCTGTAAAGGATGCAGGTATGTTTCTTATTGAAATAATGCCGCTTATGTTTATTCCGGCCGGCGTGGGACTGATGAAAAGCTGGGGAGTTTTAAAACCGCTGATTATTCCGGTGGTTGTGATAACGGTTATATCTCTTATTACAGTAATGGCTGTCAGTGGGCGGGTATCGCAGAGAATTATTAAAGCCCAAGAAAAAAAGAGCAGCGAAAGTGAGGGTACGGTAAATGAGTGAGTTTTTTGAAAGCTCGGCATTTTTAGGTGTTACAGTAAGCCTTTTATCTTACGCTTTCGGTTCATTTTTAAAGAAAAAATTTAAGATGGGTATTTTTAATCCTCTTCTTATTTCTATTGTTATTACTATTGTATTTCTTTTGTACTGTAATATTGATTATGATACTTATAATGACGGTGCTAAATACTTGAGCTGGCTGTTAACTCCGGCTACTGCCTGCCTTGCAATTCCGCTTTATCAGCAAATTGAACTTCTGAAAAAGAATCATAAAGCGGTGCTTTTCGGTATCTTGTCGGGTGTTTTAACAAGTCTTACCACTATTATGGTTTTGGCTATTATATTTAAACTGTCACATAAGGAATATGTAACATTACTGCCGAAATCTATTACTACCGCTATCGGAATGGGAGTAAGCGAAGAGCTTGGCGGGTATGTAACAATAACTGTTGCAGTAATAGTTATAACAGGTGTGTTAGGCAATATTTTAGCAGATGGAATTTGCAAAATATTTAAAATCAATCATCCTATTGCCAAAGGTATTGCTATCGGCACATCTTCGCACGCAATCGGCACAGCCAAAGCAATGGAACTTGGAGAGGTTGAGGGTGCTATGAGCAGCCTTTCAATCGCTGTATCGGGTATACTTACTGTTTTGGGTGCAATCATTTTTGCACATATTATATAAATAAAACCTCGAGTTTTTACGCTCGAGGTTTTATTTATTTGTTTGTTCGTTTAGTCAAGTGCGTCTGATACAGCATCTCCTGCTTTGTCAACACCTGAACCTATTCCGTCTGCCACATCATCTGCGCCTTCGCCGATGTCGTCGCCGACTTTATCTGCTTTTTCGCCTGCTTTGCTTACAGCACTGCTGGCTTCGCTTTCCATATTATCTGTTGTTTTACTTGTATCGGAAACGGTGGTTTCGCTTGACGGAATTGTAGTTGTTGTCATATCATTGTTATTTTTTGCACATCCCATAAATACAGTTGCAATTACTGCAATTGCAATTGCTATAATTAAAATTTTGCTGTTCATAATGATACTTCCTTTCAAGAGTATTATTTTCTGTTTTAATATAATTATTCAATTATTTTGTAAGCGTGCCGCCGTCGGAATAAAGCAAAAGCATAATATCTTCTTCATATCCTTTATCGGCGTCAATATAAATCAAAACTTCTTCTTTTGTTTCACTGCTCTTGCACCTGAATTCATAGCAGTTGGCTTCTTTTCCGTTTTCTTTCGGTATCACGCATTTTTTGCAATCGATAACTTCAAGATTTTTTGATAATTTACTTTGAGCTTCGCTTTTTGTAAGCTTGCAGTCAAAACCTTTTCGTTTGATGTGATTTGTTAAATATCCCTGCGCTTCAAGTGATACTATTTTGCCGTTATCCATTGAAACTCCGACTTTAATTAAATCTGCATAATAGGTTATATTTCCTGTTTTGTACGCAAAATTTATTGTGCAAATATTGTTGTTAATCGCATAATAGGTGCTTTCCATATTGCTGTAACCGAGCATATTAAGATAGCTTTGAGCAAGGTTTATTGCGTTGTCTTTATCTATTGATGAACGATTGATTTTTCCGCCGTAAAGGATATAGGCCACATATCCGCCTTTTTTGGTGATTCCGATTGTTTTTTGAGAATAAGTGAATGTGTAACAAGGCATATCACCGCTGTCTTCACCCGAATATGTTACTTCGCTTATATTGCAGCCAAGTGCTTTTGCCGCAACTTCGCGTGCATTTTCACGGCTTACTTGTTCGGCCTTTTCAAGTAAGGTCGATTTTCTGTTCAATACCGCGTCGGCAAACGGACCGTCATAAAGCAAAGTGGGATAATCTTTAAACACCTTTGATGTTGCCGAAAAGCTGTGGGAAAGTGAAGAAATTTTCATTTCCTTTGCCTTTAGCTCATCCGTGTCAATATCCGCACCGTTGTTTGCAATTGTTGCCATATTGCTTACTGATTCGTTAAGCTCTTTTGAATATTTCAAAAGCTTTGTCAAATTTTGATGTTCTTCATCACTGATACTTTGATTTGCCGCAATTTTGTTTGCAATATATGATGCATAGTCGCTTGCCTGCGTGATGAATTTGTAGGTTGAATTCAAATTCATTTGCTCAACGGGCAGGCGTGAAAGCGCGTCTTTAGCCTGTGAACATTCGGCATATAAGTCTTTGCTTATATCCATAAGCATTTTATCCGAATTTGAATAAACCGATTTTGTTAAATTGGTTTCGATTGAATCGAGATTTTCTGAAAGTTCGTTTAAACTTTGCTGATAATTCAGTTCAAGCTGTGCTTTGTATGAGTTTGCCGTAGTCATATTCATTATCGCATATATTGAAAGAACGGCCGCAAATGCAATAGCGTATGAAAACAGCCTGATATAACCTCTTTTTGTCATAAAAATTACCTCCGATTTATATTTTTGACTGAATTTTGAAAAACATTCAAAAAAATGTTTTATTGTTATGGTATTTGTGATATAATGCAATTACTTGTAATTAGTATGGAGTAGTAGAATTATGGCACGAATTAAAGGGAAAAAGCGAATAGTTGTTAAGGTGGGCACATCAACTTTAACCCACCAAACAGGCAAAACAAATATTGCAAGACTTGCAAAGCTTGCATCTGTTTTATCCGATTTAAAAAATGAAGGACATGAAATAGTGCTTGTATCAAGCGGTGCTATTGCAGTAGGCTGGTCAAAACTCGGACTCAGTGAAAAGCCGAAAACAGTCCAAGGGCTTCAGGCTTCTGCCGCTGTTGGCCAGTGCGAACTTATGTTTCTTTATGATAAATTATTTTCCGAATATACGGTAACCGTGAGCCAGCTTCTTTTTTCTGCCGATACTTTACGCAATCCGGAAGAAAAGGAACACTTGGTTGATACATTTAACCAACTTCTTGATTACGGTGCATTGCCGATTATAAATGAAAATGACTCGGTTTATATCGAAGAGCTTTTAAACGGTGATAATGATTGCTTAAGTGCTATGGTTGCTACTCTTATTGACGCTGATTTGCTTATTATGCTTACTGATACTTACGGTCTTTATGATTCAAATCCAAGTGAGAATGATGATGCAAAGCTCATCGGTGTTGTTGAAGAAATAAATGATGATATTTATTCAATTGCCGGCGGTGCGAGCGAAAAGGGTACGGGCGGATTTCAAACGAAAATTAAAGCCGCACAAATTGCAACGGATGATGGTATACCGGTAATAATTATGAACGGTGAAAAGCCTACCGATTTATATAAGGTGCTTTCAGGTGAAAGTATAGGTACATATTTTAAGGCAAAGGGTGATAATAATGCTTGAACAGTTAGGAATAAATGCAAAAAAAGCATCGGCAAATTTGGCAGGTGCATCAACCGAACTTAAAAATAAAGCACTTGAAGCTATTGCAAATGCGCTTGTAGATAATGCTCAAAAAATTATTGATGCAAATAAAGTTGATTATAATGCGCAACTCGGAATTCTTGACGGTGGAATGCTTGACAGGCTTATGCTTGATTTTGACAGAATTAAGGGTATGGCAGACGGTTGTATTCAGGTTATGAAGCTTGATGACCCATGCGGCAGAGTACTTGAAACAGTTGAAAGGCCTAACGGACTTGTTATTAAAAAAGTAAGTTGCCCTATGGGTGTTATAGGTATTATTTATGAGGCAAGGCCTAATGTTACTGCCGACGCGGCTGCTCTCTGTTTAAAAAGCGGCAATGCTGTTATTCTTCGCGGCGGAAAAGAAGCAATTCATTCAAATATTGCTATTTCCGATGTTATGAGAGAAGCGGTTAAATCAGTCGGTATTGATGAAAATGCAATTCAGCTTGTGCATGATACATCAAGGCAGTCATCAACAGAGCTTATGAAGATGAAAGGCACGCTTGACTGCCTTATTCCAAGGGGAAGTAAAAGGCTTATTCAGGCGGTTGTGGAAAATGCGAGTGTTCCTGTTATCGAAACAGGTTCGGGCAATTGCCATATTTATGTTGATGAAAGTGCAAATGTTAACATGGCGGCTGAAATTATATTTAATGCGAAAACACAGCGCATAGGTGTTTGCAATGCCTGCGAAAGCCTTGTTATCCACGAAAATATTATTGAAAAGGCTTTGCCGGCAATAAAAGCAAAGCTTGATGAAAAAAATGTTATTATTCGCGGTGATGAAAAAGCAAGAGCAGTTTGCCCTGATATTGAAAAGGCGAGTGAGGAAGATTTCGGCACAGAATATCTTGATTACATTATCAGTGTTAAAACAGTTTCTTCACTTGATGAAGCGATAGAACATATAAATAAATATTCAACAGGCCATTCCGAAGCCATTATTACGGAAAATAAAGATAATGCAGATAAGTTTATGAAACTTATTGATTCGTCTTCTGTTTACCATAATGCATCAACAAGGTTTACAGACGGCGGCGAATTCGGTTTGGGTGCGGAAATAGGTATTTCTACCCAAAAACTGCACGCAAGAGGGCCTATGGGACTTAGGGAACTTACTACTACTAAATATCTAATTTTTGGAGACGGACAAATCAGATGATAACGGATGAGGAAAGGCAGAAGATGCGTAAAAAGCGTCAGCGTGCCAGAAAACGAAAAAAAATCAGAAAAAATATTTTACTCACTCTTGCAGTGATAATAATATTATTGGCTGTTTTTGTGATAACAATTAAAATTGTTAACCCTGATTTTTTTGAGGCTTTGTATGACGGCGGCAAGGGACAGCAGGTAATTGAACTTATTGATTCAAAAATATTAGGCAAAACTACCGAAACACAGCCGCAAAGCACTACTGAAAAAGAAACTACAAGAAAAGTGCACGAAACAAACAAGGTAAATTATGATTATGATGATTTCGGCGTGTTCGCATTTGATACATCACTGCAAGGTAATCAAGTTGGTAATTTGCTTAATAAAACAGGTGGTGCCGTAACTTACAGTTCATCATATATTTATTATTCTGTCAGCGGCAAGGGCATTTTTCGCTTTGAACCTAATGAAGAAAAGAATTCAAATGTTATTAAAGGTAATTATAATTTTAAATATCTTAATGTGCTCGGCGATTATCTTTATGCGGTTGATACGGACAGTGCAACGCTTAAAAAATTCCCTGTTTCCGGCGGTGACAGCGTAACTGTAAGCGATAATATCGCATTTGCATATTTATATAATGATAAAATTTATTTTGTTTCAACCGATAACAGCGTAGGTTTTATAAATTTGAATGATTTTCAAAAAACGATTTTATATACTGCTTCGGCTGATAAGACGGTATCATTTGCAGGCATTTCGCTTTACAGAATATTTTTTGTAACTCACGATAATGTTGCAAATTATGATGAATATATCACTGTTAATATGAGTGATCCAAACGATGTACTCAATTGGCACGATGATACAAATAATAATGATATAGTTAATATGTCATTAGAATGTGGATTTATGTATTATTACAAAAAAAATGATGATTCATCATATTCACTTTGCAGAAAGAAATTCGGCTCTGAAAATGAAGTTGTTTTAGTTGAAAACTGCTCTGTTACAGATTATCCCGTTGTTTATTCAAACAGGCTTTATTTTAGCGAACTTGACGGTTCAAAGTTTAAAGCAAGAGAGCTGAATATGAATTCAAACGAAGTTAAAACAATGCTTTCTACATCCGATTGCGACAGCACGGGTTCTATCGGTATCGGATATGGCTATCAATATGTATTTTTAATCGGCAGTAAGAGTGAAAACAGCGAATTTGTATGCAAAGCAAGTTGTATTTACACCTCTTCTTCCGGGGATAATACCTTAAGTTTTAACGGTGAAAAGCTAACTTATTAAATTATTATTTGAGGAAAGTTTATGGACAAGTACAAAAAATTAGCGTCAAATACAATAATATTTGCAATAGGCACTTTTTCTTCAAAGGTACTTTCTTTTTTGTTGATGCCGTTTGTTACAAGAATGATGGGAGCGGGCGATTATGGTGCTGCTGATTTGGTTCAGCAAACCGTTAATGTGCTTATTCCTATTGTAACATTGCAGGTTAACAGTGCTGCGCTCAGATTTGCACTTGATAAAGCGACAAATAAAGCAGATGTATTCAAGGTCGGAGTTAGGACTACTTTTGCCGGATTTGCGGTATTTTTGCTGTTTACTTATCCTTTAAGCATGCTTACAATCAATGATTTCCATTTAGGCGATTATATAATTTTAATTATTGCCTTTGTTTTGGTTTCAAGCCTTAGACAGCTTTGCCAGCAATTTGTCAGAGGTAGCGGCCATGTTAAGCTTTATGCGCTTGACGGTATTCTTGCAACGGCAACAACACTTGCATTCACCATATTATTCCTTGGTCCGTTTAAATGGGGTGTAACGGGATATATCGTTGCCATAATTGCATCTGATGCTTGCTCGGTTGTATTTTATTTTGCCACAGCAAAGCTTTACAGATATGTGAAATTTAATAAACTTAAAGATAAGGGCATTGCTTTTCAAATGCTTAAATATTGCGTGCCGCTTATTCCTACCGTTGTACTGTGGTGGATAATAAATGTGTCTGACAGATATATGGTAACATATTTTATTTCATCTTCTGCCAACGGACTTTATACTGCCGCATCTAAAATACCTAATTTTGTAATACTTTTTTCGCAAATATTTATTGACGCTTGGCAGCTCAGTGCGGTTGATGAATATGACCAAGAGGGCGGTGCGCACTTCTTTACCAAGGTATTTCGTGCTTATTCGGGCGGTGTTTTTGCAGTGGCTTCCGTGCTTATATTTATGTGCCAAATTATTACCAGAATACTTGTGGCAAAGGATTATTATGAATCTTGGCAATTTGTTCCTATTCTTATTATTGCTACAACTTATTCGTGTATCGTTAACTTCCTTGCCTCCGTATATATGGCAAAGAAAAAGAGCCTTATGTCACTTGTTACCGCTATGAGCGGCGCTGTCACAAACTTTGTATTAAATCTTGTGTTTATTCCGCGTATGGGTGCTAACGGTGCAGCACTTGCTACTGTTTGTGCATTCCTTGTTGTATTTGTAACAAGGGGCATTGATACAAGAAGATATATTAAAATTGACTTTAAATTACCTGTGCTTTTGAGTGAAACCGCTGTTCTTGTTTCGCAATCCGTACTTCTTCTTAAATTCGGAAATACATTGTGGATTTATGGTGTTGAGGCTGCGCTTGTTGTAGTGATGATTCTTCTGAACTTAAAGCCTATTAAGGAACTTGTAAATCTTCTTTTAGCTAAATTTATTAAGAAAAAGAAGTCATAATATAAACAATGATATATTACAGTTGCAAAAAGCATAATTTTAGTATATAATGTACAAAGAACATAGCAAAAATAACTGAAAATATAATTTTTTTTGGAGGATTTGTATGGAAAAGATGACTGTTTCGCAAGCAAAGAAAGCTATCAGCGATAAGCTTAGTCATTTCTTTGGTGTAGATACAAAAACAGCAACAGACGCTCAATATTACAAAGCAGTTGCACTTATTGTCCGTGACAGACTTTCACAGATGAACAGTGATTTCAGGCACGAAGCTAAAGGGCAGGACAGCAAAGAAATTTATTATCTTTGTATGGAATTTCTTATGGGCCGCTCACTTAAAAATAATCTTTACAATCTTGATTTAACAGATACATTTAAAAAAGCACTTGAATCATTTGATGTAAGCCTTGATAAGCTTTATGAAAAAGAGCCTGATGCAGGACTTGGTAACGGCGGTCTTGGCAGACTTGCAGCTTGCTATCTTGACGGCCTTGCTACAAACGGTTTTCAGTCAATGGGTTATTCAATCAGATATGAAGCAGGCATTTTCAAGCAAAAGCTTGTTGACGGCTGGCAGACTGAACTTCCTGATTTCTGGCTTCCGGGCGGTGATGTTTGGCTTGTTCCGCGTGATGAAAGAAGTGTTGAAGTTAAGTTTGAAGGTTGGGTTGATGAAAGCTGGGACGGTGATTTCCACCATGTTGATTACAGAGATTGCAACACTGTAACAGCAGTTCCTTATGATATGTATGTTTCAGGTAAAGGCAAGGGCGTTTCAAGGCTTCGTCTTTGGGCATCAAGAAAGCCGGAACTTGATATGGGCCTTTTCAATTCGGGTTCATATGTTAAGGCTATGGAGCAAAGTGCTATGGCTGAAGCTATTTCTAAAGTTCTTTATCCTGCCGATAATACACCTGAAGGCAAGTCGCTTCGCCTTCGTCAGCAATATTTCCTTGTTTCAGCGTCAATTCAGGATATTATTCAGCGTCACCTTACTAGATACGGTACACTTGATAATCTTCCTGATAAAGTTGCAATTCATATTAACGATACGCATCCCACAATGGCAATTCCTGAACTTATGAGAATTATGCTTGATGAATGCGGATATGATTGGGACACTGCTTGGTCGTTGGTAACAAGAACTGTGGCTTATACCAACCATACAGTTATGAAAGAAGCACTTGAATGCTGGAGTGAAGATCTTTATAAGCGCCTTCTTCCTCGTATTTATTCAATTACTAAAGAAATTGATAATCGCTTCCGTGCATATGTTTGGGGCGCAACAGGCGACGCAGATAAGGTTGAAAGAATGGCTATTGTTTCAGGCGGCGTTGTAAGAATGGCTAACCTTTGTGTTGCAGGTTCACATTCTGTAAACGGTGTATCGGCACTTCATTCTGAAATTCTTAAAGATACTGTATTCAATGATTTTTACACCATCACCCCTGAAAAGTTCACAAATGTAACAAACGGTATTGCATTTAGAAGATGGATTTGCCAGTCAAATCCGAAGCTCACTTCATTTATTACCGAACTTATCGGTGACGGATTTATTACAAAGAGTGATGAACTCCTTAAACTTCGTGAATTTAAGGATGATAAGCAGGTTCTTGACAGGCTTGCAGCTATCAAGCTTGCAAATAAAGAGAGATTTGCAGATATAGTTAAAAAGAGAAACGGTATTGAACTTGACCCTACATCTATATTTGATGTTCAGGTTAAAAGACTTCACGAATACAAGAGGCAGCAGCTTAATGTTCTCAACATTATTGCCGAATATCAAATGCTCAAGGCTAATCCTAATATGGAATTCCAGCCGAGAACATACATTTTTGCATCAAAAGCAGCTCCGGGCTACTTTATGGCCAAGAAGATTATTGAACTTATTGATGCACTTTCAAAGGTTGTTAATAATGACCCTGATATTAAAGGCAGAATTAAAGTTGTATTTATGGAAGATTACAATGTTTCTCTTGCTGAAAAGCTTATGCCTGCGGCAGATATTTCAGAGCAGATTTCACTTGCCGGCACAGAAGCATCAGGCACCGGTAATATGAAGCTTATGTTAAATGGTGCTGTTACTCTCGGTACTCTTGACGGTGCAAATGTTGAAATTCACGATGCTGTCGGTGATGATAATATCTTTATCTTCGGTTTGAAAACTCCTGAGGTTATGCAACTTCAAAAGAAGGGTTATAATCCTATGGAATATATGTATAATAATGATGTGCTTAAATCTGCTGTTGAATTTATTCAGGCAGGGGTTAACGGTAAAAGCTTTGGTGAAATCAGCTCATCACTTATGAATGTTGACCAATATATGGCACTTGCTGATTTTGCAGATTACCAAAAGGCACAGCAATTGTCTGCTAAGGCATATCAGGATAAAGAAAAGTTTGCAAGAATGTCGCTTATGAATATCAGCGGTGCAGGTATATTCAGTGCTGACCGTTCAATTATGGACTATGCGAATAATATTTGGCATACACAGCCGGTTAAGTTTAAGGAAGAAACACCTAAAGCTTCTAAAAAATCAGCTCCTATGCAAGCCGAAGCAAAGAAGCCTGCAAAAAAGAGTGCTGCAAAGAAAGCTGAACCTAAAAAGGAAACAGCAAAAAAGCAGACTAAAAAGCCTGCAAAAAAATCCAAGTAATCATTTTATTATAATTTAAAGAGGTTAATTAAATTAACCTCTTTAGTTTTGTATAGAGGTTTGAAGTGCAGATATATAATTCACGAGATAAGTCATATAAATCAATAATTTCGGCAATTGCAACAAATGAAAAATGCAAATTTCGTATTATAGTTCCAAGAGATGTGAAATGCTGCGGCGCGTGCCTTGCCATAACAAAGGAAAGTGAGCAAACAGCTTATTATAATATGTTTTGGGCAGGAATGTGCGGTGAGAATTTTGAATATTGGGAGCTTCATTTTTATGCCACCACACCGGGACTTTATTTTTACCATTTTGAGCTTGATACCCCTTGGGGCAAAAGCTATATTAAAAATGCAGGTGAGGGTAGGGGCGAACTTAATGCGTTTTTGCCTGATTTTCAGCAAACCGTGTATGATGAAAATTTTGTCACACCTGACTTTTTAAAAGGTGGAATAATGTATCAAATTTTCCCGGATAGATTTTTTAAATCAAATCAAGTAAAGAAAAATGTGCCAACCACACGCGTTTTGCGCAAATGGGGCGATACTCCTTATTGGAATGAGGAGCAGATGAACGGTATTTGGAATAATGATTATTTCGGCGGTGACCTTAAAGGAATTGAAGAAAAATTACCTTATATAGCAGATTTGGGCGTTACCTGTATTTATCTGAACCCTATTTTTGAATCACATTCAAACCATAGATATGATACTGCCGATTATGAAAAGGTCGACAGCCTTTTAGGTGATGAAAATGACCTTAAGAGCCTTTGCAAAAAAGCAAAGGAAAAGTATGGAATAAGTATAATACTTGACGGTGTATTCAGCCATACAGGTTGCGACAGCAGATATTTTAATATGTATAATCATTATAATGATGTGGGGGCATATAACAGCAAGCAAAGCCCATATTATTCATGGTACAAATTCATAAATTGGCCTGATGAATACCACTCCTGGTGGGGTATTAAGCTTTTGCCGGAAGTTATTGAAGAAGATGAAAGCTACAGAAATTACATTTGCGGTAAAAACGGAATACTGAAAAAATGGCTTAAATGTGGCATTGCGGGTTACAGGCTCGATGTTGCAGATGAATTGCCTGATATTTTTCTTGATGATTTAAGGAAATCCGTAAAATCGGAAAATCCTAATGCTATTATTATCGGCGAAGTGTGGGAGGATGCCACAAATAAATTTGCTTACGGGCAGAGAAGAAAGTATCTTCTCGGCGAAGAGCTTGACAGCGTAATGAATTACCCGTTTGCAGATGCAGTGTTAGACTTTGTTCGTTTTGCTAACGGTGACAGCTTTTTTAACAGCGTTATGTCAATAGTTGAAAACTATCCGCCGCAGGTATTAAGCGTGCTGATGAATCATATCGGAACTCACGATACCGTGCGAGCAATTACCCGCCTTGCAGGTGAAAATCCTGACGGACACGACAGAACTTGGCAGTTTGAGCATAATACTCTTTCAAAATTCGATTATTTAAGGGGCGTTTCTATGATGAAAATTGCTTCCCTTATTCAGTTTACACTTCCGGGTGTACCGTCAATATATTACGGTGATGAAATCGGTGTGCAGGGTATGAAAGACCCGTTTAACCGCGGATGTATGGCTTGGGATGATGTAAACGATGAACTTTTGAAGTGGTATAAGCGTCTTGGGCAAATCAGGCACAGCTCAAAAGCTTTTATAAACGGTGATTTTGAAAAAGTTTATTGTGACGGAGGAGTTATTGCATATTCACGCAACTGCGAATCTGATAGTGTTTTGGTTGCAATAAATAATTCAAATGAAAGTAGAAAAATATTTGTCGGCACACAGTGGGATAATTCCTATTCGCTTTTCGATGAAATATGTGTTGACGGTTTTATAACCTTACCGCCTTATAGATATACTTTGCTTTCAAAACAAAATAAATAAAATAACCCCGCTGTTTTCTTTCAATATGAAAGCTAACAGCGGGGCTATTTTTTTAATATAGCATAAATTATATATACTCAACATTTTCGCTTGATTTAAACATCATTATAAAAGGAATTATAAGCAATGCGCTTGCGATAAAAACACTTTTAACATCAAGATATTTTGTTACTACCGCACCCACAATTGCACCTATAACGAAAAACAGATTTATGCCATAATAGGTCAAGCTTCTTATTGCGATACTTTTATCTTTCTTGCTTAATCCTAAAAAAAGGAGTTCCGTACCGCTTCTTAAATTGCCGGTACACATTGTTGTTGCAACGGTGTTACCGTTTATAACTCTGAAACTTTCAACTTGAAGTGAGCATACAAACGATACCATAACATTAACAAAGGTGTTGCCCTTGCCGCTTGGAATGAAACCGCATATTATCAGGATAATTATTTCTGCCAACACAATTATTTGCCGCCAGTGCATATGCGTGTTTTTTTTAAGTGTTGCCTTAATTACTTCGGAAATTAAGATGCCGAGTGCAAATGCAAGGATAGGCACAACATAATGTATTACCCTTTCAAAATCGCCCTTTGCAATATTTATGCCCATAAGTACAATGTTGCCCGTTTGAGCGTTTGCAAATACACCGCCGCGCGTGATATATGTATAAGCATCAAGAAAGCCGCCGCAAAGTGCAAGCATTATGCCGAGTATGAAATTTTCACTCATTTGTTTTTCTTTGAATTTTTTATTTAATTCCATATTAGAAATCCTTGTGTAAAATACATTTATTAAGCGGACGAAGTGTTTCCGTCCGCCCAAATCTTATATAAACGATGTTATACTCTTGCCACCATTTCACCGTATTCTTCTTTACTCTTTTTGATGAATTCTTCAACCTGTGTTGCACTTGGCATAGCGTCAGAGCACGAATGTGCACTGATTAGAATTGAGGCAGAAGCTGAGCCGAATTCAAGACATTCAATTATTTCTTTTCCTTGAAGCAAGCTGTAAAGGAAGGACGAACCGTAACCGTCACCGCCGCCGAAACCTTTAAGCTTAACAGCAGGGAATGGCTTGATAGAATAGAATTTACCGTCATTTGTATATGCGGTTGAACCCTCTTTACCGTGCTTGATAACGCAGATGGCCGCACCGAATGACTGCCAATATTTTGCAGATTCAGGGTCGGAATCTTTAACACCTACAATGCCTTCGGTTAAATCAAATTCTTCTCTTGAACCCATTATAATGTCTGCATTTTGTGCCACAAGGCTGTAATATACGGCGATTTCATCTTTTGAAGTCCAGGTGTATTCCCTGTAATCAATATCAAATACAATGCGAACATTATTCTTTTTTGCAAGCATCATAGCTTTAAGGCAAGCTTCTCTTGACGGTGATTTTGCAAGTGCTGTACCACTGATTACAATCGCTTTTGCCGATGCTATGTATTCTTCGTCTACATCTTCGGCAGCCAAACAAAAGTCTGCAACATTGTCACGATACATAAGTATGGATGATTTTTCTTTTGAAAGAATTTCCGTAAATGTAAGGCCGATACATTCACCGTTCTTTGCTCTTGTTACATGGCTTGTATCAATACCCTCTTTTTCAAAATAGTTAACTACAAAATCGCCGAATTGGTCATTGCTGACACATCCGCAAAAGCCTACTTTGCAGCCAAGCCTTGCAAGGCCTACTGCAATGTTTGCAGGTGAGCCGCCGACATATTTGTTGAAATTTGATGATTCGCTGAGCGGCATATACATATCTGTCGGATTAAAGTCGATAGCAATTCTGCCGATTGGAATAAAGTCAAGTGGCTTTGACATATCAAATTCTACATATTTCATAAATTTTACCTCTCATATATACAAATAATATTGTTAAGCTTTATTGTCTGTGCCGAAAATCAAAATGTGCTTTTTGGCATTTTGATAAGCACCCTCAACTTCAGCACCCTGCAAATCATAGTATCCGCTTATTTCACCTTTTTCATATGCAGATTTAACTGTATGCTCAACACTGTCAAAAGTAGCTGTTGCAATATTTATTTTTTTTATACCGGTATGCGCACAGCGTACAAAATCATCAGGTGTAATTCCTGTGCCGCCGTGCAGAACAAGCGGTAATTTTGTATTTTTTTCAACTTCTTCAAGTATATCAAATCTGAGCTTGGGTGTGCTTTTGTAATTTCCGTGTGCATTGCCTATTGCAATTGCAAGTGCATCAACACCTGTTTCTTTTTCAAATTTAATTGCGTCTTCCGGTTTTGTGCAGTTAATGGCAATGTCTTCGCTTCCGTCTTCAGAACCGCCCACACAGCCTATTTCTGCTTCAACATCCGCACCGTATTTTTTAGCAAGTTTTATAACTTCTTTTGTAACTTTAATGTTTTCGTCAAGTTCCAAGTGTGAACCGTCAAACATAACAGAAGTAAAGCCAAGTTCAAGTGCTTGGCTGATTTTTTCAATGGTTTTGCCGTGGTCAAAATGGACTGCAACAGGTGTTTTGGCATATTTGGCACTTGCTACCATAAGCGGCCCTATAAGTTCAAGCGGACTTTGTTTGAGCCTGACTTCCGCTATTTGCAAAATAACAGGCGCATTAAGTTCCTCACTTGCTTTCAGTACACCAAGCACCATTTCCATATTTGCTACTGAAAATGAGCCAACAGCATAGTTGCCTTTTTGTGCATCAGCTAAAAGCTTACTCATGTTTACAAGCATATTATTTTTACCCTCTTAAAATAAAATGGGCGAGTTGACAGTAAGCCGAGTTCTGTCGTGGGCAATTATCTATCTAGTTGCAAAATTACTCTTGCAATCAAGCCATCCTTCGAAGTTATGTGTCGAGCAAACAACCCTTCAGTCGATGTTGCAGTGAATAGGGTTTACATGGCAGGGAATGTTTCCACCCCCTCGGTGAGCTCTTACCTCGCCTTTCCACCCTTACCTGCTAAATATAACAGGCGGTATATCTCTGTTGCACTTTCCCTAAGGTCACCCTCGGCGGCCGTTAGCCGTTATTCTGCTCTGTACTGCTCGGACTTTCCTCATACCGATAATTCGGCACGCAATTGCCAAGTCAACTCGCTTCTTCTATTTTAAGGTAATTTATTATTCATGTCAATATATTTTATAAAATGGTAGTTGAAATAGTTTTAAATATGTAGTATATTCTTTAGTAGAATTGGAGGCGATTGTATGCCACGCTTTGAAAATGAAGATTTTGACCCTAAAAAAAGAAGCAGGGAAGATATAGACAGAACAGTTCCTAAAGATGAAGATTATTATAATTATTCACCTATGGATGTTGACCTTAATTTTAATTCTAAAAAAAGAGACGATGTTGTAGTTGATAATCAGCGAAAAAGCTCAAATTATGGGAATTATCAGCTTGATGATAAAGGCGATGTCACCTTTAAGAGTGAAACTATTGATGATTTCAGCAGAAGCGGCAGTCATTCAAAAGCTTTAAAGGGTAATTTTGCAAAGTCAAATAACAGCAGGCCTAATCATCATTTTGACAATAAACCCGGTAAAAACAAAAGGCACAGCAGTAAAAAGGGCAAGAAAGCAAAGGCTGTTTTGGCAGTTATTTTGGTGCTTGTTCTTATTATAGTAGGCTCGGTATTTCCGGTTCTTGCAAGAGTTAATTATGATGAGAAAAAAGAAGATAAGTATGTTACCGCAAGCGATTTGAAAAATGATTCGTCGGTTAAAAATATTCTTCTTTTAGGTGTTGATGCCAGAAATGGCGAAAATGCCGAGCAAACACGAAGTGATACTATGATGATTGTAAGCGTTGATTCAAAGCATCATTCAATAAAGCTTGTGTCGTTTCTTCGTGATACTTGGGTGTATATTCCGTCACTCGGGCATGAGCAAAGGCTCAATGCGGCATGCTCTGACGGGGGATATAAAAATGTAGTTGAAACTATTGAATATAATTTCGGTATAGATGTTGAAGGATATGTGGTAACCGATTTTGAAATGTTTAAGGTGCTGGTGGACAGCCTTGGCGGTGTTAAAATTGATGTTACCGAAAAAGAAGCTAAAGAAGTTACAAATCATCCGAAAAGATATGGCGATGTTACACTTGAATCCGGTAATAATAAACTTACTGGTGAGCAAGCACTTGCTTATTGCAGAATAAGGAAGATTGATACCGATTTCGTCAGAACTCAAAGGCAGCGTACGGTTATGAGTGCGATACTTAAAAAAGCACTCACAAATCCTTTTAAACTTTATAAAATGGCATATAACAGTGCACCGTATATTGAAACCGATTTATCAAAGGGTGAACTTATGGGGCTTGTGTCAAAAGCAGGTACTTGCGTATTTAATATTCACCAAACAAGCGTTCCTTTTGACGGAACTTGGGATTATGCAAATATTTGGGGCAACAGTGTTATTAAAATCAATACAGAAAAAAATAAGGACAAACTTATTGACTATATTTATAACTTATCTTCAGCCGATATTAAAGCACAGGAAAAATCAGATGAATAACAAAAAAGGCAACGAATTTTATTCGTTGCCTTTTTGCTTTTTTATCATTTATTATTTTATCATTTATCAAAAGAAGGATTGAACGCATAGTAGTTTTTACTGTCAAGTTTATCTGTAACAAGCCTTAAGCCTTCACCGAAACGCTGGTAATGCACAATTTCTCTTTCACGCAGAAATTTAATAGGCTCAATAATATCAGGGTCGTCAACAAGGCGCAAAATGTTATCATATGTTACCCTTGCTTTTTGCTCTGCCGCCAAATTTTCATTTAGGTCGCCGATTGTGTCACCGGTTGATGCAATTGATGCGGCATTCCACGGTGAACCGCTTGCGGCAGTCGGGTAAACACCTGCTGTGTGGTCAACAAAATATGCCATAAAATTAGGATTTTTTTCAATTTCGTCTTCGGTTAAATTGCGGGTGAGCTGATGCACCATAGTGCCTATCATTTCAAGATGCCCCAATTCTTCCACACCGATGTCCGTCAATAAACCTTTAAGCTCCGGATACGGCATTGAATAGCGCTGTGAAAGATAGCGAAGTGAAGCGCCTAATTCACCGTGAGGTCCACCGTATTGGCTTATTATTATCGAAGCGGCTTTTGGGTTTGGGTGTTTAATATTGATTGGATATTGCAATTTTTTTATATAACTAAACAAATAATCAACTCCTTAAATTACTTGTTTATTCTATGAAAAAACAAATTGTTTGTTACACGGCGGCTAGAAATGCTATGGAAATGGAGCAAAAAAGAACAGAAAATATCCGTAAGCAGTTTCTTGATATGCTTGATAATGCAAGCAATAATCTTTATAACGGTAGCAGAGGAAGAAATTTTGAAGATGTTAATTATGATAAGACATCCGAAGAAAAATACTCAAGATATGTAGATTATTCAGAATACTTGGAATTTAAGTGCGATTTTGAGGAAGTCAATCAATTGGTGTTTTATATGCTGTAAACGAAAAAATAACCGCTTTGTTTTTGAAAAACAAGCGGTTATTTTTTGCTCTTTTAGAGGCCGGCTGTCTATCTGATAAGCCTTTTGTCTATATTTTTATTATCATAAAAAATTGATAAAGTATATAGTTGTTTTATAAGTTATTTTTTGTTTTAAAATTATCTATTACGGTGTAATAACGCTCGTACGCTTTTTTAACTGCATCTTCCCAGCTTATATAAATTTGGCTTTGCGCGTTTTTGCCCACTGTTTTGAGCAATTCCTTATTTTCCATAATTGTATTCAGTGTGTTTCTTATGGAATGTGCGCTTTCAACACATAAAAAGCCTGTTTTTCCGTCTTCCACACCTTCTGCCGCGCAACTGCCACGCACCAAAAGGCTTGGCGTTGCACAAGCTGCGGCTTCCCTTACAACCAATCCGTTTGTATCAAATGTTGAAGGGAAAAGAAGTAAATCCGAAATTCCGTAATATCCCAAAAGTTCGTTTCTGTCTAATATTTTTCCTGTCCAAATAACATAATCGAAAAGCCCGCATTTACGAATTTTCTTTTTAATGGCGTTTTCATCAGCACCGAAGCCGAGCATAATAAGTCTAAACTCTTTGCCTTCGTTTTTAAGCATTGCACAGGCATCAAGAATAAGTTCTATATTTTTGTACCAAATCATTCTGCCGGTATAGATAAAAAGAGGAACATCATTTGGTATATTGTGTTTTCTTTTAATCAGTGCAATATCATCATCGCTTACATTGGTAACAGGTAAGTCGCAACCGTTAGGCATAACAACATAATCGCCAGTATAACCTACTTTTCTTAATGAATCTACCGTACCCTTACTCGTTACCCATACTTCGTCAGCCGCATTTATATTATTGAGCAGGAAACGGTACGCAAAATCCCTTGCAGGTTTTGTAGGGATTCGTCTGTCAAAATCATATTCATATTTTGTGTGATATGTTAAAACGGTGGGGATTTTTTTCTTTTCAACAACGCGCCTGAAATAATAACTTGTGGCAAGCGGTGCGTGCGAATGAAGAATATCAAAATTCATATCAATAATATCTTGATGAAGTTGGTCTTTGAATGGCCAGCCTATACTGTAACCCTCTTTTGATGGAACCCACCAGCTTTTATATCTGTAAATTTGATAATCGTATCTGTAATCAAGCTGATTTGGATTTTTAGGTGTTACAACTACTGCTTCACCGAATTTTTTATTTATAATATCAGCATAGCTTTGTGCAACATTGCTGATTCCGTCGGTAGTGGGCGGAAAAGCATCTGTGCCGATAGCAATTTTCAGTCTTTTTCTGTTTTCCACTTTTTATGCTCCGTAAATAATATGATTTAAGTAAGTTTATCATAAAAAAAGCAAATTGTAAACATTTAGCAGTTTATTTTATATTTATATAATAAAAATAATAAAAAAATAAAATTCCACTTGATTAAGTTAATAAAATACTTTATAATATTTTTTGAATGTATATTTGGAGGAATGGATTATGTCGCAAACATATTCTGTTTCGCTTGAAAAGATAATTGATTTTCATAAGCTTGAAACGGTTTTTATGCCAAAATCTGCTGATGATATATTGATTACCACAAGTGAAATTAACCGTCCCGGCATTGTTTTAACAGGATATACTGATTATTTTGATTCGTTGAGAATTCAAATTCTCGGTTGGACTGAAATAGGCTTTATTCGCAGTATGAATGAAGAGGAAAGGGATAAGGCACTTGATTGCTGGCTTTCACTTTGCCCGGCTGCCGCAGTTGTTACAAGAGGTCTTGAAATACCAGATTATCTTTTAGAAGCGTGCAAAAAGCATGAAGTTCCGCTTCTAAAAACAGAGGAGGAAACTTCGCCGTTTTTGGCTGCGCTTATTGAATTTCTTAACACAGAACTTGCGCCGAGAATTACACGGCACGGTGTTTTGGTTGAAGTTTACGGTGAGGGTGTGCTTATCACAGGCGAAAGCGGTGCAGGTAAAAGCGAAACCGCAATTGAACTTATCAAGCGCGGCCACAGACTTATTGCCGATGACGCTGTTGAAATCAGAAAAATAAATGACAGAACACTGCGTGGCAATTCGCCGAGTAATATTCGCCATTTTGTTGAGCTTCGCGGTATCGGCATCATTGATGCAAGGCGTATTTTCGGTATGGGTGCAGTAAAGCCAAGTGAGAAGATAGATATGGTTATTCAGCTTGAAGCTTGGGATTCTACCAAGGCTTATGACAGACTCGGGCTTGATAATGAATATGCGAATATTCTCGGTGTGAAAATTCCTGCAATGACTGTTCCGATTACTCCGGGCAGAAACCTTGCTGTTATTGTTGAAACCGCTGCTATGAATAACCGCCAAAAGAAAATGGGTTATAACGCGGCTAAAGATTTAATGCTGAGTCTTGGGATGGATGATGTTCAGCCTGTTGACAGGGAAATTGAAATTTGGCAAAGTTAAGCCGAATTTTGCAGATATAAATTAAAATAAAGAGGTTAGAAAAATGTATACTATTGGTATTGATTTAGGTGGAACAAATATTGTTGCGTCAGTTGTAGATGATGAATATAAGATTATCGGTACATCAAAAACTCCTACAAATGCACCAAGAAGTGCTGATGAAATTTTTGATGATATTGCCGAGGTTTGCGAAGAAGCAGTTAAAGCAGCAAACTTGACTATGGCTGATATTGACAGTGTAGGTATGGGTACACCGGGTACTGTAAACCAAGACGGTATTATTGAATTTGCAAATAACCTTGCATTTAATAATGTTCCGGCAAGAACTATGCTTGCAAAAAGACTTAATAAGCCTGAAGAAAAGATTTATATTGAAAATGATGCTAACTGTGCGGCACTTGGTGAGGCTTATGCCGGTGTAGGCAACGGTGCAAAGGATTTTGTGGCTGTTACCCTTGGTACAGGCGTAGGCTCAGGTGTTATTATTGACGGTAAAATCGTAAACGGTGTTAACTATGCCGGCGGTGAATGCGGCCATATGGTAATAGTTGTTGACGGGGAGCAATGCTCTTGCGGTCGTAAAGGTTGTTGGGAAGCTTATGCATCTGCAACCGCTCTTATCAGACAGACCAAAAAAGCTATGGAGGAATATCCGGATTCACTTATGCACAAGCTTGCTAAAGAAGAGGGCAAAGTATCAGGCAGAACTGCATTTGATGCTATGCGACTTGGCGATATTGCAGGTATTAAAGTTGTTGATGATTACATCAAATATGTTGCTTGCGGACTTATCAATATCGTAAACGCACTTCAGCCTGAAATCATTTGTATCGGCGGCGGTATTTGCAACGAGGGTGAAACACTTATGAAGCCTCTTCGCCGCTTTGTTCAGTCTGAAAGATATTCTATCCACAGTAAAATTCAAACAAAGATTGTTAAAGCTGAGCTTGGCAATGACGCAGGTGTTATCGGTGCGGCTATCCTCGGCAAAGTAAAATAATAATTCGGTGATATATTGAAGCAGTTAATTGAACTATGTAAAAAATTTAATTGCAAGTATCTTGAAAATGAAAAAATGAGCCTTCATACCACCTTTAAAATAGGTGGTAATGCAAGGCTTGTTGTTTATCCGCAAAATGAAGAGCAGATTGGTGAATTTGTAAAATGCGCAAAAAGTGAGAAAGTCAGGCTGATTGCTATCGGCAACGGCTCAAATCTTCTTGTGGATGACGGCGGAATAGATGCTTGCGTTTTAATACTCGGCGAGCCGTTTTCGGATATTAGGCTTATTGATGATGAAACTATATATGCAAAAGCGGGTGCAAAGCTGATTTCACTTTGCCGCTTTGCTTATGAACATTCACTTTCGGGGCTTGAATTTGCCTATGGTATTCCAGGTTCGGCAGGTGGTGCGGCATTTATGAATGCCGGTGCGTACGGCGGCGAGATGAAAGATGTGCTTTATAAATGTGAGCATATTGATAATGACGGAAATGTCGGCTCACTTGAAAAGGATGAACTGAAACTTTCGTATCGTCACAGTGTGTATTATGATAATGATTGCATTATTACAGGCCTTTACTTAAAACTAAAAAAGGGCGAGCGTGCCGAAATAAAGGCTAAAATGGATGACTTTATCAGGAGAAGAAGGGATAAGCAACCGCTTGAATATCCGTCGGCAGGTTCAACTTTTAAGCGACCTGAGGGGTACTTTGCAGGCGCTCTTATTGAAGAGTGCGGACTCAAAGGCAAAAGCGTAGGCGGCGCACAAGTAAGCGTTAAGCACGCGGGCTTTGTTATAAATAAAGGCGGTGCAAGCTGCCAAGATGTGCTTGATTTGTGCAAGTATTGCAGTGATACGGTGTTTAAAGAAAAAGGCGTAAAGCTTGAAATGGAAATCAGAGTTACAAAATAAATCAAGAGGTATAAAATATGGACAGCAGTAAAGAACTTATAATTATAACAGGGGTAAGCGGTGCAGGTAAGTCATCGGCAATGGCATTTATGGAAGACGCAGGATATTATTGTATTGATAATATGCCGCCGGAGCTTATGTCTACCTTTGTATCGCTACTTGCAAATAACAGCGAATACTATCCAAAGGTTGCAATGGTTGTAGATATTAGGTCAGGCTATGTATTTGAAAAAATCATCGCAAGTATTGATAGTGTTGAGCAGTATGGCTACACTTGTAAAATTGTATACCTCGATATAAATGATACCGAAGCGCTTAAGCGATATAAGCTTACACGCAGAAAGCATCCTTTTGCAGATAAGTTTAACGGTAATATTCAAAATGCTCTTGATTATGAAAGGGAGATTTTGGCTCCGTTAAGACTTAAGGCAGACCATATTATTGATACATCAGGCATTGATACACACCAGCTTCGTGCAAGGCTTACAGAACTTCTTATGGGGGATGCCAAGGAGTATATGAATATTCACTGTATGTCTTTCGGCTTTAAATACGGTGTGCCTAATTCTGCAGATTTTGTAATTGATGTAAGATGCTTGCCAAACCCATATTGGAATGAAAAGTTGCGTAATAAAACAGGGTTAGATAAAGAAGTAAGCGATTTTGTATTTTCATTTGACGAGTCAAAAGAATTACTTAAAAAGCTTATTGATTTTCTTGATTTTCTTAATCCTCTTTATATCAGAGAGGGCAAGAGCCAAATCGTTTTTGCAATTGGCTGTACGGGCGGTAACCACAGAAGTGTGGCATTTGCAGAAGCGTTGAAAGAATATTTTTCAAAAAAATGGGATAATGTAACAGTAAGTCACAGGGATATAAACAGAAAGTAATGTTAATGTCATTTTCACAGCAGGTAAAAAGCGAATTATTAAAAATTGAATATGAAAGTACTTGTTGCGAAAAAGCAATGCTTTACGGAATGTGCATTTTCGGTAAAACTTTTTCGAGTTACGGAGTCGGAATTCAAACCGAAAATAAAGAAATCGCAGTCAGATATTCAAAACTTGTTGAAAAGTATTGCAATATTAAATGCGAAGTTAAAACATCACCGCTTGGTAAAAGTCATACCGTTATGATAAACGATAAATCGAATTGCGATAAAGTGCTTGGCTTTTTCGGCCATGAAAGCAAAGGCAGTTTGAAAATAAATCACTCTAATTTTGATTGCGAAAATTGCCAAAAGGCTTTTTTGGCGGGCGCATTTTTATCTTGCGGTACTGTTTCAGACCCTAATAAAGATTATCATTTGGAATTTACGGTTCCTTTTTTAAATTTATCAAAAAGTCTTGTTACTCTTTTGGGAGAAATAGACTTTTCCCCTAAAACAGCTAACAGAAAAGGGTATAATATAGTATATTTTAAAGACAGCGAAGCTATTGAAGATTGCCTTTATATTATGGGTGCGAGTTCATCAATGTTTGATATGATGAATGTAGAAATTGTGAAAGACCTTAGAAATAAGGCTAACAGAACGGCAAACTGTGAGGCGGCGAATATAGAAAGAACTGTTAAAGCGAGTTGGGAACAGAGCGCGGCTATTGAAAAAATAGAGGAGAAAAAAGGTTTAGATTTCCTTAAACCGGATCTTAAAGATATGGCACTTTTAAGGCAGGAAAATCCGGAAGCGTCGCTTGCAGAACTGTCTAAAATCAGTGGGCTTTCACGCTCCGGTGTTAATCACAGGCTGAAAAAAATAGTAGAAATAGCTAAGGAATTATAAAAAAAGGAAGATAATATGTTTACTCATTTGCACACACATACAGAGTTTTCTTTGCTTGACGGTGCTTGCCGTATCAGGCAACTTGTGGCGCGTGCAAAGAGCCTTGGAATGCAGTCTCTTGCAATTACCGACCACGGTAATATGTACGGGGCTGTTGATTTTTATAAAGCGTGTAAAAACGAGGGCATTAAGCCTATTATCGGGTGCGAAGTTTATGTTGCACCGAGAATTAGATTTGATAAAGATAAGGTGCTTGATAAGGAATACAATCATCTTATTCTGCTTTGTAAAAACGAGCTGGGATATAAAAACCTTATTAAAATGGTATCAAAAGCATATACCGAGGGCTTTTATTTTAAGCCGAGGATTGACCACGAGCTGCTTGAAAAATATCACGAGGGGTTAGTATGCCTTTCAGCCTGCCTTGCAGGTGAAGTGCCGCAGGCTCTTCTTCAAAAAGATTATGATAAAGCGGTTAGAATTTCAAAGTGGTATAACGATCTTTTCGGGCAGGGAAATTATTATCTTGAACTGCAAAATCACGGAATAAGCGAACAGGCAATAGTATGCGAAGGGTTAAAGCGTATTTCAAGGGAAACGGGTATACCGCTTGTTGCTACAAACGATGTTCATTATATAGAAAAGCAAGATGCAAAAATACAGCAGGTGCTTATTTGCATTGCTACCAATAAAACCATCGGTGATGATACCGGGCTTGAATTTCACGCAGATGAATTTTACCTTAAAACCGAACAGGAAATGCGTGAAATTTTTGCCGATACTCCACAGGCAATTGATAATACTCAAATTATTGCGGATATGTGCAATTTTGATTTTGAATTTGGGCATACGAAATTGCCTTATTATGAAACACCCGATAATATGAACCATTTTGAATATTTCAAAATGCTTTGTATGCAGGGTATGAAAAAAAGATACGGGCAAAATCCGCCTAAAGAATATTATGACCGACTTGATTATGAGCTTGAAACGGTTGAAAAAATGGGATATACGGATTACTATCTGATCGTTGCCGATTTTGTTTCATTTGCAAAAAGTAAGGGTATTCCCGTAGGTCCGGGCAGAGGCTCGGGTGCAGGCTCAATTGCGGCTTATTGTATGGAAATAACCGATCTTGACCCGATGAAATATAATTTGCTTTTTGAGCGATTTTTAAACCCGGAGCGCGTATCAATGCCTGATTTTGATATAGATTTTTGCTATGTCAGAAGGGGCGAAGTTATTGATTATGTAACGCAGAAATACGGCGCAGACCATGTGGCACAAATCGTTACTTTCGGTACACTTGCCACTAAAGCTGCAATCAGGGATGTAGGCAGGGCGATGGGTATGCCTTATGCTGCTGTTGACGCTGTTGCCAAGCTTGTGCCAAATGATTTTCATATTACTATTGAGCAGGCTGTAAATAAATCAAAAGAGCTTTCATCCCTTATGAAAGAAAATGCGCAGATAAACGAACTTATAGAAACCGCAAAAAAGGTGGAGGGTATGCCGAGAAATACATCCACCCACGCGGCAGGTGTAGTAATTACTCATGACCCGGTCAGTTCGTATGTTCCGCTTGCTACTAATGACGGTGTTCCCGTAACGCAGTATATTATGACTTCTCTTGAAGAACTCGGGCTTTTAAAAATGGACTTTTTGGGGCTTCGTACCCTTACTGTAATAGATAATGCAAGTAAATCTGCCGGTATTGATATAAACAATATTGCTATTGATGATGAAAAAGTGTACAAGCTGTTTGCAAATGGGCAGACAGAGGGTGTATTTCAGTTTGAATCAAGCGGAATGAAGCGTATGCTTATGAATTTGAAGCCGACCAGGCTTGAAGATTTGATTGCCGCTACTTCACTTTACCGCCCCGGCCCTGCAAATCAAATTGACACTTTTGTTGAAAACTCGCATAATCCTGAAAAGGTGAAGTATTTAACCGATAAGTTAAAGCCTATACTTGAAAATACTTATGGCTGCATGGTTTATCAGGAACAGGTTATGCAAATTTTCCGCGAGCTTGCAGGATATTCGTATGGCAGGGCGGATATTGTGCGCAGGGCAATGAGCAAAAAAAAGCTTGATGTAATGGAAAAAGAGCGTACAGCATTTATATTCGGATGTGAAGAAAACGGTATTGATAAGACAGTCGCAAACACTATTTTTGACCAAATGTCTGAATTTGCAAAATATGCTTTTAATAAATCGCATGCGGCTTGCTATGCGCTTGTGGCTTACAGAACGGCATATTTAAAATGCTACTGCCCGGCTGAATTTATGGCTGCTTTAATGACTTCGGTGCTTGACCAATCAAATAAAATTGCAAGATACACGGCTGAATGTAAGCGCCTTGGTATCAGGCTTGCACCGGCTGATATAAATACTTCAATGCAGGGCTTTACCGCAAACAAAAAAATTATAAATTACGGCCTTTTGGGTATTAAAAATGTCGGCAAAGAATTTGTTGATGATATTGTAAAGGAAAGAAAAAACGGCGAATTTAAAGATTTGCCCGATTTCTGTATGCGCTTGCAGGGCAAGCATTTTAACCGCCGTGCAGTTGAAAGCTTGATTAGATGCGGCGCTATGGACTGTTTTGATTTAAACAGGCGGCAAATGCTTCAGGCTTTACCGTCAATTGCTGCAAATATTGAAAATTACAGGCAACGCACTCAATACGGGCAGGTCGGCTTTTTTGAACTCGGCGGTAATGATTCGCCGCTTGAATTTGATGTTCCTAATGTAGATGAATTTCCTAAAGCAGAGCTGCTTAAAATGGAAAAAGAAATGACCGGTCTTTACCTTTCAGGTCACCCTATGGATAAATATACCGAACTTTGCGAAAAATTCGGCTTTGCTAATATAGGCGAGCTTTTGGAAAGTGCAAATGACAGTATGAGCGTGTATAAGGATAAATCATTTGTTCGTACCTGCGGTATTATAAACCATATTACAACAAAGCAGACAAGAGCAGGTTCATCAATGGCATTTGTTACTATTGAGGATTTGTATGGCTCAATTGAAGTTATTGTTTTTGCCAAAACGCTTGAAAAATATTCGCACTATCTTTATGCCGGAAGTGTTATAACCGTGTCGGGCAACCTTTCACTTGAAGAGGAAAAGGATGCAAAAATACTTGCGTATTCTATCGGCACAGCACCGTCAAATGCGGATTTTGAAAACGGAAAATATAAAAACGATAATGTTTCAAATAATAAAGAAACAAAAAGTGAACCGCATAAAAAGAAAAAAGCTGCACTGTATTTGCGCTTTAAAAATGAAAATGACGAAAATATTATTTTGGCGAAAAGAGTTACTGATATTTTTGACGGTAACATTCCTCTATATTTTTATTATACTGATGATAAACGGTATGTTCTTCAGCCGAGGGAATGTTTTGTAGAAGTTAACAATACAGAATTAAAAGAACTTAAAAGGATTCTTGGTGATGAAAATGTCGTATTTGTTCACTAATTTAACGACAATACTTGACTTTTTTTGCCAAAACATATAAAATAATGAAGATTATGGTTAGTAAATTTTAGGCTATATTATATATAGGAGGACATAATTATGAAAACAATTGCGGTATTAACAAGCGGTGGCGACGCACCGGGTATGAATGCAGCTATTCGTGCAGTTGTGCGCACAGCCTGCGTAAACGGAATTAAAGTATATGGTGTAATCCGTGGATACAACGGTCTTATCAACGGTGATTTCATTGAAATGGACCTTAGAAGTGTATCTGATATTATCAATCGCGGCGGTACTATCCTTTATTCTGCCCGTTCAGTTGAATTTGCTACTGAAGAGGGTATGAGAAAAGCTATTCGTACCTGCCAGGAACACGGTATTGAAGGTGTTGTAGTTATCGGCGGTGACGGTTCATTCCGTGGTGCAAGAGACCTTAGTGAAAGGGGTATTCCTTGCGTAGGCCTTCCGGGTACTATTGATAATGATATTGCTTGCTGTGATAACACAATCGGTTATGATACCTGCCTTAATACTATTATGGAAATGGTTGACCGTGTTCGTGATACAAGTGAATCACATGACAGATGTACAGTAGTTGAAGTAATGGGCAGAAAAGCCGGCTACCTTGCACTCAATGCAGGTATTGCTTGCGGTGCAACTTCAATTCTTATTCCTGAAATCGAATATGATATTCAGGAGCATATTATTGAGCGTATGGAAAAAACTCAAAGAACAGGTAAAAAGCACTTCATCATCATTGTTGCCGAGGGTGTAGGTGTTGATGTTCAGGAACTTGCAAAAGAAATTGAAGCAAAAACAGGCGTTGAATCTCGTGCTTGTATTCTCGGCCATATTCAGCGTGGCGGTTCACCTACTGCAAAGGATAGAGTTCTTGCTACTCGTATGGGTAACTATGCAGTTAAGCTTCTTATGAACAATATCGGCAACCGTGTTGTAGCCGCTCAAAAAGAAGATGTAGTTGATTACGATATTTTTGAAGCTCTTAATATGAAGAAGACAATTGATATGAATCTCTATGATATAGCACACGAGGTTTCAATCTAACGCTTATAAAATAATGTATGGCAGGTTTGCTCTGCCGATAATCAGCTCTTGATTTCAAGGGCTGATTTTTTTCTTGACTTTTGCATTTTGATTTGATATAATCAACGCAATTTGAACAACTGAATATTAGGTAAATATTGGAAACGCACATTCTCCGTAATGATAACGAACAACACATTTTATTTGAGTTGAATTTATTATTAAGGAGATTTTTTTATGCCAAAAACAAAGTTTCAAGATTTTATTTTTACAATCATAATGGTAATCGTTATGGTTTATGCAATGGTTTGCTACAATATTGCCTTTGATAAAGGCGGTATGTCAAGCGATATTTTTCTTTTAGCATTGCACGAGCTTCCTATTATGGGTGCTGTCGGTTTTGTGCTTGAATTTTTCGCTGTGGGCAAGCTTTCCCAAAAGGTGACCTTTAAGCATTTTGACCCAAAAAATACAAATCCTTTCGTAATTACCGTTATGATTTCAAGTGTTACGGTTGCTTTTATGTGTCCGCTTATGAGCTTTATTGCAAGTATTCTTTTCGGATTTCAGGATGCGGCGCATATTGTTCCTAACTTTTTGCAAATTTGCGTGCGTAATTTTCCTATGGCTCTTTTCTGGCAGCTTTTTTATGCAGGTCCGTTAGTACGCTTCATATTTCGCTTGATTTTCAAAAAACAATTAAAAGAAGATAAATAAAAAATAAAACCTTTGGTTTTCACTTTCAAGTGTCAACTAAAGGCTTTTTTTATCGGTTCTGCAAAGTATATAGTCGGTGCTAACATTGTAGTAATCTGCAAGCTTTATCAGGTGCCTGATAGGAAGTTCGTTTGCACCTCTCTCATATCTTGCGTACATTGTTTGCGAGGTTTCAAGGTAATCCGCAATTTCTTGTTGAGTTTTGTCGTTATCTTCTCTTAAATCTCTTATTCTTTTGTAATAATTCATACCAAATCCTCCTTTTACAATTATTATACTAAGTAAATTTATTTACTATAATATAGTTAGTAAAAATATTTACTAAAGTGCAGGAGGTAAAAAGGCATGAAAAAATTAACAAGTATTTTGCTGTCGGCAATAATTATGCTTACGGCAGTAGTAGGTTTCGATTTAGCAGCGTATGCGGCAGGAACATCAGCAAGTGATGCTCAGCTGATTAGTCTAAACACCGAATATAGTGACACTTTACAATCAGGTAAATTAGGTAAACAATTTAACTTCTACCAATTTGTAATGCCTGAAACTGGTAATGCAAAAATAAAATTAGATTTATATGATAGTGTATACAAATCTTTTTGCAACATATATGATTCTGACGGAAAGGAAATATATGATTTAAGGGGAATTTATAACAGAGCTTTTGATTGCTACAAAATTGACAGTGAGGTTGCATTAAATAAAGGAATATACTATATTTCAATTTCAAATTACAGCATTGATGGTTTTAATTTGAATTATGGCGGGACATACTATTTTTCAGTAAACTATATGCAAAAATTAACCAAGCCATTAAATTTGAAGTTGAGTGCGCAGAAAGGTGCGAAGATAAAAGCAAAATGGGATAGTGTTAATGGTGCAAACGGTTACCAAATTTATTATTCAAGAAATAAAAATTTCAAAAAACTTTCAGCTAAAAAGATTGTAAAGGGCGGTAAAAAAACTTCATATGTGGGCAAGAACTTTACAAAGGGCAGAAAGTATTATGTAAAAGTGCGTGCATACAAAATTGTAAACGGTAAAAAAGTTTACGGTAAATGGTCGAGTGTAAAAAGTGTTAAATGCAAATAATTAGTATTAAATAAAAATACTTATTAAAATTCCGTCAATAATATATTTGGTGATAGTGTTCGTTTACACTATCACAAATTATATTGACCTCAAAATTTGCTTTTGCATAATTTTGAGATGTCTAAATTTCCATTATACGCCTTATCCGACTGCAATAGGGCGTGTATTCAAAATTACTTGTAGTCGGAAAGGCTATGGAAATTATGAAAAAAGCCATTCGTATTATTGACGGAATTTTTGCGTTATGCCTTATAATAATTTATTCATTTATAGTTTTCGGAAATATTGTTTTGCCGGATAAGATAGAAGCATATTCAACTAAAAAAATTGAATATAAAAGTGTATATTCGGTTGAAAACAATTCTTTATACCAGGTTGATTACCAAAATAGCAGCAAGGTTTCGCCCGTTGAAAATGATATTAAGCTTTTGGGTATTATCCCGGTTAAAACAACAAGCATTATTCAATCAAAGCCTAAAAAAGTAAGTGTAAGCGGTGAAAGCTTTGGAATTAAGCTTTATACAGACGGGGTAATTATTGTAGGTATTCGTGATGTTGAAACGGATAAGGGCAAGTGCAATCCGGCAAAGGAAGCAGGACTTGAAAAAGGCGATATTATTATAGAAATTAACGGTAAAAAAGTATATTCTGCCGATTCTGTTACAGATATATTGAATGATAATAACGGCAAAGATTACAAAATTACCGTTAAAAGAAACGGTAATTACAAAGAGTTTTTGCTAAAGCCGGCTTATTCATCAAGCCAGGGGTGCTACAAGGTTGGCTTGTGGGTTAGGGATTCCACAGCAGGTGTAGGCACAATAACTTATTATGATAAATCAAATAATACCGTTTCGGCTTTAGGACATCCTATAACGGATGTTGATACTAACGAAATAATGCCGATTTTAGACGGTGAAGCCGTTAGGGCAACCGTTACCAAAATTTATAAAAGCAAAGCGGGTGAAGCAGGTTCGCTTTGCTGTGAATTTACAAATGATATAATAGGCACGCTTAAAAAGAATTGCCAAAGCGGAATTTACGGTAAATATACCTGCACGCTGAAAAACACTTATGAATATGAAGTAGCTTCGCCAAATGAAATTGTGAGAGGGCCGGTGCAAATCCTTTGCACAATAGATTCCGGCAAGGCAAAGTTTTATAACGCACAGATAAGTCGCATTTCATACCGTGAAAATAAAAAAGGCAAAAATATGGTGGTTAAAATAACAGATGAACGCCTGCTTGAAAAAACAGGCGGAATTGTGCAGGGAATGAGCGGCTCGCCCATTATTCAAAACGGAAAGCTTGTGGGCGCACTTACACATGTTATAGTGGATTCGCCGGAAAAAGGCTATGCGATATTTGCGCAGGATATGGTTGATGAATTATAACTTACTCGTCAATCCTAATATATAATCTGAACTGACATTATAATATTTGCAAAGTGAAATGATGTGCCTTATCGGCATTTCGTTTTCACCTTTTTCGTATCTGGAATAAACTTGCTGTGTTGTACCCAGATAATCTGCAATTTCTTTTTGTGTTTTGTCATTATCTTCTCTGAGTTCTCTGATTATTTCATTATATGATTTCATATCTAATCTCCTTGTAATAATATTTACAAGGTTGATTTTAATATACACCACATTAAGTGTATTGACATTACACCTAATGTGGTGTATTATTTATTCGGACACAGTCCTAAAATATATAAAAAGAGGTAAAAGTATGAAAAAATTAACAAGTATTTTGCTGTCGGCAATAATTATGCTTACGGCAGTAGTGGGTTTCGATTTGACTGCATATGCAGGCGCTTATGACACAACAGCCAAAGCAAAGAGTTACACGCTCGGCACTACAACGACGGGCTATTTCTCTTCTAATGACAATACTGACTTTTTAAAAGTTGATGTACCGCAGTCAGGCAGGATTGATTTTACTGCTGAAGGTACAGAAAGTTATTCTGTTTCTATTTATCCATCAAATGCAACTGAAGATAGCGTTGATTATAATTATATTGATTATAACTATAATTTAGGCAAAGCATATTTAGAAAGTTACGCCTATTTAGTAGCGGGAACTTATTATTTTAAGGTTGGCGGAAATTACGATAATAGCAGTTATACAATTTCGTCATCATTCACCCCTGCAAATGAAAGCTTTCCTGAAAGTTTAAATGTTAATAACAATATTATAGGAAATGCTAACCCAATTTCACTTGGTACAACATATAACGGTATGTTGGCATTTAACGATGATGTGGATTTTTATTCTTTTACAGTGCCAAGCGGAACGCAAATTATAAATATCAGTGCAAATCAGGGTATTTGCTTTTCTGTTTATTCAATGACAGGTGAAAGAATTGCGGGTACATGGTATGCATACAAGAATGATTCGACAGGCGTAGCAAGTAAGTCCGAATCTGTATCTCTTGATGCAGGGACTTATTGTTTAAAAATAGAAAAGGTCTACTCGTGCTTCTATTCATTCTCAATCAATTCACCACACCAGCACAGTTATAACTATGCTTATACAGTAAAATCTACATACACATCACAGGGATATGATGTATATACCTGTTCGTGCGGTGCTTCTTATACAACAAATTATAAAGCTGTTAAAAAGCTTGGCAAAGTTAACCTTAAATCTGTTTCTTCCGCAAGAAAAAAACATGCAATCAAAGCATCTTGGGATAAAAAATCAGGTGCAAACGGTTACCAAATTTATTATTCAAGAAATAAGAATTTCAAAAAAGTTTCAGCTAAAAAGATTGTAAAGGGCGGTAAAAAAACTTCATATGTGGGCAAGAACTTTACAAAGGGCAGAAAGTATTATGTAAAAGTGCGTGCATACAAAAATGTAAACGGCAGAAAAGTTTACGGTAAATGGTCAAATGTAAAAACCGTTAAGTGTAAATAAGAATAATTTTAAGGATCGTCAGTTAGGGCGATCCTTATTTTTTTATTGTGCAGTTTTGACGAAATTTTGCGTTGGTTTTTGTTAAAATATACAAAATTCAGAAAAATCGGAAAATATTAAAAAAATATAAAAAAAGTGTTGACAAGCAGGGCTTTATAATATATAATAAACGAGCGTGTGAACGGGGTGTATTATATAAATATATAATATATCAGTGATTCACCATAGATATGCGATGATGTATGAGGTTGCGTCATAACCCACGACGGTAATTCATACGGAGTATGTCCGATTTTAAACCGGGCGAAACGAAGATGATTTGTAATCATCTGAACCGATAGGAAACTACAAGCTGTGACTTGCGAACGCAGATTTTCTGTGTATTCGTTCCTTATGCCCGAATGATGTTTTTTCATTCGGTTTTATTTAAAGAGAGGTTTGAAACACACGGAAGCGTGGTTGAAATATCGGTACTCGCACCATAATTTTTCAGGGAGGAAATAAAATGGCAGCAAGTAAAGTGAAGATTCGAATCAGACTTAAAGGCTATGATCACAGTTTAGTTGATCAGGCTGCTGAGAAGATTGTTGACACTGCAAAGAGAACAGGCGCACAGGTTAGCGGTCCTATCCCTCTTCCGACAGAGATTGAAAAGGTAACAATCCTCAGAGCTGTTCACAAGTATAAGGACAGCCGTGAGCAATTCGAACAAAGAACACACAAAAGACTCATCGACATTCTCAGACCTTCAAACAAAACTGTTGAAGCTTTGACAAGTCTTGAGCTCCCAGCAGGCGTTGAGATTGAAATCAAGCTCTAATCGCAGCTGAGGTCATGTTGGGGAAACCCAACCAATAACCAAAAGGAGGAAATAAACATGAAAAAAGGTCTTATCGGCAAGAAGATTGGCATGACTCAGATCTTTGACGAAGCAGGCAATGTAGTTCCTGTAACAGTAGTTGAAGCCGGTCCTTGCACAGTAACACAGATTAAGACAATGGAGAATGACGGCTATGAAGCAATCCAGGTTGGTTTTGGTGATGTTAAGGTATCACGCGTAAACAAGCCAATGAAGGGTCACTTTGATAAAGCTGATGTAGCTCCAAAGAAAACACTTAAAGAATTCCGTCTTGACAGCATTGATGGCATTGAGGTTGGTAACATCCTTAAGGCTGACACATTTGAAGTTGGCGAAGTTGTTGATGTTAAGGGAACAAGCAAGGGTCACGGAACAGCCGGTGCTATTAAGCGTTGGAACTTCTCAAGACTCAGAATGACACACGGTACAGGTCCTAACCACCGTCACGCAGGTTCACTCGGCGCTTGTTCAAGCCCTTCAAGAGTATTCAAGGGTAAGAAGATGGCAGGTCACTACGGTCACGAAACAGTAACAGTTCAGAACCTCAAGATTGCTAAGGTTGATGCAGAAAACAATCTTATCGCAATTAAGGGCGCTATCCCTGGTCCAAAGGGCGGAATTGTTGTAATCGCAGACGCAGTTAAAGCTTAACGAAAGGAGAGATAAGTAATGGCACAGGTTCAGGTTTATAACCAAGAAGGTAAGAAAACCTCAAAATTAGAACTTGCAGATTCAGTATTCGGCATTGAGCCAAACGAATATGCAATGCATCTTGCAGTTGTTAGCTATCTTGCTAATCAGCGTCAAGGCACACAGTCAACTCTCACTCGTTCAGAAGTTAGCGGTGGCGGTGCAAAGCCTTGGAGACAGAAGGGTACCGGTAGAGCTCGTCAGGGTTCAACAAGAAGTCCACAGTGGACACACGGCGGTATCGCTCTTGGCCCAAAGCCAAGAAAATATACAGTTAACCTCAATAAGAAGGTTAAGAGACTCGCTATGAAGTCTGCACTTTCAACAAAGGTTGCAGAAGGCGAAATGATGGTTGTTAATAAGGTTGAGTTCGACGGCATTAAGACAAAGAATGTTGTTGCAATGCTCAAGGGCCTTAAGGCAGCTAAAAAGACTCTCATTATTACAGCAGAGAGCAATGAACAAATTTACAAGAGCGCTCGTAACATCGAAGGTGTTAAGGTAGCTACTGTAAACACACTTTGTGTTTATGACATCCTTAACTGCGATTCTTTCGTAGTTCTTAAGGACGCAGCAAAGAAGATTGAGGAGGTATATGCATAATGAGAACAGCTCAGGATATTATTCTTAAGCCTATCATCACTGAAGAATCAATGATGGGTATTATGACTAAGAAATATACCTTCAAGGTTGCAAAAGATGCAAACAAAATCGAAATCGCTAAGGCTGTTGAATCTGTTTTCCCTGGCACAAAGGTTGCTAAGGTAAACACAATGAATGTAAGAGGCCAGAAGCGTCGTCAGGGTATGCACGAAGGCTACACTCCATCTTGGAAGAAAGCAATCGTTACTCTTACAGAAGATTCAAAGGAAATTGAATTCTTCAACGATATGATGTAATCACAACCTATATATAATTAGTATATAACATAAAGTATTTCGGATGATGAGGTATGAAAGGTGCCATCCTTTCGCAAAGTTATCCGGAAAGGAGAAAAATAATGGCAATTAAGAATTACAAGCCTACCACTCCTTCACGCAGAAATATGTCAGTAACTGATTATTCTTCACTCTCAAAGGTTGCTCCTGAAAAATCTCTTCTTGAGCCTCTCAATAAGAAGTCAGGTCGTAACTCTTACGGAAGAATTACAGTTCGTCATCGTGGTGGCGGAAACAGAAGAAAATATCGTGTAATCGATTTCAAGAGAAACAAGATTGATATGCCTGCAACTGTTAAGACTATTGAATATGATCCAAACAGAAGCGCACATATCGCTCTTATTCAGTATGAAGACGGTGTAAAGAGCTACATCACAGCTCCTGAAGGTCTTAAAGTTGGCGATACTGTTATGGCAGGTCCTAACGCAGACATCGTAGCAGGTAACGCTCTCGCACTTAAGGATATGCCTGTTGGTACAATCGTTCACAATGTTGAACTTTATCCTGGAAACGGCGCACAGCTTGCTCGTTCAGCAGGTAACAGCGCACAGCTTATGGCTCTCGAAGGTCCATACGCACTTCTTAGACTTCCTTCAGGCGAGCTTAGAAATGTACCAAGAGATTGTATGGCAACAGTTGGTGTTGTTGGTAACACTGACCATGCAAATGTTAAGATTGGTAAAGCCGGTCGTAAGCGTAACATGGGTTGGAGACCAACAGTTCGTGGTTCTGTTATGAACCCTAATGACCACCCTCACGGTGGTGGTGAAGGTAAATCACCTGTCGGCCGTCCGGGTCCTTGCACTCCTTGGGGCAAGCCTGCACTTGGCTATAAGACACGCAATAAGAAGAAGGCATCTAGCAAGATGATCGTTCGCCGTCGTAACGGTAAATAAGAAGAAAGGAGAAGATTAACTAATGAGTAGAAGTACAAAAAAAGGTGCTTATGTAGAAGACAGCCTTTATAAGAAAGTAGAAGCTCTTAATGCTTCAGGCGACAAGCAGGTTATCAAAACCTGGTCAAGAAGTTCAACAATCTTCCCTGAATTCGTAGGACACACATTTGCTGTTCATGACGGAAGAAAGCATGTTCCTGTATATGTTACAGAGGATATGGTTGGACACAAGCTCGGTGAATTCGCACCGACAAGAACATTCAGAGGCCATGCCGGCTCAAAGACATCTAAGTAATCGGAAGGAGAATTATTATGGAAGCAACAGCTAAAGCAACTTATGTCCGTATCTCCCCTCGAAAGGTGCAGATTGTTCTTGATCTTATCAGAAATCAGCCTACCGATAAGGCTATGGCTATTCTTCAGTACACACCGAAGGCTGCTTGCGAACCTGTATTGAAGGTTCTTAAGTCAGCAATCGCAAATGCTGAGAACAATAATAATATGGACACATCAAGATTAGTAGTAAGCTACTGCAATGCAACAGCAGGTCCTACTCTTAAGAGAATTCAGGCAAGAGCACAGGGCAGAGCTTACAGAATCAATAAGAGAACATCACACATCACAATTACCGTTAAGGAATTGGAAGACTAAGCGAGGAGGAAAGTTAAATGGGACAGAAATGTAATCCAACCGGTTTAAGAATCGGCGTTATTAAGAACTGGGACTCTCGCTGGTATGCAAAGAAGGGCGAGTTTGGTGATACACTTGTAGAGGACTACAAGCTTCGTAATTACCTTCTTGAATCTCTTCACGGTGCAGGTGTTCCAAAAGTAGAAATTGAAAGAGATGCTAAAAGAGTTAGAATCAACATTCACTGCGCAAAGCCAGGTATGGTTATTGGTAAGCAGGGTGCTGAAATCGAAAAGCTCAAGGCAGTTTGTGCAAAGAAGCTCGGCAAAGATGCTAACGAAGTTTTCATCAACATCGTTGAAATCAAGCAGCCGGACCTCAATGCAACACTCGTAGCACAGTCAGTTGCTCAGCAGCTTGAAAGACGTGTATCTTTCAGAAGAGCAGTTAAGGGTGCTATCAGAAATACAATGAGACTTGGCGCTCGTGGTATTAAAATTATGGTTTCAGGTAGAATCGGCGGTGCTGAAATCGCTCGTTCAGAAACTTATAAAGAGGGTACAATTCCACTTCAAACAATTCGTGCTGACATCGACTATGGTTTTGCAGAAGCAAACACAACTTACGGTAAGATTGGTGTTAAGACATGGATTTACCAGGGCGAAGTACTCCGCGAATCTCGTAATAAGAGAAGAACAAATCGTAGAGAAGGGGGAAGAAAGTAATGCTTTTACCTAAGCGTGTAAAACACAGAAAGCAGCATAGAGGTCGTATGACCGGTATGGCTACTCGAGGCAACAAGGTAACTTACGGTGAATTCGGTTTGCAGACAACTGAGCCTGCATGGATCACAGCAGCACAGATTGAAGCTGCCCGTATCGCAATGACACGTTACACAAAGCGTGGCGGTAAAGTATGGATCAAGATATTCCCTGATAAGCCGATTACAGCAAGACCTGCTGATACCCGTATGGGTAAAGGTAAAGGTAATGTTGACTACTGGGTAGCAGTAGTTAAGCCGGGCAGAGTTATGTTCGAGCTTGGCGGTGTTGACGAAGCAACAGCTCGTGAGGCTTTGCGTCTTGCCGCAAACAAACTTCCTGTTAAATGTAAGTTTGTAAAGAAAGAAGAAGAGGGAGGCGAGCAGTAATGAAAGCATCAGAAATTAAGGCTCTTTCAGCAGAACAGAGATCAAAGAAGCTTGCAGAATTAAAAGAAGAGCTTTTCAACCTTCATTTCCAGCAAGCAATCAACCAGCTCGACAACCCTATGAGAATTAAAGCTGTCAAGAAAGATATTGCACGCATCAAAACAGTTGAGCGTCAAATCGAACTTGAGAGCAGCAATTCTTAATTAAAGGAGGTAACTGAAAATGGAAAGAAACCTCAGAAAGACAAGAGTAGGTATCGTAACAAGTGATAAGATGGACAAAACTGTTGTTGTAACAATCAAGAACAGAGTTCGTCATCCGCTTTACAACAAGATTGTAAACGATACAGTTAAGTATAAAGCACACGACGAAAACAATGAATGTGGTATCGGTGATAAGGTTCTTATTATGGAATGTCGCCCATACAGCAAGGATAAGAGATGGCGTGTGGTTGAAATCGTTGAGAAAGCTAAATAATCGTTGCGATTTACAGCTTTTTTAAATAATTTAGTCAATAAAATAATAACTGCAATGTAGCAAAGTGTTATTTTGCAGTACGAAGGAGGAAAATGCTGTGATACAACAGGAAAGTCGTCTTAAAGTTGCAGACAACACAGGCGCAAAAGAACTTCTTTGCATCAGAGTTTTAGGCGGTTCAGGCAGAAGATATGCAAATATCGGTGATGTAATCGTAGCCAGCGTAAAGAAGGCAGCACCTGGTGGCGTTGTTAAAAAGGGCGAAGTTGTTAAGGCAGTCATCGTTCGTACAACTAAAGGTGTACGTCGTGACGACGGTCAGTATATTCGTTTCGATGAAAATGCTGCCGTAATTATCAGAGAGGATAAAACCCCTCGTGGCACCCGTATTTTTGGACCAGTAGCTCGTGAGCTTCGTGAAAAGGATTATATGAAAATCCTTTCTCTCGCTCCGGAAGTTCTTTAATGGAGGTGCGTATAAATGAGTAAAATGTTTGTTAAATCCGGTGATACTGTAATGGTACTCAGCGGTAAGTCAAAAGGTGTTAAGGGCGAAGTTGTAGCAGTAAGCCCGGCTGAAGGCAAAGTTATCGTTAAGAAGGTTAATGTTGTTACAAAGCATGTTAAACCTAAAAAGATGGGCGAGCCTGGCGGTCTTATCGAAGTTGAATCAGCTCTTTATGCATCAAAAGTACAGCTCGTATGTCCTAAATGTGGCGAAGCTACACGCGTAGGTCACAAAAAGGGCGGCATCCGCGTTTGTAAGAAATGCGGAAATGAATTTTAAGTAAGGGAGGAAACATAACAATGTCTGTTTTAAAAGAAACATATAAGAGCGAAATTGCTCCGGCGTTGATGAAGAAATTCGGATACAAATCTGTTATGCAAATCCCAAAGCTTGACAAGATTGTAATCAATGTTGGTTGCGGTGAAGCCCGTGAAAATTCAAAGGTAGTAGACGCTATCATAAATGACCTTCAAATCATCACAGGTCAAAAGCCGGTCATCTGCCGTGCAAAGAAGTCGGTTGCTAACTTCAAACTTCGTGAAGGTATGCCAATCGGTGTAAAAGTTACTCTTCGTGGTGACAGAATGTATGAATTCCTTGAAAGATTCTTCAATTTGGCACTTCCAAGAGTTCGTGACTTCAGAGGTATCAACCCTAACTCATTCGATGGCCGTGGCAACTATGCTATGGGTATCAAAGAACAGTTGATTTTCCCTGAAATCGAGTATGACAAAATTGATGCTGTTCGCGGTATGGACATCATCATGGTAACAACTGCAAACACAGATGAAGAGGGCAGAGAACTTCTTAAGTTACTCGGTGCTCCATTCTCAGAGTAAGGAGGGATTATCGTGGCAAAAACATCTATGAAAGTTAAGGCTGCAAAGCCTGCTAAGTATTCAACAAGACAGTACAACAGATGCAAAATCTGCGGTAGACCTCACGCTTATCTTCGTAAGTACGGTGTATGCAGAATTTGCTTCAGAGAACTTGCTCATAAGGGTGAGATTCCTGGTGTAAAGAAGTCATCTTGGTAAGAACTGAGAATTGCTAATTAAATAAGGAGGAATTATCAATGCATATTACAGATCCAATCGCTGATATGCTTACAAGAATTCGTAATGCAAATTCAGCAAAGCACGATACAGTAGATATTCCTGCGTCAAACATGAAGAAGGCAATTGCTCAGATTCTTGTTGATGAAGGTTATATCAAAAATTATAAAATTATTGAAGACGGCAAGCAGGGTGTTATTCGTGTAACACTTAAGTACGGCGAAGGTAAGAGCCAGGTTATCACAGGTCTTCGCAGAGTTTCAAAGCCAGGTCTTCGTATTTATTCAAATGTTGAAGAAATGCCAAAGGTTATGAAGGGACTCGGTGTTGCAATCGTTTCAACTTCAAAGGGCATTATGACAGATAGAGAAGCTCGCAAGCAGAATGTCGGCGGCGAAGTTTTAGCATTCATTTGGTAAGGAGGTACAGTCAGGATGTCACGTATCGGTTTAAAACCTATTACAATTCCTGCCGGTGTTGATGTAAATGTCAACGGTACAACTGTTACCGTAAAGGGTCCAAACGGTACTCTTTCAATGGATGCACATCCAAACATGACAGTCAGCATTGAGGGCAGTGAAATCATCGTTAGCAGACCTAACGATGCTAAAGAAAACAGATCACTTCACGGTTTAACCCGTACACTTATTCACAATATGATAGTAGGTGTTACAGAGGGATTCAAGAAGAACCTTGAAGTTAACGGTGTTGGTTACCGTGTTCAAATGCAGGGCAATAACCTTGTTATGAACCTTGGTTTCTCACATCAGGTTACAATGGAAGCTCCGGAAGGTATTAAAGTTGAATGTCCTTCAGCAAACGCTATCGTAATCAGCGGTGCAGATAAGCAGATGGTTGGTCAGTTCGCAGCTCAGGTTCGTGAAAAGAGACCACCTGAACCTTATAAGGGCAAGGGTATCAAATATGCCGAAGAGCATATCCGTCGTAAAGAAGGAAAAGCTGGTAAGAAATAAGGGAAGGAGTGAAATACAATGGTTTCAAGACAAGACGCCAATAAGGCAAGACAAAAACGCCACACAAGAGTTCGTGGCAAAATCAGCGGTACTGCTGAATGTCCAAGACTTAACGTATATCGCTCTCTCAGCAATATTTACGTTCAGTTAATCGACGATGTTGCAGGTGTAACAATTGCATCAGCATCAACTGTTGAAAAGGAATTCGCTCAGTACGGCGGTAATGTAGAAGCAGCTAAGGCTGTTGGTAAGACATTAGCAGAAAGAGCCAAGGCAAAGGGCATTGAAGAATGTGTATTTGACCGCGGCGGTTACGTATATCACGGACGCGTTGCTGCAGTAGCAGACGGTGCTCGTGAAGGCGGACTTAAGTTCTAACGAAGGAGGTAAATTTTTATGGCAAAGATTGACGTATCTTCAATGGAACTTGAAGAAAGAGTAGTTACTATTAACCGTGTATCTAAGACTGTAAAGGGCGGTAGAATTTTCAAATTCGCAGCACTTGTAGTTGTTGGTGATGGTAACGGTCTTGTAGGCTTCGGTATCGGTAAGTCAGGCGAAGTTCCTGATGCAATCCGTAAGGGTATCGAGGATGCAAAGAAAAATGTAATTAAGGTTGCTCTTAAGGGAACAACAATTCCTCACGAAATAAAGGGTAAGTTTGGTGCAGGTGAGGTTCTTCTCATGCCGGCTCCAAAAGGTACCGGTGTTATCGCCGGCGGTCCTGTTCGTGCTGTTGTTGAAACAGTAGGTATCAAAGATATCAGAACAAAGGCTATCCGTTCAAACAACCCTTGCAATGTAGTAAGAGCTACTATTAACGGTTTAAGTCAGCTTCGCACAGCTGATGAAGTTGCTGCAATTCGCGGCAAGTCAACCAAAGAAATTTTAGGTTAAGGAGGGTGGAATAATGGCAGACATTAAAATCAAGCTTACAAAGAGCTTAATCGGCAGTAAGAAAGACCAGATTGCCACAGCCCACTCTCTCGGTCTTCGCAAAATCGGCAATGTAACAGTTCAGCCTGATAATGCACAGACACAGGGTAAGCTTACAAAGATTGCTCACCTTGTAACTATCGTAGAAGAATAAGGGGAGGTGCAGATAATATGAAATTACATGAACTTTCTCCTGCAGAAGGCTCTAAAAAGAGCGTAAAGAGAATAGGCAGAGGTACTGCTTCAGGACAGGGTAAGACTTCAGGCAAAGGCCAAAAAGGTCAAAAATCCCGTTCAGGTTACAGCAGACGCCCTGGTTTTGAAGGTGGTCAGATGCCACTTCAAAGAAGAGTTCCTAAGAGAGGATTTAACAACATCTTCGCTACTGAATATGCTGTCGTAAATCTTTCAACACTTAATGACAGATTTGAAGACGGTGCAACAGTTGATGCTCAGAGCCTTAAAGACGCAGGTGTTATTAAGAAGACACTTGATGGTGTTAAGGTTCTCGGAAAAGGCGAAATCACTAAGGCAATCACTGTAAAAGTTGCTGCTATCAGTGAATCAGCTAAGGCAAAGATTGAAGCTGCAGGTGGCAAGGTGGAGGTGCTCTAATGATTAAAACCATGATCAATGCGTGGAAGGTGCCTGACATTCGCAAAAAGCTTTTGTTTACAGCATTTATCATCCTCGTTTTTAGAATAGGTTCAGTCATTCCGGTACCGTTTCTTAACATTGTAGATGAAATCAATGTTGGTAAGGGTAACACAATTCTCACTTATTTAAGTTTGATGACAGGTAGTGCATTCACATACGGTACAATTTTTGCTATGTCGATCACACCGTATATCAACTCTTCAATTATCATTCAACTTCTCGCAGTTGCAATTCCTGCACTCGAGAGATTACAGAAGGAAGGCGAAGAAGGAAGAAAGAAGCTTGCTTCTATTACTCGTTTTGTAACAGTAGCACTCGGTATTCTTCAGTCTGTTGCTTATTACTTCTATCTTCGTAGTAACAATTACCTTATGACTGATGTTAACGGCGCACAGTTCACCGGTTTCGACGCAGTTTTCCAGGCACTTGTTATCATAATTGTTTTAACTGCAGGTACAGCAGTTATTATGTGGCTTGGTGAGCAGATTACAATCAGTGGTATCGGCAACGGTATTTCAATTATCCTTTTTGCAGGTATCGTATCTCGTTTCCCAACACTTATCAAGCAGCTCTTCCAGTATCTTGATACCGGCAGACTTGTTTATAAAATACTTGTTCCTGTAGTAATCGTATGCTTCTTACTTATGATTGCATACATCGTATTTATGGATAACTCAGAGAGAAGACTTCCAATTTCTTACGCAAAGCGTGTAGTCGGAAGAAAGATGATGGGCGGCCAGTCAACTCATATGCCTATTAAAGTAAATATGAGCGGTGTGCTTCCGGTAATCTTTGCTTCTTCAATTCTCTCTCTTCCTGGAACAGTTCAAATGTTCCTTTCAGCTGATAAGTATGAAGGCACTTTCTGGGAAAAGTTCTTCAAAGCTTTCCAGGGTGACTCATGGTGGTACGCAGGTATGTACTTCCTTCTTATCATATTCTTTGCTTATTTCTATAGTACAATTCAGTACAATCCAATAGAAATGGCAAACAACTTGCGTAAAAACAATGGCGCAATTCCGGGTATCAGGCCTGGTAAGCCAACTTCTGATTACATTCTCAGAGTTCTTTCAAGGCTTACACTTATCGGTGCTTTGATGCTTTCGGTTATCGCACTCTTCCCAATCGTTTATTCACTTATTTGTGATGCAGCAATCAAGCCACTCACAGAAGGCGGAAACGATGGCGGTATGACAATCTCACTCGGCGGTACATCACTTATCATTATGTGCGGTGTTGCACTCGAAACAGTTCGTCAGTTAGAGTCACAGATGATGATGCGTCATTATAAAGGCTTCCTTGACTAATAAATTATAGGAGTATATATTATGAAACTTATTCTTCTCGGTGCTCCGGGTGCAGGTAAAGGTACTCAGGCAGAAAAGATTGTTGAAAAATACGGTATTCCGGCAATTTCAACAGGTAATATTCTCCGTGCTGCTGTTAAAGACGGTACAGAGATGGGAATAAAAGCTAAATCGTTTATGGACGCAGGTCAGCTTGTTCCTGATGAAGTTGTTATCGGTATTATCAAGGACAGACTCAAAGAAAAAGATTGCGAAAATGGTTTCATTCTTGATGGTTTTCCAAGAACCATCCCTCAGGCTCAGGCACTTTTAGATTCAGGTATTGATATTGATAAGGTGCTTGACATTGAGGTACCGGATGAAAAAATAACAAAAAGAATGAGTGGCCGTCGCGTTTGCTCAAAATGTGCTAATTCTTATCATATTGAATATAAGAAGCCTGCAAAGGAAGGCATTTGCGATGCATGTGGCGGTGAACTTGTACAGCGTAAGGACGATGCTCCTGAAACAGTTCTTGCTCGTTTGGCAGAATATCACCAAATGACAGAACCACTTAAAGATTTCTATGATAAGCTTGGTAAACTTGTTGTCGTAGAAGGTCAGGAGGAAGTTGCACAAACAACAGCACTCGTTTACGCTGCGTTGGAGGATTAACATGATAGTGCTAAAAAGTAGCCGCGAACTTGAGCTTATGAAAGAAGCTTGTCAGATTTCGGCTGAAGCATTATTGGTAGCAGGCGAGGCAGTTAAGCCGGGCGTTTCTACCAAGGAAATTGATGAGATTGCATATAAGTTTATTAAAAAACACGGTGCAACTCCAAACTTTTTAAACTACGGTGGATTTCCTGCTACCGCATGTATATCTATAAATGATGAAGTTATTCACGGAATCCCAAAGGCTGACAGAATTCTCAAAGAGGGTGACATTGTCAGCATAGATTTGGGAGCTGCTAAAAACGGTTACAATGGTGATAATGCTGCTACATTTGCCTGCGGCACATGCTCTGACGAGGCAAAGCGGCTGATGGATGTTACTCGTGAAAGCCTTTATAAAGGTATTGAACAAGCAATTCCAGGCAACAGAATCGGTGACATTGGCCATGCAGTGCAGGAATACTGCGAAGAGCGTGGATTCGGCGTTGTTCGTGACTTTGTAGGTCACGGTGTCGGAACAAAACTTCATGAAGAACCAAGCGTACCAAACTTCGGTCACGCAGGCCGTGGTATCAGACTGTTACCCGGAATGACATTGGCAATTGAACCAATGATAAATCTGGGAACCTACAAGGTTAAACAGCTTTCAGACGGTTGGACTGTCAAAACCGCTGACGGCAAGCTTGCAGCTCATTTTGAGCATACAATTGCGATTACGCCAAACGGTCCTGTTATTTTAACTAAAGTCTGAGGCTTTAATCAATTGCTGGCGATTACGCCGTAATGTGATTCCAGTTAAATAGAAAAACATCAATCGTAAATAATAAAATTTTAGCGAGGTATAAGATGTCAAAGTCAGATATGATAGAAGTTGAGGGTACCGTGGTTGAAGTGTTACCTAATACAACTTTTAAAGTAACATTACAAAATGACCACATCATTATAGCCCACATCAGTGGGAAGCTCAGAATGAATAATATTCGTATACTTCCCGGTGACAAGGTAACGATTGAGATGTCCCCATACGATCTTACAAAAGGTCGTATTATATGGCGCTCAAAGTAATAATTAGGAGGATATTCAGAATGAAAGTAAGACCTTCTGTAAAGAAAATTTGCGAAAAGTGCAAAGTAATTAAGCGCAATGGAAAAGTAATGGTTATCTGTGAAAATCCAAAGCACAAACAGCGTCAGGGCTAATCCTGAATAAATAATCGGAGGTAAACTGTAAAATGGCACGTATTTCAGGTGTTGACTTACCTAATGACAAGAGAGTTGAAATCGGCCTTACCTATATCTACGGTATCGGTCGCACAACCTCTAATGAAATCATCAAAGCAACTGGCATCAATCCTGACACCCGTTGCAGAGACTTAACAGAAGACGATGTTAAAAAGCTCAGTGACTACATCACCCACAACCTCACCGTTGAAGGTGACCTTCGTAGAAACACAGCATTTGACATTAAAAGACTTATAGAAATCGGTTGCTATCGTGGCGTAAGACATAGAAAGGGTCTTCCTGTAAGAGGTCAGACTTCAAAGAACAATGCTCGTACACGCAAAGGTCCTAAAAAGACCATAGCAAACAAGAAGAAATAGTAGGAGGAACAAATAAGTATGGCTACTAAGAAGACCACAGGCTCACGCAAACGCCGTGAGAAGAAGAACATCGAGCGTGGTGCTGCCCATATCCAATCAACCTTCAACAACACAATCGTAACTATTACCGATATGAACGGTAATGCTGTTTCTTGGGCTTCTGCCGGAGAAATGGGTTTCCGTGGTTCAAGAAAATCAACTCCATTTGCTGCTGCAACTGCTGCTGAAACTGCTGCAAAGGCTGCTATGGAGCATGGTATGAAATATGTTGAAGTATACGTTAAGGGACCTGGCTCAGGTAGAGAATCTGCTATCAGAGCTCTTCAAACAGCCGGCTTAGAAGTAAGTCTTATCAAAGATGTTACTCCTATCCCACATAACGGCTGTCGTCCACCAAAAAGACGTCGTGTATAGTTTATTGGAGGTGTAGTAAAATATGGCAAAGAATTCAGAACCTATTGCAAAGCGTTGCAAAGCACTCGGTATTTCACCGGCTGTTATGGGTTATACAAATAAGGATACATTTAGAAATTCTTATAGTAAGAATCGCCGTAAGAAGAGCGAATATGCTATGCAGCTTAACGAAAAGCAGAAAGTTAAGTTTATCTACGGCATTCTTGAAAAGCAGTTCCACACCTATTATGAGAAGGCTGCTAAAGCTCAGGGACAGACAGGTGCAGTTCTTCTTACAATGATTGAAACCCGCCTTGATAATGTTGCTTTCAGAACAGGCTTTTGTAAGACTCGTCGTGAAGCAAGACAGGCAGTTTCTCACGGTCATTTCACCGTAAACGGCAAGAAAGTAAACATTCCATCTTATCTCGTTAAGGCAGGAGATGTTATCGCAGTCGTTGACAATAGCAAGGACAATGGCAGATTCAAGCTTGTTAAAGAAGAGGGTGCTTATGGCACAGCTCCTAAGTGGCTTGAAGTAAACGCAGCTGAACTCACAGCAAAGGTTGTTGCATTACCTCAGCGTGATGACATTGATTATCCTGTTGAAGAGCATTTAATCGTTGAGTTCTACTCTAAATAATAGTGTTTGGCTGTTATTTAGCGAAAACAAAATACAACATTTTATTAGGAGGCTTTTAAATGATCGAAATTGATAAGCCTAAAATCGAGATTGTAGATGTATCTACTGTCGGAAGCCGTAGCACAGGAAGATTTGTTGTTGAACCTCTTGAAAGAGGTTTTGGTACAACTCTTGGTAATGGAATGAGAAGAGTTCTTCTCTCATCACTTCCTGGTTATGCTATCACTTCTGTTAAGATTGATGGTGTTTTACACGAATTTTCAACAATTCCGCATGTTAAGGAAGATGTAACTGAGATCGTTCTTAACCTCAAAAATGTTATCTTAAAGATACATGATGAGATGCCAAAGACTCTTTATATTGAGGCTTCAGGCGAGGGTGAAATCACTGCTGCTGATATTCAGCACGACGCAGATGTTGAAATTCTTAATCCTGACCTTCATATTGCTTATCTTGATGAAGGTGCAAGTGTAAATATGGAACTTACTGCTAATCACGGCAGAGGATATGTTCCTTGTGACCGCAACAAGCAGATTATGGATTTACCAATCGGCACTATCGCTATTGACTCAATCTATACTCCTGTTTTAAAGGTTAACTACACAGTAGAAAACACCCGTGTAGGTCAGCAAACTGACCTTGATAAACTCATTCTCGACATTGAGACAGACGGTACTATTCCGGCTGATGAAGCAGCTTCACTTGCTGCAAAAATTCTCAATGACCATCTTATGCTCTTTGTTGACCTTTCTGAAGAGATTGGCAATCAAGACATTATGGTTGAAAAGGATGACGACAATAAAGAAAAAGTTCTTGAAATGACTATTGAAGAACTTGACCTTTCAGTTCGTTCATTCAACTGTTTGAAGAGAGCAGGCATAAATACAGTAGAAGATTTAATCGGAAAATCTGAAGAAGATATGATGAAAGTTAGAAACCTTGGCCGTAAGTCACTTGATGAAGTCGTAGCAAAGCTCGGCTCATTAGGTTTCGGACTTGCTAAGGATGAGGACTAAAGGAGGGAATTTCAATGCCAGGTAGCAGAAAGTTAGGACGTCCTACTGACCATAGAAAGTCTATGCTCAGAGGTATGGTTACTTTTCTTTTAGAAAACGGCAAGATTGAAACTACCGTTACAAGAGCAAAAGAAGTTCGTGCAATGACTGAGAAGATGATTACTCTCGGTAAGAACGACACACTTCATTCAAGAAGACAGGTTCTTTCTTATGTAACTAAGGAAGATGTAGTTAAGAAGCTTTTTGATGAAATTGCTCCTAAGTATGCAGAAAGAAACGGCGGTTATTGCCGTATTATCAAAACAGGCCCTCGTCGTGGTGACGCAGCAGAAATGTGCATCATCGAGCTTGTTGACTGATAATACCTAAATAATATAATTAAGGACTTGAAGATTAAATTCTTCAAGTCCTTTTTTCATAGTTGTAAATATATTAAGAAGCAGAATATTTATAAAGATAAAGTGTGTTTGTATCTACATCAAATATCATAGCCGAATAAAAATCAAAATCGAATTGTGAAATTGATTTTGAATCAAGATCAGGTGTCAAATCACCGTCGGCATTACATAATGCAAAATAACCGCGTGATACAGCCGTATAACTGCCGAAATCTTCATTTAAGTTACTGCATAAAATGTCAAAATTGTTTTGCCCTTTAGGTATTTTGCAGTATTCGCTGTTTTCACATTCTTTGTAAAATTTTAAAAGTTTCTCGCGCTCTTTATCACTTACTTTTATTTGATATGCTATTCGGTCATTTACACCGGATGAAGAGCTTTCGGTTTTTTCAAAGTCTGAATTTACACATTCAATATTGAATAATCCTATAACACTTTTGTATACATCTTTTTCACTTGATGTGCAGGCTGTAAAAATTATCATAATCAGTAGCAGGGAAGCCGAAATTTTAATTAGTTGTTTCATATAACTACCTCCAATTTTATTTTATCAAATAAAACTTCATATGTAAAGATAAAATAAAAAGGACTGCGTGAGCAGTCCTTTTTAGATATATTGTATGCAAATTACTTTTCAGCGTATTTGTTTTCACCATACCAGCTGTACATTGAACGAATCTTTTCGCCAACTTGCTCAAGCTGATGATTAGCTTCCATCTCTCTCTTAGCCTTGAAGTGAGCCCAACCGTTGTTAGCTTCTGTGATGAACTTTGAAGCAAATGTACCGTCCTGAATTTCTTCAAGAACCTTCTTCATTTCCTTCTTTGTTTCGTCAGTAACAAGTCTCTTACCTGTTTCGTAATCACCGAATTCAGCTGTGTTAGAAATTGAATATCTCATTTCTTTGAAGCCGCCTGCATAGATAAGGTCAACGATAAGCTTCATTTCGTGGATACATTCAAAGTAAGCATTTCTTGGGTCATAGCCTGCTTCTACAAGTGTTTCAAAACCTGCTTTCATAAGAGCTGTAACGCCGCCGCAAAGAACTGCCTGCTCACCGAAGAGGTCAGTTTCAGTTTCACACTTGAATGTTGTTTCAAGGATAGCTGCACGAGCGCCACCGATACCTGCGCCGTATGCAAGAGCAATATCCCAAGCGTGGCCTGTTGCATCCTGATATACAGCTACAAGACAAGGTGTACCCTTACCTTCTTTGTATTCAGAACGAACTGTGTGGCCAGGAGCCTTAGGAGCAATCATAAATACATCTACATTTGCAGGTGGTACGATTTGCTTGAAGTGAATGTTAAAACCGTGAGCAAATGCAAGTGCCATACCTTCTGAAAGGTTTGGTTCGATATCTTTCTTATAAATTGATGCCTGCTTTTCATCCGGAGCAAGAATCATAACTACATCAGCAGCCTTAACTGCATCTGCTGTTTCCATTACTTTTAATCCAAGGTCTTCAACCTTTTTCCATGACTTTGAACCTTTGTAGAGGCCAACGATTACATTAACACCGCTTTCATGAAGGTTAAGTGCATGTGCGTGGCCCTGTGAACCAAAGCCAACGATAGCAACTGTCTTACCTGAAAGTACATCAAGATTACAATCTGATTCGTAAAAAAGTCTAGCTTCTGCCATTTTTGTTTCCTCCAAAAATATAATATTTAATAATATTTAATTGAATATTTGCGTTGCTCGGTTGTCCGACCACTCGCTAAATATCTTTTACAATTGTCATTATAACTTGTCTGTTGTCTAATGTCAATAGTTAATTTTAATTTTTTTGTAAGGCCTCCATTGCATGTATAATATGCAGGCGCATTGCTGTTCTTGCCCCGTCAGGATTTCTTTTTTTAATAAAATCCATAATCAATCTGTCATCGCTCATATTGTCTTTACTTACATCGCTGTCTTTCATCAAAACGACCACACCTTTTTTTATCGCGTTGAAAATTATAGGTATAAATTGCTTTACAAATGCGTTGTGTGTTGCGTTTGCAATACTTTCGTGAAATTTCTGTTCTTCAACTGTTCTGTCTTCACCTGAAAGTATCTTTTTTTCGACTGCTTCGCCACATTCACAGATGATTTTGATTTCCTCGTCTGTGGCTCTTAAAGCGGCATAATAGGCGCAATCAGGCTCAAACATAAGCCTCATTTCAAACAAATCATCAAGCCCGGATGTAATATCGCTTAAGTCGTTTGAATCTATAATTGTATTTGATGTGACAAATGTGCCTTTGCCCCTTTTTATTTCAAGAATACCGTATGTTGTAAGTATTTTAACCGCTTCTCTAAATGTGGAACGGCTGACACCGAGTTCAGAAGCAAAATCGTTTTCATTAGGCAATTTATCACCGATTTTAAAACGCTCCTGTTCTTCTATCATTTTTAATATTTCACTTGCGGTGCTGTCCGCAAGTCTTGATGTATTGCTCATATAAACACCTCTTATGTTGTATGATAACACAAGTCATATGTCAAAGTCAATATGTTGTCAGACATCTTACAACTAAAATGTATTTTTAAACTCAATATTTGTTCATAATAACGATTTTATTCTAATCACTTGTAAATTGTGAACAAATGCTATATTATAGGTATAACAATATTTATTACCTAAACTTGTAAGTCTTGGAGGTGTTGTAATGAATAAGGTAACCAGACTTAAATATTATATTGAATCACTTTGCATTTATGATTTTGAAGATGATGATGTTTTTTCGGCTCTTTATGATTTGCTTTGTGATGACGAGGAGGATACGGTAGCTCTTCAAAGTTACTTTTTTAAAGAACTTGCCAAAAGCGAATCTTTGAAAAAGCATATTTCAAGATTGATTTTAACTAATGATAACATTTTTACAAAAGCGGCTTGTGCCGGTAAAGTGGGCGAACTTTCAATTGCAGTTATGAATGCTGTTAAAAGCGATCTTGCAAAACTTGAAGAAATTGCATCGCTTACAGCACAGGATATTATCGCCGGTGTTGACGATGAAGAAATAAAAGAAATTCTTTTAACTTTGCCGGGCTGGGAAGTTGGCAAAGCACTTGCACCGCTTGATAAAAATTGGGATAAGCAAATAGATGAGCTTGTAAAATATCATAGAGAAAACGGATACGGTATTTACGCTAAAAATATTGCGTTTACTTGGAGAGATGAGGAAATCACACCTGTCAATTCAATTGATACTATTCGTTTGACTGATTTGAAAAATTATGAGCTTCAAAGAAATAAGGTTATTGATAATACCGAAAGCTTTATTGCAGGGCACCCGGCAAATAATGTTTTGCTTTACGGTGATAGGGGAACAGGCAAAAGCTCAACCGTTCACGCTATTCTTAATGAATATTGGCAAAAGGGACTTCGTATGATTGAAATTCCTAAAAGTGCAGTTGCCGACCTTTCACTTATAAGAGAGCAGATTGCCGATTCGCCAATGAAGTTTATTATCTATATTGATGATTTAAGCTTTGATTCTAATGATACTTCGTTTAGTGAACTTAAGGCGGCACTTGAGGGTTCGCTTTCCGGTAAACAGCCAAATACTATTATTTACGCTACTTCAAACAGACGCCATTTGATTAAAGAGAATTTTTCCGACAGGGAAAATGATGTTAATAAGGGCGACACAATGCAAGAGCAACTTTCACTTTCTGACAGATTCGGGCTTACAATTACATTCTTAAATCCTGATAAAAAAGAATACCTTGATATTGTTGAAAAACTTGCGAATGACAGGCACTTTGAAAATCACGGTGTTGATATGGATAAGCTTCTTTTCAAAGCTGACCAGTGGGCTACAAGAAGGGGCGGACGCTCACCGAGGGGCGCAAAGCAGTTTATTGACCATGTTGAAGGATGTATAAAAAGAGGAAAAGAATGGTAAACTTAATATAACCACAAAATTTAATTCAAAAATTATTTATAAATTTTATAAAATGTTAACCAAAACAACAAAAAATCATCACTATGCAGTGATAAAATGGCATTATAATAGAAAAGGAGAAACGCTATGGGAACAAAAATTTTGGTTGTTGATGACGACCGCAACATTTGCGAACTTTTAAAACTTTACTTGGAAAATGAAGGCTATTCTGTTTTCGTTGCTAATGACGGGCAGCAGGCAGTAGAAATGTTCCAGGCTAAATCGCCTGAACTTGTACTTCTTGATATTATGCTTCCTAAAATGGATGGCTGGCAGGTTTGCCGTGAAATCAGAAAAGTTTCTAATGCACCTATTATTATGCTTACGGCAAAGGGCGAAACTTTTGATAAAGTACTCGGCCTTGAACTTGGTGCGGATGACTATGTTACAAAGCCTTTTGATGCTAAAGAAGTCATGGCGAGAGTTAAGGCTGTTTTAAGAAGAACAAGCGGAAATAATGAAGCTGACGAAAATTCTAAAAAGGTTGTTACATATGATAACCTTGAAATCAATATAGTTAATTATGAACTTAAAGTTAAAGGTGTTGTAGTTGATACTCCGCCTAAAGAACTTGAACTTATATATCATTTTGCTTCAAACCCTAACAGAGTTTATACCCGTGACCAGCTTTTAGATGAAGTATGGGGATTTGATTATTACGGTGATTCAAGAACTGTTGATGTTCATGTTAAAAGACTTCGTGAAAAGCTTGAGGGTGTATCTGACAAATGGTCACTTAAAACCGTTTGGGGCGTAGGATACAAGTTTGAAACCAAAGAGTAATTAAGGGATTAAACAATGACAAAAATAGACTTACCTCCAAAAAAAACTTTGAAGGATAATATTTTTGCTAAATACTTTTTATTGTTTTCAACCATAATGCTTGTCGTGCTTACCTTTTTGGGTACAACGCTTACTGTATTGGTCGGTGCGTATACGCAAAGGCAAACTACCGATTTGCTTATGGAAAATGTTGAGTCAATTGCAAACAGTGTAAGTTCAAATCTTCTTGTAGCAGATATGAATGACAACTATTCTGATGAAAAAGAAATGATATGCCGCGCACTTAAGATTATTTCAAACTCTGTTGATGCTGATATTTTTGTTTGTGATACAGAGGGAAATATAATTCTTTGCAAAGAAAGGGCGGATTCGCTTCCGTTTTTCGGAAAATTCGGTAACTGCTCGTATCACACCGATTATAATATAAGCGATACTATTTTGCGCCAGGTTTATGAAAGCAGCTATGTAGGCAATGGGGTAATAAGCGGCCAACGCTCATATATTGTCGGCTGTCCTATTTACAGTTCAAATCAAATTATAGGTTCTGTATTTGCTACAAGCAGGGCAACCACTGCCGAGCTTGTTCACGCTGTATTTAAAATTTTCCTTTGCTGTGCAATTTTGTGTTTGCTTTTATCATCCGTTTGCATTTGGCATCTTACACGCAGTTTTGTAAAACCTCTTCGTGATATGAGTAATGCCGCAAAGCAATTTGCAATCGGCGATTTTTCATACAGAGTTAAGGTTAAGGGCTGTGATGAACTTGCGGAACTCGGCAAAGCGTTTAACGATATGGCGGATTCACTTGATGTGCTTGAATCATCAAGGCGCAGTTTTGTATCTAATGTATCGCACGAGCTCAGAACGCCTATGACTTCTATCGGCGGATTTATAGACGGTATTCTTGACGGTACAATTCCAAAAGAAAAAGCAGATTATTATCTTGAAATAGTAAGCGGTGAAATTAAACGACTTACCCGACTTGTAGTTACTATGCTTAATATGAGCAAAATTGAATCGGGCAGTTTTGAAATGAAACCGCAAAATTATGATATTTCAGACCAAATTATTCATATACTTTTAACCTTTGAACAAAAAATTGAGGAAAAGCATATTGAAATTGAAGGTCTTGAAAATTTAAATCCTACCTATATCACAGCAGATAGGGATATGATTTATCAAGTTATCTATAATATTTTTGACAACGCTGTTAAATTCACTAACGAGGGTGGCTTTATCAATGTCACTATGAATGAAGATGACAGGTTCGTTGAAGTGCACATCAAAAATAGCGGTATAGGAATTCAAAAGGAAGAGCTTTCAAAGGTTTTCCAAAGATTTTATAAAGTTGATAAATCACGAGGCCTTGATGCTAAAGGTGCAGGATTGGGACTTTATATAGTAAAGATGATGGTTGAAATGCACAGCGGTACTATATGGGCGCAGAGTGAAAGCGAAAATACAGCCGAATTTGTGTTTAAATTGCCGAAGCAATACAGCCCCATCTACAAAAAAGGAGATAAACAATAATGAGCGATTTTGATAGCGAAAAGAAAGACGGTCAAGCAAGACCTGATTATTATCAGCCAAATCAAAATGCAGGGGGAACATATTATAACCCACCGCAAAATGAGCAAGCGCAGGATAGTAATACAACTTATCATTATTCATACGCTAATAATAATCAACAGGCAGGCTCTAATTATTACGAGCCACCGCAAAATGACAATAATTCACAAAACGGAAATTCACCAAAGCCGCCAAAGAAAAATAAGGCCGGTAAAATAGTTGCAATTATTCTTGTTATTTGTGCTTTTGTAGCAGTTGTCGGTATTGTTTTAGGTGCTACCGGTGTAATAGACAGTAATAAAAATTCTGTTAATAACAATTCGACTTCTCAATCTCAGGATTCATCAAGTGATGTTAAAACTAATGACAGTAACAGTGTTGAAACTAAAGACAGCAGCGGTAACCTCACCGTAGCAGGCGTTGCACAAAAGGTTATGGATTCCTGCGTCGGTATCACTGTTTACAGTCAGCAGCAGGAAGCATATAACTACTTCTATAATTATGGTGATAACAGCAATAGTTCCGGCAGTTCAGACCCTCAAAAATCAGGCGAGGGTTCAGGTGTAATAATGTCTGAAAGTAACGGAAAAACATACATTCTTACATGCGCACATGTTATCAGCGGCGGCACAAAATTCACCGTAACTCTTAATAACAAAAAAGAATATGATGCCAAAATGGTTGCATATGACAGCCAGACTGATATTGGTGTTCTTTCTATCAACGCAACGGGACTTCAGGTTGCCGAATTTGCAAACAGTGATAATCTTGCAGTAGGTGAGCAGGTTGTTGCAATCGGTTGCCCGGGCGGCCTTGAATTTATGAATTCACTTACAAGTGGTTATATTTCGGCACTTGATAGGCCTATTTCATCAAATATCGGCTATGATAATAAATGTATTCAGGTTGATGCGGCTATAAATCCGGGTAACAGCGGCGGTGCATTATTTAATATGCAGGGCCAGGTTATCGGTGTAAATTCATCAAAAATCGCTGCCACCGAATATGAAGGAATGGGCTTTGCTGTTCCGTCAGATACAGCTATTTCAACTGCTAACAGCCTTATTAAATCAGGCTATGTTGAGGGCAGGGCAAAGCTTGGTATCACATATGTTCAGCTTACGAAATACAGCAATTATTCTGCAATTCTTTCTGCACTTGAAGAAAAAGGTTATAAGGATGCAGAGGGTACAATGGTTATTAACTCAATTGACGGTTCATCAGATCTTGCAAGCAAAGATGTTAAGCAGTACGATATGATTGTTGCAGTTAACAGTAAAACTATGACTTCAACTGATGTGCTGACTTCTGTTTTGGCAGATTCAAAGCCGGGTGATACTGTTAAGCTTACTATTGCCAGAATTGAAAATAACGAAATCAAAATTAAAAATGTTGAGTGTAAGCTTATGGAATCAAAGGGCGAAAGCACCACAACAAATAATAATTCAGGTAACTGATTATAATCATTAAATATGAGGGACTGCCTAATAGCGACAGTCCCTTGTTTTCATAAAACAGATAGTATTCGGAGGGTATATGAAATTTGCGAAAAAACTGAAAATCAAAAATTTTATAATTCTCTTTTTTGCCGGAATAATTAACGCGGTGGGGGTAACGGTATTTCTTCAGCCTGTAAGGCTTTATGACAGCGGAATATCGGGTACATCAATGTTTTTATCACAAATTACACCTCATTGGCTTTCGCTTTCGGTTTTTCTTATTGTGCTTAATATTCCGATTTTTATTTTCGGTGCAAAAAGGCAGGGAATTGAATTTACGATTTATTCTGTTTTCGTGGTAGCTGTATACTCTTTATCGGCTTGGCTTATAACCGATGTTTTGCCGATTGATGTTGCAAGCTTTTCACCGCTTGCTAAAGATGATTTGTTTCTTTGTGCAATTTTCGGCGGACTTATTTCGGGAATAGGCAGTGGGCTTGCAATTCGTTTTGGCGGTGCAATGGACGGTATTGAAGTTTTGGCGGTTGTATTTGCAAAAAAACTGTCGCTGACGGTAGGAACATTTGTAATGATATATAATGTAATACTCTATATAATATGCGGCATTGTTTTTCAAAGCTGGATTTTGCCGCTTTATTCAATAGTGGCTTACATTGTGGCACTTAAAACCGTTGATTATATTATTGAAGGCTTTGACCGTTCAAAATCAGCGTTAATTATTACTACCAAGCAAAAGGAAATATGTAAATCTCTTTCAGAAAAGTTTGAAAACGGTATAACCTTTTATGACGCAAAAGGTTATTATTCAAATGAAGATAAAACGGTTATATATTTTGTTCTTAACAGATTTCAAATCGGTAAAATGAGAGAGATAGTTCATTCAATAGACCCAAAGGCGTACATATCAATAACAGAAGTTGCCGATATTTTTGGCGCAAACAATAATAAAGAATAAAATGAAGTATAAATATATAATATGGGATTGGAACGGAACACTTTTTGATGATGTTAAAATCAGCGTTGATACTATGAATATAATGCTTGAAAAAACAGGATACAAAAACAGAATCAACAGCGAATTATATAAAAATATTTTTACTTTTCCCGTAAGTGATTATTATCAAAAAGCAGGCTTCGACTTTTCAAAAGACAGGTTTGATGATTTGGCAAAAATATATGTTGAAGTGTACACCGCTTTGCAGTTTACCGCAAAGATTAACAGCGAGGCTGAAAATGTACTTCGCCGTATAAAAAGCCAAAATATAAAGCAAATTATCGTATCCGCATGTGAAAAAAACAGACTTTTAAACCAAGTCAAACATTTTGGTATTCAAAATTATTTTGATGATATTCTCGGTATTGATGATGATTTGGCGGTAGGCAAGGCGGGTATAGCAAAAAATTGGTTTGATAAAAACAGTATTTCAAAAAGTGAAGTTCTTTTTATTGGGGACACAACGCATGATTTTGAGGTTTCAAATCAAATAGGATGTGACTGTATACTTGTATCTTGCGGGCATCAAAGTAAAGATGTGCTTGAAACAACAAATGCCCCCGTACTTGACAAATTATGCCAAATTGAAACATTTTTAGATTTATAATAGTTACTAATCATTTACAAAATGCTTAAACAGTTGAGTTTTGAATTATAATATGATACAATTAGCATATTGTGGTAAAATAAATTCTATATTGTGAGGTAATTTTATGTTGCAGTTAATACCGCTTCCATACTACGCTCAGGAAAGAAGCGGAGTATTTGCGATAGATGCACATCTCAAGGTTAATTCCGATTTTGAATTGAAGCTTTTAAATCTTGAAAGAAGTCAAGACGGGAAGCTCAAAATAAAAAAAGATTCTTCGCTTGATGATGAAGAATACAAACTTGAAGTAACAAATAATGAAATCAATATATCCGCTTCAAGTGAAAAAGGCGCATATTATGCACTTCAAACACTTCGCCAGCTTGGCAGGTTTGAACTTGGCGGCAAGGAAATTCCTTGCTGTGTGATAAATGATAAACCGAGATTTTCTTGGCGAGGGCTTCAGCTTGATGAAAGTCGCCATTTCTTTGGCAAAGAATATGTCAAAAAAATGCTTGATATGATGTTTATGATGAAACTTAATGTTTTTCATTGGCATTTGACTGATGATACCGGCTGGAGAATTGAAATTAAAAAATATCCGCTTTTAACCGAAATCGGCTCTAAAAGGGCATATACCCAAATCAACGGTTGGGGCAGTACAGATATTATCAATGAACCTTATGAGGGCTATTATACGCAGGAGGAAATCAAAGAAATAATTGCTTATGCAGATGAGCGCGGCATTATGGTTGTGCCTGAGATTGATTTTCCGGCTCATTGCGCCGCTGCAATTGCCGCTTATCCGTGGCTTGCCTGCCGTGAGCTTAACAGGGATGTGCCGGGCTACTTCGGCGGTGCCATTCCTCAAAGAAAGCTTAAGCAATATGATTGGAACAGGCCTATTTGCCCGGGTAAGGACCAAACGATTGATTTTGTTAAGAATGTTATTGACGAGGTCTGCGACATTTTTCCTGCACCGTATTTCCATATCGGCGGTGATGAAGCACCTAAAGTTGAATGGAAAAAATGCCCTTGCTGTCAAAAGAGAATTGAGGATAACAACCTTAAGGACGAGGAAGATTTGCAGGGTTGGTTTAATAACCAAGTGCTTGAAACAGTTAGCGCAAAGGGTAAAAGGCTTATCGGTTGGAATGAAATTTTAAAGGCTCAAAGCCTTGATAAATCAACTGTTTGCCAGTATTGGACCCCTCAAAAAGACAGCAGAGCAAGGGATTGGGCAAATAACGGCAATAGTGTGATTTTATCTAATCATCAATCATTTTATTTCGATATGCCTTACGCTAAATATTCGCTTAAAAATACATATGATTATAGCTATAAATCTTTCGGAATTAAGCCTGAAAGTGAAAAAAATATTCTTGGTGTTGAAGCGGAAAACTGGACCGAATGGACAGATTGCCCTGAAAAGCTTGAAGTGTTTATGTATCCGCGAACTCAGGCTCTTGCAGAAGTTGCTTGGTCACCGGAAGACAAAAGAAGTTTTGATTCTTTTATGGCAAGATTGGAAAATTTCAAGCCATATTTTGAATATCTTGGTATGAGCTATGCGGTTAACAGCGTGGCAATGCCTAAAAAATGGCTATTAAAATTAAAGATAAAAAAAGAGTTTAGTTTAGGTGATACTCATCTTGAAGTTAAACTTAATAAAAAATATATGGATCAAGGAGAAAAATAAATGAAGTTTTCAGATTTTCCTCAAGCAGTAATCAAAGAAAATGTTGATTATGCTGTTAAGGAAATTACTAATGTAATCAAAAAATATGGGCCTCGTGAATCCGGAAGTGAAAATTGCTTCTCGGCTCAAAAGCATATAAAAAAAGAAATGGATACTTTTTGTGACGGTACTGATTTTGAAAGCTACAAAATGGCACCTAAAGCATTTCTTCATTTTACAAAGCTTGTGTCAGTGGCAATTTTTCTTGCAGTAGTCGTTTGTGCGATTTTGATGTATACAAGCATTATTACTCCGCTTTTGGCACAATGCATTGTTTGCGGCGTTGTTTTTGTAGGCCTTTTTATTACTCTTATGGAATTTTTGCTTTATAAGAGATTTATGGACCCACTTTACAAGAAAGTTGAAGCACACAATCTTGTCGGTGTAAGAAAACCGAGGGGCGAAGTTAAAAAGAGAATTGTTATAAGCGGTCATATTGATGCAGCTTATGAATGGCGTCATCTTTATTATGGCAAAAAAGTACCGCTTTTCAGCATATTTATGAGCTGGACTATCGGCAGTGCAATAATTTCATTTATTTTAAGCGTTATCGCTATTGTTGCAAATTTTGTTGATATGGGCGCATTTGGTGACTTTATGGTAAATTACAGCTATATTTTCCATTATGTTACAGCACTTGGCATGGTTACTTTATTATTGTTTGTTGATTTCAATACTATTTCACCGGGCGCGAATGATAATCTTACAGGTACTTATGCGGCAGTTTGCGCTTTGCGTATGCTGGATATGGCAGGAATAGATTTTGAAAATACAGAAGTTTGCGCTATGATTACCGATGGTGAAGAAGCAGGGCTTCGCGGTTGCAAGCAGTGGGCTAAAGACCATTATGATGAATATGTAAACAGCGGTGTTGAAACAGTTGTTTTGTGTGTTGATACGCTTGCAGACCTGGAATATCTTCGCGTTTATAATAAGGATATGACAGGCACAGTTAAAAATAATCAGCAGTTCAGTCAATTGGTTATGGATTCAGCTAAAGACTCAGGTCATAATGACCTTGAATTCTCAAGCGTTTATTTCGGCTCATCTGATGCCGCAGCCTTTTCACAGGCAGGCATTACCGCAACTTGCCTTGCAGCTATGGACCCTAAACCTGCGGATTATTATCATAACCGCCGTGATACAGCCGAGCGCCTTGTTCCTGAGGCTATCAAAACCGGATTTGATGTAATTATTTCAACTATCCTTAATTTTGACGAAAAAGGTCTTAACTAAAAATCTTATCTAAGAGCAGGCTCGTTCCTGCTCTTTTTATTACTCAACTTACGGATAATTGATTATTGAGCATTATTTTCAATATTACTTGCAAATGCTCTTTCTATAATATATAATAAACTGTAAGTAATTTTTACGGAGGAAAATATGGAGAAAATACTTGTTCTTGATTTCGGCGGGCAGTATAATCAGCTTATCGCAAGGCGTGTGCGTGACCATCATGTTTATGCAGAGATTTTGCCTTATACTACCGATATTGAAATTATTAAGCAAAATAATTATAAAGGTATTATTTTTACAGGCGGTCCGAATTCCGTATATGATATGGCATCCCCTCATTATACAAAAGATATACTTAATATCGGCGTGCCTATTTTAGGTATTTGCTATGGCTGCCAGCTTATTGCGTGGATGGGCAACGGTGAAGTCAAAACTGCACCTCAAAGCGAATACGGTAAAATCGAATTCACTAAAAAAGATTCAAAGCTTTTTAAAGATGTTGATGAAAAATCTATTGTATGGATGAGTCATACAGACTATATTTCGCAAGTTCCAAATGGTTTTGAAATTATCGGTACTACCGATGCATGCCCTTGCGCAGCAATGCAAAATACGGACAAAAATATTTATGCTGTTCAATTTCATCCTGAAGTTACACATTCACAGTTTGGTTCTCAAATGCTTTATAACTTCCTTTATGAAGTTTGCGGCTGTAAGGGCGATTGGGTTATGGATAACTTTATTGAAAACACAGTAGCAAAGCTCAGAGAGCAAATCGGTGATAAAAAAGTTATTCTCGGCCTTTCAGGCGGTGTTGATTCATCTGTTGCAGCAGGTCTTTTATCTCGTGCGGTAGGTAAGCAACTTACCTGCGTATTTGTTGACCAGGGTTTAATGCGTAAAAATGAAGGCGATTTTGTTGAGCAAACATTTACAAGCCTTTTCGATATGAATTTTGTAAGAGTTAACTGCGGTGATGTTTTCCTTGAAAAGCTTAAAGGCGTTGTTGACCCTGAACAGAAGAGAAAGATTATCGGTACAGAATTTTTCAATGTTTTCTGGAATGAAATCAGAAAGCAGGATGAACTCGGTTACTTTGCACAGGGAACTATTTATCCTGACTGTATTGAATCAGGTAAGGGTGATGCCGATGTAATTAAAACTCATCATAACAGAGTTAACACTCCGGATGATGTTGAATTCCTCGGTATTATTGAGCCGCTTGCGGATTTATTTAAAGATGAAGTTCGTAAAGTCGGTGAAAAATTAGGTATTCCTAAAGAACTTGTTTGGCGCCAGCCGTTCCCGGGTCCGGGCCTTGGCGTTAGGATTATAGGTGAAATTACGGCAGATAAAATTAAGGTGCTTCAAGATGCCGATTGGGTACTTCGTGATGAAATGGCTAAGAACGGTTATGAAAAAAATCTTGCACAGTTTTTCTGCGTGCTTCCTTGCGTGAAAACAGTTGGCGTAATGGGCGATCACAGAACTTATGATCACCTTGTTGCTATAAGAGCAGTAACTACCGATGATTTTATGACAGCTGATTGGGCAAAAATCCCATATGATATTCTTGCTAAAGTTTCAAATCGTATCACAAACGAAGTTGATCATGTAAACCGCGTGGTTTATGATATTACATCCAAACCACCCGGAACAGTTGAGTGGGAGTAATTAACAGAAGTCTTGAAAGTGGCTTAAACACTGGGTTTTGAGTGTTTGCCGACTTTAAACGATACTGTTTTGATACTGTTTCACTAATTT
>FR895317.1:54052-54473 GCA_000434995.1 Firmicutes bacterium CAG:341 | reverse complement strand
AACAATAATTACATCATACGATGTATTTCAAATTTATAATACATCATTTGTTGTATTTTGTCAACGAGATTACATATGATATGTAATAATATAGGTAAGGGGTGATGATATGGGATATTATCCAAGGCTTCGAGATTTGCGGGAAGATGCAGACTTAACGCAGGAAGAGCTTGTAAAGCTGCTTAAAATGCACAAAACTACCTATACAAATTACGAGCAAGGCAAGCGAGAGCCGCCATTTGAATTGATAATAAAATTAGCTAAATTTTACGATGTTTCAATAGATTACATTGCAGGATTAAGCGAAGATACAAGCATAAAAAAATAGACACTGAGTGATTTTGAAAAATCATCGGTGTCTATTTTATTTTTTATAAAATAGCGTATTTGATAAAAATAAAGAGGCGACCAATGGTCGCCC
>FR895317.1:1995-54019 GCA_000434995.1 Firmicutes bacterium CAG:341 | reverse complement strand
CCCTACAATGTCGAAAGAAATTCCGAGTTTGAAATTATTTCTTTTTTCTTGCAGCTTTACGCTTTGCAAGTTCAGCTTCAAGTTCCTTACGCTTACGCTCATTTTCAAGTTCTTTAGCCTTTTCTTCAGCTTCAGCTCTTGCTTTAGCTTCATCATACTGAGCAGCAATTTCATCAAGGTGCTGGAAGTTTTCGTATTGAGTGAGAACTTTTTTAGCATCAACATAAGGTTTAGCAGCACGGTTAAACTGAGCGTGCTTATCCATTTCAGCCTTAGAAAGATTACGAACTTCTTTACGCTCATCAGAATACTTTTTAATTTCTGCTTTAAGTCTTTTAACTTCGTCAGCATCCTTATCTTTCTTAGCTACATGGCTAAGCTTAGCAAGTTCGGCGATTTTATCATCAAGGCTGTCTTCTTGTGCAAAGTAATCATCAATTACAGCGAAATCAAGTTCACGAAGTTCGTTAACAGAACCGAAGTATTTATTATATGCCTTAACAGCAGATACCTTTGAACGAGCAAGTTCGATAAAGAATTTTCTTTCTTCTTTTTCTTCAAGGTTAGACTTCGGCAAAGCCTTAGCTGATTTAAGTTCACCCTTAGCTTCGGCAAGGGATGCATTTTTAATTCCATCAAGTCCGGCATCAAGTACATTTTGGTATACTTCAACTTTCTTCTTACCAAGATCTGTATCAAACTTATTAAGTTCATCTACAACAAACTTTGAAATTTCAATTTCCTCATTAAAATCTACATCTGCTTTATAAGCCTTTTTTGCTTCTTTACGAGCATTTTTATCAGAAATGCCCTTATAACTTGATTTATCCAGTTTTTTAGGTGTTGCAACAGCCATTTCTTTAGCGTTATTAACAAGGTCAATCATTTCTACAATATCCTTGTCCTTCATAGCATTGTTGCCATAGTCTTCAAACACGGCACGAACTTTAAGAACGCGAACATATGATTTTTGCTTTCTTTCTGACAAATCATAGAAGAAGAAAGGAATAACATTAAGTGTAGCACCGACAGCGGCAACAATAACCAAAATACGAAGAAGCGGAAGCAAAATATTATTAACATCATAAAGTGCGGATGATGGATTAACAAAGTTATTTTGACCGTTTGCAAGTTGGTCTGTAAGCATTTGGGAAAGTGTTTGCTTAGCACCCGGAAGAACCCTTGACATCAAACCGGTATCACTTGTTACTTTTTCTGCAATTTTAGCTGTCATACCGTATTTTTCTTGAAGAGCCGGCAATACACCTGCTGTAATAAGAGTGATAATACCGCCGATTGTAGCAACTGCTGCAAACATACCGTCAATACGCTCACCGGTTTTATATTGCTGATAATCACGAATATCTGCCTGAATTGAAGGGTTGAGAATATGAGCAAACGCACCTACAACAGCATTAAGATACAAACATGCCATTACTGCCCAAATTACATAATTTTTAATATTACCGTCTGCTCCGGCAGTGCCGAGGAAGAAAGGATACATACATAAAATAAATATTATATTGAAAAGATTTGTAACTATTTGAACATTTTTCTTACCCCATTTTCTGATGCAGAAAGGAGCAAGAAGCATACCCCAAAGCGAAGCGTTACCATAAACAGTAGTAATAATTACATATGTACCCTGTGAGCAAGCACCGCCATAGTTACAAAGCCAATAAAGAATGTTAGCATACGCAGTTTCAAGGAAACCGATCCAAGTTGCAAGAGAAATAATCCAGAAATACTTATTTTTTGCTACTTCGCGGAAAGCGTCACTAAACTTAATTTGCACAACATGAGTCTTTGCCTGAATAATTTTTTCTTGTGTGTTAGCATAAACAACAAATACAAGAAGTGTACCGATTACACCAATTACAGGAAAAGCAATTCTATAAACCTTAATATCCGTTTGGTTAGTTCCGATAATTGCAGCAATTGCAGGAATAATAATGTTGTAAACAGTTGGACCAAAAGAATAAATAATACTCTTAATTGATGCTACATCTGCTCTTTCCTGTGAGTTAGGAGAAAGAACATGAATAAGATTTTCATAAGCATCATAGAAGAAATAATAGAAAAACTGAAGTGCAAGGTTAAACAAAAGAACTACTGCGCACTTTGCAACATATTCAGCATTTTTGCCAAAGATTTGACCGTTACCTACAAGAAGATGAAGCTTATCATATGGGAACCAAACCATTGCAACAAAAATTACAGCGCAAGGAATACCCATTCTAAGCAAGTAAGGCCTATATTTACCGGCTTTATTACGCGTATTATCAACTATGTTAGCACGAACACCAGTTAATGGAATACCTGCCAATACACCGATAACATACATAATATACATATCGGTAAGACCTATACCGATAGTTCCTGAAAGGAACACATTTGTAGCACCTAAAATACAAGGAATACTCATGCACACGATAAGATATGCACCAATTCCGCCGAAAGCATAGGCACCGATTTCTTTAAAGGACATATACCTGCCCTTTGGCGGCTCTTTCCAATAGTATTTCACATTGTCAAGAAGAGTCGTCACTTTTTGTTTGAGTGAAGCATTTTCTGCCATACTTATCCCCCTTAGTTAAATCATAAGCATTATGATAACATATTATTATTGCAATTACAACAAAAAAGATACAATTTCTTGTATCCTTTTTATCGAATATATCAAATTGTAGTATAAAAAGTGAATTTAGTCCAAATTGAATTCAAATGTATCATTGCCTTTTATTTCGGCAATAACTTTTGATGATTTAATTTGATAAGATGTGGAAGAAGCAAGTTTTGAATAAGTATCATCTTCAATAACATCGGCAGATGAATTATCGGTAAACATAAATCCGTTACCCATCTGTGCCCTGGCGGTATTCATTGCAAAATATTTTAATGCCTTGCCGGAATTATCTTCAATTTCAGATGTAACATCAAAGAAATATTTTTGCCCGTTAAATTCAGCCATTGAAATCATTTTAGCTATTGAATTTGTTTCAAGGTTAATAAGATGTGAAGCTTTAATATCATTTTGAAGAAGCAAATATTCAAAAAGGCCGCTTAAAGTTGAATTCATACCCTTCTTTTGCAAAACGGTATCAAATACGGTAGTAACCGAATTATCGACTGTAAAATTCTTGGTAATATATGAATAAACATTAAGTAAATATTCATTTTTGCTGACTTTGCCGAAGCCGCATTTAATCATAATTTTTGAAATTTCATTATTAAATTCTTTAAGTTTGGCAGTTTGAGTTTCCTTATCGTTTGCATAAGTAATTTTAACACCGGAATTATCATCAAGAAAATCAATTCCGTCAACAAGAATGTACTGCGGGAACGAAGTATAAAAAAGCCTGTTAACATCATCCGTTAATGAAACATTATATTTAACTTCACTTTCGTAATTAAGAACCGCATTACAAAGCTTTTCATAAGCTTTTATTGATGATTCGTCTAGTGAAGCATAATGTGCATCTGTCGTAATTTTTATTTGAACATTATCGGCTTCAACAGACTCGTCTGTTTTATTAGAAGTATCTGCATTACTGCAAGCAGCAAAAATCGAACAAAACAAAGCTGCACACAAAATAAGAGATATGGTTTTTTTCATTCAAGTACACCTACTTTTTTAATTGTTTAAGTTTATCTTCACTTTGTAAAAAGAATTGCTTATATGCATCGCAATAATCACTGCTTTCACGGTTGCGCTTGCATCCGCCGCCGCGGCACAAATAAAAATATTTGCAATCCTTACATTTTTCATTGAGTTTGAATGAGCTTTTTATAAACTCAACACATTTAGGGCTTCGATACATTTCGCTAAATGATAATGTATTTATATTATCAAGATACCATTCATCAGTGCAGTAAAAATCACAAGGGTAAACACTTCCGTCCCCTTCAACAACAAATTGATTGGAGCAAAAGCCGTTCATACCGCACTGCTCGGCATTATTACCGTTTGCAAGAGATATGTAATTATCAAATGTGCGAACAGAAACAAAATCTCCGCGCATATAATCATTATAGTAAATATTAAAACCTTTAGTTAAAAAGAATGCATAATCATCACTACTCATATACATATCATTATCACTTTCATCACCAAAGGGTTTAAGGCCTACTATAAACTGAATATACTTTAAATCATTTGATTTAAAAAATCTATAAGCTTTTCTGAAATTCAAAGCTGTATTTTTGGTTAAAACCGAAAGAACATTAAAAGTAACATTATGCTTTTTTAATATTTCAATGCCTTTTAAAATATCATCAAACGAATTTTTACCGTTAGGATAAATACGATATTTATTTATCTCAAAATCACCGTCAAGCGAAACACCGATTAGAAAATTATTATTTTTAAAAAAAGCAGCATATTCGTCAGTGATAAGCGTACCGTTAGTCTGCAGGCAATAATGAATATTACTGCCTTTTTTATTCACGCTTTTTGCGTATAAAACAAAATTTTTATAAAAATCAAGTGAACACAAAAGCGGCTCACCGCCCTGAAATGTAAAAAATACATCTGTACCTTTAGCAAAATCAAGTGCGCTGTCAATAACTTTTCGGGCTGTATTTTCACTCATAAACCCTTTTGAGAAATCATTCCTTTTTGAAGAAAGAGAATGGTAAAAACAATATTCACAAGCAAGATTACAATTACTTGATGCCGGTTTAAGCATAACCGAAATCGGCATTAAATCACCTTCTAACGCTATTTAGTATATAACAAAAAAAGTGATTAGACAAGAGTTATTTACCGTTATCACGATAAAAAGCAGAATATTTACAATTTAGAAATTTATTACCTTTAACTTCAATATTTTTAAAATTAACGGCTGATATGGCGCAATCGGTTATATTTTCAAAGGTGCAATTTAAAATTTTTATATTGGTTTGATAAAGATTTTTAAAATAATTATGCGTTCCCACTCCCCTATATACATTTTTAAAAACGCAGTTTTCAATGGTTATATTATCGTTCATAGTATTATCATAAGAAGTAAAGCCGAAAAAATGAACACGGTCAAGAATATCAATTTGAACAGCTTCCGAGGAATTGACATTCAGATTTGAGAGCTGACCGTTAAAAACGCAATTGTAAAAAGTTACATTTTGGCAAGACGCAAGTTCAGCGTGGTGGGAATAATAGTTATTGAGAAAAGTTACATTTTCGATTTTAACATTATTTGAATGACAAAGGCGTAAAATGCACGATTTATTACGGTTAAAATTGCCGTCAAGAGTTCCGTTTTTGATTATACACCGGGTAAGTGAAGAATATTTTGGATACTCCTTATCTTCAGGGGATTTAAAAATATTACCGCGTTCGTAATTAGCATTTTTTATAAATGATTTATTCAAATCAATTGCAGTATAGCTTGAAAGGTGTAATGTTTTTTTTACATTATAAACACCTTTTGAAATTCTTATGGTTAAAAAATTATATTTATTAGCATTATTTTTAGTATAATCAAGTGCGCGGGAAAGCGCTGTTGTTATATCAGAAGTGGAATAATAGCTTTTAAGTACATTTTTATTTTCGTTAATCACGCACACACTGCATATTGTAAAACCGTATGAAAAGAAAATGCAGGAAGCAAAAATAATACACATTAAAAGCGAAGTTAATTTGTTTTTCAAGCTATCCCCTCCTAAATTTCCATATTATTTTTAGAGGAAATTAAAAATAAATACAAGACAGCTTTTGGTATAATTGACATTAAGATTATATAATGTTATAATTATTTATCTTTTACTTATAGGAAGTAGATATTTTGAAAAACTATTCTATATCTTTACCGAGTTATTCAATCGGCGATAATGTATATGACAAAATATGTGAAATCTGCCTGCCTTTCGGCAAAAAAGCAATATGCATCGGCGGTAAAACTGCGATAAGCAAGGTTAAAGATTTGATAATTGAAGCCTGCTGCGGCAGTGAGTTGGAGATACTTGACTTTTTATGGTACGGCGGTGACGCCACATATGAAAATGTGAAAAAGCTGGAAGAAAACGAGCTTGTTAAAAAAGCAGATATTATTTTTGGCATAGGCGGCGGAAAAGCGCTTGACACTGCAAAAGCACTTGCTTTTAAAACCGGCAAAAATATTTTTACTTTTCCTACCATTGCATCAAACTGTGCCGGCACAACCGCAGTTTCAATAATGTATAATGATGACGGAAGTTTTAAAGAGCCGTTTTTCTTTACGGCTCCGCCAAGGCATTGTTTTATTTACACACCGGTTATTGCAAAATCACCTGCAAGGTTTATGTGGGCAGGTATCGGCGATACATATGCAAAGTATTTTGAAGCCGAGATGAGCAGCCGAGGTGAAGATTTGGTACATTACCACGCACTCGGTGTTACAACATCGCAGATGTGTTTGACTCCCCTGCTTAAATACGGGAAGAAAGCACTTGAAGATTTTAAATCAGGCACAGCAAGCTTTGAAGTTGAGCAAGTTGTATTAGACATAGTTGTTACAACCGGCATTGCATCAATATTATTAACAGCGGAGCATATAATCGACTATAACACAGGGCTTGCACACGCTGTATTTTATGCACTTACATCTTATCCGCATATTGAAGAAAACCATTTGCACGGTGAAGTTGTCGGCTTCGGAATACTTATTTTACTGCTTGTTGACGAAAATGAAGAAATGTTTAAAACAATGTTTGATTTCAACCGTTCAATTTCACTTCCAACCTGCTTAAAAGATATTGAAATGAGCGAAAGTGATTTAGACAAGCTTGTACCAATGGTGTGCGCTATGAAAGATATTGACCACAACCCTTACAAAATCACCGAGGAAATGGTATTAAAAGCTTTTAAAAGGCTTGAAGAATATAACAAAAACAACTAATAAGAAAGAGGTAACATTATGAAAAAAACAATCAAAAAGGTTTTAGCTGTTATTTTTGCAATTGCTGTTGCAGCAGCTTGCTTTGCCGGATGTTCAAAATCGGACAGCGGCAGTAAAGAAGATTCTAAAACCGCAAAATTCGGAATTGTAGTTCAAACAGGTGCAAACGGTGCATTTGTTGATATGAAAGACGGAATCATTGAAGAAATGAAGAAAAACGGCTATAAAAATGCAGAATTTGATTATAAAGACGCACAGGGAGATTCAACCACCCTTACAACTATAATCAACTCTATGGATGACGGAAGTTATGATGCTATTTTCACAATCGGCACAGCTTGCACACAAACACTTGTAAACTTAGCTTCTGACACACCTTGCTTCTTCTGTGCAGTCAGCGCACCGGTTGAAGCTAAAGTAATTACCGATATGGCTGCACCTGACAAAAATGCAACAGGCACATCAAACGCTATCCCTGTTTCAGATATTATTGATATGGGATATAAAATTACACCTGATGTAAAAAAATGGGGCTTTATTTATTCAACATCACAAATCAATGCTGTAAACACAGTTGAATCAGCACAAAAGTATCTTGATGAAAAAGGTGTTAAATACGAAAGTGCAACAGTTGAAACATCGGCAGATGTAAAAGCATCAACAGAAACACTTATCAAAAAGGGCTGTGATGTAATATTTGTACCTAATGATGCAATTGTACAAGACGGTGTATCTGCACTTGCACAGGTATGCAATGAAGCTAAAATACCTACTTACTGCTCATCAGCTACAACAGTTAACAGCGGCTGCCTTGCTACCCTTGCAATTGACGATAAGGGAATAGGCGCAAAAACAGCAGATAAGTGCATTGAATATATGAAAGGCACTAAAATTGAAGAAATCCCTGCCGAAGTTGTAGGAATCGACTACTGCACATTTAACTGCGGCACAGCCGATATGCTTGGTGTAAACACACCTGACAAAGACACAATCGGCTATGAAATTCAATTAGTTAACGAATAATAATCATTACAAACTATTAAGGACACATTATGCAGGTTTATATTACAGCTGTCGAGGAGGGTTTTCTTTACGGTCTGCTCGCACTCGGCATATACATTTCACTCAGAATTTTAGACATACCTGACCTTACAACCGAGGGTTCATTCGGCTTTGGCTCGGCAGTTGCCGCAGTTGTTGCAAGCAAAGGTTTAAGTATTACAAGTTTTATTGCGGCATTTTTTGCCGGTGTGCTTGCCGGAATTGTTACAGGCCTTTTGCAAACAAAGCTAAAAGTTCATCCTGTTTTGGCAGGTATTATAACAATGAGCGGCCTTTACTCAATAAATTTGATGGTTAGGGGTTCATCCAACCTCAACTTTAACGATAATTCGGCTTTCACCAAATTTTTCAAAGCAGTCGGTATCAGCGGTGCTGATAAAAAAATTGCAGGTCTTATTATAGGTGCGGTTGTTTGTATTCTGGTTTTAATACTTCTTATCTTATTTTTCAGAACTCACCTCGGCCTTTGCATAAGAGCTACGGGTGATAATCCCGATATGGTAAGGGCATCATCAATCAATGTTGATTTTTCGCTCATATTCGGTTTGGCACTTGCAAACGGACTTATTGCTCTTTCAGGTGCGCTGATTTCACATTATTTGGGACTCAGTGACCAAAGCTTTTCTAACGGAACACTTATTTACGGACTTGCAGCAGTAATTATCGGTGAAGCAATTTTCGGTAAAAGAAATGTTGCTCTCGGTTTAACAAGCGCTGTTGTCGGCTCTGTAATTTACAAAATAATTGTAGCATTTGTTATAGATGTATCACTCTTTGGCAAAAACAGTGAAAATCTTATGAAACTTACTTGTGCTATTATTGTTGCCATTACATTGGTAGTACCTGAAATTAAGCATAAGTTTGAAAATGCAAAAAGTAAAAAGGAGGCAAGAAAAAATGCTTGAAATTAAAAATGTCTCCAAAACATTTGCTAAAGATACGGTAAATGAGCATAAAGCTTTAAACAACATTAACCTCACACTTAATGACGGTGAATTTGTTACAATAGTAGGTTCAAACGGAGCAGGAAAATCCACACTGTTCAATATGATATGCGGTACTTTTGAACAGGACAGCGGAAGCATTATACTTGACGGAAAAGATATTTCATTTATGCCTGAACATAAAAGGGCAAGACTTGTAGGCAGAGTTTTTCAAGACCCGATGAAAGGCACTGCACCTAATATGACTATTGAAGAAAACCTTGCTCTTGCATATTCGCGTGCAGGTTCAAGTTTCTTTTCACAAGCTATCGGGAAAAAGAAAAGAGAATATTTTCAAGAGCATCTTGCACGATTTGATATGGGACTTGAAGACAGAATGAAAACTAAAATCGGTCTTCTTTCCGGCGGGCAAAGGCAGGTTGTTACACTTTTAATGTGTACAATTGTTACACCAAAGCTTCTTTTACTTGATGAACACACAGCGGCACTTGACCCTGTTACAGCTGACAAAGTTATGAAAATCACCAATAATATCGTGAAAGAGAACAATATTACAACTATGATGATTACTCATAACATGTCGCAAGCACTTGTTACCGGCACAAGAACAATAATGATGGATTCAGGCGAAATCATAATTGACCTTGACAGTGAAACAAGAAAAGAAATGAACGTATCAGACTTGTTAAAGCTTTATCGTGAAAGAGAAATGAAAGATTTTGATAACGACAGAATGCTTTTACAAAAAGATTGACTAAAAACGCAATGTAAGTTGATGTGCTTACATTGCGTTTTTGTTAATTATTTCACTTCTATTTATTAAATATTCATTAAATAAATAAAAAAATATAGAAATCAATATATTATAGTTGTATAATAAGCAAAAAAATGAAACAAAGGAGAAATGTTATGCCTCAAACTCCAAAAGCTCCATGGCTTAAATATTTTGGTGACATTCCTGAACATCTTGTTTATCCGCAAGGCTCAATGTATGAAGCCATAAAGGATAATGTAAATCAACTCAACAAAATAAATTCCGTTGCATATGAATTTCAAGGAAAGAAAACAACATATAAAACTTTTTTTGAAAAGATTGAAACACTGGGCAAAGCTTACAGAAACATCGGAATTTGCGAAGGCGACTGTGTAACAGTATGTATGCCAAACACGCCGCAGGGTATTGATACATTTTATTCACTCAACCGTATCGGCGCAATTCCGGCAATGATTCACCCGCTTTCAGCAGAAGGTGAAATAGCATTTTACATTAACACAACCAATTCAAAAGCTATTTTGGTAATTGATTTATTTTATGAAAAGGTTCTTCGTGCATTAAAAGATGTTAAACATCCTGTTAAGGTAATAGTTGCACATATTAAGGATGAGCTTCCTTTTCCGCTTAATATGCTCTACCCTCTTACAGTTAAGAAAAAGCCGGCTCCGCTTCCAAAAGATAATAAAAATATAATTGATTGGAGCGACTTTATAAAAGGTGCTAAAAAAGCACCGGCACTCACAAACAATATGCCTAAAATGGATGATACCGCAGTTATTCTTTTCAGCGGCGGCACAACCGGTACATCAAAAGGCATCGAGCTTACAAATATGAATATGAACGCTTTAGGCGCTCAAGTTGCTGCAAATGCCGGCTTTTCAATGGATGGGCTTCGAATGTTTTCCGTTATGCCTTTATTCCACGGTTTCGGCTTAGGTGTAGGAATACACACAGCACTTCAAGCAGGCGGAACCTGCATAGTAATCCCGCAGTTCACTATTAAAACTTACGCAAGGGATGTAAAAAAATACAAACCTAATGTTATTGTAGGTGTTCCTACCCTTTATGAAGCATTGCTTCGCAGTGAGGGATTTGATTTTGACCTTTCATTCCTGCGCGGAATGTTCTGCGGCGGCGACTCTCTTTCAGTTGAGCTTAAGAAGAAAGTTGATAAATTCCTTAAAGAGCATAATGCTACAATCCAAGTTCGTGAGGGATACGGTACAACAGAATGTGTAACCGCATCTTGCCTCACTCCGTTTGATACATACCGTGAGGGTAGTATAGGTATTCCGCTTTCAGATACATACTATTCAATAGTTAATCCGCAAAACGATACTGAACTTCCATATGGTGAAGAAGGTGAAATTTGCATTACAGGCCCTACCGTTATGAAAGGCTACCTTAATAACGCAGAAGAAACCGCATCAACACTTCGTACACACAAAGACGGAAATGTATGGCTTCACACCGGTGACCTCGGCACTATGGATGAAGACGGTTTTGTTTATTATAAGCAGAGAATGAAAAGGCTTATTATTGTATCGGGTATCAATGTTTATCCATCTCAAGTTGAAAATGCGATTGATGCACATCCCGATGTACTTCTTTCATGTGCAATCGGCATACCTGACCCGTACAAAATGCATGTTGTAAAAGCTTTTGTTGTATTGCGCCAAGGCGCTGAACCAAGTGATAAAATTAAAGAAGAAATACTTGAATACTGCAAGAAAAATATTTCGCGTTACGGTGTGCCTAAAGAAATCGAATTCAGAGATTCACTTCCTAAAACCTTGGTAGGCAAAGTCGCTTACCGCAAATTAGAAGAAGAGGAAGCCGAGAAAAGAAAAAATAAATAAGTAATTAAGATTAAAGCAAAGGCAATGCAGAATACACTGACAAAGAATTTTCAAAGCTTGATGATGAAAAACAGCTTGACAGTATTTTGAAAGCAGAAAAATAACACTCAATCCAAAATACCGGAACTTACATATTGTAAGCTCCGGTATTTTGTGAATACGGTTATTATGGAGAAAAAATGACTAAAGAAGAATACTTAAATCAAATCGAAGATGTAATTGAAAAAGGAAAATACAAAGATAATTGGCAATCGCTTGCGAACCACAAAACTCCTGACTGGTATTATAAAGGCAAGCTTGGAATATTTATTCACTGGGGAATATACAGTGTACCGGCTTATGGCAACGAGTGGTATTCGCGTTCAATGTACGATAAAAAATGCAAAGAATATTTATATCACAGAAAAAATTACGGGCCTCAAAATAAATTCGGTTACAAAGATTTTATACCTATGTTTAAAGGTGAAAAATTCAATGCAGATAAATGGCTGGCTCTTTTTAAAGAATGCGGTGCAAAATTTGTAATGCCCGTTTGTGAACATCACGACGGATTTGCAATGTATGATACGCAATTTAACCGCTGGAATGCCACAAAAATGGGGCCGTGCCGAGATGTTATAGGCGAAATAAAAAGTGCCTGCGAAAAACAGGGTTTAACTTTTTGTGCATCAAGCCACAGGGCTGAACATTACTTTTTTATGAATATGGGAAAAACGATTGACAGTGATGTAAATGATGAAAAATATCAAGATTTTTACGGACCTGCTGTGCATTGCCCTGAATTTGACGGTAATACACTTCACAAAACAACTGCAAACACATATTCAATCGGTGCAAGCAAAGAATGGCTTGAAGATTGGCTTGTGCGAACCTGCGAACTTATAGATAAATATCAGCCGGCTGACCTTTATTTTGATTGGTGGATACACAATCACTCATTTAAACCGTATTTAAAAAAGCTGTGTGCATATTACTACAACCGTGCAGACGAATGGGGCAAAGAAGTTACTATTAACTATAAACACGAAGCATTTGCGCCTACCGTTGCTACATTTGATGTTGAGCGCGGTGCTTTAACAGATATATCCCCTATTCCTTGGCAAACCGATACTGCGATAGGAAAACGCTCGTGGGGATATACAAAAAACAACGAATTTAAATCAGCAAGGCACATTATTACCGATTTGATAGATATTGTAAGCAAAAATGGAATGTTACTTTTGAATGTAGGCCCAAAAGCCGACGGTACAATTACAGATGAAGAAACTGCTGTACTGAAACAATTAGGCGCTTGGCTTAAACTAAACGGTGACGGAATTTATAATACAACATTTTGGAAAACCTTTGGCGAAGGAAAAGTTAATAACAAAGCGGGATTTTTCCAAGATTCAAATGAAAAGAAATTTACAAATAAAGACTTTCGCTTTACATATAAAAACGGGTATATTTACGCTTTTCAAATGCGCCCTGACGGTAAGGACGCTGTAATAAAAACGCTGAAAAAGAAAAACGGGCCTGATTTTATAATTAAAAACATTACACTTCTTTCAACCGGCGAAAAGCTTGAATTTGAAAGAAGCGATACTAAATTAACAGTTAAAGCAAACAGCCGATTTAGCGATAACTACCCTATTTGCTTTAAAATCGAAATTGAATAACATCAAAATCAAATTCATACAATATTTGAAGTGATAACCGCATTGTAGATTGCATGGGCGAGAAGTTGATGTCCCTCTTTAGTTAAATGCTCTTGGTCAACATTGCTCGGCCTAGCAAAATCGGAAGCAGAGATTATATTTGTACCTTTGGTTTCGGCAACTTTTTTATATTCGTTGAAAAGGCCTTTTGCTATATTTACCGAATGAGCATCAAACTCAGGGTCAAATTCCTCTTTCCAAACTGCATCGCCAAGGAAGATTGGTGATACAATAAGAACTTTTTCAGGCGAAATATACTTTAGCAGTTCATCAACACACAACCCAAGTCCCTTGGCAATATTGTATGAATTTGATTTATAATACGCTTTGCAATCATTAGTTCCAAGCATTATTACCGCTGCATCAATGGGATAACTTGTTTCTAAAATTTCAGGCAGTGACTTTAAACCGTTTCGGTTTTTGCGGTATGCATCATCAAAAACAGTAGTTCTGCCGCAAAGCCCCTCTTCTAAAACACGAACATCTTTATCATACAATTTTTCCTGCAAAATACTGGTCCATCGTACGCCCCAGGAATATCTTTCATTTGTTTTCGGAATTAAACCCCAAGTGTTAGAATCGCCGAAGCATAAAAGCTGTTTCAATTAAATCACCTTACTTCAAAATAATGGTATCTTGGTATCATTATATCATTATTTCCTACTTTGTCAATAGGTTTTATAGGCTTTTGTAGAAAAATCAATTTCAATTATTAAGAGATGAATAGTAATGCAGCATCATAAAAGCAAACATACAATATGAAAACAAACACAAAAGCAAAAGATAAAATAAATTAAAGGAGGCAGATATAAAATCAAAATAAGCGTGTTGCCTTATGGCAGCAAAAGGCATCTTTACCGTCTACTTCAAGCCTATGGTGTGCCATTCCGCTTGATGACCATACATCTTTTATTGATGAATCAGCTAATACTGACATAACAGGTGTTATACATGTAAACACTGTTAACACTGATAACAGCAACGCAAGTATCTTTTTGCCGACTTTTTTGTTGAATTTTAATTTTGTTGTCATATAGCTCTCTCCTTTCTTTGAGACTTTTAGTTTTTTATTTTTGTTTAATTTACTTTCCGGAAAATAAAATAAAATTTTTAAATTTCATTCTAAATGAATCCTGAAAAATATTTTTTCATTACTGTTCACCACCTTTCGATTTTAAATAAAACTATAAATTTATTATAATATTGAAAAAATATTGCCAAAGTGTCACTGACCTCGACTCCTCACACAGTTTCTTTGGCGTTCAAAATACAGTCACTTCCATATTTTGAATGTGAGCGTAGGCTTTCATCTATTCTCCAAAGTGAAAAGAAATAGAACGGCATTTTTTTTGCTAAAAAGGTATAAAAAAAGAACTATCAACTTTTACATTGATAGTTCTTAAATTAACATTATTTTATTTAAAATGTGAAACTTTACACTTCGGACAAATCTCACGAAGTCGATCGTTTACACTTGTGTAATCTTCTTTAGTTCCATGAGGTTGTTTAGATTGGTATAAATTATTACTTTTATCGTCAAGTTTCCAAGTAGTGTTAAGTTCACGATCTAATTGGTAAAATCCTTCTAAACCACCATTTCCATTATTGCCTGTTTCACAATCATAGCCGTACCATTTGCTTTCTATACAAATAAGATTTCGGAAATGACCACCACCACTTAAATAATCACCTCCAACAACATAACATTGAATGCCAGCTTTATTGCAGAAGTAAACAAAATTATTTGCAAATTGACCACAAGCACCATATCCGTATTTAACAAGAAGATAACCCTCAATAGCATCATCTTGAAAATCAGCTTGACTGTAAACCCAATGACTACTAATCCAATTTTGAATAGCAGCAAGTTTTTGAATGTCACTCATTTGAGCAGTAATACCCATTTCGTTATAAGCCTTATCCATAAGTCTGAGATAATCTTTTCTTTCAGGAGTAAGGATTGAAGTGGTCTTTGACCAACCGGTATATTTTACTTTCGTTGTAAGTGAGCCTTGATTTTTCTTTGCCCTAATTCTTACATACCAAGTTTCATCACCTGCCGGATCCTTTTCATCAATTTTGAAGTTTACTGAATTTTTATTTTTCCCTACTTCAAGATAATGACCTAAATATGGATAACCTGTATCTTTATCATACACATCTGAAAAATTCCTGTCAGTGCTATACTGAATCTCATAACCACAAGCTTTAGAAACTTTGCTCCAAGTAAGTTTAAAGCCATATCCCTTATTAAGATAAGAAATAGATTTGATAGTAGGAACACTTGAATTGCTGCTTGAAGAACCTTTCTTTGCTTTAGTGGTAACACTATAATTAGCTGACCACTTTGAATAGTAATTCTTTTTCTTAACAGTTTTGTATGTTCTTACTCTTACATAATACTTTTTCTTTGCTTTGAGTTTCTTTACAGTTTTAGAAGTTGTCTTTGCTTTGTTTACTTTCAAAACCTTAGTACCTTTTTTAGCAAATTTCTTGCTTGTAGAATACTGGATTTGATAGCCTGTGCAAGACTTCTTTTTCCACTTAACTTTAAAGCCATTATCAATAGCCTTAATTGAAGTAATCTGCGTTGCACTCGGCTTACTTGCTGCGAATGTCGGCACACCAATGCTGACACTTGTTAGAATCATAACAATCGCCAAAACGATTGATAACATTTTAGTTTTGTTTTTCATTTATTTTCCTCCTAAATTTAATTTATACAATGTGATAAAATCACTAATTTTTTATAGTATATTATATCATATAGCTAAAATCATTACAATGGGTTATAACAGCCGAATATGGTGGCAGACTTGCTGACAGTTGGTACAGAAAGCAACAGCAAAGTGTATTAACTTCATTATCGATGAAACACACTACGCATGAGGCTCGACACACTTGCATTACACAAATGACAATACATAATGTAAATGAAAGTGTTATAAAAGAGATAGTCGGACACAAATCAGCACAATCGTTTACAGAAAGAGTTTACACTCATATTTATTTAAAGACAAAAATTGATGCAGTAAACACAATTCATACATAGAATATTTGTTACCAACCTGCTACCAACTTGTTACCAACCGTGGTACAGCATGTAGTAGTGAGTAGTACGCAAACATAAGTAAAACCCCACATAGTTAGGTACTATGTAGGGTTTTAATATTTGGTGGAGATGGCGGTAATCGAAACCGCGTCCAGAATCGGCTTACCAAGGGCTCTACGAGTGTATTTTACCTTTTGGGTTATCCCCTCACATATCGGCGGTAAACGGCCTATATGCTACGGTATCCTCTAATACCTGACGAAAGACGAGGAATACTTTCGTTCATGTTCGCCACTAAGTCGACGCTCTATCCAAAGTCGTGGCATTCTTTGGGAGAACGCAAGCTGCTAATTACGCAGCAAGAGCTACTGATTTATTATTGTCAGTTAATTTTAAAGTGTTACTTTTAAAGAGGTGCAACTCCTCTACTCGCTGATCAAGGCTCACCAACCCTGTCGAAATCCTTTCATCCCCGTATTATTGCTTTAAATAATGATTATATGATGATTTATACAAACTGCGAATATAGCCTGCCTTTGAAAGAACAACAAAATATTGAGTCTGCTTATTATAATATATTATATCGCCGTTTGAAATGGTTTTATGCACTGATTTTTTATCTGTTATAACTTTATTTGCAAGTTTCAAATAACTTTCCAAGCTTGTTACACCGACATCGTTTTTATGCTTATAATAATGCTTAAGAAAATTTTGAGCATCATAAAATTTATATTGATATTTTTCATTAAACGAAACATCTACTGTTTTACGCTTTTGTACATTAACTAATAAAGCAAAAGAAAGTAGAAACGAACAGACAATGATTGCCACAGGCACAATACCCGAAAGTGTTTTCTTCTTAAAAGTGAAATATGAAATTGCAACGCCGAGCGCAAAGAAAAGAACCGAAAAAACTAAATTTTCAGGCTTCTTTTGAGTATAAGCCACAACATATTTTCCGCTGTTTTTATCACGGCAGGATTTACACCGTTTTGGTAAATCAAGCCCTTTAGAATTATAAAAGTTTATCTCATTTTGAGTAAGTTCAAATGTTTTGCCGCATTGACTGCAAGTGATTTTCATCAATAATTGCCTTTCATAGCACGCTCAATGGTACGGTCAGAATCCTTCTTTGCCTGAACTGCACGCTTATCATAAAGCTTTTTACCTTTGCAAAGCCCGATTTCAAGCTTGGCTCTGCCCTTGAAAATATATAATTTCAGCGGAATTATTGAAAGCCCCTGCTGCTGACTTTCACCGAAAAGTTTCATAATTTCTTTTTTATGAAGAAGAAGTCTTTTTTTACGCATTGGGTCACGATTAAAGCGATTTCCCTGCTCATAAGGGGAAATATGCATACCGATAACAAACATTTCACCGTCATCAACCGAACAAAAGCTATCTTTAAGATTAACTTTGCCGTTTCTGATAGATTTAATTTCTGTGCCGAAAAGCTCTATACCGGCTTCATAAGTTTCAAGCACAAAATAGTCGTGATAGGCTTTTTTATTATTTGCAATTATTTGCTTTTGATTTTTATCCAAGTCTACCACTCCTTAATTTATATTAAACTTCTTCCCTCAAGTGCGCGGGAAAGTGTAACTTCATCTGCATATTCAAGATCAGCACCGACAGGAACACCGTAAGCCAATCGGCTGACAGTAATACCCATAGGTTTAAGCAGCCTGCTGATATACATAGCTGTTGCCTCACCCTCAACAGTTGGGTTTGTTGCCATAATAACTTCTTCCACTTCTTCACTGCCAAGCCTTGCCACAAGCTCTTTAATACGAATTTGATCAGGCCCGATATTATCCATAGGTGAAATGGCACCGTGCAAAACATGGTATGTACCGTTATATTCATGTGTTCTTTCAATTGCAACAACATCACGAGGGTCTTGCACTACACAAATAGTGGATTTATCCCTTGTCTTGCTTTTACAAATAGGGCATAAGTCATCATCTGCAAGATTACAGCAAACTTTACACTGCTTAATCTTTGTATGTGCATCGGTTATGGCTTGTGCAAATTCGCGCGCCTGTTCATCAGAAAGACCGAGAACATAAAATGCCATACGCTGAGCAGTTTTATGCCCTATACCCTGCATACGCTCAAATTGGTCTATTAAATTTTGAAGTGGTGCAAGGTCAAAGCCCATTTTATTACCTCTGTAATTAGAAATATAATGTTATTATAAAGTTTAAACTTAAAGTCCCGGAATATTAAGACCGCCGGTTACCTTTTCAAGTTCACGCTCTGATTCTTCATCTATTTGACGCATAGTTTCATTAAGAGCGGCAACAAGCATATCTTCAAGCATTTCTACATCTTCCGGGTCAACAACTTCAGGGTTGATACCGATAGCTTTAATAGTATGGTCACCTTTTGCGGTAATTTCAACCATACCGCCGCCTGAGGTTACAACATATTCTTTTTCTTCAAGTTCTGCCTTTTTGTTTTCAAGATTTTCTTGCATTTTTTGAGCCTGGCGGAGCATATTTTGCATATTTTGCGGACCGCCGCCCATTCCCTGAGGAAGTCTTGCTTTCATAGTTAATTCTCCTATATTTTATTCAAAATTTATTTTGATATTATCCTCTGCCTGATGAATTAAATCTTCAAGCAAATCTCTTTTAGGTGCGTCTGTTGCTTTCTTTTTAAAAATACCGAGTTTAAAGCTTTGCCCTGTGACATCATAAAGTGCCTGCTTAATTGCTTTAGAATAAGTAGGAGTTTTCAAAAACTGAATGATTGTCGGATTCGGACTGTCAATTAAGAAATACTCCCCTCTTATATACCCGCGTGAACCCGCAAGTACGCCGAACAAGGCTATATTTTGCTTATGAATAACATCCATAAAATCACCCCAATGCTCAAATTCATATTGGGTATTGGAATCATCTGTATTTACAGTTTGCTGCGGCTTATTAACCGCAGTTTCGTTTTTACCTTGCAAAGCTTTTGGTTCAATGCTTGGTTTAGAAGATGCTATCGGCGGCAAAGTATCGTTTTTAATTTCTTCAACAGCTTTTTCAGCCTTAACCTCCTGCTTGTTTTCTGCAACAACAGGCTTTGCGCTTTCAACAACCGCCGGTTGTTGCGAAACATTAACACCACGGTTAACTGCACGCTCAAGCTTTGAAATTCTATCAACAAGGGAATCAATATTTACATCAAGTTTCGGCTCACAAAGCTTAACGAATGCCATTTCAAGCTCAACCCTTGCATTTGCCCCTGTTTTAATTTTAGTTAAAGCATCCTGAAACAAATCAAGAGCAAAAATTACATTTTCAAGTGTAAAATTTTCTGCCGATAATATGATGGAATTATACTCATCATCTGTGCAAATAATCAAGCCTCTGCTGTCTTTAACTGTTTTAACAATAAGGAAATTGCGAAGATGGTTTATCATCTCAACGCAAAGCCTTTCCATATCATAACTGTTTTGATAAAGTTCGGATATAACAGTCATAGCAGATGAGCTGTTTTGAGTGCAAATGCAATCCGTCAGTTTATACAAAGCTTCACGGCCTGCCAAACCTGCAACTTCACTTACAAGGGCAGAATCAATTTTTTTGCTTCTGCCTGCGCATTGGTCAAGAATAGAAAGTCCGTCACGCAATGCACCGTCTGCAATACGGGCAATAAGAATTGCCGCATCATCATCAAGCTCCATACCCTCAAGCTGTGCAACCTGCTTCAACCTGACTGACATAGTTTCCGGCTGAATACGCTTAAAATCAAATCTTTGACAGCGTGACAAAATTGTTGCCGGAAGCTTATGCACCTCGGTAGTGGCAAGAATAAATATTACATGAGCCGGCGGTTCTTCAAGAGTTTTAAGAAGAGCATTAAATGCACCGGTAGAAAGCATATGAACCTCGTCTATAATATAAACTCTGTATTTACCCCTGCTCGGTGTATAATTAGCTTCTTCTCTTAAATCACGGATATTATCTACGCCGTTATTTGAAGCGGCGTCTATTTCAACAACATCATAAATAGTACCGCTGTCAAGCCCTTTGCAAACCTCACATTCATTACAAGGCTCACCGTCAACACTGTTTTCGCAATTAACAGCCTTTGCCAAAATTTTTGCACAAGTTGTTTTACCTGTACCGCGCGAACCTGTAAAAAGATAAGCGTGAGCAATTCTGTTTTCTTTAATCTCATTTTTAAGCGTAGAAGTTACATGCTCCTGCCCATATACATCAGCAAAAACTTTAGGTCTGTATTTTCTGTACAATACCTGATACATCTTCATCACTCCTACACTTAACTAATATAATTAAAAGGCAGAGACAGCTTATTTCATAATGTAACGCACAGACTTGTCTGCGGCACACAGAATAATCCACTTATTGCTGCTCGGTTCCCCGCCTGACAAGGTTCGTAGCATCCCGTTGCACAGGGCCCGTACGCTACACTATGAAATAAGGAATAACCCCTACCTTTTGTGAAAGTATTATACTACATAATTATTCAGAAATCAAGACTTTTTCTATCTCTGCAAAATAAATATAATGATAATCTTTTTCAGGATACCATCTGCCGTCAATTGAAGCATCTGTGAAATCTTTTGGGTCGAACTTGCTTTTTGCCATTTTTTTGCAAACAAGCACAAGCTGTGCTTCTTCAAAATACGGAGCATTTTCATCAAAATTAGGTGTAAGATTACATTCCTTAACCTTATCAACATCTCTGCCGCTCTTTGAACCGCAAATTCCGTGAATAGCCTGCTTTTTATCAAGCGGGTAAAAGCTAAGGGTAAAATGGTCATTAGAATTCATAAATTCTTCCGTATATCTTTGCGGGCGAATATATACAGTCACACTGTCTTTCCCCCAAAGTTCACCCATACTGCCCCAAGAAACAGTCATAGTATTAAACTTATCGCTATTGCCTGCTGTAACAAGCCCCCAGTTGTTTTTTAGCAAATCGCAAATATTTTCTTTAATATCACTTGCTTTGATTTCTTTAAACATAAAATCACCTACTATAAATTCAATAAAAAAAGGACTGATTTCAATACAGTCCTTTTTAATTTTATTTTATAAACTTAATAAGTTCAAGTGCTGCATTAACATCACCGTCAACTTTAAGCTTGCCGGTTGTAAAAGCAATTACAGGGTCAAGCTTGCCGTTAATAAGCTTGGTAAAGTTAGTTGCATTTACGGTAAGAATTGCATTTCTGTCATAGTATTCATAAGGCTCAACGTGAACCTGACCATCTTTAATTTCAATATAGAAAATTCCCTCAACTTTACCGATAAGATTGATTTGAAAAGCAAGAGTTCCCTGAACTGAAGAAACATCCGTGTTTAAAAATTTCTTTCTTGTTGCCTGAACAACTGAATCGTATGTCATTGCCATAGTATAAACCCTCCTAAAATATCTTTCCTCTCTCAATTGTCATTATATCACACTTGTCAAGTCATATCAATAACATAAGCTATATTAAATTTCGCAAATTTCCTTATTTTTTGCAAAATTCAAAATGCAAATGAATATTTATATCAAAATGGCAAAAATTATATATGGTGATATAAAAATGATGTTTTTAAAAGCATTTATAGTCGGCGGTTTAATCTGTGTTATAGGTCAATTACTTATAGATTTAACAAAGCTGACTCCTGCAAAAATTCTTGTTTTATTTGTATGTATCGGCGTACTGCTCGGCGGACTCGGAATATATCAACATTTAATTGATTTTGCCGGTGCCGGCGCAACAGTTCCGCTAACAGGTTTTGGTGCTTCCCTTGCAAAAGGTGTAAAGGAAGCCATACAAAAAGACGGTTTTATGGGTGTAGTGGCAGGCGGACTTCAAGCGTGTGCAGTCGGAATTACCGTCGCAATGCTCAGCGGACTTACAGTAGCACTTATCTGCCGACCTAAAGATAAATGAAAAAGGCGGCAAAAGCCGCCTTTTATAATATGTAATATTAAATTACTCGCCCTTCATTTCAAGAAGCTTTGCTTTACCTTCAAATGAATCCTTTGAAAGCTTAATTGAATCAAATATTGCAGCTTCAATATCATCAGGTGTACAGCCAAGTTCTTTAGTATCATCGGTTGGAATAAAGAGATTCATACCCATAATATCTGCAAGGCCTACCGGGTCAATACCGGCTTCAACATTACGGGAAGCATAATCCTTACGCATTACATGGCCGAACATTTGGAAGAATACCTTAGGGCAGTCAACAATTTTACGATCAGGAATACCATCCATAGCTCTGTAAACGATTTTAAGGAATTCTCTCCAAGTTAAATTATAGCAAGAAATACCGTAAGCTCTTGCACCCTTAACCTGTTCAGCAGCACCTACAATAGCTTCACCAACCTGGCGAACTGTAAGCATTGCAGTGCCTCCCTTTGGATACATAGTGAAAGGCATTTTTTCAAATCTTTGAAGCTGTTCAATAAGGATAACCCAAACAGGGCGTCTGCCCGGCTGAGTACCGAAGATATACGGAAGTTCAAGAACTGCAACACCCATATCATCATCAGCATATTTAAAAGCAACCTCTTCCTGCTCAACACGGGAACGGATATAAGGGTGCTTATCGCAAAGCTGCATATCAGGTCTTTCCTTTGCAAGCCAAGCAAAATATGAGCCAAGAACAACGCATCTTTTAACGCCGCACTTTTTAGCCATTTTCAAGAAACGGTCGGTTGGGTTGATATTATACTTTTTGTATGCATCATAAACAGGATGAGGGAATTCAACTCTTTCATCAACACCTGCCGCGTAGACGAAAGCATCCATACCTGTCATAGCTTTTTCAAGTTCTTCATCAGTAAGTTCAAGGAAGTTACCGAATTCAATATCCATTTCCTTAGGAATAGGTGCACCTTCAGGAAGCGGAGGCAAAGCAATAGTTTTAACCTTATGACCACGGTCAATAAAAATTTGAGCAGCAGCAGAACCCAAAAGGCCTGTACCGCCGAAAATAAGAACATTCATTATAAAAATCCCCCTTAAATTATTAAGTCTATTATAACAGTTAAGATATAATCCGTCAACAAAATTATAAAATAATTATAAACTTTAAATAAACGAGTGTTCAATAGTAATAACTACATTTATTTTTTCATCATATTCTTTAAACAGAGCCATAATATCATTCAATATTTTTGTAGTATCGTTATTTTTATCAAAAGGAATCACAAGATCAAAAATCAGATTTTTATGAGTTTCACCGTTTACAAGCCTAAAATCATGAAATGAATATTCACTGTTATAACTTTTAATTATTTTTTGAGCGATTGACTTATATTTATTTACTTCTTCATTATCAATATCAATCGGGTCAAGGTGAATACAAATTACAATATTAAGTTCTTTTTGTATTTTCTTTTCAACATTATCTATAACATCGTGGATATGAACTATATCTTCATTTGACGGTACTTCTGCATGGGCGGAAGCAATAATTCTGCCCGGCCCATAATCATGCACTATTAAATCATGAACGCCGACTATTTCAGACTCACTCAAAATTAAATCTTCAATACTTTTTACAAGTTCGGCAGACGGCGGCTGACCGAGAAGCGGTCCCATTACATCTTTTAGAATTCCGACACCGGACATAATAATCGCAACAGCAACAAAAATACCCACAATTCCGTCAATACGGTAAAAGCCCGTAAAATGAGATATTACAAGTGAAATAATTGTAGCCGAAGTTGCAATGCAGTCATTAAGGCTGTCTTGGCAAACAGCTTTAAGATTTATATTATTCGTTAATTTATAAAGCTTATTATTAAAATAAGCCATCCAAAGCTTAACGCAAATTGCAAGAAGCAAAACAAAAAATGAAACTATACTAAAGCTTACTTCTTCAGGCTTAAATATTTTAACAACAGAAGATTTACCGAGTTCAACCCCCATTAAAAGAATAATGAACGATACAATCAAAGCGGATATATATTCAAGCCTGCCGTGACCGAAAGGATGTTCCTTATCCACAGGCTTATTGGCAAGTTTAGCCCCGGCGATAGTAACAACATTTGAGCCTGCGTCAGACAAATTATTAAACGCATCTGCCGTAATTGATACAGAACCGGACACAGTACCGATAATGAATTTAACAATGCACAAAAAAGCATTGCAAATTATTCCGCACCAGCCACTCATTGTGCCGACTTTTTCACGGCCGAGAGAAGATGAAACATCATATTTACTTTTTATCATATTTATAAGAAATTTCGTCATTAAAAATCACCCAACAATTACAGTATACTTTTATATTATCATCAATAACAAAAGTATGCAATAAAATTATATTGCGTTTTTTAATTTCCGTGATAAAATAAATATATAAATTCAGTGTTGAGGGATAAATATGATATTAAGAACACCAAGTTTCTATAAAGATTTTAAATGTATTGCCGGTGCCTGCCCGGACTCTTGCTGCCAAGGCTGGGAAGTGGACGCAGATGAAAAATCACTTAAATATTACAAAACAATATCGGGTGAAATAAGAGAAAGAATAGACAGCGTACTTTCTAAAGATGAATTCGGCAACACAATTTTTAAATTAGCAGAAAAAAAGCGTTGTCCTTTTTTAAACAAACAAAATTTATGCGATATGCACATTGCAATAGGCGGTGAGCATACGCCATACACTTGCAGAACATTTCCGAGATTTATTAACGATTTCGGCGGTACTGAAGAAATGGGTATTTCGTTTTCCTGCCCGGTGGCAAGTGATATGATATTTAACCTTAAAGAAAAAATGACATTTGTTGATGAAGCAAACGACAGATTACCGCAGCTTAACGAAATTGACGCGCAAACATATTACTATTTGGTTAAAGCAAGAAAGCAAGCATATTCAATCATTCAAAACAGGGACAAGCATATTAAAGACAGACTGCTTGAACTTTTAGACTACGGAAAAAAAATACAAAAAGATTTGGACACATATGACGAGGGAAATGATGATATTGACTTTTTTGAAGTATTTGATAACCCTGAAGTAATAAATCAAGAATGGGTAGAAAAAGTAAAATCAGGAAAAGAAAATAAAATATCAAATGAAATATACAATGAGCAAATAGCAATGTATTTTTTATTCAAATACTTTCTTCTGGCTGTTTACGATTATGATGTTTTATCAAAAATCAAAATGGCAGTAATAGGTGTATTGATTGTTACATACTTTGGTGAAGAAAGCTGGGTAATGCATCTTTGGAGCAAAGAAACGGAACACTCACAATATAATATGGATCGATACAAAAAGCTCCTTAAAAGTGCCAACTGTTTAAGCACCAAGGAGCTTGAAAAAAGATTAAATAATTAAATTGAGTTTAAAAGCGACTTTACTTCGTTTAAACTTGAAATTTGATAATCAGGCACAATATCTTCGCATTTTTTACCGTTTGGATTAAACCAAACGGTTTTTATTTTTGCATTTTTTCCGCCTAAAATATCAGATGTAAGGCTGTCGCCTATAATAACGGTTTCATCCCTGTTAAAATCCTTTATTTTTGAAAAAACATAATTAAAAAATTCCACATTAGGCTTTTCATACCCTACCACTTCCGATATAAATATATCTTTAAAGCAATGGGAAATATTTGCGGTACTCATTCTTCCCTCTTGCACTTTTTTAGCCCCGTTTGAAACAAGGTATAAATCATAATCTTTATAAATAGAATTAAGCATTTCTTCTGCCCCTTTAACAAAGTAGTGGCCTTTTGCAAGATTTTCTTCATAAACCAAAGTTGTTTTTTTAGGTGATAAATCCAAGCCCAAATCATCAAAAAGGAGTTTGAATCTGTTAACTTTAACCTCTTCTCGTGATATTTCGCCAAGCTCAAGCCTTTTCCACTGTGAAATATTATATTGGCTGTATTTTAAAATCATTTCATCTGTTACATCATAGCCGAAACTTTCAAATGTTTTAATAATGGCAATTTTTTCGCTCATATTAAAATCAAAAATGGTATCATCCAAATCAAATAAAACTGTTTTAATCATAAAGAGCTCCTAAAAATAAAAATCCGTCTGCATCATTATAACAGATACAGACGGATAATTCTATACTAATTTAAAGGTCAGCCTTTGTGACTGCAATTTGAATGGCACTTACTGCAATCGCCACCGCAAACCGCGCTCTTGCCTGCCTTTTTATCTTTCACTATCTTTCGTATGATTAAGAAAACAACAAGCAAAATAACCGCAATAACAATAATATTATAAATATTTGCTTTTAAAAACGCAAGCATACAAATACTTCCTTTCTTTAAATTAAATTATGCTTTAACTTTATCTTTCTTTGAAGCTTTAGTATTGATTGTAAGTCTGTTATCATCATACTTATTCTTTCTGAAAAGCATATAGAGAAGACCTGCAAGGCAAACAAGAGCAGCAATAAAGCCAATAACATTGATGTCGCCGGCAAATACAAGGCCGATTTGATATACAATAAGTGAAATGATATAAGCAAAACCACACTGATAGCCGATTGCAAACCAAGTCCATTTAGCATTGTTCATCTCTCTCTTGATAGCACCGATTGCTGCGAAGCAAGGAGCGCAAAGAAGATTGAAGATAAGGTATGAATAACCTGCAAGAGCAGCATGACCGCCGCTGAGACTTGCAAGGTCTTTACCAAAGTTAACCCAGATTTCATCACCATTTTCAGCAAGTTCGCCTGCGAAGTGATAAAGAACACCGAATGTTGAAACAACATTTTCCTTAGCAATAAGACCTGTAACAGCTGCAACAGCCGGTTTCCAACCACCCCAGCCAAGTGGGATGAAGAGCCATGCAAACAAATTACCAAACTTAGCGAGGATTGAGTTATCCATATCCTCAACCATACCGAAGGCACCGTTTTCTACGCCGAAGCCCTGGAGGAACCAAATAAGGATTGTTGCAAGTGTAATAATTGTACCTGCTTTTTTGATAAATGACCAGCCACGCTCCCAAGTTGAACGAAGAACTGTGCCGAGAGTAGGAATATGGTAAGCAGGAAGTTCCATTACGAATGGAGCAGGGTCACCGGCAAATTTCTTTGTTTTCTTAAGCATAATACCTGAAACAATGATTGCGGCAACACCAACGAAGTAAGCTGATGTTGCAACCCAGCCGGCTCCGCCGAAGCAAGCACCGGCAATAAGGCCGATGATTGGAAGCTTAGCACCGCAAGGAATGAATGTGGTAGTCATAATTGTCATACGACGGTCACGCTCATTTTCAATTGTACGAGAAGCCATTACAGCAGGAACGCCGCAGCCTGTACCGATAAGCATAGGAATGAATGACTTACCTGAAAGACCGAAGTGACGGAAAATTCTATCCATTACGAATGCTACACGGCTCATATAACCGCAACCTTCAAGAATTGCAAGAAGGAAGAAGAGAACAAGCATTTGAGGAACGAAACCAAGAACTGCACCGACACCGGCTACGATACCGTCATTGATAAGACCGAAGAGCCAAGGAGCAAGATGTGGTTCAAGGAATTTTTCAAGAAGTCCCGGTACCCATTCGCCGAAGAGAACATCGTTTACCCAGCTGGTTCCCATATCACCTATCCACTGCATCGAGATAAAATACACGCCCCACATAATAAGTGCGAAAATAGGAAGACCTAAAATTCTGTTTGTAATAATTTTATCAATTTTATCTGAAGTTGAAAGCTTACCTTTATGAGCTTTTTTATATACAGCTTTAATAATTGAAGAAATGTAAAGGTATCTTTCATTTGTAATAATGCTTTCAGCATCATCGTCCATTTCATTTTCTGCAGCTTCAATATCCTTTTGAATATGAGCAAGAGTTGCATCTGAAATGTTAAGCTTTTCAAGTACCTTATCATCGCTTTCAAAAATTTTGATGGCATACCAGCGCTGCTGATTTTCAGGCATATTATTAAGAGCAGCTTCTTCAATATGAGCGATTGCATGCTCGACAGCACCTGAAAATTCGTGCTGAGGAATTGTTGCAGGGCCGCCTGCTGCTTCAATAGCTGCTTCGGCTGCTTCCATAACACCTGTACCCTTTAAAGCTGAAATTTCAACTACCGGGCAAGCGAGCTGCCTGGAAAGTTCTTTAATATTGATTTTATCGCCATTCTTTTTAACGATATCCATCATATTAACAGCAACAACAACCGGAATACCGAGTTCAACGACCTGAGTTGTTAAATAAAGGTTTCTTTCAAGGTTTGTTCCGTCAATGATGTTAAGAACAACATCAGGTTTTTCATCAATAAGATAGTTACGGGCAACTACTTCTTCAAGTGTGTATGGAGAAAGTGAGTAAATACCCGGAAGGTCAGTGATAACTACATCATTGTGCTTTTTAAGTTTACCTTCTTTTTTCTCAACCGTAACGCCCGGCCAGTTGCCGACATATTGGTTAGAACCGGTAAGTGCATTGAACAAAGTGGTTTTACCACAGTTCGGGTTACCGGCAAGAGCAATTTTAATACTCATATTTATGTATATCCTTTCATACTAAAACATTATTCATTATGTTAGTTCTTTCTAATTTTTATTAGCTTTAACTAACTCGAATGCTAAAAAATAAGCCTTATTCTACCTCAATAAGTTCAGCGTCACCTTTACGAACTGAAAGTTCATAATCTCTTACAGTGATTTCAATCGGGTCTCCGAGCGGTGCAACTTTTCTCACATAAATTTCAACGCCCTTGGTAATACCCATATCCATAATTCTGCGCCTTAATGCACCTTCACCGTGCACGCGCTTGACGATACAGGTTTGCCCAACCTTGACTTGCCTTAAAGTGTTCATCCTGTTTCCTCCTTAATATCTATTTAAAATTAAAATTAAACAAAAATCTTTTGTGCCATTCCCTCACTGATTGCAATTCTGGCACCTTTAACATTAACAATCACATTACCTGAATATGATGATATAACCGTAACATTTCCGCCAACAACAAAACCAAGGTCAGCCAAATGGGCTTTAATTTCCGGTTTGCCTGCAATACGCTGAATGGTAAATTCCTCACCTGCGTCTGCTAAAGTAATAGGCATCATAATATACACATCCTTTACACATAAAATATGTTTATGTTAGGTTCTGCTAACGATTGTTAGTGTTCTCTAACCGCTTATATGTTAGCACCGCCTAACTGATTTGTCAAGAAAAAATTTTAACTTTTTATAAAACTTGAAAAAAATACAGCTTAATGTTATAATAAATTGTATATTATGTAATAAGACGAAGGTGCAATATGAAAATCCAAGAATCAGCAGAGAACTACCTTGAAACAATTTTAGTATTAAAAAACAGAAACGGAGCAGTTCGCTCAATAGACATAGCAAATGAATTAGGCTTTTCAAAACCAAGTGTCAGCGTTGCAATGAAAAACCTTAGGGAAAACGGATACATAGAAGTTGACCCGTCAGGTTACATTACTTTGCTTGATTCCGGCAGGAAAATTGCCGAAAAAATATATGAAAGGCACACTACAATATCAAAATGGCTTATGAGCATAGGAGTAGATGAAAAAAACGCTGTTGAAGACGCTTGCAGAATTGAACACATTATTTCAAGCGAAAGCTTTGAAGCAATTAAAAGAATAAGTAAACCGGAATAAAAATAAAAATAAAGACGATGCGGTGCATCGTCTTTTATTTTGCAGTATTTTATTTATTGTGCTTTTGCCTTAAAAATTCAACATTTTCATCAACAAGCTTTTTCTTAAGCGGATACCAAAACCAAAGTATCAGTGCAAGCAAGATGAAGCTGATTGCCGGAAGAAGAGTTGAAATATCAAAAATACCCTCAACAACATTTTTATCAAATGCTGTTGATTTTTTATAACCAATCATTGAAAGAAGTGCACCCGATAACCCTGATGTAAGAGCTTGACCGAGTTTCCTTGCAAAAGAATAGAGGGCGTAAACAGAACCGTCTTCGCGGATACCGTTTTTAATTTCCGAATAATCAATAACATCTGTAATAAGCGCCCACACAACCATAGAGAAAATGCCTAAACCGAACCAACATAAAAATTGGAATGCAACATACACCCAAACATTTTGAGGCCTGATAAAATAAAGCAAAAAGCATACTATACCGGCAACCATATTTGAAGCAACGCTTATTTCTGCTTTGCCGAACTTTTTTGAAAGAGGTTTGGCAATAACCGCCGCAATTATCATGCCCCCGCCCATCATTACAACCGAAAGGCTCTGAATTTTAGCATTACCGTAATAATTCGGAAATACATAATTCGCCATTTGCTGAATGGTAAGCTGAGAAATAAGCATAAAAATTGTTGCTACAATAATAGAAATTAAAGCGCGGTTTTTAAATGCATTTGAAAGCATTTTGCCGATATTATTCTTTTTTAATTGCTCCTGTGAAATTTCAGGCCTTACACGCTCGGTAGTCAAATGATAGCAAAGAAGATAGCAAATGATTGCGAATACGGAGCAAATGCCTGCAACAAGAGTAAATTTAGCACCGCTTATAACTTCGTTGCCGTTTTCCTTATTATAAATAATAAGAGGAACAACAGCCATAATAATAGCACCGGCGAGTACGCCGCCCATTGTTCTGAAAGTGGATAATGACTGCCTGTCATCAGGATTTTCGGAAATAGCAGAAGCCATTGAACCATAAGGAATATTGATTGAAGTATAAAAAACAGAACCCCAAAGAATATATGTTATAAAAAGATATGCAATTTTAGCAGGTTTCGGCAAACCTGAAAGTGAACTTTGGTACATCAAAAAAGAAACGATTGCAACAGGACCGCACATTCTTCTTATCCAAGGTTTAAATTTACCGGCAGGAGTCATTTTGCTTTTATCGCAAATTCTGCCCATTGCCACATCTGTAAAAGCATCTACAAAACGGGCAATCATCATAATTATACCGACTACATATGCATCAACATCCATTACATCGGTATAAAATTTTAAAAGAAAGCTTGAAGAAAGCAGAAATGTTAAATCATTACCGAAATCACCAAACATATAGCCTATTTTGTCTTTAAAGCCAAATGGTTTAATTGCTTTGTTATTTTCCATATAATATTCATCCTTTATTAGATATTTTTGTATAACTCTTACAAAATATATAATACAATATTTTTTCTTATTTTACAATATTATATTTTACAAAATAGGTATAAAAATTCATTTATAATAAATCAGTGCCTTGTATCGTCATCAAAACATTCACAAAAGCGTGCCGCAAACGCAGGTTCCTCCCCGCCCTTATAAAGATGGCTTATATCACCAAACTGCTGGCAGCGAAAAGATGCAATACCCCTTTCTCTTTCCTCGGTAATCAAAGTGGTAACAGAAGTTGGAAGTGCAACAAAATTGTGCCAAAGCACCATAGGAGAGCAAGAAAAAATATGTGACAGCAGCACACATTCAACACCAAAATGGCAAAAAAGAACAATGGTATCGTGATTGGAATTATTAACCTTATATACCCTGCCGTTATGCTCATAACCGTGCTTTTTTAACAATTCATCAATACCTTCGCACACATTTTTATATTTGCGTTCAACTGTACCGTAACGCATAATTTTAGACTTATACCAATTATCATAATCATAATGTTCAGGATATTTAGTCCAAACGCTCGGTAATCTGTCCCAGCAGGAAACAAGCTTTAAGCCTGACACGATTTTACCCTCAAATTCGCAAAGCCACGGCAAAGTTTCAGCAGTGCGGTTCATTTTATTAAGAGTGTAAGACGCTGTATCCTGCGCTCTGCCGAGCGGCGAGCAATAGAAAGCCTTAACATCAAGTTGTGAAATACGGTCACTCAGCAACTGCGCTTCGCGTACACCCTTTTGAGTTAATGAGTCATGCTCATAATCAGGATCACCGTGACGAATAATAATAAGTTTCATATATATCACCACTCAAATAATATCATATTTGATAAGTTAATACAATTATGGTATTATTAAAATATGAAAATTTTAATTGATGCAGACGGTTGCCCGGTTACAAAATCGGCAATAGAAATAGGAAACGAATTTGGCATTGAAAGCATTATTTTTTGCGATACAAGCCATCAATTTAATATTGAAAGCGTAACGATAATTACAGTAGGAAAAGGAAATGACAGTGCCGACTTTGCACTGGTAAACAAATGCACAGCCGGAGATATTGTGATAACACAAGACTACGGATTATCGGCAATGGCACTTGCAAAAGGTGCAATAATAATTAACCAAAACGGTTTGATTATAAACGATTACAACATTGACACGCTTTTAACATCACGCCACATTGCAAAGAAAGCAAGAAGAGCAGGCAAGCATTTAAAAGGCCCGGCAAAAAGAACAAAAGAGCAAGACGAAAAATTTAAAAAAGCATTGAGGGGTATACTGAATGAACATTTTAATCGTTCCTGACAGCTTTAAAGGAAGCTTATCATCAAAAGAAGTGTGTGAAAATATAAAAGCAGGAATTGACAGCGTTCAAAAGCACAACATAACCTGCCTGCCGTTTGCCGACGGCGGTGAAGGATTTGGCGAATGCTTATGTAATTTTTGTAATGGCAATATACTTTACACATATTGCAGTGACATATATTTAAAAAAGGTTAAGGGGCATATATACACTTACGGTGACACCGCAATTATTGAAACAGCCACAGCAAGCGGCCTGCAAAAGAAAAAAGATGTAATGAACGCCACATCATATGGTACGGGAGAGCTGATAAAGTTCGCTGTATCAAAGGGTTTTAAGAATATTATACTCGGATTAGGCGGAAGCGGATGCTGCGACGCAGGTGCCGGTGCGCTGGCCGCTCTCGGTGCAGTATTCCGCGATATAGACGGTGATGAAATCGACTTCCCTGCCGGCAAAGATTTGAATAATATTTACGGTGTAGGATTCACAAATATTGTAAAGGATATTAACTTTACATTCGCCTGCGATGTAGAAAATGTATTTTTTGGCAAAAACGGTGCGGCATATGTATTTGCAAAGCAAAAAGGAGCTAATGATAAGCAGGTAAAAGAGCTTGATGACGGGCTGAAAATGATTAACGCTTTTTTACCGCGTGACATCAGAAATGTAAAGGGCGGCGGAAGTGCCGGCGGAATATGCGGTGCTCTTTATTCTGTGTACGGCGGAAAAATCAAAAGCGGATTTGATATATTGAGTGAAACGGCGGATTTGGAAGAAAAAATCAAAGCAAGTGATATTGTAATTACCGGCGAGGGAAAAACGGACAAGCAAACTTTAATGGGAAAATTGGTATTCAAAATAAGTGAACTTTGCAAGAAATACAACAAAAAATGTATTGTTATGAGCGGAGATATTGAAAATGTAAAACTCGGAGATAAAATGTACAGTTTAGTCGAAAAAAACATAAGCAAAGAAGAGGCGATAAAAAATGCCGACAACTTACTTTACGAAAAAGCTAAACTTGTTATTAAAGATTTAAATAAGGCTTGAAATATTTTCCTAAAAATAATATAATACAATAGCATATTATAATTAAGGAGTTATAGAAAATGAAAGTTATTTTACCTAAGCACAGAGAATTCCTAATCAGATTTGAGGACGGTTACGCACAGGAAGCTGAAGCGTGGGAAGCACTCAACCAAATTGTTAAAGATTATTCGGTAGACGGAAAAAGCGTTTACAGCGAAACATTTATTGAAGACAATGAAGATAAAGTTAAGGCTCTTCAGGAAAAGTACGAATTTACATATGAAATTATTGAAAAGTAAGCAGGTATAATTATGCAGACGAAAACAGCTTATATGGTTGCAACATCTCATCTCGATACAGTTTGGAGATGGACTCTTGCAGACACGGTTGAAAAATTCATTCCGGACACATTAAGCAAAAACTTTGACCTTATTGAAAAATATCCTAACTATCTGTTTAATTTTGAGGGCGCTTACAGATATGAACTTATTGAAGAATATTATCCAAAAGCATTTAAAGAAATCAAAAGATATGTAAGAATAAATAAGTGGAATCCTGCCGGCTCCGAATATGAAAATGGTGATGTTAACATTCCTTCACCTGAAGCTATTACCAGAAACATACTTCTCGGCAATAACTATTTTTATGAAAAATTCGGCATAAAAAGCAAGGATATATTTTTACCTGATTGTTTCGGTTTTGGTGCGCAATTACCGCAAATCATAAATGACGCGGGCCTTTTAGGTTTCAGTACACAAAAACTTTCTTGGGGCAGTGCATACGGCATACCGTTTGACATCGGTATGTGGGTAGGTGCTGACGGAAACGAAATCGGTGCATCATTAAACGCTAAAAGTTACAGATATAAACTCAGCGGTGATGTGCGTGCCGATTTAAGCGTTATTGACGGAATAAGCAAAGCTTATATGGAAACCAATATGAAGCTTCCTTGGGTAAATCACCTTTACGGAACAGGTGACTGGGGCGGCTCACCGACTGAAGAAAGTGTTAAAAGTGTTTGCGAAAGCGTAAAGGCAAATGCTAAAGAAGAAAACAAGCTATTCAAAGTAAAAAGTGCGCGAAGCGATAAGGTATTTACACAGCTTAAAAAATACAATAACGGTTCAAACGGCGTATTTATCCCAAGGTATAAGGGTGATTTACTTATGACAAATCACGGTGCCGGATGTTACACTTCAAGAACGCAAAGCAAAAGATTAGATTATCAAAGTGAGCAAATAGCGCACAGCGCAGAATTTGTCTGCTCATTCGCCGAACTTTGCGGCTGTTACGAATATCCTAAAGAAAATCTTAACAAAGCCTGGAAACGCTCGATTAAACATCAATTTCACGATGATATTACCGGCACATCCTTGATGGAAGTGTACAATGACGCGTGGGATGACTATTATTCATCAATAGCTCAATTTAAGGGTGAATTAACATCTTCCATTCAGGCGCTTTCAAGAAATATGGATACTTCTTGGATTCCTGAAAATGCAGTTGCAATTTCTGTATCAAACCCTACACAATACAGAAGAAAAGAGAGTGTTGAAGCAAAAATCAAATTAAATGTAAACACTCCTTTTGTTAAGGTAATTGATAAGCAGAAGCAGGAAGTGCCAAGCCAAATCGTCAAAAAAACAGGCAAGAATTTTGAAATTATATTTTTTGCAGATGTACCGTCATATGCAGTACACATTTATGCGGTAGTACCGAGTGACGAAGAATGCAAAATAAAAAATGACCTTGAAGTCAGCGAACACAGGCTTGAAAACAGCAAATATAAAGTTATTTTCAACAAAAACGGTGACCTTGCATATCTGTTTGATAAAGAGCTTAACAAGCAGCTTATAAAAGCACCGATTAAGCTTGCGTTACTTCACGATACAGGTTCGCTTGCATACCCGTCTTGGGAACTGAGGAAAGAAGATATTGACAAACAACCTTACTGCTATGCAAACACGCCTACATTTGAAACAGTTGAAAACGGGCCTGCAAGAATTGCAATTAAAATTACAAGAGAAGCCGAGTATTCAACAATAATTCAAACAGTTTCACTCTACCCTGACAGCAAAGTTATCAGAGTAGACAACGAAATTGAATGGAGAACAAGAAGAACGCTTTTAAAAGCCGTATTTCCGCTTTCCGCATCAAATTACACTGCGAAGTATGATTCCGGTGTAGGATATACAGAAAGAGAAAACAACAACGAAAAGCTTTATGAAGTACCTGCTCAAAAATGGGCAGACATTACCGATACGAGCGGCGAATTCGGTGTAAGTATACTTACAGATTGCAAACACGGTTGGGATAAGCCTGACAACAACACATTGCGCCTCACTTGCATTCACTCACCTTTAGGTGCATTTACGAAAGAAACGAGGCAGGATTTGCAAGACCTTGGAAGAAACTGCTTCAGCTTTGGTATTTATGGCCATAAGGGTGATATTGAAAACGGAACTAACAAAGAATCAATGAACTTTGCAAGAAAGCTTATCACCTGCGAAGTGAAGAAAAGTGAAAGCAAGGGCGAATTCTCACAGCTTGCAAGCTTATTAAAAATAACACACGATAACATTGTTATAAGAGCTGTAAAAATGAGCGAAGATGATGAAAACGCTTTAATAGTAAGACTTAACAATGCAACCGCAATTGAGCAAAAAAATGCGGCATTGAGTGTTTACCGTGAATTTGAAAAGGTTGACGAAGTTAATACAAGCGAAGAATTTATAAGAAATCACGCAGAAGTTAACGGTAAAGTCATTCGTGTTACTTTAAAGCCATTTGAAACAATGACTTTAAAAATCAAATTTGCAAAACCAGAAGAATGTGAAAACAATAACACATATTCGCCAATGAGGCTTAATTACAATGTTAAGGCTTTCACAAATTATGATAATATGAAGCATATCATATTACAAGGCGGCGGATATTCACTTCCTATTGATTTGATTGACAGAAACATAAAAGTCAACGGAATTGAATTTTACATTCCGCACGGTAACAGAAAGAACAAGAAGCCTAAATATGACGCAGTAGCTTGCAGGGGTCAAAGCATAAATCTTGACGGTAAGTATAACCAAATTTACATACTCGCAGGTGCAGTAAGTGAAGAAGACATTGTTGGAACATTTAAAATTGACAGAAAAGATTATAACATCAATTTTAAATCAATGACAGCGCCATACAGCAAATGGGATATGTACGGACTTGGGCAAACAGCTCATACAGATGATGAAACAGCATTCGGCTATGAATTCACCCACTTGCATCATCCTGAGGGTAACCTTGTAAAAAAAGCAAGAATGTACTTATATTCACTTAATGTGAAAAACAAAAAGCGATTACGCTTCCCTAACAATAACAAATTGGTTATATTTGCAATGACATCCGCTGAAAAGGAAGAATTTACAAACCTTGCGGATAATGTTATTGACATAGTTGATGATAATTACGATTTCGGCAAAATACCGCCGATTGATAAAATCACCGATAAAACAAATGCAATAACTATCAGAGCCGGAAAAATTCAAGACCAATACAACGGTGGTAAAGGCAAAGGATTTTTAAGAGATAATTTAATAACTAACATTATCAGGTCATACACAAAAAGTGAATGGTAAATAACGCACAAGCGGCTAAATATACATAATTTGTATATTTAGCCGCTTTTTTAAATGTAATGGCAATAAACTTTACAAATACAAATTGTTAAAAACACTGTGGAAAACGCTGTTAAGAATGTGGAAAAGTCGAGCGTACAGCAACAAAAAATGTTAAAAACATTGTGGAAAATGTTAAAAATGTAAAGCGAATTACTTGACAGGAAAAGTTTTCCACTTAATAAACACGAGTCGATTATAATATACATATTGTTAATATTATAACAAACAAAAAAGTGCGTCCTAAAAAGACGCACTTTTCATTTAAAGTTTATTACTTTTTAAAGAAGTTGACAATGTCGGTGAAAGCATCATCGTCATTATCATTAAATGTAGAAACAGGAGAAGCTGATGATGATGCTGCCGGAGCAGGAGCTGTAAATGCAGGAGCAACCGGCTGAGGAGGAGCTACTTCCTTATTAGCTGTTGTTGACTTAATCGGTGCGCCAGGGCCCTCATCGCCGAAGCGTGTAGCAATAACAGTAATAATCATTTCATCTTCAAGTTCTTCATCAAAATTAGCACCCCAAATGATTTCACAATCAGGATGAACAGCAGCACTTACGATTGATGATGCTGCATCAATTTCTTCAAGACCAATATCAGTTGAAGCAGTAATATTGATAAGGATACCGCGTGCGCCGTCAATCGAAGTGTTAAGAAGAGGAGAAGAAATAGCCTGCTGAGCTGCAAGTTCAGCCTTATCCTTACCTTTAGCACGACCGACACCCATATGTGCATAGCCGGAATCCTTCATAATTTCAGTTACATCGGCAAAGTCACAGTTTACAAGACCTGTTGCGTTAACAAGGTCAGATACTGACTGAACACCCTGGCGAAGAACATCATTGGCAATTTCAAATGCGTTAAGAAGAGTAATTTTTTCTTCTGTTACATACTTTAAGTTTTCATTAGGAATTACCATAATTGAGTCTACATACTGTGCAAGCTCCTTGATACCTTCCTGCGCCTGCTTCATTCTTCTGTTACCTTCAAAAGCGAAAGGAGTTGTAACAACCGCAACAGTAAGAATACCGAGGTCTTTAGCAATTTTAGCTACAACAGGGGCTGCACCTGTACCTGTTCCGCCGCCCATACCGGCAGTGATGAATACCATTTCAGCACCTGTGAGAATATCAGTAAGAGCTTCCCTGCTCTCTTCAGCTGCGCGAGTACCAACTTCAGGTCTTGCACCTGCGCCCATACCCTTTGTAGCCTTTTCACCAATAAGGATTTTATGTGTTGCTGTTGACTTTGCAAGTGCCGGCTTATCAGAGTTAACGGCTACAAATTCAACATCCTGAATATTACAGTGTACCATACGGTTAACAGCGTTTCCACCGCCGCCGCCGACACCTACTACTTTAATTTGTACTACTTTTGAGTCATCTGTATCAATTTCATAACGTCCCATTGCATGATTCTCCTTAATTTTATTTTTCAGTCTATATACCCCTATACAGGTTTTCGTTACATATGATATTGTAACAAGATTGTAACCAAATTGCAATACTTTTTTTGAATTATTCTCAAACTTTTTGACAATGTTTTACAATCGAATTTTACTATATTTGTCAGGTATGCACAAATTCCGACAATTGTCACATTTTCTGTAAAGCGATTTACTTCACAGCTATTCCTCTGTAAAGTAAATTGACTTGTCAGTTGAAACAGTCATTGTACCTGTTGCGTTAGGACTGGAACTGTTAAGCTTATCGCAAGCCGCCAAGCCCTTCGTTATCTTCGTATCTAAATCTTTACTGTTACCGAGTTTAAAAGTAATTCTATTATCGTAAACAACATAATTATCGCTTATATTTTTACTGTAAATTGATGTGATTTCAGTAAAATTGTTTTCTTTAATACAATTTGCCATTCGTTCAAGGCAAGTGCCTACATCGCTGTTTTTAAATTGAATTTTACGGCCGGGTTTCGCAGATTTTACATCTGTTTTATTGATAATAATTCCAGTTGCCATTTGCGCGCCTTTTTCTAGGACTTTAAAATTATTATCAAGAAGAATGTAAGTATTATCTTCACACAAAAGCGAATATGCTACCTTTGCGTCTGTCACTTTAATTTCAATAGCATCAGGAAGTTTGCGCTTAATTTCTGCTTTATAAACATAAGGCAGATTTTCCTCAATTCTCAAAGCGGCTTCATCCGTATTTACGGTAAAAAGGTTTTTACCCTTTTGAATAATACACTGTGATAATATTTTATCTGATGAATATATTTTGCTACCCGAAGCGGATATTGTATTTATTTGGAAAAATACCGTTAAGCATAAAACTGTGCCTATTGCAATAATTATAAGTACAGCACCTATCCAGCCCATCACTTTTCGTGCTTTATTTTTCTTTTTTCGTTTATTGCTTTCTTTCTGCCTGCGTTCCAAGCGTGTCATTGAATATAGATCACTGCTTTGGCGTGATTTCTTTTCCTGCGCCTGCGTAATACGCTTTTGCGACTCACGATAAATTTTTGGTGGCTCAATACCAAGGTCTAAAAATTCGCTGTCTATTTTAGAATTCGGTTTGCTTCTTTTGGATGCTTTTCGTTTCGCCTGTTTCTTTTTCTGTTGTTCCTTCATTTTTACTCCTCTTAATATTCGCACCTATTGATGAAAGTGCTTTTTCAAGATTTTCATAACCTCTGTCAATATGTTCTATACAATATATATTACTTTCACCATCTGCACAAAGTGCCGCTACCACAAGTGCCGCACCGCCACGCAAATCTGTGGCGTGAACATTTGCAGGATGAAGTTTATCAACACCGTTAATAACAGCAATATTGTCTTTAATTTCAATATCTGTACCGAATCTGTTTAATTCGCTGACATATCTGAACCGATTTTCAAATATAGTTTCCTGCAATATAGATGTTCCCTTGGCGAGTGCAAGTGCAACTGCAATGGGAGATTGCGAATCAGTAGGAAATCCGGGATATGGCATTGTTTTAATACTTCTTACCCGTTTTAATCTTTTAGGTGAAACAAGAGTAAGCGAATTATCGCTTAAATATAATTTACATCCCATTTCTGTAAAAACAGGAAAAATCGGAGATAAATGACTTTGTCTGATATTTTTAACAGTTAATTCATCCGAACATACCGCACCGAGTGACATATAAGTTGACGCAAGTATTCTATCCGGAATAATTGTATGTTCACAAGGATGAAGCTTACTTACACCGTCAATAACTATTGTTGATTCTCCTGCACCGTAAATTTTAGCACCGCAATGATTTAAAAAATCAGCAAGGTCGCTTATTTCAGGTTCTCTTGCAGGGTTGACTATCACCGTTTTACCTTTTGATATGGCTGATGCAATAATAATATTTTCTGTTGCACCAACACTTGGAAAAGGAAGTATAATTTTAGTACCGATTAAAAAATCGGCACAAGCACTGATGGATGAACCGTTAACGCTGACATTTGCTCCTAAATCATTAAGTGCTTTTAAATGCAGGTCAATAGGTCTTGTTCCTATTTCGCAACCACCGGGATAATAAATCGAAGCGCATTTTTGCCTCGATAATAATGCGCTCAAAAATATTATAGATGAACGCATTGTACGCATTGTATTTTCACTGATTTCGCTGCCTGTAACATTTGTTGCATCAATTATTACAGTATCATTTTCTTTATTAACTTTACAACCAATGGATGCAAGAATATCAAGTGTAACTTTTACATCGCTTAAATCGGGGCAATTATGTATAACACTCTCACCTTTAATTAGAAGTGTTGATGCAAGAATTGGTAAAGCAGAATTTTTAGCTCCGTGAACCGATATTTCTCCAAATAACTTTTTGCCGCCGTTAATTTTAAAATATTCCATTTAATCACCTCTGCACGCTATACTATGCAAAAGTGATTATTTTGTTATTTACTTATTTGGCAAGTGAAATAATAATATCTGCAATTCTTTCTCTTGCGTCGGTAATAGCCATATTTTTGGCATTTTCTTCAATTTGAATAAGCTTGGCAGGGTTTGAAAGCATTGAATCAATCGCTTCTTTAAGTGACTGCGAAGTTAAATCTTTTTCTTCAATAATCGAGCCGGCTCCTCTGTTAACAAGTGCCATAGCGTTATGAAATTGATGATTTTCTGCCACATACGGTGACGGAATTAGGATGGAAGCCTTACCCATAGCCTCGATTTCAGAAAGGCTTGATGCGCCTGCTCTGCCGATTACAAGGTCACAGGCAGACATACAGGTATCCATATCATCAATATACTGCCTAACTTCAACATTGCCTTTAATTAAACCTTTTTCACCCTCGGTAAAACCCTGTTCTTTAAATTTATCAAGAAATTCACTGCCATTAGTACCGACTGAATGAATATGATAATAAGTATCATTTTCGGCACTTTCAAGAAGAATATCATACATGGCGTCATTGAGAGGCTTTGCACCGAGTGAACCGCCGAATGAAAGAACAAGATATTTATTATTAGGAATACCGAGCTTCTTTCGTGATAAATCTTTTCGTGCATTAAGAAGTTCGCCACGAACAGGAAGACCTGTTACAATTACTTCGTTTTTTGCTTCAAGATGCTTTTTTGCATCTTCAACCGTAAGCATTACTTTATCAACCTCTTTGGCAAGAGTTTTATTTGTAATACCGGGATAAGCATTTTGCTCGTGAATACAAGTAGGAATGTGCATATCAACCGCTGTTTGAAGCACCGGTCCTGAAACATATCCGCCAAATCCTACAACGACATCAGGCTTAAACTGCTTGATAATTTTTTTGCTTTCGCCGTTTGATGTTATAAGCTGGCAAACAGTTTTAATATTATGCAAAATTGCCTTTGGTGCAAATGAACGGCGAAAACCCGAAATTTTAATAGTTTTAAAATCGAAACCTGCATTTGGCACAAGGCGTGATTCCATATGGTCTGCCGTGCCGACAAACATAATTTCACTTTCAGGATATTTTTCTCTGATATATGAGGCAACAGCAAGTGCCGGGTTGATATGGCCGGCTGTGCCGCCTGTTGCAAATAATATTTTCATTTGATTTACCTATACCTTTTGTTGATTTGTTTTTCGCGATACCGACAGCACAACTCCGATTTCAAGCAGCAGCATAAATATAGCTGTACCGCCGTATGAGAAAAACGGAAGTGCAATACCTGTGTTAGGAAGTGTGTCTGTAATTACAAGTATATTAAACACAACCTGCAAACCGATTTGTGCTACAACACCGATTACAAGAAGTGAGCCGAACTTATCCTTACACCTTGATGCTATTATCAAACCTCTGACTACGAGTGCCGCGAAAAGAAGTATTATTACAGCCGCACCGAAAAATCCGAGTTCTTCACACACAATTGAAAAAATGAAGTCATTTTGCGGTTCTGAAACATAAAGATATTTTTGCTTTGAATTGCCCAAGCCTGTTCCGAAAAATCCGCCTGAGCCGATTGCGTAAAGCGAATTATTTGTTTGCCACCTTGCACCCGTAGGATCAAAATCCTTATCAAGCCAAGCTTCAATACGCGCGCCTGCATAGTTTTCAATAAGATTAGGAAAGCTTACAACAAGAAAGCCGACAAGTGCGATTATTGCAAGTCCAAATGCAAATAATTTCCAATTTGTACCACCGGCAAACATTAAAGTAGCACCAATTAAAAACATAAGAATTGTACAAGACAAATGATGTTCAAGATAAATAAGGCCGCAGAAAATCAATATAATTCCAACCGGAATTGCAATACCGTATTTAAGCGAATTCATTTTTCTGTAATGGTCATTTATATAAACCGAAAGACTTAATATAATAGTGAATTTAGCAAGGTCAGACGGTTGAAAAGTAAACGGTCCGATTGGTATCCAGCGTTTAAAATCACCAAAATCAGTATGATAGAATAATACAACTATCAAAAAACCTATTGTTACAAAAAATATGACTTTATATAAAGCTTTCAGTACCTTATAGTTAAGTTTTGAAAAGAAAAACATTCCCACAAGGCCGCCAACTGCAAAAATAAGCTGGCGAATAAAATAGTAATATGAACTGTCCTTATAATAATACGCATACGGATATGACGCTGAAAAGAGCATTATTAAACCGATTGTTAAAAGTGCTATTGTTAACCCCAAAAACGGAATATCAATACTGCCGACAAGAAAATAGGTGTCTTTAAAATTTTTCCATTTGCTTGGCTTAACAACTAATTGCTCGTTATCATTTTTTGGCACAAGAACACTCCTTTCAATTAAAATTTAAAATAAAATCATTTTGCAAAATTGCCGAAGTAAAGAAGAAGCACGCCGATTGCACAGCCGATTGCATTTACTGTTGAGAATACAACGCAGATTTTCTTTTCTTTCCAGCCGCACATTTCAAAATGGTGATGAATAGGTGCCATTTTGAATATGCGCTTACCGTGTGTGATTTTAAAATATCCTATTTGGATAATATCACTCATAGTTTCACAAACATAAACAATACCGATTGGAAGAAGAATAATCGGGCATTTGCAAAGATAACCGAGAGCTACAACCATTCCGCCGAGGAACAGCGAACCTGTATCACCCATAAAGGTTTTAGCAGGATTCCAATTCCAGCAAAGGAAACCGAGAACTCCGCCCAAAAGTGCGCCTGCAAAAATATTAAGGCCTGCAAAACCTTGAATATAGCTTATAACGATAAACGCAATTGCAACGGTAGTTGTTACACTTGAGCAAAGTCCGTCAATACCGTCTGTAAGATTAACCGAATTGACACAGCCATATATAATAAACAGAGATAAAATCCAAAATACAATTGCCGTAAATATATTTTTTTCAAAATTTACTGTACCGATAAAAGGAATATACCAGCTTGTATTATGTGATACCCAAAGAGTAGTGATATATCCTAAAGTAACGATAAGTTGACCGAGTGTTTTTTGCTTTGGTGAAAGGCCCTCATTTCTTTTAAGCTTAATTTTAGTGAAATCATCAATAAAGCCTACAAGGCCACAGCCGAGAGCTAAGATAAGCCCACCGAAAAGAAGAACCAATTCACGACCATTCATAATTGAAGAATAGTCGCTTTCAAGTTCTCCGCCTGAAAGATGATAGATTAAAGCAGTAATTCCAAATGAAAGAACTATGCCGATAATAAACATAATTCCGCCCATATTAGGTGTACCCTGCTTTGATTTATGCCAGCTTGGGCCTATATCAAGAATTGTTTGCCCAAATTTTAATTTGCGAAGCCACGGAATTATTACAAATCCAAGGCCTGCGGTTACACCGAAAGCTATTATTACACTGATTATTAAAGCAATTGTACTGTTCATTTATTTTTCCCACCTGTTGTACACATTATTTATTACATCCTCAAGCTTCATACCTCTTGACGCTTTAAATATAACTGCGTCACCCTTGTGTGCAAGCTCAAAAAGTTTGTTTGAAAGTTCATCTTTATTATCAAAATAAAAGGCATTTTTCATACCGTTTTGCTTAGCACCGTCAACGATGTACTTTGCGTCATTACCGTAAGCCAAAAGGTAATCTATATTATTATCGGCAACCATTTTGCCGACATCTGCGTGTGCTTTTTTTGAAAAATCGCCGAGTTCAAGCATATCACCCAAAACAGCAATTCTTTTATTTGCATTTACATTAGCAAGTGTTTTAATTGCCGCGTTCATTGAATCTGGGCTTGCGTTATAGCAATCTTCAATAGAAATTATACCGCCGACATTTACGCTTTTCTGCCTCATTCCTGCAGGAACATAGTTTGCAAGAGCTCCGGCCGCCTTTTTGGAATCAATACCGAGAGTTATGCCGACTGTGAAAGCCGCAAGTGCATTATAAACATTATGAATACCTATTGTAGGAATTGATATATGCTGCGACCACAAAGAAAACTGAGCTGTCGGCCCATCGGTTTCATCAATGATTTTCGAAGTTGAGTATTTAACATCAAAAGAAGTTGAACCGTTTTCTTCCTTAATATCAACTGCCTTGAATTGAGCGTCGCTTTCAATACCGAATGTGATTACATTATACTTTTGCATAATTTCATCATTATCAAGTATCGTTTTAAGCATATCGTTATCACAATTTATAATAAAAGGTGAACCTGCTTTAAGTCCGTCAAGAATTTCAAGCTTTGATTTGAGTATGCCCTGCCTTGAACCGAGATTTTCAATATGCGATACACCGATATTTGTTATCATCGCAATTGTTGGCTTTGTTGCTGTAACAAGGCGATGAATTTCGCCAAAATGGTTCATACCCATTTCAATTACCGCCGCTTCGGTACTGCTGTCAATTTGAAACAGCATTTGCGGAAGTCCTATTTCATTATTCAAATTGCCCTGTGTTTTAATAGCATTAAACTGCGAATTAACTACAAGGTGAGTAAATTCCTTGGTAGTAGTTTTGCCTACCGAGCCGGTAAGTGCCACAACGGGAATATCAAATTTTGAACGATAATATCCAGAAAGTGACAGAAGTGCTTTTGCAGTATCATCAACCTTTACATAAGGCCCTGCCACTTCAATATCTTCACTAATCATAACAGCCGCCGCGCCCAAATTTAAGGCTTCATTTGCAAATTGGTGGGCATCAAATCGTTCACCTTTAATGCAAATAAAAAGGCAACCTTTTGTAATTTTTCTTGTATCTATGCAAACAGCATTAACCTGCGTATCAAACTTTGTTTGAGTGCCGAGTGCATTAGCAATTTCTTTTAAAGTTAAAGTTTCCATAATTTAATTCATTTTACCGAGTACTTCGGCAATTACTTCTCTTTCATCAAAATGAATTGTTCCTGTTGGCAGGATTTGATAAGTTTCATGTCCCTTACCTGCAAGAAGAATAATATCATCTTTCTTTGCGTGAGTTATTGCATATTCAATAGCTTCGTGCCTGTTTTCAATAACTTTATAAGGAGTTTTTATATTTTTCATACCAACAAGAATATCATCAATAATTGCGCTTGGATTTTCACTGCGAGGATTATCTGATGTTACAATGCAGTAATCAGAAAGTTCAGCGGCAATTTTGCCCATTTTAGGCCTTTTTGTTTTATCCCTGTCACCGCCGCAGCCGAAAAGTGTAACTACCCTGCCTTTTGCAATTTCTTTAAGGGAAGTAATAATATTTTCAAGTCCGTCAGGTGAATGGGCATAGTCAATAATGATTGTAAAATCCCTATTGCTTGGCACAACTTCAATTCTGCCCTTTACACCCTGCGATTTTGATACAGCTGAAAGCACATCATCAAAATCAATACCGAGAGCGAGCGCACAAGTTGTGGCACAAAGTGAATTATAAACCGAAAATCTACCGGGAATCGGGCAAGTACATCTGCCGATAGAATCATTAGATACTATTTCGTATTCAACACCGCTTGATTTAAACTTGACATTTTTGGCGGTATAAGTTGCATCATTTGTATTAACAGCATAAGTTACTACTTTATCAAATTCAAGCCCGTCAATTATTTTCAAGCCGTGTTCATCATCGGCATTTGTAACTGCAATATCGCAATTTTCAAAAAGTATTCTTTTTGCAGCAAAATAGTTTTCCCAAGTTTTATGATAATCAAGATGGTCTTGTGTAAGATTTGTAAAAGCACCGAGTGCAAAACGAAGTCCATTAACTCTGCCTTGTGCAAGAGCCTGCGACGAAACTTCCATAACACAATATTCACAGCCTGCTTTTACCATAAGTGAAAAAAGCTTTTGAAGTTCATATGGGTCAGGAGTTGTATATTTTGCAGGATAAATTTCATCACCCACCATATTTTGAACCGTTCCTATAAGGCCAACTTTTTTGCCTACATTTTCAAGAATTTGCTTGATAAGAAAAGTTGTAGTTGTTTTACCGTTTGTACCGGTTAAACCTATAAGTTTTAATTTATCAGCCGGATTGCCGAAGAAATTTGCACATATCGGTGAATACACAGCCCTTGAATTTTCAACAATAATTTGCTTATCAATTCCGAGATCGTGCTCAACTACTACCGCAGCAGCACCTTTATCAAGCATTTCTTTTGCAACCGAATGGCCGTCAAATGCCGCACCTTTAATGCATATAAACAGCGAACCCTCTTTTACAAGACGCGAATCCTGTGTAACATCCAAAACTTCAACATCATCAAATTCATTTTGAACATTGATTCCCTTTAATAAATCTTTAAGCCTCATTTTAAAACCCCATATCTTTAATCAAAATTGATTTTAGTCTAAAACTGATTGTGTATTTTTGAAAGTCACTGTAACAACTGTGCCTTTTTCAAGTTTTGCCTGCTTTTCTTCGCTCTGGCGGTAAGCAACTACCGTACCGCTCGACATACTGTTACCGGCAATTTGAATATTTAAAGAACTGCTTGAAGCAAGGTCTTTAGCTTCCGTAACCGTAAGACCTGTAAAATCAGGAACATTTACAGTTTCCTTTTCACTTTCATCTGTATAAAGATAAACTGTACCGCCGTTAGGAATTGCATCTGCGCCTGACGGGCATTGCCTTGTTACAGTTGACTCATCACCTATTACAACATAGTTGAGGTTATTTTCCTTAAGAGCAGCTTTTGCATCGTCAAGGCTTTCTCCTACAACATTAGGTGTTTCTTTAGAAAGGTCTTTCATTTCTTTTTCATCATATTTCGGCTCGATACCGAGAACATTCATAGCTTCCTGTGTAACTTGAGCCGCAATCGGTGCGCAAAGAGCACCGCCGCCTAAATCCTGATTAGGTTCATCAACAATAATAAGCATTGCAATTTCAGGATCATCACTCGGAGCAATAGCCGCGAATGAAACAATGTACTTATCACCCTCGCCCTCTTTTGATTCGCCAAGCTTAGTGGATGTACCCGTTTTACCGCCGACACTGTAACCTGCCACATAACCGTTTTTACCTGTACCGTTATCTACAACGGATTTCATCATAGCACGCATTTTTTTGGATGTATCGGAACTGATTACCTGTCTAATCTCTTTAGTTTGAGTTTTTTTGACAGTTTTTCCGTTTGAATCAACAATACTTGAAACAAGGTAAGGCTGAAGAAGCTTACCGCCGTTAGCAATAGCGCAAAGGCCGGTACATACCTGAATAGGAGTAAGAGAGTTTGTTTGACCGAATGATGCAGATGAAAGTTCAACTATACCGTATTGGTCTTCCTTGTAATACTGCGGTGAAGCTTCACCCGGAAGGTCTATATTTGTTTTCTGTGTGAATCCAAAAGCGTCAAAATACTTGAAGTAGTTATGAACACCTAATTTTTGACCTATTGTGATAAAAAACGGGTTGCACGAATTTTCAAGTCCCTGTGTAAGCGTTTCTGTTCCGTGGCCGGGATGATAGTGGCATTTCATACGGTACTTATCAACTTGGATTGCACCTGTGCAAGTATATGTTGTGTTTAAATTTACAACATTTTCCTCCAAAGCGGCAGATGCGACAAAAGTTTTGAAAACAGAACCCGGAACATAAGTATCCGATACCGTAAAGTTTCTCCACTGATTTTGAACCGCAGCACTTTCAGCTTCCTGCTTAGCCGTTTTATCAGTAAGTTTTTTAATAGCCTTTTTATTTTTGCTGTATGTAAGCTTATAAGGGTTATTGCAGTCATAATCAGGCATTGATGACATTGCAAGCACCGCGCCTGTGTTACAGTTCATTACAACACCGTAAGCACCCTTCGCCTGATATTCATTCATAGTTTCTTTCAAACCTTTTTCAAGGTAATACTGAATTGTTTGGTCAAGTGTAAGGACAACCGAATTACCGTCAGAAGCCGCAATACTTGTTTCATAATCGTTTGCAATGTTGTTTGAAACAGCGTCCTTTGCTGTAATGATTCTTCCGTTTGTTCCGGTTAAATCTTCGTCATAGTAAGCTTCTATTCCGGAAAGGCCTTGGTCATCAGAACCGGTAAAACCGATAACACTTGAAGCAAGCGAACCGTAAGGGTAATATCTTTTGGTGGTTTGCTCCGTTCCTATGCAATCGCCGAGTTCATTTTTCGACACGAATTTTGAAAGCTTCTCTTTTATGTTATTTTCGACTTTTTTTTCAACTAACTCATAATGATTTTGATGAGTTGTTTTTTCGTAAAATTCTTTTTTTGCTTCGTCGTCATATTTGAAAAGAGTGGCAAATTCATTTGTGATAAGTTGCCTTTCCTCATCGTCTTTAATATTCAGCGGGTCGATAAAAACATTCCATACCGAAGCCGACTGCGCAAGAACATTTCCGTTAGCGTCGTATATCGTTCCGCGCATTGCGGAAATCTCTGTATCCTTAAGCTGCTGTGATTCAGCTTTTTGTGCAAGTTCTTCGCCCCTGACGATTGTCAAATAAAAAACTCGCACCGCTGTTGTTGTCATAAGAAAGATGATTACCAACGACATTATCAAAATTCTTTTCAGCATTCTCTTTGATGTATTCACTTTTAATCATCTCCCTCGCAATTGTTATCTTATTTAATAATAACATATGAGAGTTAAGTAAATATTCTTAACTCTCATAATAGATTTACGCTGTAATAATATATATTATTACTTGGCGGCAGTCTTTTTTTCTGCCTTGGATTGCGCCTGCTTTTGATTCAAAATCGCCTGTGCTGCAGCCATACGCTTTTGCTTATATTGTGAAACATCAATATACTTAATTTGATTGGATTTCATTTTAGTCATACCAAGTTTCTCGACAGCATATTGGTCAATCATATTCATTGACACAAGGCTGTCAAGCTCACTGTTAAGGCGTGTATTTTCACTTTGTGAAACAGAAAGATTTTTTTGCAAATCTGAAATTTCGTGTGTTAATTCGTTAGTTTTGGCATTAGTATAAAGCACTGCAAAAAGCATAGTAAGGCACAAAGCCGCCACCACTGAAATTTGCAAAGCTTTTTTTAAGCTCAATTTCTGCTCGTGAAGAAGTTGGGCTTTGCTTTTTCTTTGGCTTCTTTCTCTAACCTTAAAATCCTTTTTTGGCGTAGGAACATAAGACGGAGCTGCCGAAGTACGCTGATAGTTAAACGCCTGCACGGCATATGCGGCTTCCGTGCTGTATGAATAGCGCCTGAAATCGCCTGTATTAGTCATTTTTTACTCCTCCTCGTTTTTTATAGTCCTATATATTCAAATTAAAATTTCTCAAAAATTCTAAGTCGTGATGACCTTGCTCTCGGGTTTTCATCAAGTTCTTCTTTAGACGGAGAAATTGATTTAAAACTTTTGCCTTTCGGCTTATTTCCGCATACACAAACCGGGAATTCCTTTGGACAGGTGCAACCCTGACACCATTTTGAAAACTGCTCTTTTACAATTCTATCTTCTAATGAATGGAAAGTAATTATAGCAATTCTACCACCCGGTGCAAGAATTTCAAATGCGTCTTCAAGTGTTGATTTAAGCACATCAAGTTCCGCATTAACTTCGATTCTTATAGCCTGAAATGTTTTTCTTGCAGGGTGTGAATCCCTCATCGCCCTTTGCGGCATTGAGGCCTTAATTATATCTACAAGCTCAAAAGTTGTTTCAATAGGCTTTTCCTGTCTTGATTTAACTATATTTGCCGCGATTCTTCGTGAAAATTTTTCTTCTCCGTATCTGTAAATAATATCCGCAAGTTCTTTTTCATCGTAATTATTTACAACATCATAGGCACTGAGTCCGCTTTTACTCATTCTCATATCAAGCGGGGCATCTTTATGAAAAGAAAATCCCCTCTCGGCAGTATCGAGCTGAAACGAACTTACTCCTAAATCAAGAAGCAGGCCGTCAATTTTATCAATATTAAGATTTGAAACAATGTTTTTTATATTTGAATAATTATCGTGAACGATAGTTACATTTTCTTTATTTCCGAGTCTTTCGTTAAGAACTTCTATTGCGTCGGGGTCTTGGTCTATTGAAATAACTCTTTTAGCGGTTTTTGCAATTTCACCGCTGTGACCTCCGCCGCCTGCCGTGCCGTCAACTATAATTTTATTTTTGTTTAAATCAAGTGCCTTTATTGCTTCATCAAAAAGCACACTTTTGTGAACAAATTCCATTACTGCTCATTCCCCTTGACTTTATCCATCAAGTCATAAATACCTTGTGTATGGTCATAAGTGTTATAAATTTTTTCATACTCGTCGGTATTCCAAATTTCAATTACAGCACCTTTACCTTTAAATACAACTGTTGACTCATTTGTAAGAGCAGAAGCTTCCTTAAGTCTTTGGTTGACGGTAAATCTGCCCTGGGCATCAAGTACGCCCTCTTCTGCATTATCAAGAAAGCTTGTAGTGGCATCATACTTCTGATTTTCAGTACCCTGCTGCATTGCATCATATGTTGATTCAAAATGTTCAACAGGATAAAGAGTAAGGCATTTACAACCCCTTACGGTAACAGCTACCATATAAAACTCTTTTCCAAGGCGTTCTCTCCACTTAGTCGGAACAGAAAGTCTGCCTTTAGAATCAAGTTTATAACCGTCTAAAGTACCTACAAACAAACGCATAACTTCTGCTCCTTTCGTGAATTTTGATGTAATCTTAATGGGATTTACTTGAAATCTATGGGATTTAAGTGGAATTATCACCATTGATTACATTATATAAGGGTACAGTGGTATTGTCAAGTGCAAATTAACACGATACCGAATTTTAATATTTGTAACACTTTTGTAACTTTTTAATCATAAAAAAGAGGCGAACAATGTTCGCCCCTGC
>FR895317.1:0-1965 GCA_000434995.1 Firmicutes bacterium CAG:341 | reverse complement strand
GCCCCTGCGTGATTTTATTTCGTCTTAACGCTCTTCACCTTTGAGCAAGAAGAATAAACCTTTTTACCATTTACTGTTTTATATGTACGAATACGAACATAATATTTTTCCTTTGCCTTAAGCTTTTTAACCTTATTCTTAGTTGTTTTTTGCTTCTTTCTTACACACAAAAAAGAAGCCAAATTTCCTTAACTTCTTTTCACTTTATAAATACTAAATTAACTAATTATTTGTATTATGTCTAGTTATAATTTTAATCATATTTGAAATTACCTGTCCACTTGCCACAATAACTACAAGACCAACATTCATAACCATACGGAGATATTTTATAATATTCCTCTATCGTGATTTTTCCCTCTTGCCATTGCTTATAGTGACTATTGTCAACATCTTCCCAGTACTTTTCAACTTCATCCCTACTATTAAACCACTTTTCCATATTACCGCAGCTCATACTATGATTGTTATTGTTTGTACAATGTTTCATTATAGGTTTTATTACTTTGTTTTTACTCCAATTAGAATATATATTTTTCCCCTTATTTTTTTTATAGCTTCTGATTCTTATATAATATTTTTTAGAATTTCCTATATTTTTAATAGTTTTAGATGTTGTTGTTTTAGATTTAATAGTTATTTTTTTGCTTTTTTAAATTCTTTATTTGTAGAATATTGAATCTGATACCCATTTATGCCATTTACTTTTTTCCATTTTATCTTTATGCAATTTTCACTTCGAGTTATTCCTGATGTACTCGGTGTCCGTATTTTTACTCCTGCATAAATTGTTGTTGTATTGCAAAATATTAAAATCATCACGATAACAACACTAAGTATTGAAAATAATTTTTTTCTTTTCATCTTTGTACTCCAATGTTTTTAATATACAAAATTGCCTGTCCATTTTCCACAATAACTGCAAGACCAACACTCATATCCTTGTGGACATTTTTTAGTATATTCCTCCCAAGTTATTTCCTCGTTCTTGTACTTTGTTCCCCATGTATTACATACAGAAGAAAAATAAGTATCTACTTCACGCCTACTACCAAACCACATACCTATATTGCCACATTTTATACTATGATTGTTATTGTTTGTGCAATGGGTTTCTTTTTGGATATTATCTTTGGTACATTTTGACCAGCTCATACTATGATTGTTATTGTCTGTGCAATGGGTTTCTTTTTGGATATTATCTTTGTTACATTTTGATTCTTTCGTAGTTTTTATACTCTTTACTTTAGACCATTTTGAATATTTTTTTCCTTTATATGTTCTTATCCGAACATAGTATTTTTTTGCTACTTTAAGCTTGGTTATCTTTTTTGATACCGTTTTAGCACTCTTTATTTTTATTGATTTGTTTCCCTTTTTAAATTTACTATTCGTTGAATATTGAATTTGGTATCCTGTAATATTCGATTTTTTCTTCCATTTAACTGTAAATGCTTTGCTTTGTGCCTTTACCGATGTAATTGTTGTTGTTGGCATTGATGCAGCTAAAATATTACAAGGATAATAAATACCTAATAAAATAAATATTGATAATATGATTGCAGTAATTTTTTTCATAGAATTTCGCCTCCAACAATTTAATAGTATCATATTATTAAATCAATATCAACCAAAAAATAAAAACCATCTACATAAAGTAAGTGGTTTATAAGTGTCGGCATTACCTATTTTTCCGAGGTTCGTTTGCGACTGCTGCCGGTGGCAGATAAAAGGAGCAAAAAGAACTTAGTAGTGGTCAAAATATAAGAGCGTATTTATATGCGAATGATATTTTGGGTACCACCCTGCGGTCCGACCGGAAATAAAAAAATTATAAAAAGAAAACCACCTACATAAAGTAAGTGGTTTATAAATGTCGGCATTACCTATTTTTCCGGGAGGCTGCCCTCCGAGTATTTTCGGCACGTTTGAGCTTAACTACCGTGTTCGGGATGGGAACGGGTG
>FR895316.1:104825-131335 GCA_000434995.1 Firmicutes bacterium CAG:341 | reverse complement strand
TATCACAGGTTGAAAGCTTATCAAGTTCCTCTTTAGTTACTTTTCCGTCACGGTAATCGCGGCAAATTTTATTTTCATACATTGAATATTTGTTGTCTTTAAAGTACCTTAAGAATTTGTGTTTAATAACCCAGGTTGCAGGCACCCAAATATATTTATGCATAGCAGGGGATACAGAACCAATCATCCAGCATTGCCTGTCACAGTGTCTTACTTTCTGCCTTACTTTATCTGCCTGCTCACTACTCCAAAGAGTATCCCAATTTGTTTCGTTAAGATTGCCCATAACTTCTTTTTCTTTTGTTCCGTTACAAGGCATAACATCACCGTATGGGTCAATAAAAAATGTATCAAATGCCATATCGCACGGGAGTAATCTTTTTTGACCGTATATGTAGTTTATCAAACCGTGGTTAAAGTATGCTCTAAACCACTTTTTAGGCGAATTTGATTTTAAAAGCTCGTTAATAAGGCTTTCAAATTCCTTGGCAACCATTGGTCTGTCTTTTATAATATTTTTTGCTTCGACAAAATAAAATGAATTATGCAAAGACGCTGTTGCAAACTCCATATTCATTTCATTTGAAAGTCTATAAAGCTTAACTAAATCTTTTGCATTTGCATCTTGAACAGTCATACCAAAGCCAACATCGGGATGTTTCATTTCCACAAGTTTTTTTAGTGTTGTATATCCCTTGTTAAATCCGTCGTCAAGTCCGCGTATTTTGTTGTTTGTATCTTCTAAACCTTCAATTGAAATGCGAATACCGACTTTCGGAAATTCCTCGCATAGTTTAATGATTCTGTCAGTAAAAAAACCGTTTGTGGAAATAACGATACGGTCACTCTTTTTGTAAAGTTCGCGCACTATATCAGCCAAATCTTCCCTAATAAACGGTTCGCCGCCTGTAATGTTGGTGAAATACATAGGCGGTAATTTTTTTATTGTTTCAATTGTCAATTCTTCTTCAGGTTTTGAGGGCTTTTTATATCTGTTGCACATATTGCACCTTGCATTGCAACGATATGTAACTATTACTGTTCCGTTAAGTTTTTTCATAATGATTATCCCATCATCTGTTTTTTATTGTTTTAGCGGGTACTCCGCCGACTATTGTATAGCTTGGTACATCGTGGTTTACTACTGCACCGGCAGCCACTACACATCCGTCACCGATTTTAACACCGTCAAGTATGGTTGCATTTGCACCTATCCAGCAGTCTTTTCCAATTTCAATACCTTTGCGTGTTGCACCTTGCAAATATATAGGTGTGCTTTTATCTTCAAAAATATGGTTTTCGGAAAACAGACTTACACCGGGGCCGAAAATTGTTGAATCGCCGATTTTAACTTTACCTCTGACTGAAATAAAAGCATTTGCTGAAATACCTACATTGTCGCCGATAACAAGGCTTTTACCGAGTTCCCTGATAACACCGGTACATTCAATAATACTGTTTTGACCGAGCGAAAAGTTATTTCCTATTTTTATTCCGCCCTTGCAAAGTGCATTTATTGTGCAATTATCATTTATTGTTAAACCGGAGCCGCACTCAATATGACTTTTTGATTTAATACATACTTTTTTTCCGATAAATGAAATTTTACCACTTTTTTTAAATCCTATTGTTGCAAAAAAACCGCGAATGAGCATAAAAAATCTTGTGAATACAATTGAAAATAAATCGTTATCAGTGATATTTTCATCAATTATATATTCACGATGTTTAATTTTACTTATGATTTTTGATACTAACTTAACCATTATGTTTTACGCATTCTCCATATATCTTCAAAAGTTTTTCGGTGTATTTTTCAATTGTGTTATCGCTTGAATTGATTGCGTTTTTACTCATTTTGCTTATTATTTCATCATTTTCCCAAAGATAAGAGATTTTCTTTTTTAAATCTTCTTTATCATTGTGCTTAAATATTAAACCTGTATAATTGTTGCTTATCAATTCTGGAATTCCTCCTAAATCAGAACCGATTACGGGAGTTGCCAGCGAAAGAGATTCGATTATAGTCATAGGGCAATTTTCATACCATTCAGACGGGCAAACAGAAAATGCCGCATTTGCAATGTATTGCTTTAATTCATTACCGCTTTTTCTTCCTGCAAGTTCCAAATTTCCTATTGATTTGCAATAATCTTCAAGAGGACCGTCACCTACAAAAACAAATTTGATATGCGGTAATTCCTTAATTACATCTACAAGGGTTTTAATTCCTTTTTCAATACTGATTCTGCCGAAGTACAATACATATTTTTCATTGGTTTGTAAGGTGTAATCTTTATTATTTTTTTCAATGAAATTATGAAGTACAGTTAATCTGCTTTCTTCAATTCCGCCTTTTGCAATTGTTTCTTTCATATAATTGCTTGGGCAAATGTATCTGTCAACTAAATTGTATGTATTCTTTTTATGATAAATGTAGGATTCTGCCGCTGCTAAAAGGCTTTGAACAGCAGAGTTATGAACGCATTTGTTTTTTGCACAATTAAAATAATTCCCGCCTAAACAAGCATCACAATTTTCACTTTTATGCTCAATATACATTCTGTGATTTGGACAGGCGATTTGGCAGTCGTGCACAGTTTCAACAAGTGCAATGCCTTTTTCTTTCACTGCATAAATAATGCTTGGGGTGAGTTGAAAATTGAAATTGTTAAGATGAACGACATCCGGCTTGAAATTTTCAAGAACTGCAAGCATTTTATCTTTCGCTTCTTTTGAATAAATTGTTTTCAGTGAAAGCTTGATTTTTTTAAAAGCACTTGAATTATGAAAATCCATAGTTTCGGTATAAAGGCCGAGGCTGTTTGAAACACATCTTCCCTCATGTTCCATACCGAAATATTCAACCTTGTGGCCTATTGATTTTAGGTAAGCACCAAGCTTGAACATATATGTTTCCGACCCGCCGTTAGGGTAGAGAAATTTGTTGACCATCAGTATTTTCATAATTACTCCGACTATTTTTGGTAAAGCGATAATGTCTTTTTTACAACATCATCCCAATTATATTTTTTGCAGATAAATTCTGCTGAAATGCTTTTGTATTTTTGAACTTCATTATCATTTTTCAAAAGATATAAAAGTTTGTTTATTAAGTCGTCAAGATTGCCTTTTTTAAAATAAACTGCGTTTTGCTCGCATACTTGAGTACACTCTGCAATGTCTGAAGTTAAGCAACAGTTTGAGTAGCTCATAGCTTCAAGCAGGCTTAAAGGCATTCCCTCAAGGTCGCTTGGCAGTACATAAACATATGCATTTGAATACAATTCTTCAAGCACTTGACCTTGAACAAAGTCTGTAAAAATTACATTTTTGTTATCTTTTGCTAAAGCTTTGACCTGGCTGAAATAATCACTTGTGTGGCTTGCTCCGCCTGCGATTACAAGCTTTTTATTTGTATCAATGTGATTGTAAGCTTCAACTAAAAGACTTACTTGCTTTTCGGGAACAATTCTGCCGAGAAAAAGTATGTAGCTGTTTTTATCTAAATTATAAAGCTCTTTTATTTTTTCTGCTTTTTTAATTTCCGGCTTATTAACTGCGTTTGGTATGTAGACGGTTTTTCTGCCGTAAGTATCGCTGAAATATTTTTGTGTATTTTTTGATAAAACAATTATTTCATCAGCATATTTAACGGCGTTTTTTTCACCATACTTTAAAAATTTGGTTGCAAAACCGCCCCACTTTGACCTCTGCCAATCAAGGCCGTGAATTGTGACTATAACTTTTTTGCCAAATAGCTTTGGCAAAAAAGACATAGACGCCGGGCCTTCGGCGTGAATATGTACTACATCGCAATTTGAAAAACTTACTTTTATTGCCGATAATATGCTGTATACTATTGCATTTAATTTGCTGTTTTCAAAAGTGAAAACAGTTTTGATTTTTATGTTTTTTAAATCATCGCTTTTTATCTGACTGTCAAATTTGCTGCCGGATACATGATGCCCAAGTCGGTTATAAACAGTAATTTCGTTGCCTAAAGCGGCTTCGCGCTTTGCAAGTTCTTCAACTACTATTTCAACACCGCCCTCGCGTGACGGTATCCTTTTATGGCCAAACATTGCGATTTTCATAAAAAGTTCCTATCTGTATTATTATTCTGCACCTTTATGTGTTAAAACAACACCGACTGTTTTAATCAAAATTTGAATATCAAGAATCGGCGACCACTCATCAATGTATTCGCAGTCAAGTTTAACAACATCTTCAAAATTTTTAATATTGCTTCTGCCCGATACCTGCCATTTGCCGGTAATACCCGGTTTCATTGATAATCTTCTTTTATGGTGACTTTCGTATTTTTCAAATTCATCTATGGTAGGTGGCCTTGTTCCAACCAAACTCATATCACCTTTAAGCACATTCCAAAATTGCGGCAATTCATCAATGCTTGTTTTTCTTATGAATTTGCCGACCTTTGTTATTCTCGGGTCGTTATCCATTTTGAACATATGTCCGTCCATTTGGTTTTGCTCTTGCAAAACTTTTTTTCTTTCTTCCGCATCTTCATACATTGAACGAAGTTTATAAATATTAAATATGCGCCCATTTTTACCTACACGCTGCTGCTTAAAAATAAGCGGGCCGCTTGATTCAAGTTTCAGCGGAATTGCAACGATTAAAATTATCGGCAAAGAAAGGATTGTACCCACAATTCCGCCGATAATATCCACTAAACGCTTAAATGCAAGCTTGCCTGGGCTTATTACGGTAGGCGCAAATTTTGCAATGGGATAATCATTTTCAACTACACAGTTTAAATTATTGTATTTACTTTGTGAAACGATTTTTTCAAGTGCAGGAATATTGATATTAACCGTAATTCCCATATCTTCAAGTTCTTCAATAAGTTCGTTTGCGTTAGGAAGCATATCGGTTGATTCAACATTGATGTAAATTTCATCAAGGCTGGCTGTTCTGATCCAGCCGATAAGGCTTTCAATATTTGCAACTACCGGTACTTCATTGATTTCAAAAACACTTTTTCCGTTTTTCAGTACGAATCCGGATTCGTTAAAATCAGCGTCAATCAGTGCGAGTGCAGTTACATTGTTAGTCCAATCTTCTTTGAGCTTGGGAATGAATTCACAGGCTCTGTCATATGTGGAAATAACGCCTACTCGTGTTGCAAACTTGCTTTTAGATATTTTTTTAATCATATAGTGCTTAAATACATATCTTCCTATAAGCGAAAAGAAAATATAAAAAATAAATGAAGAAAGAAATAAATAACGCGAATCTATAATCGGATTTTTGGTTAAAATCAGCATTGCACCAAATAACCCGTAGGTGAGTAGGCAGTTTTTTAAAGTAGAAGTGAATTCAAATGTACGGTCACGCTTGGTAAAGTTAATTCGAACTGAAAAGTAAAGAAATACTATGATTGCACTAATCAGCAAAACAAATATGTATTCAATCGTATCGTTTTTCGGATATGGTGTAATTCTTTTGATAATCACGCCGAAAATTACGATTGATAAAGTATGTGCCAAAAACAGCGATATTAAATTTATAATGAATTCTGTATTGCTTTGAAAGCGTTTTTGCTGATTCATTGAAATCGTCCTGACTTGTTTTATTTAGCGGTATTTGTAATTGTAGTTGTAATTATAACCGTATTTTGATTTGTATCTATATCCTCTGTATTTACCGTAGCTGTAATATTTCATCGCGCCGGATTCAACAACATCGTTTAACACAAAACCTACAATATTAGCACCAAGCGATGTTAATGTTTCAACAGCTTTTTTGGTATTTGGTGTATCTGTAATTCCTGCTTTGATAATCATAATGTAGCCGGTACTTTTTGTTGCAAAAGCAGTAGGGTCGGTTACAAGGTTAACAGGCGGTGTATCAATAAATACACAGTCATAATGCTGTTTTACAAAGGACAAAAGCTTATCCGTTCTTTCGTTAGATAAAAGTTCGGAAGGGTTTGGCGGAATTTTACCGGCAGTAAGAATTGAAAGATTTTCAACATCTGTTTTAGATACGGTAATGCTGTCTGTAAGACCGGCTAAAATTTCAGAAAGTCCGTTTTTAACAGGAATTGAAAATAATCTGTGTAAAGTCGGATTTCTCATATCTCCGTCAATAAGAAGTGTTTTCTTGCCCATTTGTGCAAACGAAATAGCCATATTTACGCTGTTGATTGATTTACCGTTATTTGCAGTAGGGCTTGTAACAACGAATATAGGGCAATCTTCACCTTTTTGCGAAAAGAGAAGGTTGGTACGAATTGAACTATAAGCTTCTTTAACTACGAAAGGGGAATCTGCACAAAGAATTTTTCTTTGGTCCTCTTTTGAAAAATGAACAGTGCTTTCTTTTTTCTTTTTATTTCTGTTAACTAATGCCATTGCAGTTACTCTCCTTTCTTTGCTGAATCAATTTGCTTTGCGATTTGCTCCATAGTAGCACCGTTTATTGATTCTTTCTTGGCCTCAACAGGTAAAAGTCGAGGAACTGTACCGAGTACGGGAATATCAAAGTCTTTTGTTAAATCGGTTTCGCGTGTAATTCTTGTGTCAAATAATTCTTTTGTGAAGAAGATGATGAATGCAAGTGCAAAGGCTACGGCAAAGCCTATTAAAATGTTCTTTGCAAGGTTAGGGGATGATGGGCTGGTAGGAACTGAAGCATAGTCGACAACTTCAACCCCGCCGACTTTAAGAACCCTTACAATTTCGTCAGGCGCAAGCTCTGCAATTGTGTTTGCAACATCTGAGGCAAGTTGCGGGCTTGTGCTTGTAACATTAACCTGAAAGATAAGTGTTGATTCAACCTGCGAGCAAGATATCATACTTTTAAGCTGTGATGATGTTACCTCACTTGAAAGCTTGTCTGCAATTTTGTCACGGAAGGTGCGGCTTTTTACAACAAACATATATGTATTTACAAGTTTTTCGGATGCATCAAGGTCACTTGATGAAATTGTACCTGATGAACCTATAAGGTTATCGTTGTTGTTATTAACATAAAAGCTGACGCCTGATGTGTATTTAGGTTTAATAAAAAAGTTAGTAATGCAGCCTGCAAGTGCTGCACCGATAAATGCAATAACAAGAATTATTGCCACTTTCTTTTTCAGCATTATGAAAATTTTTCTTAAATCAATTTCTATTTCTCTGTTTTCTTCCATAGGTACCTCCGCTAAATAGTCCTATAATTATAATTAAATATATTATATATTATAGCAATATATAATATCAATGTCAAACTAAATACTCGACAAAAAAAAGATGCCATTTTTATATATAATAACAAAAAAACGACCTTGCTTTATGTGAACAAGGCCGTTTTTGAAATTTGAAAATAGGTTAGATCTCGTAGTCAATAGCAATACTGCTTTGAGCTACTTGATGCATATGTTTTTTTACAACTGAACAATGGTATTCATCATTTTGATATTCTTCAAGTGCTTTTGTATCATCAAGCTTTACCTGCAAAATAACATCATAAGACCTTTGTGAATGAAGAAGATCAACACCGACTTCAATTCCACGCAGAAGGGGAACATTACCCTCCATAGATTTCAAAATGTCCCTTGCCTTTTCGCATTCTTCCAAACTGTTGTCTTTGAGTTTGAAACATACTATATGCTTAATCATAACTTTTCTCCTTTGAAAAAAACAGTCTTTTTTGTCGATAAATGATAAAAAATGAAGCCGACGAAAAGCCGGCTTCAAATAATTTTATTTTGCTATATCCGAAGCGCGTGATTCTCTGATAATATTAACCTTAATCTGACCCGGATATTCCATTTCGCTTTCAATCTTTTTGGCAATTTCGTGAGCAATGTATGGCATTCTTTCGTCGTTTATTACATCCGGCTTAACCATAACCCTTACTTCACGGCCAGCCTGAATGGCATATGCTCTTTCAACACCGTCAAAGCTTGTGGAAATCTCTTCAAGCTGTTCTAATCGCTTGATATAATTTTCAATATTTTCTCTTCTTGCACCCGGTCTTGCTGCACTTACTGCATCGGCAGCTTGAACAAGGCAGGCAACAACGGTTTTACATTCAATTTCACCGTGGTGAGCGGCAATAGCGTGAACAATCGCGTCACTTTCTTTGTATTTTTTAGCCCATTCCACACCTAATGCAATGTGAGAACCTTCCATTTCATGGTCAAGTGCTTTGCCTATATCGTGCAAAAGTCCGGCTCTTCTTGCCTGCTTTTCATCTGCACCGATTTCGGCTGCCATAAGACCTGCAATGTATGATACTTCAAGTGAATGTTTAAGTACGCTTTGGCCATAAGAAGTACGGTATTTAAGCTTACCTAAAAGCTTAACAAGTTCAGGGTGGATTTGGCCGCAGTTGGCTGAAAGAACAGCTTTTTCACCCTCTGTTTTAATAGTGTTGTTAACCTCACGGGTGGCTTTTTCAAAGCATTCTTCAATTTTAGTCGGATGAATTCTTCCGTCTTGAATAAGATGCTCAAGTGTAAGCCTTGCAATTTCGCGTCTGACAGGGTCAAACGAACTGATTGTAATTGCTTCCGGTGTGTCATCAATAATGAGTTCAACACCTGTAATTGTTTCGATAGAACGGATATTTCTACCCTCTCTGCCGATAATTCTGCCCTTCATTTCATCATTAGGAAGAGCAACAACGCTTACTGTGGTTTCGGCTGTGTGGTCTGCCGCACAACGCTGAATTGCTGTTGAGATGATTTCTTTTGCCAAAACTTCACTTTGGTCTTTAATCATCTGTTCGTTTTCAAGAATACGCTTGCTTTTTTCAGTATCAAGCTCTTCGTTAAGATTGGCAAGGAGTTGGTCCTTAGCCTGCTCTTGAGTAAGACCTGAAATGCGTTCAAGCATATCAAACTGGCTTTTCTTGATGCCGTCGATTTCGAGTAGCTTGTCGTCAAGCTGTTTTTGCTTAACGCCGATATTTTCATTTTTCTTTTCAAGGGAATCCGCTCTTTTATCAAGATATTCTTCTCTTTGATTTAGACGGTTTTCCTGCTTTTGAACTTCACTTCTTCTTTCACGAATTTCTTTATCTGCATCGTGGCGAAGCTTGTGTATTTCATCCTTTGCTTCAATAAGCCTTGCTTTTTTTGTAGCTTCAGCTTCGGTTAAAGCATTATTTATAATTTTGGTTGCCTGCTGGGTTGCAGAGCCTATTTCTTTTTCGCTTGTTTTTCTGCGATGTTCACCGCCGAGAACAAAGCCCAAAACACCAAAAATTATTGCACATAAAACGCCGACTATAATCGGCACAATTATACTACTCATTATCAAACAGCACCTCCTTCTTCATAAATTTTAATTTCTTAAGTTTCTAAATCTCGAAATTTTACCATCAGAAAAGGTACAGTTTATAATGCAAATTTTACTAAAAGTCATACAAAATTTCATAACAATATGTAAAACTTATCTAATAATATACACCTATATGTTGTATATGTCAAGTTTTTTTAAGCAGTTGATGTGCATATTGTTTGCGGTAAGAATTATTGAAGTTAATACAAAGTGAGTATTTAAACGGTATTTGGCAAAAATATGTGTTGACAATGATTTTTTTTGGTGTTAAAATAATCTCAAATCAATGATAAGGATATGATTTGCTTCAAGCTTTTTTCAGAGAGTATACGGTGGGTGCAAGTATGCAAAAGCCAAGTAAATTACCACCTTTGAGTGCCTTTAATACAGGCCGGGTTCTCCCGTTACAGAGTAAACGAGTGGCACATATTTCGTACTTTGTTTTATGTTTGTGTGCAATTCAGGTGGAACAGTGGATTTTATTCACCCTGATTTATTTCAGGGTGAATTTTTTTTAGGAGGGAAATAACTATGATTATTAAGTTGAAAGACGGTTCGGTTAAGGAGTACAGCGCACCTGTAACCGCAGCTGAAATTACAAAAGATATTTCAATGGGACTTTACAGAAACGCTTGCTGCGTCAGTATAAACGGTAAAATTGCAGATTTGCGCACCGTTGTTGAAAGCGATTGCGATTTTGAAGTGCTTACATTTGATGATGAAGACGGTAAAAAGGCGTTTAACCACACTGCATCTCATGTAATGGCACAAGCTGTTAAAAGGCTTTATCCAAATGCAAAACTTACTATCGGCCCGGCTATTGAAAACGGTTTTTATTATGATTTTGATGTTGATACACATTTCACACAGGATGACCTTGATAAAATAGAAAAGGAAATGAAAGTTATTATTAAGGAAAATTATCCTATTGAAAGATTTGAACTTCCTGCCGATGAAGCAATTAAGCTGATGGAAGAAAAGGGCGAGCCATACAAAATTGAACTTATTAAGGAACATTCAGAAAAAGGCGAGCCAATCAGCTTTTATAAACAGGGCGAATTTACAGAGCTTTGCGCAGGCCCTCACATTCCTGAAATGAAAGTTATTAAGGCATTTAAACTTACTAACTGCACAGGTGCTTATTGGCGCGGAGACGAAAAAAATAAGATGCTTTGCCGTGTTTACGGTATCGCATTTCCTAAAGCTTCTATGCTTGAAGATTACCTCAATGCATTAGAAGAGGCAAAGAAGCGTGACCATAATAAACTCGGCCGTGAACTTGAACTCTTTACTACTGTTGATTATATCGGTCAGGGCTTGCCTATTCTTTTGCCAAAGGGTACTAAAATCATTCAGACTTTACAACGCTGGGTTGAAGATGAGGAAGCAAAGAGAGGTTGGCAGCTTACTAAAACACCTCTTATGGCAAAAAGTGATTTATACAAAATTTCAGGTCACTGGGACCATTATAAAGACGGTATGTTTGTAATGGGCGATGAAGAAAAGGATAAAGAAGTTTTTGCACTTCGCCCTATGACTTGTCCGTTCCAATACCAAGCTTATCTTAACAGACCCCGTTCATATCGTGATTTGCCGCTCAGATATGACGAAACATCAACTCTTTTCCGTAATGAAGCTTCAGGTGAAATGCACGGCCTTATTCGTGTTCGCCAGTTTACAATCAGCGAAGGCCACCTTATGTGCCGCCCGGACCAGCTTGAAGATGAGTTTAAGGCTTGCCTTGAATTAACTAATTATATGATGGAAACAATAGGTCTTAAAGAAGATTTAACATATCGTTTTTCTTTATGGGACCCTAATGATCGTGAAAAATATCTCGGCACTGAGGAACAGTGGGACGAGGCTCAGTCTAAGATGAAAAATATTCTTGATGACCTTGGTGTTGATTATAAAGTCGGTATCGGCGAAGCTGCATTCTATGGCCCTAAGCTTGATATTCAAATTAAAAATGTATTTGGTAAGGAAGATACACTTGTAACTATTCAAATTGACCAAATGCTTGCTGAAAAATTCGGTATGGAATATGTTGATAAGGACGGAATTAAGAAAAATCCTTATATTATCCACAGAACTTCAATCGGCTGTTATGAGCGTACACTTGCATTGCTTATTGAAAAATATGCAGGTGCATTCCCTACTTGGCTTGCTCCGGTTCAGGTTAAGCTTCTTCCTATTGCAGACCGTCACCTTGATTATCTTCTTGAAGCTAAAAAAGCACTTGAAGCAAAGGGTATTCGCTGTGAAGTTGATGACAGAAGCGAAAAAATCGGATTTAAAATTCGTTCTGCCCAGCTTGAAAAAGTGCCTTATATGCTCCTTGCAGGCGATAAGGATATTGAAAATAATACTGTATCGCTTCGTACCCGTTCAGGCGGGGATAAGGGCGCTATGGCTCTTGATGAATTTGTTGAAAAGATTGTTGCTGAAGTTGAGTCTAAATCACTCGAACTTACTATGTAATTTTTATGCAAACAATTGATAACGCACTCAAAAAATTGTCTAAATCAAAATTCCGTTCTTCTTTTCATCTAAAAGCAAAGGATATTGCTTATATAGATGAGAAGGGAATGGATACAATAAAATCACACGCAGAAGATTTTATCAATGAAAAGCTTGCGCCGGCTTATCCTAAAAATGACGGAAAGCAAACACCGATGAAAAATCATCCGGTGTTTATTGCACAGCATGCGTGCGCTTGCTGTTGCCGCTCTTGTCTTGAAAAGTGGTATAAAGTGCCGCAAGGCAAGGCTCTTACTAAAACGCAGCAGGAAAAAATTGTTAAACTTCTAATGGCGTGGATTGAAAAAGAATATACCAATGCAAAATCATAGCATAATGTTTATTTTGAGCTGCAAAGTTAAACATATATTCATTTGAGGAAACGTTATGAAAATATCAGTGACAAAGGAAAAAACAGAAAATAAGCAAAGAACAAAAGCAAAAAAGATTGTTTTATGTATAACTTTTATGCTTGGAGTAATGTTTTTTATTTTTACACAATGGAGTAATTTTACATATGGCCATGTTGCTGCGGATCAAATGATTATAAATCTTACCTCCCCAACGCAGGGTACAGACAGTGGTATTTATATAAGTGCTTTAACCAAAGCGTTCTTGCCTTGTGTAATAATAACAGGCTTGTTTACTATATTTGTATTTCTCAAATATAAAATTGTTTTAAAAATTAAAAACTATGATGCTATTATTTATAATGAAAAAATAAGGCGAGTATTCTCTGTAATTTTAAGTTTATCTGTGTTTTTTGGCGGCTTGATCTACGGGATTGTTGATTTCAAGTTGGTTGATTTATATAAGGCATATTTTGTTAAATCAAGTTTTATTGAAGAAAACTATGTCGATCCAAAAGAAACAAAATTGATTTTTCCTGAAAAAAAGAGAAATGTTATTTATATTTACCTTGAATCTATGGAAAACTCTTATATGTCTAAAGATTTAGGTGGAATGGAAGATGTAAATTTAATTCCAAAACTTACGAAGTTATCTCAAGATGGTATTACTTTTTCTGACAGCAATAATGAATTTGGCGGACCCAAGATGCCTGTCGGTTCTCAATGGTCTCTTGCATCTATGACGAATCAAATGACCGGCTTGCCAATGAAAGTGCCCGGAAACGGAAACTCATATGGTTCATCCGGTAACTTTTTACCGGGAGCTTGGACTTTTGGCGATGTTTTGAACAGTGAGGGATATGAGCAAACAGTTATGATTGGTGCCGATGCGAGATTCGGTGGCTTGTCATATCTTTTTGAAAATCACGGTAATTACAAAGTGATGGATTATAATTATGCTATAAAAAACGGATTACTTCCTAAAAATTATAAACAATTTTGGGGTTATGAAGACGATAAATTATACCAGTTTGCAAAAGATGAAATAACAAGACTTTATAAAACCGGAAAGCCGTTTAATATGACTTTTGAAACAGCTGATACTCATACACCGGGTTATGTAAGTCCTAAAATAAAGAATAAATTCAACAATCAATATGCAAATGCAATTTATTATAGTCAAAATGAAACTTATAAATTTATTGAGTGGATAAAGCAACAACCGTTTTATGAAAATACAACAATTGTTATAATAGGCGATCATTTGAGTATGTGTTCGGATTTTTTCAAAAATAAAAACGGTAATCGTACACAATATAATTTGATATTAAACCCTTCGCCTGATTTGAAATATTCAAAGGATTGCTTGAAAAATCGAACTTGGTCAAATTATGATATGTATCCAACGGTTTTGGCTGCAATGGGGGTAAAAATTGAAGGGAACCGACTCGGTCTCGGAACTGATCTGTTTTCAAATGAGCCGACTGTTTTTGAAGAGTTTGGCTATGATTATGTAAATAAAGAACTTGCAAAGAAAAGCGAATTTTATAACAAAAGAATTTTAAGCCCAAATGGAGAAAAAATTGCTATGCATAATACTGATGATAACCAAAAATATGCGTGATAAAAAAGCAAATTGCCAAGGTAATTACCTTGGCAATTTGCTTTTTTGTCGATTTATTTAGAATATATTTTTTTAAAATGTGCAAAATATAACAGAAATAATAACATTATTTATTAGGAGAATGAATATGAAAGCAACCGGTATAGTCAGAAGAATTGATGATTTAGGCAGAATTGTTATTCCAAAAGAAATCCGCCGTTCATTTAGAATTAAAGAGGGTGACCCGTTAGAAATTTTTACCGATGCCGAGGGAGAAGTTATTTTTAAAAAATATTCGCCTATTGGTGAGTTGTCAAATTTTGCAAGCCAATATGCTGAAGTGCTGCATAAAAACGGCGGGCTTCCCATTGCGATTATGGATAATGACCATGTTGTTGCAGCTTCCGGAATCAGCAAGAGGGAAATTCTTGAGCGAAGAGTTACAAAGAATCTTGAAGAACTTATGGAAAACAGGGCAATTCATATTACTAATGATAAAATCCCGTCCGTAAGTGCTATTGAGGGATATGACAGAAAGGCAAATATTGTTTATCCTATTATATACGGTGGGGATGTTTCGGGTGCGGTTTGTATGATTGAAGACGAAAACCATACACTTCCAAGCGAAACAGATATTAAACTTGTGCAGGTTGCGGCCGCATTTTTGGGGAAACAAATGGAATAAAGTATTGTGCATATTGTACAAAAAATACAACTTACTTTTGTACAATGTGTTACATAGGTAGAAACTCGAAAAAAGGTCTTGATTTTTCATTTTAAGGGGCTATAATGTAGGCATTGAGAGGCAAACAAAGAAACGCACGAGGTGCAAATAGGCAGATGAAAAAATTTCAAGACGAGGCATACGGATACATTAAAGATATGTTCGCTCAGCACCATATGGTCAAGCGAGTAGTTCTCTCCCTTATCAGTATCATCGTAATGGGTTTTGGAATTTCGCTGTTTTCGCTTTCGGGTTTCGGTGTTGACCCTTTCACTTCAATGAATATGAATGTAGCAAGCACCATTGGTATGGGCTTTGGTACATATCAATTGATTATCAATCTTGTTATTTTAGCGTTTGTCGTTATTGTAGCACACAGAGGATTGGTAGGTGTCGGAACGATATTTAATATGGTAGGTTGCGGTTATTCTTGTGAGTTTTTCCAAAATCTATTCGCTCCGATGGTAAATGAGCATTATACCTTAGCGCTGAGAGTACCCCTTCTCTTAGCGGGTATAGTTACTCTTTGCTTTGCTTGTTCATTATTCTTTACAGCAAATGTCGGCGTTGGCCCTTACGATGCTTTAAGTTTTATGCTTGCACGGTCAACAAAGTTTCAATATAAATGGATGAGGGTTGCAACTGATGTAACCGTAGTGCTAATCGGTTTGATAGTAAGCGGCGGTGTATCGGCAATATTTGCAGGTGACATTTCAAAGGTTAAAAATATCGGCTTAGGCACGATAATTACAGCTTTTTGTATGGGGCCGCTCATCAATGTATTTAATAAGTATGTTTCGGCAAAGATATTCAATGTTGATTATGAGAAAATCAGCAAAAATGTTGCATTCTTTATGCTAAAAGGTGCAATGGTTAAGAATTCGGTACCAAATCATACTGAAAGAACAAAGTTTAATAACGATTCAACCACGGCTGAAGTGTTATCACAGTCAACAAGGTTGTAGAAAATATTTTTCTCAACCTTTTTATATATACCAATTACGTTTTCACATAAATTTTACCCCTTAAAAAGAAGAAGGCATTCCGTTATGGAGTGCCTTTTTCTTTTGCATATTTTATATTTTAATGATTTATATAAAAACGCGTGCATATATATTTTTGTAAGCGTATGGATGAAATTACATAAAAACTGTTAAAAATATCCTTATACTATTGACTAATGTTGAAAAATATTATACAATATGCACAAAGATTAAAAATAAGAGGTAACTTTTATGGGTATTCAAGCAAAAGATATAAGAAATGTTGTTTTTGCAGGCCACGCATCCAAGGGTAAAACAACTCTTTGCGAGGCTTTGCTTAATGTTGCCGGTACTACTGAAAGAATCGGCAAAACCGGTGACGGTAATACTGTTTTGGACTTTGACAGTGAGGAGAAAAAGAGGAAAATCAGCATTAACAGTGCTGTTGCTTCCTTTGAATATAAGGGTAAAAATATTAACCTTATTGATACTCCGGGTCTTTTTGACTTTGCTATGGGCAGCAATGAGGGTATGAGAGCAGGTGACACTGCCGTTATCGTTGTTTCTGCACGCTCCGGCCTTGCAGTCGGTGCTGAAAAAGCATTTAAGAGTGCTGGTTCTCACGGCCTTTCACGAATTTTTGTGACAACTAAAATGGAAGATGAAAGGGCAGATTTTTATAAGAGCTTTAACGGTATTGTTGCCAAATTCGGCGCGCAGGTTTGCCCTGTGGTAGTGCCTGTTATTTCAGGCGGCAAAGTTGTTGCTTATTATAATATGATTGACGGTAAAGCTTATGAATATGACGGAGTTAAAAGGAAAGAATCATCGCTGACACATGATGATGAACCTCGTTTTGAAGCTATTAAAGCTGTTTTTGCCGAGGCTGTTGCTTCAACTGATGAAGAACTTATGGAAAAGTATTTTGATGGTGAAGAATTAAGCACTGAAGAAAAAATCAAAGGCTTAAAGCTTGGTGTGGCTGACGGTTCTATTATTCCTGTATTTGCACTTTCGGGTATCACCGGTATTGCGTGCGATATGCTTCTTGATTTTATCGCTGATGTTTGCCCGGGCCCTAAAAGTGAATATGCAATTGATTCTGACGGTGAGCCTGTTGAACTCACCGCTGATGAAAACGGTCCGCTTGCTGCAATTTGTTTTAAAACCGTGGATGATCCATTTATCGGCAAGCTTTCATATTTTAAGGTTGTAAGCGGTAAATTTAATTCTTCCACACCTGCGTTTAATGCTAATACAGGCAAGGAAGAAAGAATGGGCAAGATTGTAAAGCTGTTTGGTGCTAAACAAACTGATGTAGGTGAACTTACGGCAGGTGATATTGGCGCTGTAACCAAGCTTTCAGGTTTTTCAACGGGCGATACTCTTTGTTCATCTTCAAATATAGTTAAGCTTGACACAGTTAATGTGCCTGTTGCCTCATATAAAGTCGCAATCTCATCTGTAAAAAAGGGTGATGAGGAAAAGATTTCTTCAGGAATTTTAAGACTTTGTGAAGAAGATCCGTCGCTTTCACTTACAAATAATATTGAAACACATCAAATGATTTTATCAGGTGTGGGTGAGCAACAGGTTGATGTTGCTGTTTCAAGGCTTAAGGATAAATTCGGTGTTGAAGCAAAGCTTGATGTACCTAAAGTTGCTTATAGGGAAACAATTACTAAAAAGGTTTCTGCTCAAGGCAGGCATAAAAAGCAAAGCGGCGGCCATGGCCAATTTGGTGATGTGTTTATTGAATTTGAACCTTATGATACCGAAAAACTTATTTTTGCCGAAAGAATTGTCGGCGGTGCAGTACCTAAAAACTTCTTCCCGGCAGTTGAAAAGGGACTTAATGAATGTATGGAAAAAGGCATACTTGCAGGCTTCCCGATGGTTGGTATTAAAGCAACGCTTTACGACGGTTCATACCACCCGGTTGATTCAAGCGAAATGAGTTTTAAAATGGCGGCAACTATTGCATTTAAAGAGGGTGTGGCAAATGCCTGCCCGGTTCTTCTTGAACCTATTGTTACTTTGCGTGCAACGGTAAATGATGATGCAATGGGCGATATTATAGGCGATATTAACCGCAGGCGCGGCAGAGTTTTGGGTATGTCACCGGTGGGCGACGGTAATCAGGAAATTATCGCCGAAGTGCCGGAGGCTGAAATGAGCAGCTTTTCAACATCAATGCGCCAAATTACCCAGGGCAGAGGCTCTTTCACAACCGAATTTGCAAGGTATGAAAGAGTGCCGGAACATATAGCTCAAAAAGTAATTAACGAGTCGAAAGACGAATAAAAACTTTTTTCTTCTTTCATTTTTTCCTAAAACATAGGGCAGGTACAAAAGTACCTGCCCTATGTTTTAGGATTGTTTTGTATCAGCCTACTTGTATTATTTCATTAAATACAGCAGTCATTTTTTTACTGATGTTCAAATCAAGGTGAAGTGAACCGAAGTACCAGTGCATATATTGCACATTTTCCATCAATTCCTGGAGATAAGTATTAAGCGGAGAAATGATGATGTTTTGGTTTGTTCTTTGCTTTAAAATATCTTTCGCAACAGTCGGTGGTTCGTAAGTAAGAATGTAATTGATGTTTTTTTCCGTATCTTTTATGTTTCTTACACCGTTTCGCATATCTTCGGCGGTAGGAAGTTCACTTTCCCACCAGCTTACATTTTCTTCACGCATATAAGCGTCATCACTTTCGCCGCCACCCATAACAAAAAAGCTTTTGCCTTCAAATGTGAAAATTTCACCGCGCATAAGGTGGTAAATATTATCGGCAATTTTGTGGGTGTTTCCGCCTTTCCATCTGTAAGGCTTGTACGAATTTAAAATATCAAAATTTTCGTGAGCGCCGTCAACAAAACATATTGTGTATTTTCTTTTTTTCAGGTATTCAAGATTTTTTCTTTCATTTTTATCGTGAGGATTCCAAATAAAGCCGAAATCACCGCAAACAATAAGAATATCTTTTTCACCAAGCTTATTTAATTTAGGGTTTTTAAAACACGAAATGTCGCCGTGAGTGTCGCCGGTAATATATATCATAGTTTTCTCCAAAAAAATTAAAATTAGACTTTAAAAATTGTCAGAAAAATGTTAAACTATGTAATATAATATAATTTATTTCAAAAGGTGTCAAGTCTATGAAAAGAACACTTTGTGTATTTTTATCGTTTATAATACTTTTAACTTCATTTTTAGCTTTGCCTCTTTCGAGCCAAGGCGCAACATATAAGCCGGACAGAAAGATTTATGCCGAAGCATATATGCTCATAAATCTTGATGATGATTCATATCCCGTAGTGGCGCAAAAAAATATTGATGAACGCCTTTATCCTGCATCATTAACCAAAATTGTAACTGCAATGGTTACACTTGAAAATGTTAAGGATTTAAGCGTTAAAGCAAAAATGAGCCAGACGGCTTTTGATGCATCGGCAGGTACGGGCGCACAGGTTGCCGGCATAAATGTAGGGGAAGAGTTGAGTGTTGATACACTTTTGTATCTTACTATGGTTCACTCTGCTTGCGATGCCTGCGAAGTGCTTGCTGAATTTGTGGGCGGCACAAAAGATAATTTTGTTAAAATGATGAATGACTGGGTTAAAAAAGTCGGCTGTACTGATACTAATTTTACAAATCCGTCAGGCTTGCACGATGATAACCATTATACTACTGCGCGTGATATGTCAAAAATCACACTTGAAGCGCTTAAAAATGCAGATTTTGTAAAATATTCTACTACTACCGAGTATGAATATAAAGGATATACTTTGCCGCATACAAATTTAATGCTTCACCCGGGTTATGTGACTTATTATTATGAGTATGCACAGGGTATTAAAACAGGTTCAACCGAGCAGGCAGAATATAATGTAATTACAAAAGCCTCAAAAGACGGATATAACTATCTTGCAATAGTAATGAAGTCGCCACAGCAAAAAATCAAAAATCAAAGCTATTTAACCAAATGCTCATTTGTAGATGCCAAGTCGCTTTTTGAATGGGCGTTTGATGGCTTGAAGTATACAACTATCGTAAGTAAGGATGAAGTTTTGGGTGAAGTTCCGGTTGAAAACGGTAAAGATGCCGATACGGTTCAGCTTGTTTGCGAAAAAGATACCAATGTTATTGTGCCGGTTGGGCTTGATAAATCTGCGGTTATTGTTGAAATTCCCGAAAAGCCAACATCACTGCAAGCACCGGTTACAAAAGGGCAAAAAGTATGCAATGCAAATATAATTTACGGTGATGAAGTTATTGCAAGTGTTCAGCTTGTTGCCGGAAAAACAGTTGAACTTTCAACATTTCTTAAAATGATAAATGCAATCAAAGCGTTTTTCGGCTTAACGGTTGTTAAAGTCATTGTCGCAATTGTTGTACTTGCATTTTTACTTTATGTTTATGTTTTCTTTAAAAGCCTTAATAAAAAGAAAAAAATAGAAAAAAGACGCCAGGCAAGGCGTGATGCTCATAAAGGGCCGGATGATTTGCCGCCGCCTCGTCGCTGATTTCATAACACTGAAAAACCTGCTGATACTTGTGTATCAGCAGGTTTTTGTATTTATTTAAAAATCTTTTTGATTCTTTTTTCAAGCTTATAAATATAGAGAAGTGTGACTTTTTCAATCATCAGCTCGTATACTAAAAACAATAGGTTCATAAGTAATGCAAATACAATTATAAAAGATTTGCCCTGCCCGTCTTCCAAAAACGGAATGCCGAAAATTTTGATTAAAATCACTTGGCACAAAATCATCATAATATTAAAAAATGTAAGCTTTGTAATTATGCGAAATGCTTTGTTTTTTATTTTAGTGAAATATTCACGCACGATAGGGTAGTAGCCGAAAAAGATTACATACATCATCATACATTCCTTATCCGTAACCAAAATAAAGGATAAAAGGCTTGTTGCTATAAAAGTTATCCACGCGCTTTTTGTACCGAAAGTGCGCTTTAACATAATCATTATAATCCCTAAAAACATCGGCGCGGCATAGGCTAACACCATTGTTATCCCGCCTAAAAACAGCATTAGCACACCGAGTGCGGTTGAAAGCGAGCATACTGCAAGTTTAGTCGAATTTTTCAAGTTAATCACCATTTATATGTTATTATTTTCAGTTAATAAACATATTATCACTAAAGCTTAATTATGTAAATAGTGTGAATAATGAGTTAAAAATCTGTTCATTTTTACTAAAATATATTTACAAATAAAGTATGTATATATATAATATAAAATATAATTTTGTGTTATTATTAGGGGATGTTATAATATGAAAAAAGCTTTTGCTTTGTCACTTTGCGTTATAATGATTTTAACATTTACTTTAGTTGCTTGTTCTAAAAATGATGATGACGGCGAACCTACAACCGCACCTAAATCAACTGCGCAGGCGAGTGACCTTGATAACAGCGGTGATGAATACGGAGTTGAAACAGAAACTGTTACTAATGACCGCGGCAAAGCTGTTACGGACAAAAAGGGCAATAAGGTTACAACAGATGTGGATGTTGTATACAAAAAAGATAAAAAGGGCAAAACATATGCCCAGAAGATTGATAAAAATGGTAACGCCGTTACTAAAAAAAGCGGTAAGCCTGTAACGGCGAAAATTGAAAGCACGGTTGCAACCACAGCCAAAACGACCTCAACCAAAAAGTTCACTACCGGCAATACAACCAAAGCACCTAGACTGACAGGCACTATAAACAAAAAAGCGGAACTTACAAAAACAGCAGATACCACTAAATTTGATAAAAATGAAACTGTACCTAAAATTTCTGCAACCGGTAAAGAAGTTAACTTTTCAAAAAGTGATATGCAAATCGTAGCTAATATGCTTGAAGTGCCATATCTTTATCTTGAAAATTATGAAAATTCTGACGGTGTACCTATTAAAATTGCCGCATACACAGCAGTATGGATGGCACAGCACGACGGTGGTACTGCAGATACATACCCATCAAGCCCTGTTGTATTAAACCTTTTCAAATTTTATGGGCAAACAGTTGTTAATTTCAAAACTCAAGTAGAAAAGTTTTCAAATGTGCCTATTAAGTATAACAAAAAGAATGATACATTTACCGTAAAAGAATATCCAAAAAAGAAGCAAACAGTTAAAATCACCAAGATTGAAGACCTTGGCGACAACAACTTTTATAAAGTAACAGGCAAGGTATCGGGTGCAGGTGATGTAAAGCATGTTGAAGCTGTAATACAAAAGAATAAGCTTGATTCAACACTCGGCTTTTCAATCAAAGCATTAAATTGGAACAAATAATTTTTAGGAGCGGCTTTTGTCGCTCCTTTTCTTGATTTTGTAGTTTTACGGTGATATAATCAAATAAAATAAGGGAAAGAGTGGGAATATGACCAATAAAGAAATACTTGATAAAATTAAAGGTGGGCTTATAGTATCTTGCCAGGCACTTGCAAGCGAACCGCTTTATGACAGCTATATTATGTCCAAAATGGCCTTGGCAGCAAAGCTTGGCGGTGCAGTAGGTATCAGGGCAAATACGGTTGTTGATATTAAAGCAATTAAGGAAAAAGTTGATTTGCCGCTTATAGGTATAATTAAGCAGGAATATGATGACAGTGATGTTTATATCACTCCTACAATGAAAGAGGTGGATGCACTTGTGGAAACAGGGTGCGAAATCATTGCCATTGACGCTACGAACAGATTAAGACCTAACGGTGAAACACTTGAAGCTTTCTTTACAAAAGTGAGAGAAAAATATCCTAATCAGCTTTTTATGGCGGACACAAGCTGTTTTGACGAGGGTAAAAAGGCTGAAGAACTCGGTTTTAACCTTATCGGTACAACTATGGCAGGATATACACCTTACACAAAGGGCACACCGCTTCCTGATTTTAATTTAATGCAAAGGTATGTATCCGAACTTCACACTCCTGTTATTGCCGAGGGTGGCATATGGGTGCCGGAGCAGTTAAAAAAAGCAATTGATATTGGTGTTCATTCGGCGGTAGTAGGCACTGCAATCACCCGTCCGAGAGATATTACAAAGCATTTTGCGGAAGTTCTTTTATAAAAATATAAGTATTGAGGTTATTAAAATGAATTTAGATAAATTTAAAGGTGTGTTTTGTGCTTTAAACGCAATTTATGATGAAAATGACAATATAGATGTTGAAAAAATCAAAGCACTTGTAAGAGTATATAAATCACTTGGTGTAAAAGGTGTTTACGCTTGCGGTTCAACGGGTGAGGGCTTTCTTCTTTCAACCGAGGAAAGAAAGCAGGTCGCAAAAGCTGTAAAAGAAGCAGCAGGTGATGATTTTACGGTAATAGTTCATATCGGCTGTGCATCAACTAAAGAGAGCATTGAACTTGCCAAAGATTGCGAAAGCCTCGGTGTTGATGCAATTTCCGCTGTTCCTTGCGTTTATTACCATTTAAGCGAGGAAAGTGTAAAGCTTCATTGGAATTCGATTATTGAGTCAACTTCACTTCCTTTTATTATTTATAATATTCCGCAGCTTACCGGTTTTAATCTTTCACCCGAGCTTCTTGCCGAAATGGCAAAAAATCCGAAAGTAATCGGTGTTAAAAATTCTGCTGAACCCGTTTTTCTTATGGAAAGATACAGAAGTGCAGTCAAAAATGATGATTTTATTATTTTTAACGGTTCCGATGAGCAGTTTGTAGGCGGCAGGCTTATGGGTGCAAATGCAGGTATCGGCGGAACATATGGCTGTATGCCGGAACTTTTTGTTGAGCTTGACAGGCTTGTTAATAATAATGAAATCGAAAAAGCAAAGGCACTTCAGTTTAAAATTAACGAATGTATTTTTGATTTGCTGTCTTGCAAATCTCTTTACGGTGCTGCAAAGCAGGTTATTTCTCTTCGCTTTGGAATAGAATGCGGTGAGCCGAGAAGTCCGTTTTTACCGGTTGAGCGCGAAGCTGCAAAGCCTATTGCAGATAAAATAAATAAATATGTTAGCGAAATAAATTAAATGAAAAAATATGAAAATGTAATTTTTGATGTGGGCAATGTGCTTTTGGAATATCGCCCTGAAAGAATGCTTCAAGATTATGGCTTGAACGAAAATGACGCCAAAAGAGTATGCGATGAACTGTTTAATGACAGTGATGATTTGTGGCATATTTTTGACTTGGCTACTATGACGGATGAAGAAATAAAAAATGCTTATTGCAAAAAGCACCCGAATGATGCAAAAGCAATATCATTTTTTATGGAACACGGTGAATATATGCATATAGCCCGAGCAGATGTGTGGGAAAGGGTACACACTTTGAAAAAATGTGGCTATAATATTTATCTGCTTTCAAACTACCCTGAAAGCTTGTTTAAAAAGCATACGCAGTATGCCGATTTTATGAAAGATATTGACGGCTTAATGGTATCTTATATGATAAATATTACAAAGCCCGATTTGAGAATTTATGAAGCGCTTTGCAGTAAGTATTCGCTTGATAAATCAAAGTCGATTTTCTTTGATGACAGAAAAGAAAATATAATTGCGGCAAGAAAATTCGGCATTGATGCGGCAGAGGTAATATCAAAAGAATTCCTTTTAAACGAGCTTGATAAACTTATTAACGAAGCAAAACACTCCGTACCTTAATCGGTACGGAGTGTTTTGCTTTTCATTACATATTTGCAATGATTTCTTTAATGATTTGTGATGCTTTGCCTACATCGGCTTTGCCCTTTGAATTTTTCATAACATAGCCAAACATTACATTGATGGCTTTATCCTTGCCGTTTTTAATATCTTCCACAGCTTTTGGATTAGCGTCAATTGCACCTTGGCAAAGAACTTTGAGATCATCGTCGCTCATGCCCTTAAGATCATCAGCCTTAATGTATTCGCTTACATCCTTGCCGCTTTCAAGCATTTCTGCAAGCACTTCTTTTGCCTTGTTTGCTCTGATTTTTTTATCATCAATGAGTTTTACAAGTTCTGCCATTTGCTTTGCGGTAGTTTTTATTTCAAAGTTTTCTTTGTCTTCTTCTGTTTGGAGTGTGGCATAAATTGTGCCGATAATCAGGTTAAGCACATTTGATGCACTTGCGCCCTCTTTTACAGCACTGTCAAAAAATTCTGTAACATTTCTGTATTTATAAATAAGCCTTGCGTTATTTTCAGGAAGCTTCATATCCTCAACATATCTTTTGAGTTTAGCATCCGGAAGTTCCGGCAAAGATTTTCTTATTTCTTCCACACTTTCAGGTGAAATGTAGAAACGAAGAATATCAGGTTCCGGGAAATAGCGGTAATCATCTGCATTTTCCTTTGAACGCAAAACATATACAGTATCGCTGTTTGCATCATAGCGCATTGTTGACTGAATAACTTTTTCGCCGGATTCAATAATATCCTCTTGCCTTTCCATTTCAAGTTCCATTGCTCTGACAATGTTTGAAAGTGAGTTGATATTTTTGATTTCCGTTCTTGTACCCCAAGGCTCTCCCGGTTCGTGAATAGATACATTTACATCGCATCTCATTGAACCCTCTTGCATTTTACAGTCCGATACGCCTACATTTCGCATAATAAGCTGCAACTTTTCAGCATATTCCTTTGCTTCCTCCGGTGTTTCAATATCAGCCATTGATACTATTTCTATAAGCGGAACACCGCCACGGTTATAGTCAACATAAGTATATCCGTCTTCGTGAATAAGCTTTCCGGCATCTTCTTCAATATGAATACGCTCAATTCTGATTTTTTTGCCGGAATCAAGTTCAACATAACCGTCTACGCAAACAGGCTCGTCAAACTGTGAAATTTGATAAGCTTTAGGAAGGTCAGGGTAAACATAGTTTTTTCTGTCCATATGAGAATTATTGTTGATTTTACAGTGAACTGCAAGTCCTGCTCTTACTGCAAATGCAATAACTTCACGGTTTAATACAGGCAGTGCGCCCGGCTGACCTGTGCAAACAGGGCAACAGTGAGTATTAGGTTCGCCGCCGAATTGTGTTGTGCAGGAACAGAAGATTTTAGTTTTTGTTGCAAGTTCAATATGTGTTTCAATACCGCAAACTAATTTGTAACTCATACTGTAACACCTCCGTTAAAATCTTCAACCTCGCTCTTATTGAGCTTTTCATAAAAGTATGCAACATCAAGAATTTTCTTTTCGCTGAATTTCTTGCCTATGATTTGCATACCGATAGGTAAACCGTTTTTATCATTTTTGACAGGTACGCTGATAGCAGGTACACCGGTAATGTTGATTGGAACGGTGGCAATATCCGATAAATACATATCAACAGGTGATGCCCCCTTGAAACCGAGTTCAAATGCTGTGTTAGGAGCAGTCGGTGCAATAAGCACATCACAGGTGTTGAATATATCATCAAAATCGGAAATGAGATTTTGGCGAAGAAGGCAGGCTTTTTTATAATATGCGTCATAGTAACCTGAACTAAGCACATAAGTGCCAAGCATAATTCTTCTTTTAACTTCGTCACCGAAACCTTCGGTTCTTGTTTTAAGTATCATTTCTTCAACATCATTGAAATTTTCTGCGCGATAGCCGTATCTGATACCGTCATATCTGCCGAGGTTTGATGAAGCTTCTGCGCAGGCAATAATATAGTAAACAGGAAGTGCCTGCTGTAATACAGGAAGCTTAATATCTATAATTTCAGCCCCGTTTTTCTCATATTCCTTAATTGCAGAGAATATAGCGTCTTTAATTTCTTCGTTAATACCCTCAAAATACTCTTTTGCAACACCGATTTTAAGGCCTTTAACATCAGCTTGGCCCAATGAATCGCTTATGTTGCCAAAGTCATAGTCAACACTTGTTTGGTCATGTTCATCAACACCGCTGATAGCATCAAATACAGTCGCTGTGTCTTTTACACTGTTTGCAAGTACACCGATTTGGTCAAGCGATGAACCGTATGCAATAAGACCGTAACGCGAAACAGCACCGTAAGTAGGCTTAAGGCCGACTATACCGCAAAATGATGCCGGCTGGCGAACAGAACCG